>NZ_JBVKBL010000002.1:0-931642 GCF_055657085.1 Streptomyces sp. NPDC107765 | reverse complement strand
GGTTGATAGGCCAGATATGGAAGCGCCGTAAGGTGTGGAGTTGACTGGTACTAATAGGCCGAGGGCTTGTCCTCAGTTGCTCGCGTCCACTGTGTAGGTTCTGAAGTAACGACCGTTGAGTCATGCTCCGGTTGGTTAACTTCATAGTGTTTCGGTGGTCATAGCGTTAGGGAAACGCCCGGTTACATTTCGAACCCGGAAGCTAAGCCTTTCAGCGCCGATGGTACTGCAGGGGGGACCCTGTGGGAGAGTAGGACGCCGCCGAACAAATTTTGAAATAGCCTCGTCCCGAGTTGAAGTAATTCAACTCGGGACGAGGCTTTTTTGCGTTTCAGGGAGCGTTGCGTGGGTGTGTGACCGTCGGCCGGCGGGCCGGGGCGTGGGGGTGCGGTGGCAGGTCGTGGTGCTGGCGGACGTGTGTGACGTAGATCGTCGTTGTGTTTCTAGGTCGCGTGACCTAGTCTCGGGGTTGTGGACGATGACATCCAGCTTGATGTGACGGGCCCGGTTCTTGTGGTGGGCGGCTACGGGACCGTTGGCGGGGATTTGGCGCGGTTGGCGGCGGGTTCGTGGCCGTTGCTCCTGACGGGGCGTACGCCGGAGCGTGGGCAGGCGCTGGCCGAGGAGGTCGGCGCGTCGGTGCGGCGGTGGGATCTGAGTGATCCGGAGCCGTTCTCGGCGAGGGTGCGGGCCGTGATCAGTACGGTCAACGACCCTGAGGACCGGGTGCTGTTGGCGGCGCTCCGTGGTGGTGTGCCGTATGTGGACATCACGCGGTGGACGGCGCGGTTGCAGCGGGCGGTGGCGGTGGCGGCGGTGCACCCGCCGAAGGCGCCGGTGCTGTTGTCGTCGAGCTGGATGGGCGGGGTGACGGCGCTGGTCGCGGCCGCGCTGGCGGCCGAGGTCGGCGGGGCGTCGGCGGTGGAGATCGCGATCCGGTACGACCTGAAGGACCGGGCGGGCACGGACTCGGTGGAGTTCATGGACCGGCTGGGGCTGGACTACGAGGTGACCGAGGGCGGTCAGCGGCGGATGATCATGCCGTTGTCCGGGGCCGGTTATGTGGCCATCGGGGAGCACCGGACGAAGGTCGCGCGGATCGACACGCCCGAGCAGTTCACGTTGCCGCTGGTGCTGGGGGTGGACACCGCCCTCACGCGGATCGGGTTCAGTGCCAACTCGTCGACGTCGACGCTGCTGGCGCTGAAGAAGACCGGGTTCTTCCGGTGGGGGCGTGGCGAGAAGTTCCAGTCGACGCGGCGTTCGATGCTGTACTCGCCGGGCGAGGGCGGCAGTGCGTGCCTGCGGATCGATGTGCGCGGGCGGGGTGGGCAGCGGCGTACGGCGGTGCTGACGGATCCGGCCGGGCAGGCCCATCTGACGGCGCTGGGCGGGCTGTTGGGGCTGCGCCGGGTGCTGGGTGAGGACGGGGCGGCCGCGCCGCGCGGGGTGGTGTTCCCGGAGATGACGCCGGTGCCGCAGGACGTCGTGGCGGCGCTGGAGAAGGCGGGCGTCGGGGTCGAGCTGTCATGAGCGAGGAGAAGGACGGCGGGGCCGGGAAGGGCTCGACGCTGACGCGGCAGGGGAGCATCCGGCGGACGAGTCTGCTGGACGCGGCCGAGGCCGTGCTGGTGGCCAAGGGGGCGGATGCCTCGTTGCGGGCGATCGCCGGTGAGGCCGGGGTGCGGGTCGGGCATCTGCAGCACTACTTCCCGACCCGGGCCGATCTGATCAAGTCCGTGCTGGAGCGGGCGTTGGAGCGTTCGCTGGAGCGGCTGGCGGAGACGACCGGGCTGCGGATGGTGCGGGACGACCCGTCGGCCATCGAGCTGTCGGAGGGGCACACGAACCCCGACGAGGTGGTCGGGGTGGTCCTGGCCGAGCAGGAGGATCCGCAGCTGGTCCGGCTGTATGTCGAGGTGTGGGCGCTGGCGGCGCGGGACGACGAGATCGCCACCGTGGTGCGGGAGTTCTACCGGAAGTACGTGGCCCATGTGGAGGCGTACGTCCAGCAGGGTCGGCCGGACTGGCCGGGTGAGTTCTGCCGGGCGCGGGCGGAGACGTTCGTGGCGCTGGTGGAGGGGGCGGCGCTGATGCGGTCGGGGATCGCCGGCAGCCGGTCGTCCGCGATGGATGCGCAATTGGCGCAGTTTGCCGTGCAATTGCTCCGGGACTGAGCGTTCCGGGGTCAACCAGGGGGAATCAGGGGGAAGTACGTCATGACCGTAGTGGTGGATCTGGCCGAGCTGGCGTCGACGGCGGGGTTGGAGCAGGAGCTGGACCGGCTGGCGAAGAGCCACGGAATCATCCGTACCCGGCAGTTGAACGGGCAGGAGACCTGGACGGTGCTCGGGGCGGCGCTGACGCGGGAGTTGTTGAGTGATCCGCGGCTGTCCAACGACGTGCACCGGCATGCGCCGCACGGTGCGCTGGTGCCGGGGTTGGCGGTGATGCTGCTGGAGCAGGACGATCCGGATCATGCGCGTCATCGTCGGCTGGTGACCGCGGCGTTCGCATCGCGGGCGGTGCGGCAGTTGGAGCCGCGGATCGCGGAGATCACCGACCAGTTGCTGGACAAGCTGGGGGACCGCGGTACGGCGGACTTCATCGAGGAGTTCACGTATCCGATGCCGCTGGAGGTGATCTGCGAGCTGCTGGGGGTGCCGGCGGAGGACCGGGAGCCGTTCCGGCAGTGGGCGATGGACATCTCGGCGGCGCCGTCGCTGGAGGCGATGCAGTCGGCGGCCGCGGAGCTGTTCGGGTACTGCATCGGGCTGATCGGGGCGAAGCGGGAGCGGCCGACCGAGGATCTGCTGAGTGAGCTGATCGCGGCGCGGTTCGAGGACGGGGGTGCGCTGAGTGATGAGGAACTGTCGTCGTTCGCGGCGGTGTTGCTGATCGCGGGGCATGACACGGTCACGAATCTGCTGGCCAATGCGCTGCACGATCTGCTGACGCATCCGGAGCAGCTGGCGGCGCTGCGGGCGGATCCGTCGCTGGTCGGTGCGGCGGTGGAGGAGGCGTTGCGGTTCCGGGGGTCGGCGATGACGACCGTGAACCGGGTGGCGCTGGAGGACGTAGAGGCGGGCGGGGTGGTGATCCGTAAGGGGGAGCTGGTGCGGTTCCTGCTGAACGCGGCGAACCGGGACCCCGAGGTGCGGGCCGATCCGCATGCGTTCGACCTGGGTCGGGCGACCGCGCAGCATCTGTCGTTCGGGGTGGGTCCGCATTTCTGCCTGGGGCAGCGGCTGGCCCGCCAGGAGGCGACGATCGCGCTCACCGAGATCCTGCGGCGGTTCGGCACGCTGGAGCTGGCGGTGCCGGCGGAGGAGGTGCGGTGGTTGCCGTCGGATGCGATCCGGGGGCTGGTGGAGCTGCCGCTGCGGTATGCGCGCTGACGGGTCGGCGGAGGACGGGAGTGGGAACGGTGGGGGGTAGCGGGATGGTGGAGATCCGGGTCGATCGGGACGTGTGTGACGGGCTCGGGCAGTGTGCGCTGGTGGCGCCCGAGGTGTTCACGCTCGATGACGACGAGCAGCTGGTGGTGGCGCCGGAGGTGCCGGAGGGCCTGGCGGGCAAGGTGGCCGCCGCGGTGCGGGCGTGTCCGGTGCGGGCGCTCGTGGTCGAGGGGGCCTGAGCGTTGCGTGAGGTCGTCGTGGTGGGGGCGGGCCTGGCGGGGGTGCGGGCCGCCGGGGCGCTGCGGGACGGGGGGTTCGACGGCCGGCTGACGGTGGTGTCGGACGAGCGGGAACTGCCCTACGACCGGCCGCCGCTGACGAAGCAGGTGGTGGCCGGGACGATGACCGGGGACGACATCCGGCTGGCGGGCGACGGCGAGTTCGGCGCCCGCTGGATCCGGGGGACCGCGGCCGTCGGGCTGGACCGGGAGCGGCGGCGGGTGCGGCTGGCCGATGGTGCGGAGCTGCCGTACGACGGGGTGGTGCTGGCGCCGGGTGCGAGGGCGCGGGAGTGGCCCGGTGCCGGGGTGCCGGGCGGGGCGCTGACGGTGCGGGGGCTGGCGGACGTCCGGCGGTTACGGGCCGAGGTGGACGGCGGGGCCGATGAGGTGGTGATCGTCGGTGCCGGGTTCGTCGGGGTGGAGCTGGCGTCGTCGCTGAGCGGGCTGGGGGTGAAGGTCACGCTGGTGGAGCCGTTCGGTGCGCCGTTGCGGGCGTTGGGCGGCACGGTGTCGCAGGTGGTGACGGAGGCGGCGGGCCGGGCGGGCGTGGCGTTGCGGCTGGGCGTGGGCGTGCGGGATTTCGCGGCGGCCGGGGACGGCCGGGTGCGGGCGGTGGTGCTGGCGGACGGGGCGGAGGTGTCCGCGGCGCTGGTGGTGGTGGCGATCGGGATGGTGCCGGCCACGGGGTGGCTGGCGGGGTCGGGGCTGGCGTTGCCGTCCGGGCGGATCCACTGTGACGAGCGGCTGTTCGCGCGGGCCGCGGGTGGTGTGGGTGGTACGGCGGGCGCGGGTGCGGCGGATCCGGCGGTGGTGGTGGCCGGGGACGCGGCGTGGTGCGAGGCGGTGCGGACGGCGGAGGGGCCGGTTCCGTTGGAGCACTGGAGCAATGCGGCCGCGCAGGGGGAGCTGGCGGGGCGCAATCTGCTGGCGGGGCCGGCGGCGGCCGAGCCGTATGCGCATGTGCCGTCGTTCTGGACGGCGGCGTTCGGTCTGCGGATCCGGTCGGTGGGGCTGCCGGGGACGGGTGACCGGGAGGTGGTGGAGGCCGGGTCCGCGGCGGAGGGGGCGGTGCTGGTGGCGCACTACCGGGGCGAGCAACTGGTGGGTGCGGTGAGTGTGAACCAGGGGAAGCTGCTGCCGGGGTATGCGCGGCGGTTGAATTAGGCGGCCGGGTCGGTTTTCGGGCGGCGCCCGGAACGGAAAACAGGCCCGCGGGTATGTGAATCCCACGTTAAGTTTTTCATTACCACGGAACCTTTTGAGTTGACCCCGCGGGGAAGAGATTGGGTCACGTGACCTATCGCACATTTCCGTGACGCTTCTGGGGAGCTCTGGTAACGTTTTTATCGCGCCTCCGGGAGAGGCGGTGCAGGTTCTTTCGGTGGGCCACGACGAGGTGGTCGCCGACGTATTGCGGCCTGTTCCTGTGTAAGCAGGTATCGGGGGGATCATTTGCTACGGGGGATGGCATGTGTCACGCGTTCAGCGATGTCTGAAGCGATGTCTGAAGCAATTTCCGTAACGACGTCAGGTGGCCGGGCTTCCCGTTTCCCGGGAGAGTGCCCCGGCGTTCAGCGGCCCAGGGCCGAGTGTGCCGCGCTGCCGGCCGCCGCCTCCTGCCGGGCGTACTGAGCAGAATTTTCCGACGGTTTTCCGGTAATTCATTCCGGCTTTGCGAAGCCGTTCTGCGTAAAACCGCCGTGGGCTCAGTCATGTCCTCTCACCGCACTTTCCTGCCGGTTTTCGGCCGGTCGACGAAACGTGCCGCCAGGTAATTTCCGCTGCCGTTTTCCAGCATTTTCCATGGCCGGTAAAAGGTGGCGTGCAGAGTGCTTACGAAACGAGGAGAGAACCATGCAGAACCCTTACGAGGCAGACCGGATCCACGACATCGTCCGCGAGGGACTGGCGCAGGTGCTGGGCAGCAGCGTCGACGAGATCACCGCGGACGCCACCCTCGTCTCCGACCTCGGGGCCGAATCCCTCGACCTGGTCGAATTCCGCTTCGAGATGGAGACCAAGCTCGGCGTGGCACTGCCCAAGTCCAATGTGCTCGACCAGCTGGCGTCGGCGCTCGGCGGGTCGGAGCAGCTCTACGACGAGCGCGGCGGGATCTCCGAGCTGGCCGCCGAGGTGCTGCGGCGCAGCGCGTTCGGCTACAGCGAGGAGCAGGTGCACGCGGGGATGCGCCCGTACGAGGTCGCCGCGGCGGCCACCAGCGCGCACTGGGCCGCGTTCACCCACCGCATCTTCGACCACCTGCCCGAGGTCTGCACCGAGTGCGCCGCCGACAAGGCGCAGATCGCGCCGTCCGGCAAGGTCCAGTGCGCCGGCTGCGGTGCCGCGCTGGAGCCGGCCGCCGGTGACGAGGTGATGGCCGAGGGCGTCCGTGCGGCGCTGGCCGCCCTGGGGCACGCCCAGCCCGTCGGCTGACCCGAGCCGGCCGCCGCCGAAGCCGTTCGACGTGCGAAAGGAAAGCAAGTGAACCCCCATATACCCACCGGGGCCGGTCATGAGGTCGTGGTGACCGGTATCGGCCTGGTGGCCGGTCGACTGACCGACCCCGAGGCGCTGTTCGACCATCTCGCGCAGGGGAACACCCTCATCGCCGAGCACCCGCTCCACAAGGAGTGGGGCGTGCCCTGCGCCGTCTCGGCCCACATCGACCCCGAGGTGCGGCGGTCCCTGGAGGAGGCGGTGCCGCCGGAGGCGGGCCCGCTGGGGCCGGCCGGCACGCTCGCCTGGCACGCCGCCGCCCAGGCCTGGGAGCGCAGCGGGCTGCCGCGGCGCCTCGTGTCCGAGCGCGGCGGTGTCTTTCTGGCCTGCAACCGCATGGTGATGGAGCCCGCCGAACTCGTCTCGCTGGCCGGTCATGTGGACTTCGAGGCGGGCGCGTTGGACCTGGACGGCTACCTCGACGCGGGCGGGCCGGACCCGCGGCGGTACGAGCGGGTCCAGCCGGACACCGCCACCGCGCGGCTGGCCGACTGGTTCGGTGCGGCCGGGGTGCTGGAGACGCACGCGGACGCCTGTGCCGCGGGCGGGATGGCCATCGGCAGTGCGTACCGCTACATCCGCAGCGGCACGCTCGACGTGGCGCTGGCCGGCGGTGCGGAGAGCCTGACGACGCTGTCCTCGGTCGCCGCGTTCTACGGGATCGGTGCGCTGGCGCCCGCCGGGGAGCGGGACGCGGCGGAGCTCAGCCGACCGTTCGACAAGGACCGTTCCGGGTTCGTCATCGGTGACGGCGCCGCGTTCCTGGTGCTGGAGTCGCGGGCGCACGCCGAGGCCCGGGGCGCCCGGGTGCTGGCCCGGGTCGCCGGTTACGCCGGGGTGACCGAGGCGGTGAAGATGACGTCCAGCTCCCGCGACGGCTCCGACTACGCCACCTGCATCCGGGCGGCGCTCGCGGACGGCGGGCTGACCCCGGACGACATCGACCACGTCAATGCGCACGGCACCTCGACCGAGGCCAACGACACCTGTGAGGCGGCGGCGCTGCACACCGTGTTCGGGGAGCGGGTGGGCAGGATCCCGGTCACCGGCAACAAGTCCGCCATGGGCCACTCGCTGGCGAACAGCGGGGCGGCCGAGGCGGTGCTGTCCGTGCTCAGCCTGCAGCGGCAGGCGGTGCTGCCGACCCTGAACTTCCACGAGCCGGACGAGGTGACAGCCGGCCTGGACATCGTCACCGAGCAGCGGCACACGCCGGTGACGGCGGTGCTGTCCAACTCCTTCGGCTTCGGCGGGCAGAACTGCTCGCTGATCCTGGCGCAGGCGGGGTGAGCGGAGCGATGACGAACCTCGATGCGGTGCGGTTGACCGCACCCGGCTTATACACCGCGGCGGGCGCGGACCCCGCGTCGCTGTGGGAGGCCCTGGTGGCCGGCAAGGACACCGGCCGGCCCTACGAACTGCTCGCGGACGCCTGGCCCGGCGCGGGCACCGCCTTCCTCGTCGACGACCCGGACGCGGCGACGCTCGGGGTGCACCGACGGGTGCTGCGCACCTCCGAGAAGCAGGCCCGGATGGCGCTCTACGGGGCGCGGCTGGCGCTGACCGGACCCTCGGTGACCGGCCCGGTGGGCGGTGAGGGCTGGGGTCTGTACCTGGGACTGCCCACCGTCGACGAGCAGTTGCTGCGGTTCTCCGCCCTCGACGGTCTGCGGCGGGCGGCGGACGACTCGCCCGGTGCCGTCGCGGCGCTCTACGGCCGGGAGGTCCCGCCGTTCAGCGGGCTGTCCCACCTCAACAGCACGGCCGCCGCGCACATTTCGGCGACGTTCGGGCTGACCGGGGCGATGGCCGCGTACTCCCCGTTCTCCGATGCGGGCCTTGCGGCCCTGGTCGACGGGGTGCTCTCGGTCGCCGAGGGCGAGAACGAGGCGGCCGTCATCGGTGCGGTCAGCCCGAAGGTGCATCCGCTGCTGTTCCCGCAGTACGAGGAGCTGGGGTGGACCGGTGCCGCCCCCGGGGAGGGGGCCGCGTTCCTGGTCGCCCGGCGCGCCGAGGACGTACCGGCGGCGCAGGACGGGCCGGCGGTGCGGCTGGCCGGTTACGGGCGCGGGTTCGGTGCGGACGGTGCGGACCGTGCCGAGGCGCTCACCGAGGCGGTGCGGGCGGCGCTGGCGATGGCCGGTACCGACGCCGCGGGGATCGGCTGGGTGCTGCCGGACGCCGGCTGGACGGCGGCCGGCGAACAGGCCCAGCGCGCCGCGCTCGGCCAGGTCTTCGGGCCGGCCGGCGGATGGCCCGCGGTGGGCGGGGCCGAGCGCGCCACCGGTGTGCTCGGGCCCGCCCATCCGCTGGCCCACGGGGTGCTGGCGCTGCACGGGCTGGCCACCGGGCGGCTCCTCGCGGACGACGGGGAAACCGTCCGCGAGGAGCCGCTGCCGGTCTCCCGGGCGCTGGTGCTGGCCTGCGGCGCACGCGGTCAGGTGTGTGCCGTCGTACTGGAAGGAGCCGGATCATGAGCCGCCGCGTCGTGGTGACCGGACTGGGTGCCGTCTGCGGACTGGGGCTCGACTGGCAGACCATGTGGGAGGGCCTGTGCGAGGGCCGCTCGGCGATCCGTGGCTGGCAGCCGCCGGGCGTGGACGACTTCCCGGTGCGCTATGCGGCGCCGGTCGACGACGCGGCGTTCGCGGCGCGGTACGGGGCCGACGCGGACCCGGCGGAGCCGCTGGAGCGGCGGGTGCGGTTCGGGCTGGCGGCGGCCGGCCAGGCGCTGGCCGACGCCGGTCTGACGGCCGGGGACGGTGCGCGGCCGGCGGGCCGGATCGGCACCGCGGTCGGCTCGGGCGTACCGGAACGCGATCCGCTGGAGCTGCTGCCGGCCCTCGGCGAGGACGGGCAGCCCAGCTGGCAGGCGCTGTACGCGCGGCGCGACGAACTGGACCGGTCCAGCGGCCTGTTCTGCACCAATGACGCGCTGGCCGCGGGGATCGCGGCCCGGCACCGGCTGCGCGGCCCGGCGCTGAACTTCAGCACCGCCTGCGCGGGCGCCACGCACGCCATCGGGCACGGGTTCCGGATGATCCGGCGCGGTGAGGTGGACGCGATGGTGGTGGGCGGCGCCGACTCGGTGCTGAACCTGCCCACGATGACCGGGTTGCACCTGCTGGGGGCGCCGTCCACGTCCGAGCTGTTCGGGGACCGGCTGTGCCGGGCCTTCGACCGGGACCGCAGCGGTCTGGTGGCCGCGGAGGGTGCCGCGATGCTGGTGCTGGAGAGCGAGGAGAGCGCCCGGCGGCGGGGCGCGACCGTCTACGCCGAGCTGGCGGGGTTCGGCAGTTCCCTCGACGCCTATCAGGTCACCGCGCCGCATCCGGACGGCGCGGGCGCGGCGCTGGCGATGCGCCGGGCGCTGGCCGACGGCAAGGTGGCCCCCGAGGCGGTGGACTCGGTCAATGCGCACGGCACGTCCACGCCCCTGAACGATCCGATCGAGACCCGGGCGATCAAGGACGTCTTCGCCGGTGGCGAGCACTACCGGAAGCTGGCGGTGACCGCCAACAAGACGATGCTCGGGCATCTGATCGCGGCGGCCGGCGCGCCCGAGCTGATCGCGACGGTGCTGTCCGTGCGCGACGGCATCGTGCCCCCCACGCTCAACCTCACGAACCCGGACCCGGCCTGCGATCTCGATTACGTCCCGGACAAGGCCCGGCACCAGGAGGTGTCGGTGGCAGTGAGCAATTCCTTCGGCTTCGGCGGCCTCAACGCCAGTCTGGTGGTACGCGGTTATGACGACTGACCTCCCGAGTACGAACCCCTCGGACGAGCTCCACGACAACAACACCGACCCCCACACCCCCCACGCCTCCGACACCCCCGACGTCTCTTCTGCGTCCTTCGACCCCGACGCGGTCGTCGTCACCGGCATCGGCGCGGTGCTGCCCACCGGGCGCGGCCCGGAGGCGCTGTGGTCGGCCTGGCGGCAGGCGCAGCCGGCGCTGTCGCCGTACCGGGACCCGTACGTGCGGACCCGGAAGATCAGCCACTTCGGGCATGTGCCCGAGGCGCTCCAGGAGGAGAGCCGGGACAGCGTCCCGCACAAGCTGCGCAAGTTCGGGACGCCGTTCACGTTCAACGCGGTGCTGGCCGCGCAGGACGCGATGGCGGCGGCCGGGGAGAGCTGGCAGCAGGTGCCGGAGGAGCGGCGCGGGCTGTACGTGGCGCAGGACGACTCCACCGACCTGAGCGCGGCGGCGTTCCACAAGGCGCTGGACAACGCCCGGACGGACCACTCGCCGGAGGCGGGGGTGAGCATGACGCGGCTGGTGGCGGAGGCGTTCGGCAACGCGGCCACCTTCAACCCGTTCACCGTCATCCGGGCGCTGAACAACAACACCCTCGCGCTGATCAGCATCGCGCAGCGCTTCCGGGGGGACTGTGCGGCGTTCGTCCAGGACGCCGGGGCCGCGCTGGGCGCGCTGCAGCGGGCCGCCTTCACGCTGCGCGAGGGGACCTGCGACACCGCGCTGGTGGTCGGCGCCGGCAGCTACAACGAGCCGCTGAAGCTGGCCGCGCAGTACCGCGCCGGCCATCTGACGCCCGGTGGCTCCGACGGGGCGGCGCTGCGCAGCTTCGACGCGGAGCGGGACGGCACGGTGCTGGCCGAGGGTGCGGTGGCGCTGGTGCTGGAGCGGGCCGGGGACGCGGTGGCGCGCGGGGCGCGGCCGCTGGTGACGTTCCTGGGGGCGGCGCTGCGGCCGGCGGTGGACAGCGGCGTGGGCCCGTCCGCGCTCGCCGAGGGCCCGCGCGGGCTGCTGGCCGAGCACGGTCTGACGCCCGACACGCTGGGTGCCGTCCTCGCCGACGGCAAGGGCACGGTCCGGCACGACGCCGCGGAGGCGGAGCTGCTGCGGGCGCTGCTGAAGGACAGCGGGGTGCCGGTCGGCTCGCTGCGGCCGGTCACCGGCACCCTCGGTGCCGCCGGGCCGCTGGCCGAACTCGCCCTGGCGCCGCACCTGTTCGCCACCGGGGAGCTGCCGCAGATCGCGCATCTGCGGACCCCGCCGGACGACGGCACCGACTTCGTCATGGGCGCGCCCAGGAAGCGGCGGATCGACTCCGTGCTGAGTCTGCACAGCACCTTCAACGGGTTCGCCGGCGCCCTGCTGGCCCAGCGGCCGCACACGGACTGACGCACGAGGGGACACCAACACATGTCGCAGTTCACCGAGTTCGTGCAGCCTCAGATGGGCCGGATCTTCACCGCCCTGGGGCTGGACGTGGAGTACGTCCGGGCGGAGGGCAACACCCTCCACCACCGTGACGAGCAGGGCGCCGAGGTGCCCGTCCTGGACCTGATGGGCGGCTACGGCTCGCTGATCCTGGGCCACAACCATCCGCAGATCGTCGCCCATGCGCACGAGCTGCTCGACCAGCGGCGGGCCGTGCACGCCCAGTTCTCGCTGCGGGAGGAGGCCGGCCGGCTCGGCGCCGCGCTCAGCGACGTCGTCCGGCGGGAGACTGCCGTCAAGGAGCCGTACGTCGCGACGTTCGGCAACAGCGGCGCCGAGGCCGTCGAGGCGGCCGTCAAACACGCCGAGCTGGTCCGGGTCCGCGCCGTCATGGAGCTCGCCGGGACGGTCGCCGCCAACGTGGAGCGGGCGCGGGAGGCGGTCGGCCGGGGCGAGGCCGTCGTCGACGAGGACGCCTTCCGCGCCGCCGCGGTGCGGGAGCGCGCGCCGGAGGGCCAAGGCATCGAGGCGCTGCTGGCGGCGGTCGGGGCGCACAACGCGGCGGCGCTGGCCACCCGGCCGCTGTTCCTGGCGCTGGAGCGGTCCTTCCACGGCAAGCTCGTCGGCAGCGTCCAGCTGACGTACAACAGCGGCTTCCGGGCGCCGTTCGCCAACCTGGGGACGCGGGTGCGGTTCGTGCCGATGGACCGGCCCGAGCTGCTGGACGACATCGCCGCCGAGGAGCGGGTGACGCTGCTCGACGTCGAGACCGACGGCGGGCGGGTCCACGTCGTCGAGCGGGACCTGCCGGTGATCACCGCGTTCCTGGTGGAGCCGGTGCAGGGCGAGGGCGGCATCCACGCGCTGACCGTCGAACAGGGCCGGGCCATCCGGCTGTTCTGCAACAAGGTCGGCACCGCGCTGATCATCGACGAGGTGCAGAGCGGCCTGGGCCGCTGCGGCGCGTTCCTCGCCAGCTCGCTGATCGGACTGCGCGGCGACTACTACACGCTGTCCAAGTCGCTCGGCGGCGGCCTCGCGAAGATCTCCGCGATGCTGGTGCGGAAGTCGCTCTACCAGGGCGAGTTCGACATCATCCACAGTTCCACGTTCGCCATGGACGACTTCTCCTCGGCCGTCGCCCGCAAGGTCGTCGAGCTGCTGGAGGCCGGCGACGGACAGCTCTACCGGCAGGTCACCGAGCGCGGCGAGAAGCTCACCGCGATGCTGGAGGACCTGAAGGCCGCCTACCCCGACGTCATCGAGGATGTCCGCGGCAAGGGCCTGTTCCTCGGCGTGCAGCTGCGCGACCAGGGCGGGGCCCGCTCGATGGTGCTGCGCGGCAGCGCCTACACCGGGTCGCTGGGCTATCTCCTCTCCGGCTACCTGCTGCGGCAGGAACGCATCCGGATCGCGCCGACCGGCAGCGCCGGCAACGTGCTGCGCATCCAGCCGTCCGCGTACCTCACCGACGAGGAGATCGAGCAGCTGCGCGGGGCGCTCACCCGGCTCTGCCGGATCCTGCGCTACGAGGACACGCTGCACCTGGTCCACCCGGCCAGCGACCGCCGGATCCCCAAGCCGCGCGCCGAGATCCGGGACTTCCGGGGCGCGCTGCCCGGCTACGAGCAGGGTGCGCCGCGGCCGGTGACCGGGCCGGTGCGCAAGGTCGCGTTCCTCAACCACCTGATCGAACCGGCGCACCTGCGGCAGGTCGACCCGGCGCTCGCCGACCTGAGCGACGCCGCGCTGCGCTCGTTCGTGCTGGGCATGGACCCGGTCAAGAAGGCCGCGCCCTATCCGGGCGTACGGATCGACTCGCCGCTGGGCAGCGCCGTGGAGTTCGCGCTGTACCCGCTGATGGTGTCGTCGGAGCAGATGGGCGGCTACCTGGCGTCCGGTGACGTGGCGGGGATCCGCGCGGACATCGAGGAGCGGGTGCAGGCGGCCCGCGAGGACGGCTGCGCGGTGGCCGGCCTGGGCATGTACACCTCGATCGTCACGCACAACTGCACCTCGCTGAAGGTCCCCGGCATCGCTCTGACCAGCGGTAACGCGCTGACCGTGGCGATGGGCGTGCAGGCGATGGAGCGGGGCGCGGCCGACCGGGGCTGGAAGGTCGAGGACGCCACGCTGGCCGTGGTCGGTGCGGCCGGCAACATCGCGTCGGTCTACAGCCAGCTGTTCGCCGAGCGGCTCGGCCGGATCGTGCTGGTCGGCAGCCGCCGCGACGGCTCCGCCCGGCGGCTGGCCCACACGGTGCACGGCATCTACCAGGAGTGCTGGTCGCGGATCGCGGCCGGCGGCGAACTGGCCGGCATCCCGGCGCGGCTCGCGGAGGAGCCGCTGATCACCAAGTGGCTGGCCGAGGGGCCGGGCGGCGACGACGCCGGGCGCGGCCGGGCCATCGCCGAGTACCTGACGGAGCGGTACGGCAGCGACCCGTTCCTGACCGTCACCCAGGACAGCGCGGCGCTGCGCGAGGCGCAGCTGGTGCTGGCCGCCTCCAACAGCCCCGAACCGTTCCTGACCGGCGAGCACTTCGCCGACGGCGCGGTGATCTGCGACATCGCGGTGCCCAACAACGTGGTGCCGGGCGTGCCCGAGCAGCGGCCGGACCTGGCGTACATGCTCGGCGGGATCGTCGCCACCCCGAACGGCGAGAGCCTGCACCCGTCGGCGCGGGCCTTCCTGGAGGCCGGCCAGCTGTTCGCCTGCATGGCGGAGACCGCGCTGATGGGCCTGGCCGGCCTCACCCACCACTACTCGTACGGGAACATCAGCCGCCAACAGGTCATCGACATCGCGGCGCTGGCCGAGGCACACGGGCTGCGGCTGGCCGACTACAAGAGCGCCCACTCGGTCTGAGGACCGGACGTGACGGACCTGCGGGAGGACAACATGGAATTCGAAGGCCAGGTGGCGCTGGTGACCGGCGGCAGCCGGGGCATCGGCCGGGCCATCGCCCTGAAACTGGCGGAGGGCGGCGCGGACATCGCGCTTAACTACCGCAGCGCGACCCGCGAGGCGGAAGCGGCCGCCGAGCAGATCGCCGCACTCGGCCGCCGCGTCGAGCTCTTCCAGGGGGACGTCTCCGACCCCGACGTGCCGCAGCAGCTGGTAGCGGGCGTACGGGCCGCCTTCGGGCGGATCGACGTGCTGGTCAACAACGCCGGCATCACCCGCGACGAGCTGCTGGTCAACCAGAGCCTGAAGGACATCGAGCAGGTGCTGGCCACCAACCTGGTCGCGCCGATGCTCACCGTCCAGGCCGTGGCGCCGCTGATGATGCGTCAGCGCTACGGCCGGATCGTCAACATCTCCTCGTCGGCCGCCTCCAAGCCGGGCCGCGGGCAGTCCAACTACGCGGCGGCCAAGGGCGGCCTGGAGGCGTTCACCAAGGCGATGGCGGTGGAGCTGGCGTCCCGCGGGATCCTGGTCAACGCGGTCGCCCCCGGCGTCATCAACACGGAGATGACCGACGCGATCCGCAGCCACGGCGAGGACGAGATCATGCGCCGGCTGCTGGTGAAGTCCTACGCCGAACCCGAGACCATCGCCGACGCCGTGGCGTACCTGGCCGGCCCGCGCAACACGTACGCGACGGGCGAGGTGCTCCACATCGACGGCGGCCTGAAGATGGCGTGAGGGGACCACGATCATGACCGATGACATGACAACGGCCGGGATCGCCGGCCTGCCGGGCGGCGGCCCGGTGCCCGGCGAACTGGCCGGGAAGACCGCGGTGGTGACCGGCGCGGCCCAGGGCATCGGCCGGGAGACGGCCCTGCTGCTGGCCGAGGCCGGCGCCGCCCGGCTGATCCTCCTCGACCGGGACGCCGGGCAGCTGGAGACGGTCGTCAAGGAGGCCGCCGACCTCGGCGCCACCGCCGTGGCCGTCGCCGCGGACCTGCGCGACCGGGAACTGGTCCGCACCCGGCTCCGCGCCGAACTCCGGGCCGCCGGCACCCTCGACATCCTCGTCAACAACGCCGGCGTGGCCGACGAGAACGGGCCCGACGACGAGACCACCTGGCTGCGGGTGCTGGACATCAACCTGCACGGCACCTTCGCGGTCACCGCGGCCTGCCTGGAGTACCTCGTCGACCACGGGCGGATCGTCAACGTCTCGTCGATCCTCGGCAAGGCCGGCAAGATGCGGAACACCGCCTACTGCGCCTCCAAGCACGGCCTGATCGGCTACACCAAGGGCCTCGCCCTGGACCTCGCGGCCCGCGGCATCACGGTCAACGCGGTCCTGCCGGGCTGGATCGACACGCCCATGCTGCGTCGCGAACTCACCGCGCAGGCCGAGGAGATCGGCGCCGACCCGGCCCGGATGCTGCGCCAGGCCCGCAAAAGCATCCCGCTGCGCCGGCTCGTCGAGGCGCGGGAGGCCGCGGAGCTGATCGGCTTCCTGGTGTCCGGCCGGGCGTCGGCGATCACCGCGCAGAGCCTGACCGTCGACGGGGGCTACACCCGTGGAATGTAGCCGGTGGCTGCGCCGGCTGGGCCCGGCGCCCGCCGCGGACGGGGCACCGCCGGCCGCCCGGGTGGTGTGCTTCCCGCACGCCGGCGGTGGCGCGGCCGCGTTCCGGCCGCTCGCCAAAGCGGTGGCGGCCGCCACCGCCGAGGCCGCGGCCGGCCCGTACGAGGTGCTGGCGGTGCGCTACCCGGGCCGCCACGACCGCCTCCGCGAGGAGCGCCTGGAGGACCTGCGCGAACTGGCGGCCCGGGCCTGCCGGGGGCTGCTGCCGCTCACCGGACGGCAGCCCCTGGTCCTGCTCGGGCACAGCATGGGCGCGCTGATCGCCTACGAGGTGACCCGGTTGCTGGAGGGGGCGGGCGCCGGCCGGCCGGTGCGGCTCGTCGTCTCCGGCGCCTGGGCGCCCTCCCAGGTCCGCGGCGGCACCGTCCACCTGCGCGACGACGACGGGCTGATCGAGGAGATCCGGCGCACCCGGGGCACCGACCCCCGGGTGCTGGACGACCGGGAGCTGCTGGCCATGGCGCTGCCCGTGGTCCGCAGCGACTACAAGGCCGTCGAGACCTACCGGCACCGCCCCGGCCCGCCGCTGGCCACCCCCGTCACCGCCCTGGTCGGGGACGCCGACCCGCTGGTGACGGTCGACGACGCGGCGGCCTGGCGGGCGCACACCGCCGGGGATTTCCGGATGCGGATCTTCCCGGGCGGCGACCACTTCTACCTCACCCGGCACTGGCCCGATCTGGCGCGGGCCGTCGTCGGGGCGCCGGACCCGCAGGCGGCGGACCGGCCGGCTTCAGACCGGCAGGGAGCGGTGCGGCCAGCGGGCCCGGGCCTGCTCCGGGGAGCGCAGGGTCGCGAGTGTCAACAGGCCGCGGGTCCGGCCCGCCTCCAGCAGGTCCGGTAGCGCGGGCAGCGGCGCGAGGGCCGCGATGTCGTCCAGGACGAGGGTGAGTGGTGGGTCGAGCCGACCGGCGGATGACCGTTCGGCCATGCGGCGGCCGTGCTCGACCACGTACGAGAGGAGTGCGGTGAGCAGCGGCATCGCACCCGGGTCGGTACGCGGATCCTCGACGGGCTCGCCTACCACGTAGAGCGTTCCCCCTTCGTCGATGAATGATTCGAGAAGCAGCGAATCGGCGCGCAGCGGATTGCAGGCGTCGCGGATGTGGATCGACGACAGCGCACCCAGCGCCCGCCCGACCAACTCCTTGGCGACCTCCCGGCGTTCGGCGTGCGCGGTGAGCACCGACTCCAGCTCACCGGCCTGCCCGGCGGACGCCTGGGCGCTGGTGCGCAGGATCCGGACCGGCTCCTGCGCGCCGCCCGCGGCGTGCGCCCAGCGGTGCAGCTGCCGGAACGGCCGGCCGTCCACCGCCGCGGCGTGCAGCCAGCAGCGCAGCAGCGTCTGCGCGGCGTCCGCGAGCGCCGAGTCCAGGGAGCCGGCGGGGCGTACGGGGGCCAGCAGGGCGGCGGCGCGGGCGGTCGCGGTGGCGAGGTCCTCGCAGCCGGCGGTGGGCGACCAGCGCATCCGGGCCGGGGTGTCGAGGCGGTGCGTGGGGTCGTAGGTCAGCAGCGGGCCGAGCTTGGCGCGGGCGTCCTTGGTCCCGGCCCACAGGGCGGGGTCCGTGGTGGCCACGACCAGGGCGCCGGGCGCGGCGGCCGCGACGGCACCGGCGGCACTCCGCGCGGCGGCCCGGTCGGCGGTGAACTCGACGCGGGGCAGCGCCGGTTCACCGGGCGCGGCGACCGCACCGGGCGCGCCCGGGGACGCGGTGCGCTGCTCGGGGACCGGGCCGGGCGGGGCGGGGGCCGCCGCATCGGCCGGTGTGACGGGAACGGCCGGCGGTTCCGGAGCGGCCGGTGCCTCCTGGGCGGCCGCGGTCGGTACGGCCGGGGCTTCCGGGGCGGCCGGTACGGGCTGGGCGACGGGGGCGGCCGGGGCGGCCGCCGCGACCGGAGGGGCCGGTGCGTCCTCGACGAGCCCCGCCCGCGCCGCCCTTGCCGCCGCCCGGGCCTTCGCCCGGCGGACGGCCCGTACGGAGCGGTAGCGGGTGACCGTCCCCATCGTGAAGATCGTCAGGACGAGCAGGACCATCAGCTCGCCGATCAAGATGCCCCAGAACAGGCCGTACCCGGAGAGCTGGCCCTTGGGGGTGCCCGGCCAGGCGGCGGCCATGTCGTGCGGCGCGGACACCAGATGGCGCAGGGCCAGCGGGGTGCCGGAGTAGTCCACTCCCCTCGGCCAGGCGCCGTGCGCGAACAGCCCGGCCAGCCCGGTCGCCGTCCACACGAGCAGGGTCAGGCCCAGCAGGAAGGCGAGCAGCCCGACCAGCAGGGAGTCCGGGATGCCCCGCCCCCGCCCGCCGCCGTACCGTTCGCCGTGCCGTTCGCCGTGGCGTCCGTCGTACCGTTCGCCGTGCCGTCCGTCGTAGGGTCCGTCGTCGTCGTATCCGCGCGTCACGCCACCGTCTCGCTCGACTCGTCTCTCCACCGGCGCTCCCTCGCCATCGCCCGGGCGCGCTCCTCGGCCTCCGCGTCCGCCGCCGCGTCGAGGGCGGCCCGGGTGTCGTCCGCCGGCAGCGGGGACGACTCGGTCATCGCCCGGTCGGTGTAGACCAGCGGGCGTTCGGCCTCCGTGATGAGGTGCTTGACGACCTGGACGTTGCCGTTGACGTCCCAGACCGCGATACCGGGCGTCAGGGTCGGGATGATCTCCACGGCCCAGCGCGGCAGGCCCAGCACCCGCCCGGTGGCCCGCGCCTCGTCGGCCTTCTGCGCATAGATGGTCCGGGTCGAGGCCATCTTCAGGATCGCCGCGGCCTCCCGCGCCGCCGCGCCGTCCACCACGTCCGACAGGTGGTGGACGACCGCCACGAACGACAGGCCCAGCCGGCGGCCGAACTTCAGCAGCCGCTGGAAGAGCTGGGCCACGAACGGGGAGTTGATGATGTGCCAGGCCTCCTCGACCAGGAAGATGCGTTTCTTCCGGTCGGGGCGGATCCAGGTGTGTTCCAGCCAGACGCCGACGATCGCCATCAGGATCGGCATCGCGATGGAGTTCCGGTCGATGTGCGAGAGGTCGAAGACGATCAGCGGGGCGTCCAGGTCGATGCCCGCCGACGTCGGCCCGTCGAACATGCCGCGCAGGTCACCGTCGACCAGCCGGTCCAGCACCAGCGCCACGTCCAGGCCCCAGGCCCGTACGTCGTCTATGTCGACGTTCATCGCCTCGGCCGACTCGGCCTCCGGGTGCCGCAGCTGCTCGACGATGTCCGTCAGCACCGGCTGCCGGTCGGTGATCGTCTCATTGACGTAGGCATGGGCGACCTTGAGGGCGAAACCGGCCCGCTCGTCGAGGCCATGGCCCATCGCCACCTCGATGATCGTCCGCAGCAGGGCCAGCTGGCCGGTCGTGGTGATCGACGGATCGAGCGGATTGAGCCGGATGCCGCCGTTGAGCGCGGCGGTCGGGTCCAGCCGGATGGGAGTTATCCCCAGCTCCTGGGCGATCAGGTTCCACTCGCCGACGCCGTCCTCGCCCTGCGCGTCGAGCACCACGACCTGCCGGTCCCGGAACCGCAGCTGCCGCAGTACGTACGTCTTCTCCAGCGCGGACTTGCCGTTGCCGGACTCGCCGAGCACGAGCCAGTGCGGGGCCGGCAGCTGCTGGCCGTACAGCTGGAACGGGTCGTAGATGTAGCCCTTGCCGCTGTAGACCTCACGGCCGATGATCACGCCGGAGTCGCCGAGGCCGGGCGCGGCGGTGGGCAGGTAGACCGCCTGGGCCTGGCCGGTGGAGGTGCGTACCGGCAGCCGTGTCGTCTCCACCTTCCCGAACAGGAAGCTGGTGAACGCCTCGGTGAGCGCTCCGAGCGGATCGAGCATGGCCATGACGTACGCGCCTCCCAGCGGCTTAGCGGCGGATCCCGGTCGCGAACGGCAGGGTGTTGACGAACGCCCGGTGGTGCTCCCGGTCGCACCACTCCAGCTTGAGGTAGGACTTGCCGGCCGAGGCCCGGATGGTCCGCTTGTCCCGGGCCAGTGCCTCCGGTGACCGGGACGAGACGGTGAGGTAGCCGACGAGGTTGACGCCGGCCGCGCCGGACGCCAGGTCCTCGCCGCGCTGGTCGACGCGGCCGTGGTGGGCGACGTCCCGCGGGTCGACCACCCGGTTCATCTTCGCCGCGCGGCTCGCCTCCGCGTCGTCGTTGGTCTTCTCCGTCAGCATCCGCTCGATGGCGACCTCGGTGGGCTCCAGGTCCATGCAGACCGCGACGGTACGGATCACGTCCGGGGTGTGGACCAGCAGCGGCGCGAGGAAGTTGACGCCCACCGGGGTCAGCGGCCACTCCTTGATCCAGGCGGTGGCGTGGCACCAGGGCGCCCGGGTCGACGACTCCCGGGTCTTCGCCTGGAGGTACGTCGGCTCCATGGCGTCGAGCTCGGCCGGCCAGGCGTTGCGCTTGCTCATCGCCTGGATGTGGTCGATGGGGTGGTCCGGGTCGTACATCGAGTGCACCAGGGACGCCAGCCGGGCCTGGCCGAGCGGCTGGCGGACCCGGATGTCGGCCTCGGCGAGCCGGGCGCAGATGTCGGTCAGCTCACGGGCCATCACCACCGCGAGCCCGGCGTCCCGGTCGAGCTTCTTGCGCAGCAGCCCGCCCTGGTGCATCCGGGCGGCCCGCGCCATGGTGTGCGCCTCGGAGGCCAGCTCGCGGGTGTAGTGCATACAGGCGACGAGGTAGGCGCGGTGCTGTTCACTGCTCGTCGACACCATCGACTGGAGCTGGTCGTAGGAGTCCCGCAGCCACTGCGGGGAGGTGCGGTCGCCGCGCTGGGCGACGTCCTTGGCGTGCGCGTCCGGGTCGGCCGGGAGGGTGCGCGCCAGCATCTGCAGCCGCGTCACGAAGCCGTCGCCGTTGGCCACGTGCTTGAGCAGCGTCCCGAACCGGTCGACCAGCGCCTCCTGGTCCTCGCTGTCCCGCAGCCCGACGCCCGGGCCCTCGATCTCGATCGCGGCGGTCACCGTCCGCCGGTCGGCGTGCAGCAGCACCGCGATCTCGTCCGGGCCGAACGGCGCGCTGAGCCAGTTGATCCGGCCGATGCCGGGCGGCGGGCCGATCTCCACCTCGCGGCCGTCCAGCCGGGTGCCGGCCTCCGCCGCGCCGGAGCGGTAGACCGCGCCGCCCTTGCGGACCGTGCGCCGGAAACTGCGCCGGATCTCGAACCACCGGTAGAACGTGCGGCCCTTGTACGGGACGTAGACGGCGGCCAGGCCCAGCATCGGAAAGCCGGTGAGGCTGACGATCCGCAACGGCAGCATCGGGACCAGCAGCCCGCACATCATGCCGAGGAACGCGCCCGCGATGATCAACGCGATCTCGCCGGTCTCGCGGTTCTTGCCGACGATCGCGTTCGGCCGGGCGCGGCCGATCAGATACGTACGGCGGGGTGTGACCGGGTGGGACTGGGTGCTCAACGCCCGTCACCTCCTGCATTCTTGCCGGTGCGGGCGCTGCTGCTCGGGCCGGGGCCGGGATTCGTACGGGGAGCGGGGGCGGCGGGGGACGGGCCGCGGCCGCCGCCGGTGCGGGAGCTGTGCGCGGCGACGCCGCCGGAGACCGCGTCGGCCGGCCGGGACTGGCCGCCCTGCGCGCCCTGCTGGCCGCCGCCGTCCCCGCCGGAGCGGCGGGTGCTGTGCGTCTTGATGCCCTGCGAGACCAGCGCGGCGGGGGAGCTGAGCACCGCGGCGGCGGCGTTCTCCGCGCCCCGGCTCATCCGGTTGTTCCGCGAGGCGGCGATCTCGTCGCCGAACCCCGGGACGAACCGGTAGATCACCGCGCTCGCGAAGATCGCCAGCAGGATGATGGCGAGGCCGGAGACCACCGCGGAGATGGCGTTCGGGCCCTTGTCGCCGGAGAGCGCCCCGGCGATGCCCAGCACGATCACGATCACCGGCTTCACCATGATCACCGCGATCATGATGCCCGCCCAGCGGCGCACGTGGCCCCACATGTTCTTGTCGACCAGCCCGGCGTACACCACCGTCCCGAGCAGCGCCCCGACGTACAGCAGCGCGGCCCGGATCACCAGCTCCAGCCACAGCACACCGGCGGCCAGCACGGAGACCAGGCTGACCACGATCAGCATGATCGGCCCGCCGCCGATATCGGTGCCCTTGGTGAGCGCCTGCGAGAACGACCCGAAGAAGGTGTCGGTCTGCGCGCCCGTCCCCTTCGCGATGATCGCGGTGACCCCGTCCGTCGCCGACACGACGGTGTACAGGATCAGCGGCGTGAACGCCGACGCCAGCACCGTCAGCCACAGGAACCCGACCGCCTCGCTGATCGCCTCCGTCAGCCGCACCCCCCGCACCGCCCGCTTGGCCACGGCGAGCAGCCACAGCACGAGCGTGAGCACGGTGGACGCGGCGAACACCACGGCGTACTGCCGCAGGAACGCCGCGTTCGTGAAGTCCACCTGCGAGGTGGCGGTCACGGCGTCGGACAGCTTGTTCACGATCCAGGCGGCGGCTTTGGCACAGCCTTTGGCCAGGGATTCGAGGGGGTCGAGGGGGTTGGAATCGGTGAGACCACCGCCCCCCGGGTCCGGTGTTCTGCTGCCGCCCGAGCGCTGCTCGCAGAGCTCCTTGGCCTTGTCCGTGAGCAGATTGCAGGCGCCTTCGCTGGGTTTGGGCGAAGGCGCCGCGAACGCCCGGGCGGAGAGGAGCACCAGAGTGACCTGAAGGCCGGTCAGCGCCGAGGTGACCGCGAGAGCCCGGCGTCGGTTGTTACCTCGCATAGGTGAGCCCTCCGAACCCTTGGACCGCCTTGGACATGTCCTTGGCCGTCGAGGCGGTCTGGTCGCCACCGACCGGAGCCGGCCCGTCCTTCTGCGTGAAACCGGCGACCTTCCAGTCGCCGTTCACCCACTGGAGCTGCATCGTGGACGTGTACCAGCTCTCCGCGACCGGATTCTGGGACCCCTGCCCGGCGATGCCGAACAGGAGGGAATACCAGACCGCGACCTCGGCGGTGCCGTCCTTGAACTTCTCCGTCTTCGTACCGACCGGGTTCGCCCGGGAGACGAAGGTCGTCCCGTCCGGCGCGGTGCCGTTCGCCTTGAGCCCGATGCGGCCGAGGAACTTCGGGTCCGTGTAGACCTTGCGCAGGCTGTCCTTGCGCGCCTTGGCAGCAGCGGGGGTGTAGACGGCATCGACGATCGCATCGCGCCGGTCCGACGCGTACATCCCGTTGCCGGACAGCGCCACCACATAATTCGCTGCCGCCGACTGCGCCCCCTGTTCCGTCTTCGGGAAGCCCGCGGCGATGCCGCCGTTCTTCGTGGTGACGGGCTTGGTGCCGGTGGGGGTGGTGGGGCGGGCGGGGCCGGGGGCGTTCTTGGGGGAGTCGGCGGAGGTGTCGGAGCCGGTGCTGCCGCTGCCGCCGCGGTTGGCGAAGGCGATGGCCGCGAGGAGCAGGACGATCACGCCGACGACCGTGATGAGGTTGCGGCTGGACAGCCCGGTGCGGGGCCGGCGCCCCGGGCCGTAGGGGTCGGCGCCGCTGTCGGGAAGTCTGGTGCGGGTCTGGCCCGTCTCGGGGCCGCGGTGGCCGTCGCCGCCGTAGCCTCCGTCGTCGCTGAGACTCATCGCCCCTGTGCCCCCTCTGCCTCGACCGCGGTCGCCGTCCGTGCCGTCGTTGTGCCGCCCTCATATGACCGTAGCCGCGCGGGCGGCAGCTCGGGCGCGGGGATACGAGTACATCTCACGGTGACGATTCCTCAGATGCGGTGCCGCGGAGGCGAATGGGGGACTGTGGGTTATTTGTGCTCATCGCCTCGCTCCGCGTCGGCCGTCGCCCTCTTGCGCCTTTTCGGGCCTTGGTTCCCCCGGATCCACCTGTCCCCGTCCGGCGGGCAGCCCAATCGGCCCGCTGGTGGCGGGGGTGCGAAGGGCGCGCGGCGGGCCCGGCGGGCCGGGGTGAGTGGGCGTCAGCATGGGGACTTCACAGGTGGCCTTCGCAGGGGAGGTACGGCCGGGTGGAAGCGGGCGGGGGCACGGGACGGCGGAGAGAGGACGGGCGGGGGCGCAGGGGGCGGCGGCGGGAACGGACGCCTGCCCGGCTGCGCCCAGGCGTGGCGGTCCGCACCGCTCCAGCCCTGGACCCCGCCCTGCCCCCCGGGGCCTCGCCCCCGGCGCCCTACACCGCCATCCCGTACACGATGGTGAACAGCGTCCCCAGGGAGCCGATGATGAAGACGCCGGTCAGGCCGGCCACGATCAGGCCCTTGCCCTGTTCGGCGCTGAAGGTGTCGCGCAGCGCGGTGGCGCCGATGCGCTGTTTGGCGGCGCCCCAGATCGCGATGCCGAGGCACAGCAGGATCGCCACCGCCATGACCACTTCGACCATCACGCGGGCCTCGTTGCCCAGGCTTCCGAACGGGCCCCAGTCCGGGGCGATTCCGCCGATGATGGTGGTGATGTCGCCCTTTTCGGCTGCAAGGACCATGTGTGACATCTGCGCCATGTGTGAACTCACCGCCCCTTATGGGTTGTTGATGGTGCCACTGCGCCGGCCGGCGCAGGTCGGCCGCTCTCTTCGCCCTCTATCTTCGCTGACAAAGACGCCGTCAGAAGTCGACTTGACGCCTTTCTTCGACGGATCCCATGGGGGTGGCGTGTACGCGCGGGTGCGGGCCACCCATTGAGCCGACGGTTCTCACTGTGTGTATCACGGGTGATAACCGCGAGCAATGATCATCGGTGCGGCGGGGAGGTGCCGCGGACGGCTACGTCGTCGCGTGCGTCATGGCGAAGATCATGACGAGGGCCACCAGGTGGATGGCGAACAGGAAGTACGCCACCCGCCACCACAGGTGACGGTTCATCTGCCGCTGATTGTTCGGGTCCATGGCTCTCGTCCTGGTTCGGGTGTCCTGTGCAGTGTCGCTCATCCGGCGGTGCGCCGGGCGCCGCGAGGGGCGGATGTGAGCGGGATCGCGTCCCGGGCGGCGCGCCCCCTGCGCCGCCGGTGTGACGCGCGACGCGCAGCGCACGGCCGGAAAAAGGCAGTGAACCGGGCCTGGATGGGGGAGGGTTGGAGGGTGCGGAAATTCTGGGTGGCCGGTGGGCTCGGGTCGGGGCTGGTGCTCCTGCTCGGGCTGCTCGTGATCGGTACGTACGTGGCGGCGGCCGGGCTGGCCGGGGTCGGCGGGCGGGCGCTCGGGCTGGCCAAGGGCGCGGTGCCGGCCGCGTACCAGGACCTGGTGCAGAAGTGGGGCACGCTCTGCCCGGCCATAAGTCCCGCGCTGCTGGCGGCGCAGCTCTACCAGGAGAGCGGGTGGAACCCGAAGGCGCAGAGCCCGGCGGCCGCGCAGGGCATGGCGCAGTTCATCCCGGGCACCTGGCAGACGCACGGGATCGACGGGAACGGTGACGGGAAGAAGGACGTCTGGGACCCGGAGGACGCGATCCCGTCGGCCGCCTCGTACGACTGCGAGCTGGCCAGTTACGTGAAGAAGGCGCCGGGCGACGCCACGCACAACATGCTGGCCGCCTACAACGCCGGCGCGTACCGCGTCATCCAGTACAACGGCGTCCCGCCGTACCGCGAGACCCAGAACTACGTGAAGACGATCACGACCCTGGCCAAGAGCTTCGAGGCGCCGCGCGGGCCGGTGGCGCCGTCGCGGCAGGCGGCCGGGGCCATCTACTACGCCCAGGACAAGCTCGGCACGCCGTATCTGTGGGGCGGCACCGGTACGGCCGCGCAGGGCGGGCGGTTCGACTGCTCCGGGCTCACCCAGGCGGCGTACCACTCGGTGGGCATCGAGCTGCCCCGGGTGGCGAACGACCAGTGGAACGCCGGGCCCCACCCCAAGCGCAGCGAGCTGCTCCCGGGGGACCTGGTGTTCTTCGCGTACGACCTGAACGACCCGCGCTCGATCCACCACGTGGGGCTCTACGTCGGTGGCGGGTACATGATCAACGCGCCGTACACCGGGGCGGTGATCCGGTTCGACAAGATCGACACACCGGACTACATCGGGGCGACCCGCGTCACCTCGGATGGCGCAAAAGCGCTCCCCGCTGCGAACGCTGCGTGAACATAGGGCCCTGAACTGCAGTAATGAGTCAAGCTTCGATAACGTCCTGGTGATCATCCGGTGGAGAGTGGAACGACCGGGGCGGTCATCACGTTTCCTGGACGTGGGGACGTAGCAGCTCGCAGCAGCACACGCTCGACGACCACGGGGGTTGGCAGCACACGGACGGCGCACGCGCGCGCGAAAGATAAGGGGCCGCGGTAGATGGCTGGACTCGCATTCGAGGGGCCGAACCCCGACGTCGACGTGCTCGACGGCATCAACGGCCTCGCGAAGGACGCGCCCCACTGGGTCAACAAGGCCATGGAGTACATCGGCGAGTACGGCATCATCGCCGCCCTCGCGGTGCTGTGCCTCATCGCCTGGTGGTCCGCGCGCCGCCGGCCGGGCGCCGCCGGTGCCGTCGCCGGCCTGGTGTGGGCCCCGCTGGCGGCCGGCATCGCCCTGCTGGCCAACATCCCGATCCGCGAATTCGTCGAGCGGCCCCGGCCGTTCAAGGACCACGCCGGACTGGCGGTGCTGATCCCCGGCAAGAGCGACTTCTCGTTCGTCAGCGACCACGCCACGCTGACCATGGCGGTCGGCGTCGGACTGTTCATCGCGCACCGCACCTACGGCCTGATCGGCATCGCCCTGGCGCTCGCGGAGGGCTTCTGCCGCGTCTACATGGGCGTCCACTACCCGACCGACGTGATCGGCGGCTTCGCGCTGGGCACCGCCGTCGCCCTGCTGCTCGCGCCGCTCGCCCAGGCGCTGCTGGTGCCGCTGACCACCGCCGTCGGCCGCTCGAAGGTGTACCGGCTGGTCCGCGCGCCCGGCGTGCCGGTGGACGGCCGTCCGGGCCAGGACGGCGAGGGCAGCCGGGTGGTCGCCACCGGACCGGCGCTGCCGCGCGGCCCCAAGGAGCGGGACAAGGACCTGGCGGCCTGACGGGCGGCCCACCGGCCCGGCTCCCCTCGGGGAACGAAGACCTGGCGGATGAGGACGGCCCGGCCCCGCACGGGGTCCGGGCCGTCCTCATGTCCGCCGGCGGGCTCAGAGCGCCTGCGGGAAGGTGCTGAACAGCCGCTGCGGATCGTAGGTCTTCTTGACCTGGGCGAGCCGTCCGGCGGCCGCCCCGTAGTAGGCGGTCTTCCAGTCGGTCAGGTTCGGGTCGGTGTAGTTCTGGTACGCGGCGCCCGAGGAGTACCGGTGCATCGCGGCATGGAAGGAATCCAGCCACGCTGTGCGGGTGCCGGGCGAGCCGCTCGCCGGCCAGGACGTCAAGTACTGGGCCAGGAACCGCGATCCGCGGTGCACGAACGCGGTGTCGGTGCGGCCCACGCGGTTGACCGCCCCGCCCAGCGCGGTCAGCGCCACGTTCCCGGCGACGCCCTTGCGGCCGCCGCGCTCGATCTGGTCCATCAGGGTCCGGATGCCGGTCGCCGACAGCGAACGGTCGAAGAAGTGCGAGCGGGCGGCGTAGGTCTCGCGGCCCAGCTGGCCGCTGCCGGTGTGCCCGGGCAGCGAACCCGGCATGTGGCACTGCGCGGACGTCTTCGACGAGCAGCCCGCGTAGCTCTCCATGGCGTCCAGATAGCCGATCGGGGTCAGGTGCACGGTGGACGCCGGGCCGGGGCCGCCCGCCTGGTCGGCGAGCCGGTCCACGGCGTTCTTCAGGTCGCCGTACGTGCCCAGGGAGAACGCCGCCACCGACACGGCCGGGGTGCCGCCCGGGCGGGCGTCGAGATGGCAGGCGGACCATATCTCGTCCGCCTGCACTGGCCCCCACTTCTGCCAGGACGCGACCACCTTCGCCGCCTTGGCCCACGGCCAGGTGATGTACGCCATCACCGCGCGCGGCGCCGGATGCGTACGGAAGCGCAGCTCGGTGACCACGCCGAAGTTGCCGTTGCCGGCGCCGCGCAGCGCCCAGAACAGGTCGGCGTGCTGCTTGGCGTCGCAGTCGACGGTCTTCCCGTCCGCCGTCACGACGGTCGCGCCGACCAGGCTGTCGCAGGTCAGCCCGTACGCCCGGGAGACCACGCCGTGGCCGCCGCCGAGCGTGAGCCCGGATATCCCGACGGTGGGGCAGGAGCCCCCGGGTATCGTCACGCCGTGCGCCCCGAGGCCCTGGTAGACGTCGATGAGCTTGGCGCCGGCGCCGATGCGGGTCACGCCGCCGGACGGCGCGCCCACCTTCGCCAGCGCGGAGACGTCGATGATGAGCTTGCCGTTGCCGCTGGACCAGCCCGCGTAGGAGTGGCCGCCGCTGCGGATCGCCACCTGGGTGCCGTACCGCCGGGCGAAGGCCAGGCATTCGGCGACGTCGGCCGGGTGCTTGACGTACGCGATCGCCGACGGCTTCAGGTCGTCGTAGCGGGTGTTGTAGAGCCGCCGGGCGGCCGCGTAGGCGGCGTCCGAGGCGCGGACGAGCTTGCCGTCCAGGCTCTTGCCGAGCGCCGTCCAGGAGGCCGGTGTGGCCCGGCCGGCGGCGATCCGCGCCGGTACGGAGGCCGCGTTGGTCTGCACGGCGTCGGAGCCGGCCGTGGCGGAGGAGGAGGCCGCGCCCGTCCCGCCGCTCTTGTCGTCGCAACCGGTGGCCCAGACGACCGAGGTCGCCGCGAGTCCGCCGCCGGTCTGCAGGAGTGTGCGCCGCTTCACTGGGATGGATCCCCCTCGATGTCGAACGGTCCCGCCCCGTCCGCCGGTGGCCCGGCTGGTCCTGCGGGGCTGTCACGGGACCGCTGTTGCTGCTGCTGCCCTCACTAGGCAGATGCGCAGCGGGCGTTGGGGGTTCCAGGAACGGATTCCCTCATTCCACGGGGTGTCCGGGGCGGGGCCCGTCGCCGGCCTCCGACAGGTGCCGCTCCGCGTCCGTCCGCGCCTGCGAGCGGGCGCGCCGGGCCGGCCCGCGCCAGCCGCACTCGCAGCGGGCCGTGCAGAAGGAACCGCGTTCGGTGGTGGAGGTCGTATGCAGCGCTCGGTCGGGCACCCGCGTCACGCTACGCGCCTTGGATGTCGCCAGCGTGACGAGCCCCCTCAACGGTCGTTGAACGGATCGGTCGACGGAACGTCAGGCGCACACGGGCGGGACGTCGGACCCTCCCGAGCGGACCGGCCGGCCAGGCCGGTCCCGAAGACAGCGGCCGAGGGGGCTCGTACGCGATGGTGGTGCAGGACAGGCGGGGCGGCCGGACGGCCGCCGTGGCCCTGGCGTGCGGGACGGGTCTGGCGGTCGGGCTGCTGACGGCGGGCTGTTCCTCCGAAGGCGCCGCGGCCGACGACCACGAGCCGCCCGGCGGGTCCGCCGCCGCGGTCGCCACCCGGGTCCGCGGCAGCGCCGACGCCCTGCTCCGGGCCCGCTCGGCCCGGGTCCGTACGGCCCTGGAGACGGACAGCGGCGGCACCCGCGTCGCCATCCGGGGCACCGGCGGCTACGACTTCACCACCGGCACCGGACGGCTCGTCGTCGTCCTCCCGGACCCGGCGGACCGGCCCGGCGAGGGCCGCCAGCCGATCACCGAGATCCTCGCGCCCGGCGCGCTGTACATGAAGAACCGGGGGGCCGGGGTGCCCGCCGACAAGTGGGTGCGGGTGGAGACCGCCTCGCTGTCCGACGGCAACCTCGTCACCGGCGGCGCCACCGATCCGCTCGCCGCGGCGGAACTGCTGCGCGGCGCACGGCAGGTGACGTACCAGGGCGAGGAACGGCTGGGCGGTGTGCCGGTGCGGCACTACACCGGGACCACGGACATCGCCGTGGCCGCCCGGGCCGCCTCGGCACGGACGAAGCCGGCGCTGGTCGCCGCGGAGAAAGGCTTCACCACCGGCGCGGTGCCGTTCGACGCGTATCTGGACGACGCGGGCAGACTGCGCAAGGTGCGCGAACGCTTCCATTTCGCCAATGGCGCGCCCGAGGGGGCGTCGGTGACGTCGACCACCGAACTGTCCGGATTCGGGACGCCTGCGGTGGTCCGCCTGCCGGACCGCCGCGACATCTACGCGGGAAAAATCGCGTCCGCCGCCCCGTAGGAGCCCCACCCTTCCGTCCGGCGGCCGGGAGCGGAAATGGTCCTTCCGTGCCATGCGCGCGGTGCGGGCCCGTCCCTACGCTGGCGGTACCACCGCATGCGGGCGAGGCGCCCGGAGGAGGAGGTGTTGTCCGTGGCCGGCCACCGCCAACCGACGGCCTGGGACCACGTGGCCCTCGTGGAGATCGACCTGACCGGTGAGTTGATGATCGCGGCGGCGACCGCGAGCGAGGACCGGCTCAGTCCGGACCGGATCGACGAGGTGCTGGACGTGGAGGCGGACGGGGACGGGGGCGGCGGCGGGCCGTCCGGCGCCGCGGGCCGTGGATAGCCCGCCGTCAGCTCCGCAGCATCCGCTCGATGGCCTTGGTGGCCTCCTGGACCTTGGCGTCGATGGCCTCGGGCCCCTTCACCGCCGCGTCGGCGACGCAGTGCCGCAGGTGCTCCTCGAGGAGCTGGAGCCCGAAGGACTGCAGGCCCTTCGTGCTCGCCGAGACCTGGGTGAGTATGTCGATGCAGTAGACGTCCTCCTCCAGCATCCGCTGGAGTCCGCGGATCTGGCCCTCGATGCGGCGCAGTCGCTTGAGGTGTGCGTCCTTCTGCTGTGCGTAGCCGTGGACGCCGTGCGCCGGGCCGGTCTCTGCGGTATCCGTCACGGTCCGGGGGTCGGATTCCGGCTGCGCGGGGTGGCCGGCCGCGGCGGCTGCGGTGCGGCCGGTGGTGTCGGCGTCCGTGGTCGTCATGGCCGTCTCCCGTGGTATTTAGGCGATCTATATACCCCTGGTGGGTATATGGTACCGAACTTTGCGGGCACTCGCGGTACCCCGTGCAGAGCATGCTGCCCGATGGGCGACACTGAAGGAATGCCGGTTAGCAGTGGCTGGATGATGCGCCTAGCATCAACTCGACCGAATCCGATGCACCCCGAGGATTTCACGTGCGTTTTCGTCTGACCCCCAGGGAGACGAGCTTCTACGACATGTTCGCCGCCTCCGCGGACAACATCGTCACGGGCTCGAAGCTCCTGATGGAACTGCTCGGGGCGGACGCCTCCGCGCGGACCGAGATCTCCGAGCGGATGCGAGCGGCGGAGCACGCGGGGGATGACGCGACCCACGCGATCTTCCACCAGCTGAACTCCTCGTTCATCACGCCGTTCGACCGCGAGGACATCTACAACCTCGCCTCGTCGCTCGACGACATCATGGACTTCATGGAGGAGGCCGTCGACCTGGTCGTCCTGTACAAGGTCGAGGAGCTGCCCAAGGGCGTCGAGCAGCAGATCGAGGTGCTGGCGCGGGCGGCGGAGCTGACCGCCGAGGCCATGCCGAACCTGCGGACGATGTCGAACCTCACCGAGTACTGGATCGAGGTCAACCGCCTCGAGAACCAGGCCGACCAGATCCACCGCAAGCTGCTCGCGCACCTCTTCAACGGCAAGTACGACGCCATCGAGGTCCTCAAGCTCAAGCAGATCGTGGACATCCTGGAAGAGGCGGCGGACGCGTTCGAGCACGTCGCCAACACGGTCGAGACCATCGCGGTCAAGGAGTCCTGAGCCCAGGCATGGACACCTTCGCGCTCGTCGTGACCATTGCGGTCGCGCTCGGTTTCACCTACACCAACGGCTTCCACGACTCGGCGAACGCGATCGCGACCTCGGTCTCGACCCGGGCGCTGACCCCGCGGGCCGCCCTGGCGATGGCCGCGGTGATGAACCTCGCCGGTGCCTTCCTGGGCAGCGGCGTCGCCAAGACGGTCAGCGAAGGGCTGATCGCCACCCCGCACGGTGACCAGGGCATGGGCATCCTGTTCGCCGCGCTGCTCGGCGCGGTGGCCTGGAACCTCGTCACCTGGTACTTCGGCCTGCCCTCGTCGTCCTCGCACGCGCTGTTCGGCGGCATGGTCGGCGCCGCGCTGGCCGGCGGGACCACGGTCATCTGGTCCGGGGTGATCGAGAAGGTCGTCCTGCCGATGTTCATCTCGCCGGTGATCGGCCTGGTGCTCGGCTATCTGGTGATGGTCGTCATCCTGTGGCTGTTCCGGCGGTCCAACCCGCACAAGGCCAAGCGGGGCTTCCGCATAGCGCAGACCGTCTCGGCCGCCGGCATGGCGCTCGGGCACGGCCTGCAGGACGCGCAGAAGACCATGGGCGTGGTCGTCATGGCCCTGGTCATCGCCGACGTCGAGGACAAGGACGCGGCCATCCCGATCTGGGTCAAGCTGGCCTGTGCGATCACCCTGTCGCTCGGCACGTACGCGGGCGGCTGGCGCATCATGCGCACCCTGGGCCGCCGCATCATCGAGCTGGACCCGCCGCAGGGCTTCGCCGCGGAGACCACCGCCGCGTCGGTCATGTACACCGCGTCGTTCATGTTCCACGCGCCGATCTCCACGACCCACGTCATCACCGCCGGGATCATGGGCGTCGGCTCGACCAAGGGCTCGCGCGCGGTCCGCTGGGGCGTGGCCAAGAACATCGTGATGGGCTGGTTCATCACGATGCCCGCGGCGGCGCTGGTCGCGGCGCTCGCGTACTGGCTGATCCGGCTGGTCTTCGGCTGACGCACCGGCCGGTGAACGCACCGGCCACCACACAGCAGTGGGCCCGCCCCCCGGGAAGGAGGGGCGGGCCCTTCGCCTTGCGGTGGCACCGCCATGCAGCACCGCAGGACGCTCGGGGGCGGCCGGCCGGACGGGCCTAGCCGAAGCGGCCGGAGATGTAGTCCTCCGTGGCCTGCACCGACGGGTTGGAGAAGATCCGCTCGGTCTCGTCGATCTCGATCAGCTTGCCGGGCTGGCCGACCGCCGCGAGGTTGAAGAACGCCGTGCGGTCCGAGACCCGCGCCGCCTGCTGCATGTTGTGCGTCACGATGACGATCGTGAAGCGCTCCTTCAGCTCACCGATCAGGTCCTCGATGGCGAGGGTGGAGATCGGGTCGAGGGCGGAGCAGGGCTCGTCCATGAGCAGCACCTGCGGTTCGACGGCGATCGCGCGGGCGATGCACAGCCGCTGCTGCTGGCCGCCGGAGAGGCCCGAGCCGGGCTTGTTGAGGCGGTCCTTGACCTCGTTCCAGAGGTTGGCGCCCTTGAGGGACTTCTCGACGACGTCCTTGAGCTCGCTCTTCTTGTACGAGCCGTTCAGCCGCAGCCCGGCCGCGACGTTGTCGAAGATCGACATGGTGGGGAACGGGTTGGGGCGCTGGAAGACCATGCCGACGGTGCGGCGGACCGCCACCGGGTCCACCCCGCTGCCGTAGAGGTTCTCGTCGTCCAGCATCACCTTGCCCTCGACGCGGCCGCCGGGGGTGACCTCGTGCATCCGGTTCAGGGTGCGCAGGAACGTCGACTTGCCGCAGCCGGACGGGCCGATGAAGGCGGTCACCGTGCGCGGCTCGATCGTCATCGAGATGTCGTCGATGGCCTTGTGGCCGCCGTAGTACGCGGAGAGGCCGCTGACGTCGATTCGCTTGGCCATGGAAATCACTGCTTCTTTCGCGGGGGTACGTCTGGTCGCTGTCTTGGCCGCGTCAGCGACCGGCGTGCTGGGGGGCCTTCCAGCGGGCGATGCCGCGGGCCACCAGGTTGAGGATCATGACGAAGGCGATGAGGACCAGGGCCGCGGCCCAGGCGCGGTCGTAGGAGGCCTCGGAACCCTGCTGCCACTGCTGGAACACGTACAGCGGGAGCGACTGCTGGGCGTCTTCGAAGGGGTTGTTGTTGATCGTCTTCGCGCCCCACACCAGGAGCAGGACCGGGGCGGTCTCACCGGTGATGCGGGCGATGGCGAGCATCACGCCGGTGGTGATGCCGCCGATCGACGTCGGCAGGACGACCTTGAGGATGGTGCGCCACTTGGGGACGCCCAGGGCCAGCGAGGCCTCGCGCAGCTCGTTGGGGACGAGCTTGAGCATCTCCTCGGTGGAGCGGACCACGACCGGCATCATCAGGATGGCCAGCGCCATCGAGCCGGCGAAACCGGACGGGCCGAAGCCGAGGATCAGGATCCACACGGACAGGATGAACAGGCCGGCGACGATCGAGGGGATGCCGGTCATCACGTCGACGAAGAAGGTGACGGCCCGGGCGAGCCGGCCGCGGCCGTACTCGACGAGGTAGATCGCGGTGAGCAGACCGACCGGCGCGGCGATCAGGGTGGCCAGGCCGACCTGCTCCAGGGTGCCGATGATCGCGTGGTAGATGCCGCCGCCGGGCATGGCGTCCGGCAGGGTGCCCATCGAGTGCGACAGGAAGTAGCCGTCCAGGACCTTGCTGCCGCGGGCGACGGTCTCCCACAGCAGGGAGGCCAGCGGGACGACGGCGAGCAGGAAGGCGACCCAGACCAGGCTGGTGGCCAGCCGGTCCTTGGCCTGCCGGGTGCCCTCGACGGCCGCGGACAGCACGAAGGTGCCGGCGATGAACAGCAGGGCGGCGATCAGGCCCCACTGGATGGTGCTGTCCAGTCCGGCGGCCAGCCCGATGCCGCAGCCCGCGCCGACCGCGACCAGCGCGAGCACCGGCGGGGTCCAGCGGGGCAGCCGGGCCTGCTTGAGGGAGACCGGGAGCGGGGTGTCGCCACTGGCGACCGTACGGCGGTCGGTCATGACGCTCATGCCGTTACCTCGCTTCGCGAGGTATCGCATGCGCGAGACACGCACCTCTCGATGATTCGTTCGCTGCGCTCACTCATGCGGCGGCTCCCGAGTACTCCTTGCGGCGGGCGATGATCAGGCGGGCCGCGCCGTTGACGAGCAGCGTGATCACGAAGAGGACGAGACCGGAGGCGATCAGGGCGTCCTGGCCGAACTGGTCGGCCTCGCTGAACTTGCTGGCGATGTTCTGCGCGAACGTGCCGCCGCCCGGGTCGAGCAGGCTGGCGCTGATCAGGAAGCTGGGCGAGAGGACCGTGGCGACGGCCATGGTCTCGCCGAGCGCGCGGCCGAGGCCGAGCATGGAGGCGCTGATGACGCCGGAGCGGCCGAAGGGGAGCACGGCCATCCGGATGACTTCCCAGCGGGTGGCGCCGAGGGCCAGTGCGGCCTCCTCGTGCATCCGCGGGACCTGGAGGAACACCTCACGGCTGACGCTGGTGACGATCGGCAGGATCATGATCGCGAGCAGGATGCCGACGGTGAACAGCGAGCGGGCGGCGCCCTGGGAGTAGCTGAAGATCCCGGTCCAGCCGAGGTAGTCGTCCAGCCAGCTGTAGAGGCCGGACAGGTGCGGGACGAGGAACAGCGCGCCCCACAGGCCGTAGACGATGCTGGGCACGGCGGCGAGCAGGTCGATGACGTAGCCGAGCGGCGAGGCCAGCCTGCGCGGGGCGTAGTGCGAGATGAACAGCGCGATGCCGACGGCGACCGGGACCGCGATCAGCATGGCGATCACCGAGCTGACGACCGTGCCGAAGGCGAGCACCGCGATGCCGAACTTCGGCTCGGTGCCGGTGGCGTTCCAGTCGAACGTGGTGAGGAAGTCGGCCTTGTCGCCGGAGATGGCGAGCACGGACCGGTAGGTGAGGAAGACCGCGATGGCGGCCATGATCACCAGCAGGGCGATGCCGGAGCCCCGGGAGAGCCCGAGGAAGATCCGGTCGCCGGGGCGGACGGCCTTGCCCGAGACGGGGGAACGCACGTCTTCGGGTGGTGGCGGGTTGTCGGCTATGGACGAAGCAGTCATGGATTCTCCGGTCTGCGGAGTCCGCGGGGGACTCCAGGTGCGGCGGTGCACCGGACGGGCGGCGGCCCGGAAGGGGCCCTCGTCAAAGGGCCCCTCGGGTCGTGTGGCGACGGTCGGGCCGCCACCCGGGGTTGGTCAGGAGAGCGTCTTGACGGTCGCGCGGACCTTGTCGGCGATCTCGGTGGGCAGCGGGGCGTAGCCGAGGGCCTTCAGCGCGGCCTGGCCGTCCTTGCTGGAGACGTAGGTCAGGAAGGACTTGGTGGCCGGCAGGGTCTCGGCCTTGTTGCCCTTGTCGCAGGCGATCTCGTACGTCACCAGGGTGATCGGGTAGGCGCCCTCGGCCTTGGTGGTGTAGTTGAGCTGCAGGGCCAGGTCGTTGCCCTTGCCGACCTGCTTGGCCTCGGAGATGGCCTTGGAGGCGTTGTCGACCGTGGCCTCGACCGGGGCCTTCGCGCCGGTGTTCAGCTTGACCGTGGGGATCTTGCCGGCGGTCGCGTAGGACAGCTCGAAGTAGGAGATCGCGCCGCTGGTCTGCTTGACCTGCGAGGAGACGCCGGCCGAGCCGGACGCCGCCTGGCCGCCGGTGCCCTCCCACTTCTTCGCCGGCTCGTGCTTCCAGTCGCCGGGCGCGGCGCCCTTGAGGTACTTGGTGAAGTTGTCGGTGGTGCCCGAGTCGTCGGAGCGGTGGAAGGCCTGGATCTTCAGGTCCGGCAGCTTGGCGCCCGGGTTCAGCTTCTTGATCGCGGCGTCGTTCCACTTGGTGATCTTCGAGTCGAAGATCTTCGCCAGGGTCGGGGCGTCCAGGACCAGGTTGTCCACGCCGGGGACGTTGTAGCCGACCGCGATCGGGCCGCCGACCATGGGCAGGTCGACGGCCTGGCCGCCCTTGCAGACCTGCTTGGACTTGGTGACCTCTTCGGGCTTGAGGGCCGAGTCGGAGCCCGCGAAGGCGGTCTGGCCCTGCAGGAAGGTGGTCACGCCGGCGCCGGAGCCGGTCGGCTGGTAGTTGATCTCGGTGTCCTTGCAGGCGCCCGAGTAGTTCTGCACCCAGACGTCCATGGCGTTCTTCTGCGCGGAGGAGCCGGACGCGAGCAGCTTGCCCTTGCCCTCGCACTTGATGTTCGCGGACTTGGCGGAACCGCTGCCACCGCTGCCGCCGGTGGTGTCGTCGGAGCCGCACGCCGTCAGGGCCAGGGCACCGGAGACGGCGAGAGCGCCAACGGCGAGGGCGCGAACCCGGTTCTTGCGCTGAAGCTTCACTGTCGGGAATTCCTTCCTGGGGCGCGCCGCATCGTCGGCGTGCGAGGTGGTGTGCTGTGTGGTGACCGCCGTGGGGGTGCGGCTGAGGCTTGTTCTGCGCCGTGTCGCGCTTGCCTTCCGGGCATGACGCGCACTCGGTACGGCCGAAATTAGGCAGATGAAGTGAAGCGACCGATGGAGGAGAGTGAACGCACGGTGAACCTCGGCCATCGGCTGGGTGCGTGGAAAGAAGTGCTCGCGCACCCGTACTAAAGGGCCCGTCGCTCTGTTGAATTACCGGCCGGTATGGCAGCATCCGCGCCGGAGAGTTGACGCGAATCGGTGCGGAACGACCGGAGGTGGCTGGTGGGGAGCCAGGGGGCACGGCAGGGCGTTCGGGACGTACGGGGTGAACGGCGTGAACTGGGCATAGAGGGCGAAGCGGCCGGGCCGGCCGTCGCGGGCCGCCGGCTGGCGGTGTGCACCGCCGTCGTCCTGTGTGTCACGGGGCTGCTGGGTGCCACGGCGTCCACCGCGTACGCCGACGACCCGAAGGACCCGCCGGCGGGCTCCGGGCGGGCCTCGGGGGCCCCGGACGACGCGGACGCCGGCGCCCGCCACCTCGACGACGTGCGCAAGAGGATCGACGCCCTCTACCGCCAGGCCGAGCAGGCCACCGATGCCTACAACGCCGCCAAGGAGCAGGTCGAACGCCAGCAGAAGGAGATCGTCAAGCTGGCCCGCACCATCGACCGCACCCAGCACGACCTGGCCGCCCTCAAGCGGCAGGCGGGTGCCCTGGCCAGCGCGCAGTACCGCGGCGGCGGGCTGCCGGCCGAGGCGAAGCTGTTGCTCAACGCCGACCCGGAAGCGTTCCTCGACAACGCCACCCTGGCCCGCAAGGGCCAGCTGGCCGCCAAGCGCGTGATCGGTCAACTCGGCCGTCTCCAGGGCGATTTGCAGAACTATTCCCACGCCGCGACCGACCGCTGGGAACGGCTGGAGGCGAACCGCAAGAAGAAGGACAGCGCCCGCAAGGACATCGAGAAAAAGATCGACGCGGCAAAGGAGCTGGAATCCCGGCTGGCCGCGAAAGAAAAGGCCCGGCTGCAGAAGCTGGAGGACGAAGCGGCCTTCCGGGAGCAGCAGAAGTGGCTCGACTCGGGCGTACTGGACGAGATCAGCAACAATGCGTCGGCGGCCGGCCGCAAGGCGATTTCCTACGCCACCGCACAACTCGGCAAGGATTACGTGTGGGGCGCCGTGGGCCCCAACACCTTCGACTGCTCCGGGCTCACCCTGCGGTCCTGGCAGCACGCCGGGCGGACCATTCCGCGGACCTCGCAGGAGCAGTGGCGGCAGCTGCCGCACGTCGCCGTCCGGGACATGCGGCCGGGCGATCTGATCATTTATTTCTCCGACGCCAGCCATGTCGGGATGTATCTCGGCGACGGCGCGATCGTGCACGCCCCGCGGCCCGGCCGGCAGGTGACGATCGCCGGGGCCGGCTCGATGCCGATCCTCGGGGTGGTCCGGCCGGACGGTGACCCGCATGACGCGGATCACGTCCGCGATAAATGACCGGATTGTTTCCTCTCCGAGAGTTGTCGGCTTGTCGCCGATTGCACTCAAGCGGGGTGATATTCGTCATTCCGCATTCCCCCCGGCCCAGGTCAAATGCCTTATCGGCCGCGGCATATGACGATGGCCGATTGCCGACGGCCATTCCATACCGCTCCGTTCTGGCGCTATGGTCGCCTCTCAGTGCCCGGTGCGTGCCCGTTCGATCGACCGACGAGCGGAGCTCCAGCCGGCACCGTGGTGCGCCGGTCGGCGCCCATGCGCCCCTCGGGGGGAGGGAAGGAAGCAGACCGATGCCCGTACCCGTACCGCACCAGCGGACGGTCGTGCTGCCGCACCAGGCAGGACCGGTGGACGACGCCTGCGCGCGGACCGCGCGGGTCGCCGGCACGCCGGGCGCGGGGGACCCGACGGACCGGGGCCCGGACGCCCCGGAAATCGAACAGCGACTTTCGGCCGATCACGGCCCGGCGCAGCAGGGCCTGACCCTGCTCCTCATCGGCGAGGACCCCAACAGCCACGTCCCCGAGATGTGGGACTGGGCCGGCCGCAAGGTACGGCTGCGCACCGCCCGCAACCTCACCGAGGCCGAGCGGCTGCTCACCGACGACGTGCACTGCATCCTGCTCGACCTGCCGCCGGCCGAACCCGCCGACCGCGCCGCGGGCGAGCGCGGCACCGCCCCTGGCACCGTCCCTGGCGACGCCCTGGGCATGCTGCGCGACGTCCTGCGGATGGCCCCCTCGCACGCCGTCCTCGTCCTCACCTACGAGACGGACGCCGAGCGCGCCGCCGACGCCGTGCGCGTCGGCGCCCAGGACTACCTCTTCCGCGACGAACTGGACGGTGCGGTCCTCAGCCGCGCCGTGCGCTACGCCGTCGAACGCAAACGCGCCGACCTCGCCCAGCGCCAGCTCACCGAATCGCGGATGCTCGCCCAGGAGAACGCCCGGCTGGAGCGCGGCCTGCTGCCCACGCCGCTGCTGGACGGCTCCGACCTGCGGTTCGCCGCCTGCTACCGCCCCGGCCGCAGCCGCGCGCTGCTCGGCGGCGACTTCTACGACACCGTGCGCACCGCCGACGGCACCGTGCACGCCATGATCGGCGACGTCTGCGGCCACGGCCCGGACGAGGCCGCCCTCGGCGTCGAGCTGCGGATCGCCTGGCGTGCGCTGACCTTCGCCGGGCTGTGCGGCGACGAGCTGCTCGCCACCCTCCAGAAGGTGCTGGAACACGAGCGCGCCGACGACGAGATCTTCGCGACGCTGTGCACCGTCGACATCTCCGCGGACGGCCGCCGCGCCGGACTGTGCCTGGCCGGCCACCCCGCGCCGCTGCTGGCCCGGGCCGGCGAGCGCCCGCAGCTGCTGCCGTACGAATGCGGCGGCCCGGCGCTCGGCCTGCTGCCGGAGGCCCGCTGGCCGCGCCGCCAGGTCGAGCTGGGCGGCTCCTGGAGCCTGATGATGTACACCGACGGCCTGATCGAGGGCCGGATCGGCGAGGGCAACCAGCGGCTCGGCCAGGAGGGCATGGCGGAGCTCGTCGGACGGCAGATGGAGTCCGGCCTCCAGGGCGACGCCCTGCTGGACGCGGCCGTCCGGGAGGTACGCGACCTCAACGGCGGCGAGCTGACGGACGACGTGGCCGTGCTGTTGCTGGACCGCCACTGAGCGGCTGGATCAAGGGGGGCGGGACCGGGGCCCGGCACGCGGCCGGGCTGCCGCGGTCGCCCGCGGGGTCGCTCAGCGCCCGCCGTTGAACGGCCCGTACGGCCCGTCCGAGCTGGAACCGCCGCGCCGCGGCCCGCGGCCGCCGCCGCCGGATACCGCACGCAGCGCCGGCCGGACGTCGACGGTGTAGACGATCACCGCGATCACGCCGATGATCGGCAGGAACGACATCACCGGCAGGATGAACAGCAGGGCCGTGGCGATCGCCAGGAAGATCAGCCACATGCCCTTGGTCTGCTTGCTCGCCGCGCGGTAGGCGTCCTCGCGGCGCACCGCGGCGTCGATCAGCATCACGGCGGCATAGATGCCCAGGGCGAGCTGCGCCCAGCTCAGAATCGACTGGAACCCGTAGATCAGCACGCCGTCCTCCGCCCGTTCGCCTGCCGTGTGGTCTGGTGCAGTGGTCTCGCTGCCCGGCCCTCGGGGCCAGGGGGCTGCTGGCTGCGGCCCGTGCCGCCCCACCGTACCCGCACAACGGGCCGGGCACGCCAGGTGTGCCCGGCCCGGCCGTGATCCGCGCCTCAGCGCGCGGTACGCGGCCGTGCGCTCACTTCGCGGACGGCGGGGTGCTCTTCTTCACCGGCGCGGGCGCCGGCTTGCGCTGCGCGACCGGCTTCTTCGCCGCGGCCGGCTTGTTCTGGGCCGAGGGGGTGGCCTTGGCGGACGGGGTGGCCTTGCTCGCCGTCCTGGAGCCGTTGGCCGTGCCGGTCTTCGCGGTGCTGCTCTTGGCGGCGGGCTTGGCGGCCGGCTCCGGCTCGATCGCCACCGCGACGTCCTCGGTGCGGTTGGCCACCTCGCCGCGCCAGGTCGCCACCGCGCCCCGGCCGCGCTCGGCCAGCTCCTCGTAGCCCTCCCGGGCCTTCACCGCGGTCTCGGCGACCCGGCCGACGCCCTGCAGCGCCAGCTCCTGCGCCTGGTCGCGGAACTTCTTGAAGTCGCCGTCGAGCGACTCCAGTAGCTCGGCCAGCTTCTCCTGCGCGTCCTTGGCCTGCTTGGTGACCAGCGCCTGGACCTCCTTGGGATCGGTGCTACGGACGGAATCGAGGCGCTTGGGCGCCTCGGCCTTGAGCCGCTCCACCAGCTGCGGCACCTCGCCGAGCTTCTCGGCGGCCAGATCGATGGTGCCGGCCACGGCGTACAGCGGGGTGGCGTCGGTCAGGACCTTGCGGAGCTCATCGGTGTTGATGGCCATGACGTGGTTCCTCCTGGAACGAATCGGTTGCTCAGGTGGCGTGCGGGCCGTCGTCGGCCTCGGTCTCATGGGCGTCCGCTTCGCGTCCGTCCGCATGGCCGCCCGCTGCCCGGTCCTCGCGGCTGACGAGCCCGTTCTCCTTGCGGAAGGACTCGTAGATCTGCAGCAGGACCTGCTTCTGTCTCTCGTTCAGCGCCGGGTCGGTGAGTATCGCGGTCTGCACCTCGACCCCGTCCAGACCGCGCCGCTCATCCAGGATTCCGGCCTGGACGTACAGCGTCTCCGCGGATATCCGCAGCGCCTTGGCCAGCTGCTGGAGGATCTCCGCACTGGGCTTGCGCAGGCCGCGCTCGATCTGGCTGAGGTACGGATTGGACACCCCGGCGGCATCCGCGAGCTGCCGCAGGCTCAGCTGCGCGGTGCGCCGCTGCTCCCGCAGGAACTCGCCGAGATTGCCGACGTTGAGTGATGCCATACGTCGATGGTGCCTCGCCGTGCTAACTATTGCAAGCAAGCGCTAGCAAAAGTGGTACGTGCGGGAGGACAGCGTTCGACGGCGGACCCGGTCGTTCAGGCTTCCTTGTCAGCGCACCTGGTCGCTCTTCGGCCCGATGCCTTTGGTCCTGGTCGGGGTTCCGTCCGGGGCGAACGAGTCGTGGAAGGTGAAGGCGTGCGGCGCGGAGCCGTGGTCGCGGAGGTGCTCCAGCCGGGAAACCCCGTCCTGCCAGGTGGGTATCACGTCGTCGGGGACCCACCAGAACACGTAGTTCGGGTGTTCCGTCCTCTCGAACCAGTCGTAACGCCTGTTCAGCGCCGCACGGTGCAGGCCGGTGTAGACGGCGTCGAAGGCGGAGCGCGGGTCGGTCCAGAGGGAGAGGGTGGCGGCCAGGGCGGTGGTTTCCGCCGTACGGCCCTTGCCGTACCAGGTCGGTACGGCGAACTCTCCCCATGCACCCCAGTCCGCCCCGAAGAGCAGGCCCCGGTCACCGTCTGCCGCTTCGGCATGTGCGAGGTACCCGGGGTGCTGACTGATCTTCCGGTAGACGGCCTCGCCGATGTCGTAGAACTCGTGCGTGAGAGGTGTGGGATCGGCGAGAGGTGACTTCAGGACGCCGAATGTGTACAGCGCGAGATGGGGCATGCGTCTCTCCCTGGTTGGGGGTGCCTGGTGTGGACCCGGTTCGGCGGCTTACGCACGAAAGAAACCCCTGCGCGACCGTGGGCAACCGCCGAAGACCAGGTGAAGGTAGCTGCCTGTGCGGGCCCTGTCGAAGTTGCGTTTTTCCTGTCCAAGTGGCTTCCCGCACCGGCCATTTGCGGGGGCTGGGTGACTGGGTTCGCTGTCGAAGGACAGCGAAACCAGGACGCACACCGGTCGGGAAATGGCACCCACACCGACCCACACCGGTCAGGAAACAAGAAGCACGGCCCGCCGCCCGCCCGTAGCGTGAGCTGCAGGTCGCAGTACCGCAGCCCCGCAGCCCCGCAGCCCCGCAGTACCGCTGTTCCGCAGTTCCAGCAGATGGAGAGACCGATGAGCATGGCCCCGAGAGCGGACGCGCAGTCGTCGGCGCCGCACGTTGCCGACCGTCACGAGTGGATCCGCGTGCACGGCGCACGCGTGAACAACCTCAAGGACGTCAGCATCGAGATACCGAAGCGCCGGCTGACGGTGTTCACCGGCGTCTCCGGCTCGGGCAAGAGCTCGCTGGTGTTCGACACCATCGCCGCCGAGTCGCAGCGGCTGATCAACGAGACATACAGCGCCTTCGTGCAGGGCTTCATGCCGAATCTGGCCCGGCCCGAGGTCGACGTCCTCGACGGGCTGACCACCGCGATCGCCGTCGACCAGCAGCGGATGGGCGGCGACCCGCGCTCCACCGTCGGCACCGCCACCGACGCCCACGCGATGCTGCGGATCCTCTTCAGCCGGCTCGGCCGGCCGTACGTCGGCCCGCCCGGGGCGTTCGCCTTCAACGTGCCCTCGGTCAGCGCGTCCGGTGCGATCAAGGTGGAGCGCGGCGCCAAGAAGGCGGAGAAGGTCACGTTCAACAGGGTCGGCGGTATGTGCCCGCGCTGCGAGGGCCGCGGATCGGTCTCCGACCTCGACCTCACCCAGCTCTACGACGACAGCAAGTCGATCAACGAGGGCGCGTTCACCGTCCCCGGCTACACCGGCGGCGGCTGGAACTCCCGGCTGTACGCGGAGTCCGGCTTCTTCGACCCGGACAAGCCGATCCGCACGTTCACCAAGCGGGAACTGCACGACCTCCTGCACCGCGAGCCGACCCGGATGAAGATCGCGGGCATCAACATGACCTACGAGGGTCTGATCCCGCGCATCCAGAAGTCGATGCTGTCCAAGGACAAGGAGGCGATGCAGCCGCACGTCCGGGCGTTCGTGGAGCGTGCGGTCACCTTCGCCACCTGCCCCGAGTGCGACGGCACCCGGCTCGCCGAGCACGCCAGGTCCGCCAAGATCAAGAAGCTCTCCATCGCGGACGCCTGCCGGATGGAGATCCGGGACCTGGCCGACTGGGTGCGCGGGATCGCGGAGCCGTCGGTGGCGCCGCTGCTCACCGCGCTGCAGCAGACCCTCGACTCGTTCGTCGAGATCGGCCTCGGCTACCTCTCGCTCGACCGGCCCGCGGGCACCCTCTCCGGCGGCGAGGCGCAGCGCGTCAAGATGATCCGCCACCTCGGCTCCTCGCTCACCGACGTCACGTACGTCTTCGACGAGCCGACCGCGGGCCTGCACCCGCACGACGTCCAGCGGATGAACGGCCTGCTCCTGCGGCTGCGGGACAAGGGCAACACGGTGCTGGTCGTGGAGCACAAGCCGGAGGTGATCGCGATCGCCGACCACGTCGTGGACCTCGGCCCCGGCGCCGGCACGGCGGGCGGCACCGTCTGCTTCGAGGGCACCCTCGACGGACTGCGCGGCAGCGACACCGTCACCGGACGCCACCTCGACGACCGCGCCGGGCTCAAGGACTCGGTGCGCGAGCCCACCGGCACCCTGGAGATCCGCGGCGCCACGGCGAACAACCTGCGGGACGTCGACGTGGACCTCCCGCTCGGCGTGCTCTGCGTGATCACCGGCGTCGCGGGCTCCGGCAAGAGCTCCCTGGTGCACGGGTCGATCCCGGCCGCGGAGGGGGTGGTGGCGGTGGACCAGACACCGATCCGCGGCTCCCGGCGCAGCAACCCGGCGACGTACACCGGACTGCTCGACCCGATCCGCAAGGCGTTCGCCAAGGCCAACGGCGTCAAGCCGGCGCTGTTCAGCGCCAATTCCGAGGGTGCCTGCCCGACGTGCAACGGCACCGGCGTCCTCTACACCGACCTGGCGATGATGGCCGGCGTCGCCACCCCCTGCGAGGACTGCGAGGGCAAACGGTTCGACGCGGCGGTCCTCGACTACCACCTCGGCGGCCGCGACATCAGCGAGGTGCTCGCGATGCCGGTGACCGAGGCCGAGGAGTTCTTCGCCGACGGCGAGGCCCGCACGCCCGCCGCCCACCGGATCCTGCGCCGGCTGTCCGACGTCGGCCTCGGCTACCTCACCCTCGGCCAGCCGCTCACCACGCTCTCCGGCGGCGAACGGCAGCGGCTCAAACTGGCCACGCACATGGCCGAGAAGGGCGGTGTCTACGTCCTCGACGAGCCGACCGCCGGCCTCCACCTCGCCGACGTCGAGCAGCTCCTCGGCCTGCTCGACCGGCTCGTCGACTCCGGCAAGTCGGTCATCGTCATCGAGCACCACCAGGCGGTCATGGCGCACGCCGACTGGATCATCGACCTCGGCCCCGGCGCCGGCCACGACGGCGGCCGCGTCGTCTTCGAAGGCACCCCGGCGGACCTGGTCGCGGGCCGCGCCACCCTCACCGGCGAACACCTCGCGGACTACGTCGGGGGGTGACGGGGGGCGGGCAGAACGGCCGGGACCCTCGCGGGGGCGTGCAGGGGGTCGTGTGGAGGGGGCCGTGTGGTGGGTTCGTGGCACGGCTTCCCGAAGTCTCCAAAACCGCCCGTGACCTGGGCAAATGCTCGATAATGGAGCCCTGCCGACAGATCACGACAACAGGAGTGAACCCTTGGCCACCACCCCTGGCACCACCCCTGACACCACCCCGGAGACCCGGCCGGAGACCCGCCCGGACGCCCCCGCCGCCGGCGCCCGTTTCTCGCCGCTGCAGGACCTGATGTACGGCCACATATACGCCGACGCCGTGCGCGCCGTCATCGTGCACCGCATCGCGGACCTCTTGGCCGACGGCCCGCGGACCGCCGAGGACCTGGCCGAGCGCTCGGGCACGCAGGCCGTACCCCTGCGCCGGATCCTGCGGATGCTCGCCACCCGCGGGCTGTTCCGCGAGGAGGACGGGGCGTTCGCCCTGACGGAGAGCGGGACGGGCCTGTGCGCCGATGTGCCCGGCTCCCAGCGCGCCACCGCCTTGCTGTTCACCGACGAGATGTTCCGCCGGTCCGCCGAGAACATCGCCGACACCCTGAGAACCGGGGAGCCCGGCTTCGAGACCGCCTACGGCGTCCCCTTCTTCGCGCACCTGTCCGCCACGCCCGACAAGAGCCGGCTCTTCGACGCCGCGATGACCTCGCGCACCGGCCAGGCGAACGAGGACATCGCCGGCGCCTACCCGTTCCCCGACAGCGGCACGGTCGTGGACGTCGGCGGCGGCCGGGGCGGCCTGCTCCGCGAGGCCCTCACCCGTTCCCCGGGCCTGCAGGGCGTCCTCTTCGACCGCCCCGAGACCGTCGCCGACCACCTGCTCGACACCGAAGAGCTCGACGGTCGCTGGCGCACGGAAGGCGGCGACTTCTTCACCGCCGTACCGAAGGGCGGGGATCTCTACCTGCTCAAGAACATCCTGCACGACTGGCCCGACGAGGACTGCCTGCGCATCCTGCGCACCATCCGCCGGGCCGTGACGCCCGGCACGCGGCTGCTCGTCATCGACGCGGTCCTGCCCGCCGACGGCTCCCCGCACCCGGCCCTCGCCCTCGACATCGTCATGCTCATGGTCGTACGGGGCCGCGAACGCACCGCCGCCGAGTTCGAGGACCTCCTCACCCGCTCCGGCTTCCGCCTCCGCCGCATCCTGGCGACCCGCGCGATGTCCTCCGTCATCGAGGCCGAGGCCACCGGCGAGGCGGTGCCGGACTAGGACGCGGTGCCGGACTAGGACGCGGCGCCGGACTAGGACGTGGTGCCGGACTAGGACGTGGACAGCGCGGCGAGCGCGGTCCGGTAGGCGTCCAGGGCGGGGCGGGGCTCGCGGCCGAGGAACGTACGCAGCGCGTTCGCCTCTATGCCGGAGCCGTCCAGGAAGCCGCCGGCGATCGCCGAGTACGTGCCCACCAGCATCGGCACCTGATACGGCAGGGCCCCGCCGGACCCGGCGAGCGCCTCCCGGGCCGCGCCGAGCGAGCCGGGTTCGTACGAGCCACCCACCGCGTCCGCCAACTCGGCACCACCCAGCGCACGTTCACCCACCAGCTCGTACACCCGCCCGGCGTGCCGCGCCGGCTCGGTCGCCACCCGTGCCGCCACCGCCGCGAGGTCGGCACGGGCCACCGCGGCCAGCCGGCCCGCGCCCAGCGGTGCCGCGATCGTGCCGTCGGGCCCCGGGGCGGCGATGGCGGCGAGGAACTCGGCGTAGAGCCCGTTGCGCAGCACCGTCCACGCCAACGGGCTGCGCGCGAGGCGGCGTTCGGTCCAGCGGTGGGCCAGCGCGTACGCCAGGTGGTCGCCGTCGCCGCTGAGGCTGGTGTAGACGAGGTGCCCTACGCCCGCCTTCTCGGCCGCCGTGATCGCGGCGTCGTGACGGGCGATGACGACGTCGTCCTCGCCGTATCCGGCGGAGATGAGCAACAGGGTGTCCACGCCGGTGAAGTCGAGGGAGGACGGGTCGTCGAAGTCGATGCGGCGTTGGGTGGGTTGGGTGGCCCGGGTGGGGTGGATGGCGTTGGTGGCCTGGGGGGCGCCGGTGGAGTGGGTGGTGCCGGTGGCGGTGGACCCGTTGACGGCGGACCCGGTGACGGCGGAGCCGGGGGTGCGGGTGCCGAGGACAACGTCGTTCCGGTCGGCCAGTTCCGCGGCGACGAGCCGGCCGAGGGCGCCGTTGGCGCCGGTGATCAGAATCATGGGATCCCCCTCCTGAGCTGTGTGGTCCCATCATCGAGAGGGCAACCCGAGCGCGTAAGGAGGCACTTTGATGTCAGTAGGGCACACGGGGGTAACCACCTCGGCGGAAGCGGAAGCGGACCCGGAACCGGAATCGGAATCGGAATCGGGGTCGGAATCGGGGTCGGTCGGGCCCGTGATCGTGTGTGAGACACCCCAGGACGAGTGCGGGGTCCGGGACGTACTGGACCGGCTCGGGGACAAGTGGTCCGTCTACGTGGTGGTGGAACTCACCCCCGGCACCAAGCGGTTCAAGGAGTTGCAGCGCGCCATCCCCGGCAACATCTCGCAGCGCATGCTGACCCTCACCGTCCGGCGCCTGGAGCGGGACGGGCTGGTCAAGCGGACCGTGTACCCCACCGTCCCGCCCCAGGTCGAGTACGAGCTGACGGACCTGGGCCGCAGTCTCACCCACCTCGTGAAGGCTCTCGCGGACTGGTCGATCGCCCACCGCCCGGCCATCGCTGCCTCCCAGGCGGCCTGGGACGCCGCACACGCCGCACACGCCGCACACGCCACGCAGGACGCACACGCGGATCGCTGAGGTGCCATCGTGGCACCGGTTGACGTCGATTGGCGCTGGTCGGCGCTGGTCGGCGCCGTGATGGCGCCACTGTTGCGCCATGAAGCTTGCGGTGGCGCCACAGTGGTGCCATGATGGCGTCATGGATCTCACGCCGTACGTGGACAATCTCCGGCACGAGCTCGCGGTCGCCGCGGACGCCGGAGGTGACGAAGCCCGGGCCCTGGCCGAGCGGCTCACCGCACCATTGGAGTCGGCCGCCCGGCTCACCCTGCTCAACGCGCTGTCCGCGGCGATGGGCGAGGTCACCCGCGATCTGGCGCCGGGCTCGGTCGACGTACGGCTGCGCGGGCTCGACCCCGAGTTCGTCGTGACCCCGCCGCCGGGGCAGGAATCGTACGCGGATGCCGAGGAACAGGGGGGCGGGCCGGGCGGGACCCCGGCGGCGCCGGCCCAGGTGTCGACGGCCCCCGCAGAGGCGGAGGAGGGGGGCACGGCCCGGATCAACTTCCGGCTGCCCGCCCACCTCAAGACCCGGATCGAGGACGCCGCCGGCCAAGAGGGGCTCTCGGTCAACGCCTGGCTCGTGCGGGCCGCGGCCACGGCGCTGGAGCCGGGCGATCGCGGCCGTCCCGCCGCCCGCCGCCGTCATTCGGGTTCCCAGGGTTACACCGGCTGGGTCCGCTAGCTAGCTAGCCGGCCGTTCGGCGGCCCCTTGCGGCCCCTTGCGGCCCCTTGTGGTCCCTTGCGGCCCGCTGTCCTTGGCGGGTGCCGCGGGCTGCGTCCCTCCTGGGTTCCTCCTGGGTCGATGCTGCCGGGCGCCATGATGACACCACAGTGGCGCCACGCCATGCGCACGTACATCGCTGAGCCTCGCCGCACCTCGCCGCATCTCGCCCGCACTTCGCCCCGCCCCGTCCCACCCATCGGCGGGACACCGCCCCCACCCGCCACACCCACACCCACCCCGCCCACACCAAGAGGACGGAACAGCCATGCCTCATTTCGACTTCGACACGCCCGAACCGGTCTCCGCCACCGTCGAGTTCGACATCGGGACCGTCCGGATCATCGCCGGCAAGCGCACCGACACCGTCATCGAGGTGCTGCCCGCTGACGCGGCCGACGCCCTCGACGTACGGGCCGCGGAGCAGACCAAGGTCACCTGCGCGGGCGGAACCCTGCAGGTCAAGGGCCCTCGCAAGCGCTCCCTGTTCGGCCGGAGCGGTGCGCTCGACGTACGCATCGAGCTGCCCGCGGGATCGGAGGTCCACGGCACCTCCCCCATGGGGGACTTCCACTGCACCGGCCGCCTCGGGGAGTGCCGGATCAAGACCTCCTACGGTGACGTCCACGTCGACGAGGCCCACACCGCTTTCCTGCGGACCGACCTCGGCGACGTCCATGTGAGCCGGGTGACCGGGGACGCCGAGGTCATCGCAGCCGGCCGGATCGAGGTCGGGGAGGTCGAGGGCGCGGCGACCGTCAAGAACGGCAACGGCGCGACCACGATCGGGGAGGTCACCGGCGATCTGACGGCCAACTCGTCCAACGGCCGGCTCTCCGTGGGTGTCGCACACGGCGGCGTCGAGGCCAAGACGGCCCACGGGAGCATCCACATCGGCGAACTGGTACGGGGCCGCTCCAACCTGCTGACCGCCACCGGCGACATCGAGGTGGGCATCCGCGCCGCCACCGCCGCCTGGCTCGATGTGCATACGCGGCTCGGCGGGGTGCGCAACACGCTCACGCCGTTCGACGGCCCCGGCGCGGGTGAGGAAACGGTCGAGGTCCGTGCGCGCACGGGCGTCGGCAACATCGAGATCCGCCGCGCCTGATCACCGGACCTGATCACCGGACCGCTTCCCTCAACAGCGGTTCTCGCTACCGGTTCTCCTCGACGAAGTCCTCCACAACAGAACAGAGAGAGAAGGAAGTGACGTGACATGACGTCCACGCCCCCGATGACCACGGCCCCGATGATCACGGCCCCGGTGACCACCGCCCCCGCGATCACCGCCGCCGGGCTCACCAAGTCGTACGGCGACAAAACCGTCCTCGACGGCATCGACCTCCGCATCCCCGAGGGCACCGTCTTCGCCCTCCTCGGGCCCAACGGCGCGGGCAAGACCACCACCGTCCAGATCCTCTCCACCCTCCGCACCGCAGACGCCGGCCGGGCCCGCGTCGCGGGACACGACGTGCGCGACGCGGCCGACGCCGTACGGGCCGCGATCGGCGTCACCGGCCAGTTCTCGGCCGTGGACAATCTCCTCACCGCCAGGGAGAACCTGCTGCTCATGGCGGATCTGCACCACCTCGACCGCCGGGAAGGCCGTCGGCGCGCCACCGAACTCCTGCGCCGTTTCGAACTGACCGAGGCGGCCGGCAAGCCCGTCGCCACCTTCTCCGGTGGCATGCGCCGCAAGCTCGACCTGGCGATGACGCTGGTCGGCAACCCCCGGATCATCTTCCTCGACGAGCCGACCACGGGCCTCGACCCGCGCAGCCGGCGCACCATGTGGGACATCATCCGCGGTCTGGTCGCCGACGAGGGCGTCACCATCTTCCTCACCACGCAGTACTTGGAGGAGGCCGACCAACTCGCCGACCGTATCGCCGTATTGGACGGCGGGAAGATCGTCGCCGAGGGCACCGCGGAGGAGCTCAAGCGCCGTATCCCGGGCGGTCACATCCGCCTACGGTTCGCCGACGCGCACGCCCTCGAAGCGGCCGCCGCCCTCTTCGACCCCGGCACCGCCGGCTTCAACCCCTCATCCCCTTCCGGTTCCGGCTCCGGTTCCGCTTCCGGTTCCGTCGGCCGGGACGCAGAAGCGCTCACCCTGGACGTGCCCAGCGACGGCAGTGTCCCCGCCCTGCGCTCCGTGCTCGACGCGCTGGACGACGCCGCGATCGAGGCGGAGCGGCTCACCGTGCACACGCCCGATCTCGACGACGTCTTCCTCACCCTCACCGGCCCCGCCGCGTACGGCCCCGACGCCAACTCACAGAAGGAACAGACCCGATGAGCACGCTGTCCTACGCCGCGCGGGACTCCGTGACAATGCTGCGGCGCAACCTCAAGCATGCCCTGCGCTACCCGTCCATGACGGTGTCGGTCGTCGCGATGCCCGTGCTGATGCTGCTGCTGTTCAACTACGTTTTCGGCGGTGCCCTCGGCGCCGGTATCGGCGGCACGCCCACCGGTACCACCGACTACATCGACTACGTGGCGCCCGGCATCATCCTGATGGCGGCGACCTCGGGCGCGGTGGCCACCGCCGTCTCCGTCTGTGTCGACATGACGGAAGGCATCGTCAACCGGTTCCGGACCATGGCGATCTCCCGGGCCTCGTTCCTGACCGGGCATGTCGTCGGCAGCGTGATCCAGACGATGGTCAGCATCGCGCTGGTGGTCGGGGTCGCCCTCCTGATGGGCTTCCGGCCCGACGCCACCCCGGTGGAGTGGCTGGCGGCGGCCGGCATCCTGGCCCTGCTCACCCTTGCGCTCTCATGGCTGGCGGCGGCGATGGGTCTGGTGGCGAAAAATGCGGAAACAGCGAGCAATATGCCCATGCCGCTGACGTTCCTGCCGTTCCTCGGCAGCGCGATCGTCCCGCCGGAGTCGATGCCCACCGGGCTGCGCTGGTTCGCCGAGTACCAGCCCTTCACCCCGGCCATCGAGACCCTCCGCGGCCTGCTGATGGGCACCGGGATCGGCACGAGCGGCTACCTCGCCGTCGCCTGGTGCCTCGGTCTCAGCCTGGTCGGCTACCTGTGGGCGCGTACGGCCTTCAAGCGCGGCGTCGCACGCTAGCCGCCCGCGACACCCGCTGCCCACCCGCCGCGACACCCGCTGCCCACCCGCCGCGACATCCGCCGGGGCCCCTCACCTCACGAGAACTCCCGGAGCACCGCGGTGTACCGCCCCGCAACACACCACCCGTTACGGCACACCACCCCTCACCACAGGAGGACGAAGCCCCATGCACAACGAACCGCCGACTTCCCCCACCGGGCCCACATCGCAGCAGGGACCGGCACAGGAGCCGACCCGGAAACCGGCACAGGAGCCGACCCGGGAACCGGCCCGGGAACCGGAACCGGCCGCGGCGCAGGAACCGGCGCAGATGCCGGCATCCGCCCCCGTCACCCCCGCCCCCGCCCCCGCCTCAGCTCCCGCCCCCACCCCCGCCCCCCTCACCGACCTGCCCCTGACCCGCCCCACCGGCTGTCCCTTCGACCCGCCCGCCGAACTGGCCCGGCTGCGCGAAGAACAGCCGTTACGGCGGATGCGCTACCCCGACGGCCACGAGGGCTGGCTGGCCACCGGCCACTCCGCGGTCCGGGCGATCCTCGCCGACCAGCGCTTCAGCTCCCGCTACGAACTCATGCACCTGCCGATACCGGGCGCGCCCCCGTCACTGCCCCCGGCCCCGGTAGGCGACCTCACCGGGATCGACGCACCCGAGCACACCCGCTACCGGCGGCTGCTGATGGGGAAGTTCACGGTCCGCCGGATGCGTGAACTCACCGCCCGCGTCGAGGAGATCACCGCCGAGCACCTGGACGCCATGGAGCGCCGGGGCGGCCCCCTGGACCTCGTGGAGGCGTTCGCGCAGCCCGTTCCCGCGCTGATGATCTGCGAGCTGCTCGGGGTGCCGTCCGCCGACCGCGACGTCTTCCAGCGCCACACGGCCCTGGTGACCGACCACGGCGTCACCCAGGAGGAACGGGCGGCGGCCTATCAGGCGATCCAGGAGATCCTGCACGAACTGGTGGTGGCCAAACGGGACCGGCCCACCGACGATCTGCTCGGCGACCTGGCGCAGAGCGGCGAACTCAGCGACGAGGAACTCGCCGGCATCGGCACCTTCCTGTTGGGCGCCGGCCTCGACACCACCGCCAACATGCTCGCCCTCGGCACCTTCGCCCTGCTGACCCACCCGGAACAGCTCGCCGCGCTGCGCGCGGACCCGGAGCTCGCCGACCGGGCCGTGGAGGAGCTGATGCGCTATCTGAGCATCGCCGACATGGGGCTCCGCGCGGCCCTGGAGGACGTCGAGGTGGCGGGGCAACTGATCAGGGCCGGGGAGTCGGTGACCGTCTCGCTCCAGGCAGCCAACCGGGACCCGGCGCGGTTCCCCGCCCCCGACACCCTTGACCTGCACAGGAAGGCGACCGGGCACCTGGGCTTCGGCCACGGCAGCCACCAGTGCCTGGGCCAGCAGCTGGCCCGCGTCGAGATGCGGGTCGCCTTCCCGGCACTGCTCACCCGGTTCCCCACGCTGCGGCTGGCCGTCCCACCGGAGGACGTACCGCTGCGCACCGCCTCGAACATCTACGGCGTACACCGGCTCCCGGTCACCTGGGACGAGGACTGAGCCCTCCCCGGCACGTTGCCCGCTCCTGTGGTCCCGGCTTACGGCGGCGCACGCCGGGCCCGCCTTAGGAACCCCTCCCGGCCCGGCATCCCGCTCACTCCGGGCCGGTTGAGGGCCCCTTCCGGCCCGGCATCCGGCTCACTCCTTGAGCCAGAAGCTGGTGGCGTCGAGCCAGGCGTCGAGCAGCGCCTCATCACCGAGGACCTCGACGCCGGCACCGGCGCCCCCGGGGACGAACCGCCGGCCGTAGACGAACAGCAGCAGGTCGGCCAGGGGGCCTTGGGCGGTGGCGGTGGCGGTGGTCGGGCCGCCGCCGCGGCGCGAGGTGAGCGTGTCGCCGCCCAGACCGACCAGCCATTCCGCGCCGGCTTCGGGCGCCGTGTCGGTGGCCCGGAAGCACAGGGTCCGGCCGCCGGCCAGGAGGGCGGGCAGGTCGGGCCTGGTCTCGAATACGGGGGGCAGGTGGCCGAAGCTCATCCACTCGTCCAGGGCGTCGATGGCGACCTCGTCGTCCACGGTGAAATCCGCCCCGACGGCGAACGCCGCGTCCGCGCGGTGCACCACCGTCTCGTGGGTCATACGGCGGGCCCAGAAAACCGGCGTGCCACCGGGGGCCACGGTCCACACCGCGGCCTCCGGCCCCGCTGTCCGCAGCGCGTCCGCCAGTTGCCCGGCGCCCTCGGTGAGCCACGCGGCGAGTTCGGCCGGGTCCTGGTCCGTCGCGTCGGAGACGTTGTTGATCCGCTCCTCGGAGACCGGCCCCACGGCCCGGGTCCGGATGATCGTCTCCACCCAGCGATGCGTTTCGCCGAGGTGGCGCAGCAACTGAGCGAGGTTCCATCCAGGGCAGGCCGGTACGGGGGCGGACAGTTCGGCCCCCTCGACGTGGGACACCAACAGGGCCGTCTGTGCGACGATTTCGGAACAGTGACGGTCAAAACTCATCGAAGCCATCGAAGCCGTCGAAGGGGGCATGGCGCCACGATAGGACGCCACCGGACCGACCCTCACCTGATTTCCCACCGGCGGTCCCGCCGGACGGCGCGGGCACCCGCCCCGTACTCCCGCGCCCCCCGTATCGCCGCGTCTCTTACCCCCGCGCCCCGTATCGCCGTGTCCCCTACGCCCGCGCCCCGTACCCCGGCGCCTGCGTGCCGAGGCACACTCCGGGGGAGAACCCGCAAGGAGGCCCCGCGAGAAGGCCCCAGGAGAAGGCTCCGCGAGGCGACCCCGCGAGAAGGCCCTCAGGGAAGGCCCTCACGAAAGCCCTCTGGGCCAAGCAGCGCGGCGGCGCTATCCCGGCCGGGTCCCGACGATCACCGTGGCGTACAGCTCCTCCGAGCGGACGATCCGCGGGCGCAACCCCGCACCGGTGAACGCCTCGACGGCCCGCGGCGCCTGCCGTTCGCTCGTCTCGACCAGCAGATGGCCGCCGGGCGCCAGCCACTGCGGCGCGGCCCCGGTCACCCGGCGCAGCACGTCGAGCCCGTCCTCTCCGCCGTCGAGCGCCACCAGCGGCTCGTACTCACGGGCCTCCGCAGGCAACAGCGACACCTCTTCGGTGGGTACGTAGGGCACGTTGGCCACCAGGACGTCGACGCGGCCGCGGAGCCCCGGCGGCAGCGGGCGGAAGAGGTCGCCCTCGTAGACCTCGCCCCCGACGGGCCCGACATTGCGGCGGGCACAGCGCACCGCGGCGGGCTCGACATCGGCCGCGTACAGCTCCACCCGCTCCAGACCGGCGGCGAGTGCGGCGCCCACCGCTCCGGTGCCGCAGCACAGATCGACGACCACGGTGGGCCGCCGACGCGCCCCGGACTCCAGGTCGACAGCCGGGCGCCGCAGGTCGAGCGCCTGCTCCACGAGGAACTCCGTACGACGACGCGGCACAAAGACACCGGGGTCGACGGCGATCCGCAGCCCGCAGAACTCCGCCCAGCCCAGGACGTGTTCCAAGGGCTGGCCGAGGGCTCGGCGTTCCACCATGGCGGCGAGCTCGTCGGGCGTACGGGCGGTGTCGCACAGCAGCGCCGCCTCGTCCTCGGCGAAGACACAGCCGGCGGCACGCAGCCTGGCAACAACGTCCGTCCCCGGGCTGCAACTTGGGACCTGTGGTGAGAGGTCAGGACGAGACAAGGGTTCTGACGAAGTGCGTGAGGGGCCTGAAGGATCAGAGAACCGCGAAGAGTCAGCCGACCCTGAAGAGGCTGAAGAGGCTGAAGAGCCGGAAGTACCTGAAGAGCTGGAAGGAACTGAAGGGCTTGAGGGTCGTGACAGATGCTGTGGCGGCATGGGTGGTGAGCCTTTCGGGGCTGCCGAGGGCGGGCCTGGCTCACCTGTGCCGGAAGGTCACCTGAGGCGGTGGACCACGCGGACGGGAGACGGGCGCGCCTGCCTGGACTGGCGGGGTATCGGTCTCACCTCCTCGGTCGCTCCACTGCTGGGACGGCACAGATTACCTGACGGCGTGTGAGCGGGTGTCACCCGTTCGAACTGATTTTCAGGAAAGTACTTGTCAGAATGGAAAGTGCTTGGCACGCTGAAAACACGAAGCCGAAGAGCGTTCGTCGGGGGAGACGAATCCACGACGAGCCGCGACGAACAGCGACGAAGCAACGGCTGACCAACGGGGAAGTACGGGGACGTCAGGGGGGACTGACATGTCGGAGCAGGTATACGCATCCGAGGACGCGGCGGCCGCGCTGGCCCGCGCCAAGGAGTTGAGCAGTACGGTCCGGGCGAGCACGAAGTGGTCCGTCCGCTATCAGGTGATCTTCGGCTGCGGGTCCGGAGTGATGGTGCTGGCCCTCGGGTTGCTGGGACAGCCGTACGGAGTGGCGCTCAGCGCCATCTTCTGGTGCGCCACCGTGGGCGGACTGTCGGTGTACGCCGCCCGGCAGCGGGTCGCCCGGCGCGGCTTCGACCGCTGGCGCAACGGCCTGATCATGGCCTGGGGCCTGCTCTACAACGCAGTGCTGGTGCCGGGCATGATCTGGTTCCAGGGCGTCACGGCATGGTGGGTGGCAGGAGCAGCCCTGGTGGCCCTTCCGGGGCTGATAGGCGGATATGCGGAGGCCCGCCGGTGAGCACCTCGCGGCAGTCGCCCCAGGGAGCCCATCCGCGGCACGGGCTCGACGAGGTCATCCACGCGCCCGTCCGCTTCTCCATCGTGGCGACCCTGGCGCCCGCCGACAAGGCCGAGTTCGCCTTCGTCCGCGATACCGTCGAGGTGAGCGACTCGGTGCTCTCGCGCCAGATCTCCACCCTGGAGAAGGCCGGCTATGTCGCCGTCACCAAGGGATACGTCGGCAAGCGCCCGCGCACCTGGCTCGCCCTGACACCCGACGGCCGCGCCGCGTTCGCCGCCCACTGCCAGGCCCTGCGCGCAATAGCCGAGGGCACCGGCTGACGAGGGAGGCTACCGGTCGACGGGGACAGGTGACGGGTGACGCGCGAGAGGTGACGGGCGACGGGAACGGGTGACGGGCGAGCGGAGACGACCGCTGAGCCGGCACCGCACCCGTGACGCCGCGCCTGTGACTCCGCGCCCGTGGCTCCGCGCCCGTAACCCGGCGTACCTTGCCTGCCCGCGACGCGCTGGCACCGGCCTGGCCCCGCGACCTGGTCCGGCGACCCGGCACCGCAACCTTGCAAGGCCGACACCGGGTCCGGGGCCTCGGACGTGGACGGAGGTCGCGCCCGAGATCGATGCCGCCCCAACGCCGTGTTGACTTGGAGCGCACTCCAACTCCTACCGTCCAGACCGGGATTGATTGCACGACCAGCCCGTCCAGGAGGTACAGCACTATGACCACGACGACCATTCCCCCGCGCCAGCTCGGTGAGCTGGAGGTATCCGCGCAGGGCCTCGGCTGCATGGGGATGAGCCACGGTTACGGGGAGTCGGACGACGCGCAGTCGATCGCCACCATCAACCGGGCCCTCGACCTCGGCGTCACCTTCCTGGACACCTCGGACTTCTACGGCGCGGGGCACAACGAAGAGCTGATCGGCCGGGCCATCGCCGGGCGGCGGGACGAGGTCGTGCTGGCGACGAAGTTCGGGTTCGCCAACCGGCTCGGCGAGCCGACCGCGATCCGGGGCGACGCGGCATACGTACGGCAGGCATGTGACGCGTCGCTGCGGCGGCTCGGGGTCGACCACATCGACCTCTACTACCAGCACCGGGTCGACCCCCAGGTGGCGATCGAGGAAACCGTCGGGGCGATGGCCGAGCTCGTCGCGGCAGGCAAGGTGCGCCACCTCGGGCTGTCCGAGGCGAGCGCGGCGACGCTGCGCCGGGCACATGCGGTGCACCCGATCGCCGCGCTGCAGAGTGAGTGGTCGCTGTGGACCCGGGACTTGGAGCACGAGGTCGCGCCGGTCTGCCGGGAGCTCGGGATCGGCCTGGTGCCCTTCTCGCCGCTGGGGCGCGGGTTCCTGACGGGGCGCTACACCAGCGTCGAGGGGCTGGCCGAGTCGGATGTGCGCCGGACCCAGCCGCGGTTCGCCGACGGCAACCTGGAACACAACCTGGCCATCGTCGAGAAGCTGAACGAACTCGCCGCGCAGAAGGGAGTCACTGCCGGGCAGCTCGCGCTGGCCTGGGTGCAGCACCGCGGGAACGACGTGGTGCCGATCCCCGGCACCCGCCGGCAGAAGTACCTGGAGGAGAACATCGGAGCACTCGCCATCGAGCTCTCCGCCGAGGACCTCGCCGCCATCGACGCCGCGGCCCCGGCCGGCCAGGTCGCCGGAACCCGGTACGACGAGGTGAGCCTGAGCTTCGTAGACGGCTGACCGGTCGGGGGCGGGCGGGCCTCATCCGGCTCCGCACGCTGGTCCCGCAGTCTCTCTACGCCGGCGACATCACCTCGTAGAGGTTGCCGGAGTCGTCGGCGAAGAACAGGCCGCGGGGGCACAGCGGGTGGTCGGTCCGGCCGTTGTCCGGGGTGGCGGGGCCGTTGCCGTAGGGGATGCCCGCTGCCTCGATGCGGGAGAGGATCCCGTCGAAGGTCTCGGGGTCCACGTCGAAGGCGAGATGGTGGCCTTCGGCGTCCGGCACGGTCATGAAGTCGAGGGTGAGCGTCTCGTTGACCCGAACCGGCGCAAAATGCCCCAGCCGCCCGGCCGGCGGAAGCTCCGCCAGCCCCATGACCTGCGCAAAGAACCGAGCAGCCGCCCGGTGGTCAATGGCCGGAACGATCGTGTGGTTGAGGGTCACGGGCATGTGCGGCTCCTGAGAGTCGAGATCGGACGACCGCGGTCGCTGGTCGGTGTCGGGAGCGGTGTGCCCCGTTGGCCGGGGCGGGCGTTACGTGTGGTTGCCGGGGTGGGTGAGGGTGCCGTGGAGGAGGACGGTGATGAGTTCCTCGCTGGTCAGGGGGGTGTCGGCCTCTGAGACGGGGGTGGGGAGGCGGGTGAAGAGGAGGCCCAGGAAGGCACCGGCGACCTTCTCGGGGGCCAGTCGGAAGGCGTCCCGGTCCGGTTCGATCAGCTCGGTGACGGCTTGGCGTAGCGCGGCGGCGGACCGGGCCCTTGGGTCCTCCGGCGGTCCGTCCGTCTTGGCCCCGGCCTCCGGCGCGACGGTCCCGGGCTCGCGGCCGCGGCCGCGGAGGTGACCGGAGGCGTGCAGGGCGCCGACGACCGTACCGATCCGCTCCATATGGGCGCGCAGCGCCTCGGCCGCTTCCGTCAGCCGGGCGGCGAGCGGCTCGTCCAGGGAGACCGAGGCCAGTTCGCGCAGGACGTGGTCCGTGCTGACCGCCTCGCGGACGCAGGCGTCCAGCACCTCGTCCTTGTCCTTGAAGGCCCGGAAGATCGTTGCCTCGCCGATACCCGCTGCGCGGGCGATCTGGCTGGTGGTGACGGCCGCGCCGTACTCCGCCACCAGCGGCAGCGCGGCGGCCACGATCATGGCCCGGCGCTGTTCCACACTCATGCCGGGTGCGCGCCGGCGTGCAGGTTGTGGGGTCATGCGTCCAGGGTACGGAGTGAGTGCTCACTCCGTCAATCGTTCGCCACCCACGCCGGTCCGCGCGCTGCGCATGGTCGCCGTTCGCTCCTTAGACTTCTTGCAGCGGATGTCTTGCAGCTGATGTCTTGCAGCGGATTTCCTGCAGCGGGTCTTGCCGATTGTGGAGTGGGTGCTGCCGGGGCGCCGGGGTGTCCCGGTGTGGGTGTGCTGGCGCGGGTGCTTCGGGGCGGGTGCTCTTGTCGTCGTCGTGCGGAAGGCGGCGTGTCATGGATTGGAAGCTCGAACTGGTGCCGGTTCCGGTGGCCGATGTGGAGCGGGCCAAGCGTTTCTACAGCGAGCAGCTGGGCTTCGCCGTCGACCATGACGTCTCGGTCGGTGGCCAGGCGCGCATCGTGCAGCTGACGCCGCCCGGGTCTGAGTGCTCGATCGTCATCGGTGCGGGTATGGGGGTTACCGACGTGCAGCCCGGTTCCGTGCAGGGCCTCCAGCTGGTGGTGTCCGATGTTGCGGCGGCCCGGGCACAGTTGGTCGAGCGGGGCGTGGCTGCGAGCCCCGTGCAGCACGTCGAGGACGGTGCGTTGGCCGATGGGCCCGGCGGGACGTGGAACTCGTTCGTCTACTTCACCGACCCCGACGGCAACGGCTGGTCGTTGCAGGAGGGGCCCACCGGCGACGGGCAGGGGCTCATCGAGGAGGGGTAGGAGCCCCGGCGGCCGGGAGGGTGCCAGGCGTGGTGCGTGGTGGGAGGGCTCACCGGCGGCCGAGAGGGGGCGTAGGGGGCGGGTGGGCTCACCAGTGACTGAGCAAGGCTCACTGGCGTCACGGCGGGCTCACTGGCGTCCGGGAGGGCCCAGGTGACGGATAGGGCGCCCCGGCAGGCGGCAGGCGGCAGGCGGCAGGCGGCTGCCAGCTGGCGGCTGGTTGGGCTCAGCCCCCTCCCAGCGCCGCGGCTTCCCCCGGGTTTCCCACCGTCCTTCTCACCACCCTTCGCCCCGCCCCTCGACCCACCCTCGGTCCGCCCTTCGATCCGCCCCGCGATCCGCCTCCCCGACCCGCCTTTCCCATCCGAAGTCGTGTCTACGATCGGGGGATGGCGACGGTTCGGGAGCAGGAAGCGTTTTTGCGGGCGTTTCACGCGGCGCACCCCGCGGTGACTGTACGGACGATGGCGCATGGGCGGGCCGAGGACGGGCGGTCGAGTTACGAGATCCTCCGGGACCGGGTGGCGGCCTGCGACAGGGTGCTGGATCTCGGGTGCGGTGACGGTCTGCTGCTCGAACTCCTCGCCGAGCGGGGAGAGCTGGGAGAGCGGGGAGAGCGGGCCGACCGGGAGCTGGCCGGACTCGATCTGTCTGCCGAGGAGTTGGCGCTGGCCCGTCGCCGCCCCGGTGTCCCCCGCGCCGACCTGAGGGCCGGGCGGGCTCAACAACTCCCTTTCGAGGACGGCCGGTTCGACGGCTGTGTGTCCCATATGGCGTTGATGCTGATGGGTGACGCCGAGCAGGTCGCGGCCGAGGTGGCACGGGTGCTCGCGCCCGGGGGCACGCTGGCGGTCGCCCTGGGTGGCGGTGCGGACAGCGACGAGGCGTATGCGGCGTTCCTGCGAGTGGCCCGGCCGCTGTTCGCGGCCGCACCCGCCGACCAGCGGATTCCTTCGCTCGGCGACCGGCGGCTGCGGAACCGCGAGGGGTTCGACGCGGTGTTCGGCCCGGCCGGATTCGGGCCCGTGCGCTGGGAGACCGTACGAATCGATCTCACCACACCGCCGGAGCGTGTCTGGGCGACCATGGGCGGCTTCTACGATCTGGGGCCGCTCGACCCCGCCGTCACCGCGGAACTACGGGCCCGCTTCGAGAGGGAGGCGGCGGCCCTGGCGCTGCCGGACGGCCGGATCCCCTGCGCGATGCGGGTGCATATCGCCACGGCGGTGCGGGGCGCGTGGTGACGTGGGGGTGTGGTGACGTGGGTGTGCGTAGTGACGAGGTGATGTGTGCGGGGCGGTGACGGCTCACCCGGCCCGCGGCGTGCGGGCCTCTGGCCAAGCCCCGGCTACCTGCCGCAGAGTCCCCGGCTGCCTGCCGCGAGCCTCCGCCTGCCTGCCGCCACCCTCCTCACCTCCCGACACCCCAAGGCCCCAACGCCCCCACACCCCCACACCCCAACCGCCCCTACCCCGGATGCCGTTGACCGTAAGTGGCCTCCAAGTGGGGCATGTGGGCGGTGCCCCAGGCGCCGAGGGGGGCGAGGGCCTCGTTGAGGGAGCGGCCGGCCTCCGTGAGGGAGTATTCGACCCTCGGCGGCACCTGGGGGAAGGTCTCGCGGTGCACGATGCCGTCGGCCTCCAGCTCGCGCAGCTGCTGGGTCAGTACCTTCTCGGTGATCTTCGGCAGGCCGCGGCGCAGTTCGCCGAACCGTTGTGGGCGCTCGGCCAGCGCCCACAACAGCAACACCTTCCATTTGCCGCCGATGACGTCCACCGCGGCGTCCAGCCCGCATTCGTACGGCTTGTTGCGTGCGCTCATGACCGGTCCAGCTCCCCCTGATGGCGTTCTGACGAGTTCCGGCGGGTTCTGGCGCGTCCTGAGGTGCCTGACGGTGCCTGGCGGTCGATGCCTGACGGTGCCTGGCGTTCGGTGCCTGACGGTGCCTTGCGGCGCCTGACGGGTCCTGACGAATCCTGGCGTGTCCTGACGCGTGCCGCTCGCCGGAGCAAGTAGCAAGTAGCAAGTATCCAGGACCGGAGGGTGGTTGGTGGGCGACGGTCGGAGTGCCCCTCACAGTCCCTGGGCGGCCATCCACTCCGGGTCCGGATCGATGGTCTGGAGGACCTCGATCAGGGTGCCCTCGGGGGCCCAGACGTTGAAGCGGCGCTGTCCCCAGGGCTCGTCGCGCAGCGGTACGGCGATCGGCACCCCCTTGTCGCGCAGGGTGGCCTCCTCGGCCGCGGCGTCCTCCACCAGGAAGCCGAGGAGGGCGCCGGCGGTCTTCTGGTGGCGGAAGTCCGACGGCATGGCCTCGTGTCCGCGCAGGGTGAAGTCCAATGCGCAGTCGGGGTGTTGGGGGTGCTGAAGGCTGGCGTACCAGTCGAGTTCGACGAGTGGCTGGAAGCCGAAGTGGTCGACGTAGAAGCGGGTGCTGACCGCGACGTCGTCGGTGAGCAGGGCGGTGCCGAACTTGGCGAAGCGCATAAGGATCCTCTCCTGGCGCGGCCGGGCGGTCCGGCGGCGCGGTGGTGTGCCACCGGATCGGGGCGGTCACGGCCACCACCGGTGCAACGACTCCAGTTGTAGTACTCTGGATGTAGTGGTTGCAAGGGGTTTTCGGAAATTCGGTCGGCGACGTGTGAGGTGGGCGAGATGGTGCGCAATCCGGAGCGGCGGGCGGCGTTGGTGGATGCCGCGATCGAGGTGCTGGCGCGGGACGGTGCGCGCGGGCTCACCTTCCGGGCCGTCGACGCGGCCGCGGAGGTGCCCGGCGGCACCGCGTCCAACTACTTCACCAGCAGGGACGATCTGCTGGCCCAGGTCACCGGGCAGATTCACCAGCGGATCGCGCCCGACCCGGACGAGGTCGCCGAGGTGATGGCGGCGCCGCGCGGCCGGGCGCTGGTGGCCGACCTGATGCGGTGGATCAACCGCCGGGTGACCGAGAACCGCACCGGCTATCTGGCGATGCTGGAGCTGCGGCTGGAGGCGACCCGCCGCCCCGAGCTGCAGGCCGAGCTGACCCGGGTCATGCGGGCGACGTTCGACGAGAACCTCAGCTTCCATCTGGAGAGCGGGCTGCCCGGTGACCCGACCGCCGTGACCCTGATGTATCTCGCCATGACCGGGCTGATGCTGGAGCAGCTCACCCTGCCCGGGGTGGTGCCCGCCGAGGAGACCGACGGGCTGATCGCGGCACTCGTCGACCGCACGATCGGGCCGGAGGGGGCGTCCGAATAGCCCCGAGTGGCGGAGTTCCCCAGGCCGGGTCCCTCGGCCCCATGAGGGCGCGCCCTACCCCCGTAAGGGTGCGCCCTGACTCCCGTAAGGGTGCGCCCTGACTCCCGTAAGGGGTGCGCCCCGACTCGACCTAGCCCCCGTAAGGGCGCGCCGTGCGGGCCTCGCGGAGGGCCAGGGCCCACCACTCCAGCTGGCGGAGCAGGGCGCCGGCGGCCTTCTCGGCGGGGGCCGGGTCGTGCAGCCGCCCCTCGTCGTCGAAGAGGTTGCCGGCCAGCGCGAAGCTCACCGTTTCGCGCACCGTCGTGGCGTGCAACTCGGCGAAGACCAGCCGCAGTTGCTCGACGGCGCGGAGGCCGCCGGAGATCCCGCCGTACGAGACGAAGCCGACCGGCTTGGCCTGCCACTGCGGGAACAGCAGGTCGATGGCGTGCTTGAGCGGGGCCGGGAAGGAGTGGTTGTACTCCGGGGTGATCACCACGAACGCGTCCGCCTCCTCCACACGCTTGGCGAAGGACTCGTACTCCTCGCTGCCGTGCCGCAGCTCGTACGGGCGGACCTCGGCCAGATCGATCACGTCGAGGTCGACATGGGCGCGGGTCTCCGCCTCTCGGGTGAACCAGTTCGCGATGACGGGCGCGAACCGGCCCTCCCGGGTGCTGGCGACGATGACTGCGAGGCGGTAGGCGTGCTCAGACATGCGGGTCCTCCGTGGCGGGTGGCCGGGTGGCCGGGTGGTGGACGGCGGGCTCGCCGTCGGGACCCGACGCTAAGACCTCAAGCGAAGTTGAGGTCAAGCGCGCCCGGGACCGCCGCCACGGAGGCTGGGGCTATGGAGGTCGGCGACACGGAGACCAGCGCTACGGGACCGCCGCCACGGAGGCAGGAGCCATGTCCGTGGCGCCATGCAGGTCGGCGCCACGGAGAGCCGCCCGGGGGGCCCTCCCTGCGGCCATTTCCGCGGCCACTCCGCGCGGATCACCCCACGCCGATCGCCCGACGCCGGCAACTCGACGCAGATCACTCCACGCCGAACAGCTTCAGCAGCTCCGTCTTCTGGAACATCTGCGCCGTCTCGATCGCCGACGGCGCGCCCGCCGACGGGTCGGCCCCGTGCGCCATCAGCACCTTGACGACCTCGTCGTCGCCCTTGAACACCGCACCGGCCAGCGGCGTCTGGCCGCGGTCGTTGGGGCGGTCGGGGTCGGCGTCGCGCTGCAGCAGCGCCTCCACCGTCGCCGGGTGGCCGTGGTACGCCGCCAGCATCACGAGCGAGTCGCCCTTGTCGTTCGTCAGGTTGGCGGGCACGCCGGCGTCCACGTACGCGGCGACGGTGTCGGTGTCTCCGTGCCGCGCCAGGTCGAACACCTTGGACGCGAGCTGCAGTACCTCGGGGTCATGCGCATGCTCGATCGACTCGGGCCCCTGCGGCTGGGGATTCGCGTCGCTCATGGTCGCCGGCCTCCTGCTGTCGTGGGTGGTACGTGCATGATCGGTGCGGGACGAGTGCGCGGTACTGCGAGGTGCCTGCGTGGCACCTGCGCGGTACGTCCTTGATACCTGTGCGGTACCTGCGTGCACTTGTTCCTGCACTGTCATCGCCACTTTATGCAGGCCACTGCCCTTCCGGCAGTGCCAGCGCACCCGGCGCCGGCGCCGACCCCAGCAGAGCCGGCGCCAACCCCAGGGGAGCCGGCGCCAACCCCAGGGGAGTCCCCACCAGCACGCCGCGTCAGACGCACCACGTCAGCCCGTTACCTCGGAACGCACCGCGTCATCCCGTTGCGTGAGAAGGCCGCATCAGAACGCCGCGCGGATCTCTCCCACCCGGACCCCGCCGCCCAGCAGCGGGACCTCCGCCAGACGGGAAAGCACCGGCGCGTCGACGCCCATCAGGCGGAGGGTGCGGGCGAGGACCGGGCCGAGGGCGCGCCCGGCACCGTCGTCGATCTTGAATGCCAGCGCCCGGCCGTCCGGCAGGGCCACCGCCTGGACCGCCTCGGCGCCCATCTTCGACAGCGTGCCGGGCAGCTCCTGCATCAGCCAGGTGTCGGGGCGGCGGGTGCCGGCGACGTACTCCGGGTGGGCGCGCATCGCGTCCGCCACCTGCCGCTCCGGCGTGCCGGGGTCCGCCAGTACGAAGTGCCGGAAGGCGCGGGCCAGGCCCGTCAGGGAGAGCGAGAGCAGCGGGGCGCCGCAGCCGTCCGTACCGACGTGCGCGACGTCCTCGCCGCTCGCGCCGCGCACGGCCTCGTCCACCAGTTGCTGCAGCGGATGCGTCGGGTCCAGATACGAGTCCAGCGCCCAGCCGTTGCGCGCCGAGGCGGCGAGCATCGCGGTGTGCTTGCCCGAGCAGTTCATGGCCAGCCGGTCGCGGACCTGGCCCGCGGCGAGGTACGACTCCGCCTCCTCCGGGTCCAGCGGCAGGTCGGGCGGCGTCTGGAGCTGGTCGGCGGTCAGCCCGTGCTCGGCCAGCATGGTCCGGACGAGATCGAGGTGGAAGGACTCGCCGGAGTGGCTCGCGGCGGCCAGCGCCAGCCGCTCGCCGGACAGCTCAAGGCCCGCCCGCAGTACGGCCGCGGCCTGCATCGGCTTGTTCGTGGAACGCGGGAAGACTGGTGCCGCCACATCGCCCAGCGCCGTCTCGACGCTGCCGTCCGCCGCCAGCACCACCAGGGAGCCGCGGTGCCGGCCCTCGACGAAACCGGAGCGCACGACCTCGGCGAGGACCGGGGAGACGTCCTCCGGGGAACGCGGGGTCGGTACGGATATCGGGGTGGGCGAGGACGAGGTCATCGGCAGCCTTCCGGACGGGGACGGGGGCCGACCCGCGTCCGGAAGGCTTGTGGCCCGTCAGGACAGCAGGTCGTCCACTTGTGCTTCGCCTTCACGGTACCTGCGGGCGATTTCCGCACTGCACTCGTCGGTGGTGCGCTGCAGCGACTGCCGGCGCTGCGAGACCTGGCGTTCGTAGCGGATCAGCCGGCCCATCGCCTCGTGCAGCTCCTGGTCGGTCCGCGCGGTGAGGTCGGACAGCTCGACCTCGCCGAGCATCTCGTCCGCCATCCTGCGGTACTCCTCGCTGTGCGGTGTGCCGAGCGTCACATGGCGGGCCGACGAGCGGTGCCGCGACGGCAGGTCCGTCAGGATCTCCGGCAGCCGGTCCAGCAGCGGCGAGTGCTGGGCGGTACGGCGGGCGATCTCGGCCCGCAGGATGTCGATCCGGCCCTGCAGCAGCCGCCGCAGATAACTCAGATCGGCCTCCTCCTGCTGCGAGTCCCGGCGTACGACCCGCAGCTCGGGCAGCCCCAGTCCGGAGAGATCGGGTGTGGTGGCCGGGCGGCAGCGGTCGCGCTGCTGCGGGGGGCGGGGGTGCTGCGCCTGGCCTGCCTGGAGCATGGGGCCGTCCTTGGTGCCGGCCGGCTCACCGGGAGCCGCTGCCGTGGTCGTCGTGGTCGTCGTGGTGGATGTGGTGGCTGCGGGGGCGGTGGTGGGAGATGAGGTGGTGGTCGTTGATGCGGTGGGGGCCGCCGGGGCGGCAGGTGCCGTCCGTCCGGTGCCGGAAGCGGTGGTGGCGGCTGGCGCCGGTGGTTCGGTCGGTTTCGTACGGGCGCTCGGTGTCGTACGGGCGCTCGGTACGGGACCGGGTGTCTGTCCGGCGCCGGCAGTGCTCATAAATGGTTCCGTCCCCTCGTCCGGGCCGCGTCCAGGGCATGTTGTCCATGAAACGCACCACGTGCACGCATCGTGCCACTCTGTGCGGTCCTTCTGCAGGGCCATGGCACCCGAACGGCCCCCGTGGGGGCACGGCTGTCCGAAGCCGTACCGCCGACCGGCATGATGGCGGGTATGCGAGCCGTGGTGCAGAGAGTTGACGGTGCCCGCGTCGAGGTGGCGGGCGAGACGGTCGGGGAGATCGTCGGGGAGGGGCTGTGTGTACTGGTGGGCGTCACCCACGACGACACCCCGGAGAAGGCGGCACAACTCGCCCGCAAGCTGTGGTCGGTGCGGATGCTGCAGGGCGAGAAGTCCTGCTCGGACACCGGGGCGCCGCTGCTGGTGATCAGCCAGTTCACTCTCTACGGTGACGCGCGAAAGGGCCGTCGTCCCACCTGGAACGCCGCGGCCCCCGGCCCGGTCGCCGAACCACTGGTCGACGAGGTCGTCGCCCAGCTACGAGCGCTGGGCGCCCCTGTGGAGACCGGCCGCTTCGGCGCACAGATGAAGGTCTCACTGACCAACGACGGACCGTTCACGGTCCTGGTCGAGGTGTGAGGGCGGGGACCTGAGGGGCGGGCGAGGCCCGAGGGCCCCGGGGGAGGGCGCTCTCAGGGGGCGCCCTTAGGGGTTTCCATTAGGGGCTTCCCTCGGGGGAACGCCCTTGGGGGCGTCCAGCGGGGGACTGGTACCCGTAAGGGGGAGTCGAACGGATTCCCTAGGGGACGCGAGGGCCCCCTGCGGGGCCACAACGTGGCGGGGCGGGCGGCTATTCCCGGGCCGCAGGCGGCGAACGCGGTGGGCCAGGTGGGAAGTTCCCGGGCGCACGCATCGAACGTGGCGGGGAGAGCAGGCCGTTCCTGGCCGCGCGCAGCGAACGTAGCTGGGAAGGTGAGGTCTTCCCGGTCGCCTGGCCGACTCCCCCCTCCGGCAGCCCCTGCAGCCCCCTCAGCCCGCGCAGGCCCGTAGCTCCACGGCCCCCACAGCCCCGTTAGCCCCCGCAGCCCCGCAGCCCCCACGATCCCCACCGGGCCTACTCCTACGTGGTGGGCCGGGTGAGGCATCCCAGGCACCCGACCAGCCCCCTGTAGTCCCGTAGCCCCGCAGCCCCCGGCCCTACGGCTGCACCACCACCTCCTGGGCCGCTGCTGTGCCGCCTGCGGTCAGTTGGGCGTCCACGGGGACGTTTCGCTTGACCAGGGCCAGGGCGATGGGGCCGAGTTCGTGGTGGCGGGCAGAGGTGGTGACGAAGCCGAGTTGGCGGCCCTCCTCGCCGTCGGCGGCGAGCCGGATCGGGGCGCCGTGCGGGGGCAGGTGCACCTCGCTGCCGTCCAGGTGCAGGAAGACCAGCCGGCGCGGCGGCTTCCCCAGGTTGTGGACCCGGGCGACGGTCTCCTGGCCGCGGTAGCAGCCCTTCTGGAGGTGCACGGCGGTGCCGAGCCAGCCGAGCTCGTGCGGGATGGTGCGGTGGTCGGTCTCCAGGCCGAGCCGCGGGCGGTGCGCCTCGACGCGCAGCGCCTCCAGGGCCAGCACGCCGATCGCCGGGCCGTGGGTGTCGGCGAACGCCGACAGCTCCGCGCGCGGCAGGAACAGATCACGGCCGTGCGGCGTCTCGCGGACGACCGTGCCCTCGGGGACCTCGGCGATGGACCCGGCCGGCAGGTGGACCACCGCGATCTCGTCGGTCCGGTCGGCGATCTCGACCCGGTAGAAGAACTTCATGCTTTCCAGGTAGGCGATCAGCGCCTCCTGGCCACCCGGCTCGGTGTGCATCCACGTCGTTTCCCCGTCGTCGACGAGGTACAGCGCATGCTCGATGTGGCCGTGCGCGGAGAGGATCAGCGCCTCCGTGGCGTGGCCGGGCGGCAGTTCGCTGACGTGCTGGGTGAGCAGCAGGTGCAGCCAGCTCAGCCGCTCGGGGCCGCTGACGGTGACCACGCCGCGGTGCGAGAGGTCCACGAAGCCGGTGCCGTCGGCGAGCGCGCGCTGCTCCCGGAACAGGTCGCCGTAGTGCGCGGCAACGCCTTCGTCGGGGGCCTCGGCAGGGACGGCGCCGGGCAGCGACAGCAGCGGGCTGACGGGTGATTGTCGCAGCATGGGCCCAGCCTACGACGCGGTCGCGGCTTTCGGCCGGGGCGGTCTCAGCCCTCGTCGCCGGCGGCCTTGGCGCGGCAGTCCGCGCACCGGCCGAAGATCGCGAAATGCTTCATATCGGTCTCGAAGCCGAACTGTTCGCGCAGCGTCGCGGTGAACGGCTCGGCCACCGACAGGTCCGCCTCGATCACCTCGGTGCAGTCCCGGCACACCAGGTGGATGTGGTGGTGGCGGTCGGCGAGGTGGTACGTCGGCGCGCCGTGGCCGAGGTGGGCATGGCTGACCAGGCCCAGCTCCTCCAGGAGCTCCAGGGTCCGGTAGACCGTGGAGATGTTCACGCCGCCGGCCGTCTTGCGCACCTCGGTGAGGATGTCGTCCGGGGTGGCGTGCTCCAGCCTGTCCACGGCCTCCAGGACGAGCTGCCGCTGCGGGGTCAGGCGGTATCCGCGCCTGCGGAGGTCGCTCTGCCAGTCGGTGGTCACCACACCGCCAGTGTAGGAGGGTGGACGGCGACGGGGTATGCGCCGCCGTCAGCCACCGCCCGCCTGCCTGCCGCGCCGGCCGCCCGCCCGTAGCCGCTCCGGAGGAGATCCCGGGGACGAACGGGTCGGCGAGCGCATTGCCGACCGGTGCCCGGCGCCGACGACCGCGGCCAGGCCGACGTCCGCGGGCGGCAGGGCCCGCGGTCGTCGCAGCGCGTCAAGCTCGTCGTGCGGGCCGGTCAGCCCTGGTACGGAGTGCCGTCGGGGTTGAAGAAGGAGACCCCGTCCGGCATGTCGTCGGGCAGGCTCTCGGCCCACTCCTTCAGGTCGGCGACCTTCTTCAGGTGCGCGGACATGTACGGCCGCAGCGGCACGTCCGGGGTCGACTTCTCGCCGACCCACATCAGGTCGCTGTTGACGTAGCCGTAGAGCCGCTTGCCGCCGCTGTACGGGCCGGCCGAGGCGGTCCGCGCGATGGCGTCGGTGGCCAGGTCGATCTGCGGCTTCTGGTGGGCCAGCTCGCCGTACCAGACCTCGACGACGCCCTGGTCCCGGATCATCACGACCTCGACCTTGCGGTCCGCGTCGACGCGCCAGTAGCCGCTCTCGCTCTCCAGCGGGCGGACCTTGTTGCCCTGGGAGTCGAGCACCCAGCTGTGCGAGTGGTACTCCAGGAAGTCACGGCCGTCGTGGGAGAAGGTGACCTCCTGCCCGAAGTTGCACTTCTCGGCACCGGGGAAGTCGGCGACGCCGGCGCCCTCCCAGTGGCCGAGGAGGAAGGCGAGCGGCACCAGGGCCGGGTTCAGGTCGGAGGGGATCTCGATCATGAGAGCTCAGGCGATCTGTAGAGAGGGGAAAGGGGTGTCCGCGTGCGTCAGCGCTGGCCCTGGTACAGCTTCGCCCAGGTCAGACCGGCGAACGCGATGACGCCGACGGCGACCAGAACCAGCAGGGTGGTGAAGAATGCCTCAAGCACGGGCGCGCTCCTTGGACGGAGTGAGGATGTAACGGACCGCTTGCGAGTCTAGTCGGCGGCATCGGCCACGGCGCTGTGAGGTCTGCCGCCCGCCCGCGCCTACTCTTGGCCCCATGGCGAAGAAGCTCGTGATCAAGGTGACGGCGGGGGCGGATGCACCCGAGCGGTGCTCGCAGGCGTTCACGGTGGCGGCGGTGGCGGCGGCCAGCGGCGTCGAGGTGTCGCTGTGGCTGACCGGGGAGTCGGTGTGGTTCGCGCTGCCCGGTCGGGCGGCGGAGTTCGAGCTGCCGCACGCGGCACCGCTGCCGGAGCTGATCGACGGCATCCGCGCGGGCGGCGGCGCGATCACCGTCTGCACGCAGTGCGCGGCCCGTCGCAACATCGAACAGAAGGACCTGATCGAGGGCGCGGGCATCGCCGGGGCCCAGGTCTTCGTCAGCGAGATCATGCCCGACGACGTCCAGGCGCTGGTCTACTGAGCACGGTCTCCTGACCGCGGTACCGCACGGTCTCCTGGCCGCGGTGCCGCACAGCCTCCTGACCGCGGTGCCGCGGTGTCCTGCCCGCGCGGGAGCGGACGGGACCGCCGAGTGCGCCTGTCCACCGCGGGTGCTTGTGTATCGCCGGTGCCCGGCTACCGCGGGTGCTTGTCGTCGCCGCGGTCGTCGAGTTCGCGCCACCAGCGGTCCGATTCCGGGTCGCCGGACTCGTCCCACCAGCGTTCGCCGGGCTCGCGGCGGTTGCCGATGATCGCCGCGACCGGCGGGATGACCATGGCGACGACGCACATGCCGACCGCGACCGGCACCGACCACAGCCGGACCACGCCCCAGGCCAGCACGAACAGCACGAGGCACACGCCCATCAGCACGAAGTACCGGCGATGACGGCGCTCTGCGGGCGACCGTTGGTGCGCGTACACAACTCCACGGTAAATCCGCGGGGGACCGGAAAGAAGCCGGGGCGCGGCCCGGTTCGTGGCCCGGTTCCGGGCCGGAGCAGCGCGAAGGGCCGCACCCCCGCCAAGGCGTCCAAGCCTCGGGGGTGCGGCCCTCACGGCCGTACGGAAGGTACGGACAAGGGTCGCCGTCAGACGGCGATGGCGACCTCCGCCAGCCCGCCCTTCTGGGCGACGACGGTACGGTCCGCGGTGGCGCCGGGGACGAGCGCGCGCAGCGTCCAGGTGCCCTCGGCCGCGTAGAAGCGGAACTGTCCGGTCGCGGAGGTGGGAACCTCGGCGGTGAACTCGCCGGTGCTGTCCAGGAGTCGGACGTAACCGGTGACGGGCTCGCCGTCGCGGGTCACGCTGCCCTGGATCGTGGTCTCACCGGGCTTGATGGTCGAGGCGTCCGGGCCGCCGGCCTGTGCTCCACACATAGGGGTACTTCCTTGAGGGGTTCGGGGGAGAAGCCTTGTTTACTTGTTGGCGCCGAGCTCGATCGGGACGCCGACCAGCGAGCCGTACTCGGTCCAGGAGCCGTCGTAGTTCTTGACGTTGGTCTGGCCGAGCAGCTCGTGCAGCACGAACCAGGTCAGCGCGGAGCGCTCACCGATCCGGCAGTAGGCGATGGTGTCCTTGGTCAGATCGACCGACTCCTGCTCGTAGAGGGCCGTGAGCTCCTCGTCCGACTTGAAGGTGCCGTCGTCGTTGGCGTTCTTCGACCACGGGATGTTGCGGGCGCTGGGCACGTGGCCGGGGCGCTGCGACTGCTCCTGCGGCAGGTGCGCGGGGGCGAGCAGCTTGCCGCTGAACTCGTCGGGGGACCGCACGTCGACCAGGTTCTTGGTGCCGATCGCGGCGACGACGTCGTCACGGAAGGCACGGATGGAGGTGTCCTGGGCCTTGGCCTTGTAGTCGGTGGCCGGGCGCTGGGGGACCTCGGAGCCGTCGACCAGGTCGCGGGAGTCCAGCTCCCACTTCTTGCGGCCGCCGTCGAGCAGCTTGACGCTGTCGTGGCCGTAGAGCTTGAAGTACCAGTACGCGTAGGAGGCGAACCAGTTGTTGTTGCCGCCGTAGAGGACGACGGTGTCGTCGTTGGCGATGCCCTTCTCCGAGAGCAGCTTCTCGAAGCCCGCCTGGTCGACGAAGTCGCGGCGGACCGGGTCCTGGAGGTCCTTCTTCCAGTCGATCCGGACCGCGTTCTTGATGTGGTTCTTGTCGTAGGCCGAGGTGTCCTCGTCGACCTCGACGATCACGACCTTCGGGTCCTCGAGGTGGGCCTCGACCCAGTCGGCGTCTACGAGGACGTCGCTACGGCTCATGTTCTTCTCCTCCGGGGCAGTTACGGGGGCGGTTGGGGAAGTGGCACGCGGGTACGCCGGGCACGCGCCGGAGGCTTCCGGACGGCCCATGACGATCGTCGGGGCGCCGGAGCGGCGCGGTGCGGGGGACACGCGGGGGATTCGGCCGGAGCGGCCGGCCGGCCGGGCGAGGGGAACACCCCGTGCTCTGACGAGCCTGGGGGAGGGCGCACCCCGTCAGACAGGGCGACAGAGCATGGCGGCGACGCGGCACAGGTCCACTGCCCGCCGCTTCGTGAGGACCGCCAGTCCCCGCGGACGGGAACGGCTCAATGCGCTCTGCATGGCACCGATCGTAGGGACGCGGGGCCGGGCATGTCACCGGCGTGTCGAATGGCGAGACGCGTCTGTCCGTGATGTGGGACGCAGGGCGTGAACGAGCGGCCTCCGGGCGGGCGCCGGAGGCCGTTCGGTGGTGGGGGGTCTGGGGTGCGGACCCGGCTGTCTCAGGAAATGGACGGCCGGGTGGTCGGGCCGGGTGGTCGGGCCGGGTCGTCGGGCCGGGCGGCGGGCCGGTGGGGCGGCCCGCGGCGGGTGCCCCGGGTCAGCCGGGAAGCTTGACGTCCGTACCGGAGGCGGAGATCGACAGCCCGTCGGCCAGCGTCGCCACCTTGTCCAGCTTCAGGTTGCCCGGCAGCTGGTCCAGCTTCCAGTCGTGGTCGGTCTGGGCCCGCACCTTCGACTCGCAGCCCGGCAGCGCCCGGCACATCGCGGGCAGCCCGTCGGCCCGCAGCCGCACGGTGTTGCCGTGGACGATGCTGATCGAGCCGGTCACGTCCAGCGAGCTGAGGAGCGGCAGGTTCGGCGAGATCTTGACCTGGCTGCGGCCGTTCTTCTCCCCGGCGTAGGTGATCTTGACGCCGCCGCCCGCGGCCCTGGTGAGGTCCGCGTAGCTGATCCGGGCGTTGCCGGTGGCCGTGGCCGCGCTCTCGATGGACATGTAGTCGCTGGTCAGCGCCACGTCGTGGAACTGCGCCGACAGCTTGTCGATGCGCAGCGCGTGGCCGTCCGCGCGGGCCTCGATCCCGCCGAGCTCGGCGTCCACCTCCTCCAGGTCACGCCCGACGACCTGGGTCAGGAACGGGAAGCCCTTGATGGTGACGTCCGGGGTCCGGTCGAGTCCCTGGCTGCTGCGGATCTTCTCCGCGGCCTTGTCCTCGACGAGATTCACCGCCACCCGGTCGGCGGCCACGAACAGGCCGCCGAATATGACGACGAGGACCAACAGCACCCGTAGTGCGCGCATCGAACCACTACCCCCACACTGGGCCGGCACTGCCCGGCCGGCCCGTCGCTTGGCGTGCAGGCCCCCTGCCTGCGCTCCGGACGCCTACCCAGGGCCTGTCCGGTGGATCAGACCCTAAACGACGCCCTCCCCAAAGGGGAGCGGCGGCCGCCGGCGGGCGCGAGAAGCGCTCACCGGCGGCCGCCGCCGAGTGTCGGTGCGGCCCCGTCGGGCTAGCCCAGGGCCCGCCCCAGGACGTAGACCGCGGGGGCGGCGAGGGCCAGGGGGAGGGCCACGCCGGCCGTCATGTGGACGAAGCGCGACGGGTAGTCGTAGCTGGCCACCCGCAGGCCGATCAGGGCGCAGCCGCCGGCCGCCAGGCCCAGCACGGCGCCGGACGTGCCCAGGCCGGTCAGCTGGCCGGCCGCGATGCCGGCACCGGCCGCCGCCGCCAGGGAGATCACGACCGAGACGGACGAGGGCAGCGGCAGCGCCCGGGCGAGCGTGGCCACCGCGACCGCGGCGGCGCCGACGACCACCGCGTGCGGGTTGCCGGCCAGGTGGCCGGCCGCGAGCACCGCCAGCGCGGTCGAGGTCAGGCCCGCGGTCAGCGCGTACATCCGCTCGTCCGCGCTGCTGCGGTTGCGCAGCTGGAGGATCAGGACCAGCAGGCACCACACACCGAGCGTGCCGATGCAGACCAGGGGGGCGCTCGCCCGGTCCGTGGCCAGCAGCGCCGCGTCGGTGGCCAGCCCGGCCAGGAACGCCAGCGCGATGCCCTGGCGGGCCGGCCACATGCCGTTCAGCCGGAACCAGCCGGCGGCGGTGACCGCCTGGAGGAGGACCACCGGCACCGCGAGCACCGGCCGGGCCAGCGGCGCGGTCAGGGCCAGCAGCAGCGCGAGGACGGCGGTCAGCGCGGCCGGCTGGATGCCCGGCGGGATGATCGGCGAGCGGCCCTCCAGGCGGGCGCGCTGGTTGGGCGCGAGCGGCGCGGCGGGCAGCGAGGGCGGGGCGGCCGCCATGGTGGCGGTCGCGGCCGGCTGCCGGTCGGGCGGCGGCGCGGCGGGCCCGGGCTGCTCCGGTCCGGGCCGGTCGTGGCCGTAGCCGGGCTGTTCGGGTCGGTACCCGGGCTGCCCGTACGGGTCGCCGTAGGCGGCCTGGTGGGCGTGCGGCGCGGCGGCCGGCTGGGGCGCCGGCTGGTGCCCCGGCTGCCCGTAGGGGTCGGGGCCCCCGTACTGCTGCTGGTAGGGCGCGGGCTGCCCGTAGGGGGCCGGCCGGCCGTAGGCGTCCTGCGGGGCGTAGGGGCCGGACTGCCCGGACTGCCCATAGGGGTCCTGCGGGGCGTAGGGGTCGTGCGGCTGGTACGGGTGGTGGCCCTGCGGCTGGTGGTCGCTCATGATCGGCTGCTCACCCTCCCGCGAACGGCGGCAGGACCTCGACGGTGCCGCCCTCGGCCAGCGGCACCCGGGCGTGGTCGCGGGTGCCCACCGGATCGCCGTCCACCAGGAACGAGCAGCGCATCAGCACGCGCGCGAACTCGGGGTTCGCGGCGTGCGCGGCGCGCGCCGCGTCGAGCGCCTCGGCGAGCGTCGCCGCCGTATAGGGCTCCTCTGCCGTGCCCGCGGCGGCCTTGGCCGCGGCCCAGTAGCGCACGGTGCCAGTTGTTGTCACGGCGGCCTCTTCGTCGTGTCGGTCGGGGGACCGCCCTCGGTGGCGGCGGCCCCGTCGTTGCCGCCTCCATGATGGCGTACGCGGCGGCCGGGGCCGTCCGGGACGAGTCCCGGTGACGGCTTTCGTCCCGCTCCTGGCGGCCTTTCGGAAATTCGATTGCCGAAGGCAAGTGTTCACTTAGGCTCATTGTGTGTTGGTACGACTCGCGCGGGGGCATTTGCGGCCCCACAGGCGCTCGATGACCCTGATCGTGCTGCTCCAGCTGATCCAGACCCTGGCCACCCTCTACCTCCCCACCCTCAACGCCGACATCATCGACAACGGTGTCGTGCGGGGTGACACGGGCTACATCTTCCGTACCGGCGGATTCATGATCGCCGTCACCCTGCTGCAGATCGTCTGCGCGATCGGTGCCGTCTACTTCGGCGCCCGCACGGCCATGGCGCTCGGCCGGGACGTCCGCGCCGCGGTCTTCGACCGGGTCCAGTCCTTCTCCGCCCGCGAGGTCGGCGCCTTCGGCGCCCCGTCGCTGATCACCCGCACCACCAATGACGTCCAGCAGGTCCAGATGCTGGTGCTGATGACGTTCACGATGATGGTCTCCGCGCCGATCATGTGCGTCGGCGGCATCGTGATGGCGCTCAACCAGGACGTGCCGCTGTCCGGCCTCCTGCTGGTCATCGTCCCGGTCCTCGGGATCCTCGTCGCACTGATCGTGCGCCGGATGCGGCCGCTCTTCCGCGGCGTGCAGGAGCGCATCGACACCGTCAACCGCGTGCTGCGCGAGCAGATCACCGGCATCCGCGTGATCCGCGCGTTCGTCCGCGACCGGCACGAGCGCGAGCGGTTCGCCGGGGCCAACACCGGCCTCTACGACGTCTCGCTGCGCGCCGGCCGGCTGATGTCGATGATGTTCCCGCTGGTCATGCTGATCGTGAACCTCTCCAGCGTGGCCGTCGTCTGGTTCGGCGGGCTGCGCATCGACAGCGGCGGGATGCAGATCGGCGCGCTGACGGCCTTCCTCAGCTATCTGATGTACATCCTCATGTCGATCATGATGGCCACGTTCATGGTCATGATGCTGCCGCGCGCCGAGGTCTGCGCCGAGCGCATCCAGGAGGTGCTGGCCACGGACTCCAGCGTCGTCCCGCCGCAGAACCCGGTCACCGCACTGCGCCGCCGCGGCGAACTGGAGCTCCGCAACGTCGAGTTCCGCTTCCCCGGCGCCGAGCAGCCGGTCCTCAAGGACATCTCGCTGACCGCCCGCCCCGGTGAGACCACCGCCGTCATCGGCTCCACCGGAAGCGGCAAGTCCACCCTCCTCGGGCTCGTGCCCCGGCTCTTCGACGCGACCGGCGGCACGGTCCTCGTCGACGGCGAGGACGTCCGCGGCCTCGACCCCGAGACGCTGGCCGGCGCCATCGGCCTGGTCCCGCAGAAGCCGTACCTCTTCTCCGGGACGGTGGCGAGCAACCTCCGCTACGGCAATCCGGACGCCACCGACGACGAGCTGTGGCACGCCCTGGAGATCGCCCAGGCCCGCGACTTCGTCGAGCGGATGGAAGGCGGCCTGGACGCGCCCGTCGCGCAGGGCGGCTCCAACGTCTCCGGCGGCCAGCGGCAGCGGCTGGCGATCGCCCGCGCGCTGGTCCGCCGGCCCGAGATCTACCTCTTCGACGACTCGTTCTCCGCGCTGGACTACGCCACGGACGCCGCACTGCGCGCCGCGCTCTCCCGCGAGACGGACCGGGCGACGGTGGTGATCGTGGCCCAGCGGGTCGCCACCATCCGCGGCGCCGACCGGATCGTCGTGCTGGACGAGGGCCGCATCGTGGGCACCGGCACCCACGCCGAGCTGATGGCCGGCAACGAGACCTACCGGGAGATCGTGCTCTCCCAGCTCACCGAGCAGGAGGCGGCGTGACCACCGCGGACAAGGGGACGGCCACCCGCGCCGACGCCCCGGCGGCCACCGAGGGGACCCCCACGGCGGCCCCGAGACGAGGGCCGGCCCCGGCGGCCGGCCCGGCCCGCTTCATGGGCGGGCAACCCACCGAGAAATCCATGGACTTCAAGGGCTCCGGCACCCGCCTGCTGGCCCAGATGCGGCCCGAGCGCGGCATGATGTCCGTGGCCCTGCTGCTGGGAGTGGCGAGCGTGGCGCTGACCGTCGTCGGCCCCAAGGTCCTCGGCCACGCCACCGACCTGATCATGTCCGGCATCATCGGCCGCCGGCTGCCCGAGGGCATCACCAAGGCCCAGGCGGTGGCCCAGCTGCGGGCGCACGGCCAGGGCGGGCTGGCCGACATGCTGGGCGCCATGCCGTTCGTGCCCGGCCAGGGCATCGACTTCGGCGCGATCGGCGTGGTCCTGCTGTGGACCGCCCTGATCTACGCCGCGGCCTCGCTCTTCGGGTTCGTCCAGGCCCGGATCGCCACCAAGGTCGTCCAGCGGACCGTCTTCCGGCTGCGCGAGCAGGTCGAGGAGAAGCTCGGCCGGCTGCCGCTGAGCTACTTCGACAAGCAGCAGCGCGGCGAGGTCCTCTCCCGGGCCACCAACGACATCGACAACGTCCAGCAGACGCTCCAGCAGACCCTCAGCCAGATCGTGAACTCGCTGCTGACCATCGTCGGCGTGCTCGCCATGATGTTCTGGATCTCCTGGCTGCTGGCCCTGGTCGCGCTGGTCACGGTCCCGGTCTCGGTGGTCGTCGCCACCAGGATCGGCAAGCGGGCCCAGCCACAGTTCGTCCAGCAGTGGAAGACCACCGGCAAGCTCAACGCCCACATCGAGGAGATGTACTCCGGCCACAGCCTGGTGAAGGTCTTCGGCCGGCAGAAGGAATCCGCCGAGCTCTTCCGCGAGCAGAACGAGGCGCTCTACGAGGCCGGCTTCCGGGCCCAGTTCATCTCCGGCATCATCCAGCCCGCGATGATGTTCATCGGCAACCTGAACTACGTGCTGGTCGCGGTGGTCGGCGGGCTGCGCGTCGCCTCCGGGGCGCTGTCCATCGGCGACGTCCAGGCGTTCATCCAGTACTCCCGCCAGTTCAGCCAGCCGCTGACCCAGGTCGCCTCGATGGCCAACCTCGTCCAGTCCGGCGTCGCCTCCGCCGAGCGGGTCTTCGAACTCCTCGACGCCCGGGAGCAGGACCCCGACCCCGAGCGGCCGGCCCGCCCCGCACACGTCCGCGGCCACGTCGGGTTCGAGTCCGTCTCGTTCTCCTACGCCGAGGACAAGCCGCTGATCGAGGACCTGTCGCTGGCCGTCCACCCCGGCCAGACGGTCGCCATCGTCGGCCCGACCGGCGCCGGCAAGACCACCCTGGTCAACCTCCTGATGCGGTTCTACGAGGTGCGCGGCGGCCGGATCACCCTGGACGGCGTGGACATCGCCGCGATGTCCCGCGAGGAGCTGCGCGCCCACATCGGCATGGTCCTCCAGGACACCTGGCTCTTCGGCGGCACGATCGCGGAGAACATCGCCTACGGCGCACCGGCCGGCACCTCGATGGACAAGATCGTGGCGGCCGCGAAGGCCACCCACGTCGACCGCTTCGTGCGCACCCTCCCCGACGGGTACGACACCGTCCTCGACGACGAGGGCAACAACGTCTCGGTCGGCGAGAAGCAGCTGATCACCATCGCCCGGGCCTTCCTCGCCGAGCCCGCCATCCTCGTCCTCGACGAGGCCACCAGCTCGGTCGACACCCGTACCGAGGTCCTCATCCAGCACGCGATGGCCCAACTGCGGTCCGGACGCACCAGTTTCGTGATCGCGCACCGCCTCTCCACCATCCGGGACGCCGACACCATCCTCGTCATGGAGAACGGCGCCATCGTCGAACAGGGCAGCCACGACGCCCTGCTGGCGGCCGACGGGGCCTATGCCCGGCTGTACGCGGCCCAGTTCGCCGAGGCGGTGGCGGAGGCCGACTGACCCGGCCGCGCGCCGACCGCTCCCTTACCGCACCCGCGCCCGTATGACCTGCGAGTAAACCCAACTCCCCCTGGAGATCGCGGATTTATGTGTAGGTCATACGGGCGCGCCGCTATCGTGTGGTCACCACGTGACGCACGGCGACGATGTGCTGCACGGGGTCCGGGAATGATCCTGGACGCCGTTGCCCGCAAGGGAGTTCCCGCAGGGGGGCCGACGGGCGACGGCTGCTGCTTGGGGTGAGTGGTGCCTCCCATGAGGCCGGATCCGCCGCAGAGCACGTACCCGGCCGCCGCCGCCGCGCTGCGCGTGCGCGTGGTGAGAGGGAACGCTCCACGCCAAGAGGGTGCGGACGATGGCGTGCGCACGGCGCCTCAATGCGGCCCGGTACGGGAGACGGCTGTTCATGGCCACCAAGGAGTCCGCCGCGCCCTTGCGGATCATCTACGGCGACGACGCCGGCGACGCCCGCACGATCACGGCGTTCGCCTCACTGTCCGTCCATCTGGACGACCTCGCGGCCGCCAAAGGGGAGCTGCTGCGATTCCGCGCCTCCCTGGAGGAGGACCCCGCCCTGCGCCTGCCGATCCATGCCTCGCTGCACGCCCAGGACCTCGCCGCGGGCCGCGGCCGCCACCTCTACCGCCCCGGACTGACCGGCACCGACCGCGACGCCCACCTGGCCGCCTGCCGCGGGGTGATCCGGCGCGGCCTGGAAACCGTGGCCGCCGTTCCGCGAGCGCGGGTGACCGCCGTGTACCGCGAGACGGACGACTACGGACGCGACCGCCCGGCCCTCCAGCGCGCCTGGCTGGCCCGGGTCAACGCCGAACTCGCCGCCGCGGACGAGTACGGCGTGGTGATCGTCGACGGCGACGGGACCGACACCTGCCTGGTCGACGCCTACCACGCCCTGCCCGAGCGCGACCGCCGCGTCGTGGGCGTCCCGCTCTTCGAGTCGGCCCGGATCAACTACTTCCTGCAGGCCGCCGACCTGCTCGCGTACGCCGCCTACCAGAGCGTCGCCAAGCGCCCGGAGCGGGAGTTCCTGTGGGACTGGTTCGGCGCCGCCCTGCCGTGGGCCGACGGCCCCACCGCCCGGTGACCGGTGCCGCCCGGCCCGCAACCAGCGAAGAACGACGGAGGGTTCATGTCGAAGTCCGAGGCGCGAGCGCCGATCACCGTGGAGTGGGGCAAGGAACAGGTCGTGGTGTCCGACGTCGCGCGGGAGCTGCCGGGCGCCTCGCACGTCGACGACCGGATGAAGCTGGTGAAGGCCGGACAGGAGAGCGCGCTGGCCTCGCTCCCCGAGGACGCCTGGCACGCGCTCGCGCGGGCGTCGGTCGCCCCGGAACTCGTCGCCGTGCAGTTGCGGCAGCCGGGCGGCTCGGACGGCAGCCTGCTCCTGGAGGAGCACGTCGACGGTGCCACCCTCCGCTCCGTGCACACCAGGGTGTGGCTGACCGAGCTGTTCCCGGGCATCCAGCCGCGCACCGGCCAGGAGGTGCTGGACGTCGATGATCCCCAGGTCACCGGCATGGACGCGGACGGGCGGCCGCAGGCGATCCTGCGCTACGAGTACCGGGACCTCGCCCACCTCCGGCAGCACATCTGGCAGACCATCCACGCCACGTTGCACATCAACTCCTACGAGGAGTCGATCCTGGCCCGGCGGGTGACCCGGGCGCTGATCGTGCACCCGGTCGTCATCGCCTTCACCGACGGCACCGAACCGGTGCACGCGCTGGTGGCCAGGGACGGCATCACCCGGCTGGCCAGCGCCTGGAAGGTGATGGCCGGCTCGGGAGCCACGAAGGAAGCCGCGGCCGACGCGGCGACCGAGACGCTGCTCGCCGAGCGCAAGCAGCCGGCCAACGAACCGCTGAAGTCGCGGACCCAGCGGTGGGCGCTGGGCCGGGAACAGCGCCGTGAGCTGCTGCGGGAGGAATTCGGCAAGGAGTCGGGCGGCGAGGTGCCCTCGCTGCGTGCCATCCAGATCGCCCAGACGTACGTGGTGCCGGCCCACATCGTCGTGGGAACCCAGGCGCACGAAGGCGGCATGCTGCCGGCCGCCGATGTCTTCGACGACGCCCTGCGCTCGATCCTCGCCTCGGTCCATGTGGAGTTCAAACCGTGGGACGCGGCGGCCCAGAACCTGGAGGTCGCCACCCGCGCGCTCAAGCTCGTCGTCCAGACCCGGGCACGCGAGTGGGGCAACGAGGAGCAGCTGGGCGAGGTGTACGCGCTCGCGGTGGGCCGCCGCCCGGCCGCCGACACCCCGGCCATCTTCCGCGACCCGGGCATCCCCGGGACGCCGCTGTGGCGCGCCGTCTACCTCCTCCACGTGCTGACCCGGGCGGAGCTCTACGCCGAGCTGCGCGGGCGGGCCAAGGAGATCAAGAACGAGCGGCGGATGACCGCCAAGGGCTATGCGGGGCTCCTGGGCCCGGTGGTGGACGAGCCGTGGCGCGCGGAGAAGAAGGCGGCCGTCAAGCAGGCCCGGAAGGCCTGGAGCAACGGCGGTGTGCTGTGCAAGGCCGTGCTGTCCGGCGGCTGGATCCCGGTGCCCACGGACGACTTCACCAGCCTGGTGGCGCCCGCCTTGAAGGGCGACGTCAACGCCCGCTGCACCCTCGCCCTGGCCGGCGGCACGGCCCTGATCGCGGACAAGCTGATCACCAGCAACGTCGGGTCGGCCCTGGGCACCCGCCGGGAGCCGGGGAAGGTGCCCTTCCGCGCCGATGCCCATCTGGTCGTCGGCGGCCTGGCCGCCGAGGGCAATGAACGGGGCCTGTGGACCCTGGCGCTGGCGGCGCAGCGGTTCGAAGCGGGCCGGCTGCCGCGCAACGCCGGTTCGCGGCAGGAGTTCGGGCTGCCCGAGGAGGAGGCGGGGGACGGGGCCTACCAGCACGTCGCGGTGGACCTGGCGGCGCCGGACCGGATCCGCCGGCACGGCGGGGACGAGGTGCCGCTGCTGCCGTGGGACGTCGTCTACGCGTCGGACGAGGCCAGGGCGCGCAAGACCATCGCGGACTCGATGCCGTCCGCGCCCCGGCCGGGGGAGCGGGCGGACGAGGGGGAGCCCGCGACCGACCCCGCGGCCGAGCCCGCGGCGGGGCCGGATGCCGAGGTGGCGGACGAGCGTCCCGTCGGGGCGCGGATCGCCGATCAGCGCAGGGCGCTGGGACTCGCGCTGAGCGGCGCGGAGCACGCGCTGGCCAAGCTGCGCGAGCTGGGCCAGGGCCGGACCTATCCGCCGCTGTTCACCGACGCCGACGAATGGCACGAGCTGCGCGAGGCCGCCATCCGGGTCCACCACCAGATCGACAACCACCGGCCGCCCTCGGACGAGGAGGAGCCGGCCGAGGACGGCACCGGGACCGACGACTGAGGCGCGGCAGGTGTGCCGTTCCGCGCACCCGTGCGCTCCCCGTGCGCTCCCCGGCCCCGGGAACGGCCGCCCGTCGCCGCCCGTCCGCCGCCCGCCGGGCCCGCCGCGTCCCGCTGCACGGACAGGTCATGTCCGCATGCCGGGACGCCACCGCGGGCGGACCGGGGCGGCTCGGGGGCCGGTCAAGCGCTGGTCGAAGGCGGCGGGCGGGGTGGCGGCGGGGGGCCTGTGGAGCCTGCCAACTCGCCCTCGCGCGGGGCCGTTCAGGGGATCCGGGAGACCGCGGTCCGAGCCCCGGCGGCCGTCAACGGGGACACGCGATGACCACTCGAAGTGATCGACGGAACACAAGAAGGTGCAAAATCGGCCTCGGGTCCGGTACCCATCTGAGCTATTCTGCTGGGCAAGAAGGATCCGGGCAGCGTTGCCCCCGGGTCCTTTTGTGCTTTCAGCCACGTTCCGCGCGGCTGCGAGAACCGTACGAAGCAGTGCCGCAGACACCCGGCAGAGCCGGGAGATGCCCCCCGTCGCAGGGACCGAGGAGGAACCAGACGTCATGGGCGAGCGAAGCAGGCAGAACCGCGAGCAGAAGAGGATGCAACACCCCGAGAACCGGGTAGGTGGTCGCAGGTGAGCTCCCTCCTGCTGCTGACCAATGCACTCCAGCCGTCGACGGAGGTGCTCCCGGCGCTCGGGCTGCTGCTGCACAGCGTGCGGGTGGCCCCGGCCGAGGGTCCGGCGCTCATCGACACCCCCGGCGCCGACGTCATACTGATCGACGGCCGGCGTGACCTTCCCCACGTCCGCTCGCTGTGCCAGCTGCTGCGGTCCACCGGCCCCGGCTGCCCGCTGATCCTGGTCGTCACCGAGGGCGGCCTGGCCGCCGTCACCGCCGACTGGGGCGTCGACGACGTCATGCTGGACACGGCCGGCCCCGCCGAGGTCGAGGCACGGCTGCGGCTGGCGACGGGCCGCCAGCAGATCACCACCGACGACGGGCCGATGGAGATCCGCAACGGCGACCTCTCGGTGGACGAGGCCACCTACAGCGCCAAGCTGAAGGGCCGGGTGCTGGACCTGACCTTCAAGGAGTTCGAGCTGCTGAAGTACCTCGCGCAGCACCCGGGCCGGGTCTTCACCCGCGCCCAGCTCCTCCAGGAGGTCTGGGGCTACGACTACTTCGGCGGCACCCGGACGGTCGACGTCCACGTCCGCCGGCTGCGCGCCAAGCTCGGCCCCGAGCACGAGTCGCTCATCGGCACGGTCCGCAACGTCGGCTACCGCTTCGTCACCCCCGAGAAGCCCGAGCGCTCCGCGGAGGGCGGCGGCAAGGCCAAGGACGACGGGGCGAACGGGACGAAGCCCGCCGAACCCGACCGTACGGCGGGCGCTGCGCAGAGCCGCACCACCGCCGACGACGCGGGCCCGGCCCCGGCCGCCGCCGCGACCGCCGACTCCACAGGCCCACGGCCTGCCCGTAGGTAGTACCACCCGCGTAGACTGCCGCGCGTGGCCAAGGTGACGCGGGATGATGTGGCAAGACTGGCGGGGACGTCCACCGCCGTTGTCAGTTACGTCATCAACAACGGACCCCGGCCGGTTGCCCCGGCCACGCGCGAGCGGGTGCTCGCCGCGATCAAGGAGCTCGGCTACCGGCCGGACCGGGTCGCGCAGGCGATGGCGTCCCGCCGGACCGACCTCATAGGCCTGATCGTGCCGGACACCCGGCAGCCGTTCTTCGCGGAGATGGCGCACGCCGTCGAACAGGCCGCCGCCGAGCGCGGCAAGATGGTGCTGGTCGGCAACGCCAACTACCTCGACGAGCGCGAGGTGCACTACCTCCGGGCGTTCCTCGGCATGCGGGTGGCCGGGCTGATCCTGATCAGCCAGGGCCCCAGTGAGCACGCCGCCGCCGAGATCGACGCCTGGGACGCCCGGGTGGTGCTGCTGCACCGCCGGCCGGACGCCATCGACGACGTCGCCGTGATGACCGACGACATCTGGGGCGCCCAGCTGGCGACCCGGCACCTGCTGGAGCACGGGCACCCGTACGTCGCCTTCCTCGGCGGCACGGAGGAGACCCCCAAGTCCGGCGACCCCGTCACCGACCACGTCGAGGGCTGGCGGCGCGCCATGCTGGAGTCCGGCCGCTCCCCGGACGGCCACTACCACCAGGCCGCCTACAACCGCTACGACGCCTACCAGGCCGCGCTGAAGCTGCTGGCCGGGCCCGAGCGGCCACCGGCCATCATGTGCGCGACCGACGACCAGGCCATCGGCGTGCTGCGGGCCGCCCGCGAGCTGCGCATCGACGTGCCCGGCGAGCTGGCGGTGGCCGGCTTCGACGACGTCAAGGAGGCCGGGCTCACCGACCCGCCGCTGACCACCGTCGCCTCCGACCGCCAGGCGATGGCCCGGGCCGCGGTCGACCTGGTCCTGGACGACGGGCTGCGGGTGGTCGGCTCCCGCCGCGAGCGGCTGCGGCAGTTCCCGTCGCGGCTGGTCGTCCGGCGGTCGTGCGGCTGCGGCGGCTGACCGCGCGCGACGCCGCACCGGGCCTCTTCACACCGGCCCTCTTTATACCGGGCATATCTACTTCTGTCGGGTCTCTCACGGCGTTCTCAGACGGTTCTCATGCACCACACGCACAGTCATCTCATGACCGACAACTACCGCCGAAGCGGCGATGACATCCATCAGCAGGGGTACGCGCAGGGCCACGCGCACAGGTGCGGGCAGGGCTTTCCGCCGCCCCCGTACGCACCGGGGCACGGCGACGCGCCCGGTGCACCCGGTGCGGCCGCGGCGCCCGGTGCGCCACCGCGGGCCCGTAAGCCGGTCGCGCTGATCTCGGCGGTCGCGCTGGCCTCCGGCCTCATCGGGGGCGGCAGCGCGGCGCTGATCGCCGGCGCGACCACGCAGGCCACGCAGAACAGCGTCGGCACCCCGCTCGTCAACGCGGGCAAGAACAGCGGCAGCGGCGTCTCGGCGGTGGCCAAGGCGGTCAGCCCGTCGATCGTGGAGATCAAGGCGCGCACCACCGAGGGGGAGTCCACCGGCTCCGGCGTCGTGCTCACCCGCAGCGGCGAGGTCATCACCAACAACCACGTGGTCGCCGGCGCCGACACGGTCCGGGTGACCTTCAACGACGGCAGCCGGAAGACCGCCAAGGTCGTCGGGACCGACCCGGACAAGGACCTGGCGCTGATCAGGGTCGAGGGCGCCAAGGGGCTCACCCCGGCCTCGCTCGGCGACTCCGACAAGATCGCGGTCGGGGACGGCGTGGTGGCGATCGGCTCGCCGGAGGGCCTGACCGGCTCGGTGACCAGCGGCATCGTCTCCGCACTCAACCGCGACGTGACCGTCCCCAAGCAGGACGGCGGCCGGGGCCGGCAGGGCGCCCCGGACGACGGCGGCGGCTGGCCGTTCGAGTTCGGCGGCAACCAGTACAACGGCGACACCGGCTCCTCCAAGACCTCGTACAAGGCGATACAGACCGACGCCTCGCTCAACCCCGGCAACTCCGGCGGCGCCCTGATCAACTTCCAGGGCCAGATCGTCGGCATCAACTCCGCGATGTACTCGCCGAGTTCGGCCAACAGCAGCACCGCGGGCAGCGTCGGCCTGGGCTTCGCCATCCCGATCAACACCGTCAAGGCCGACCTCGACTCGCTGCGCGGCGGCGGCAGCGGCGGGAGCAACAGCGGCGTCTGACAGGCCGGCCGGCCGCCTGCCGTGCCAGGCTGAGGACCAGCCGTCCGTTTCCGTATCCCAGCCGAGGTATCCACGCACATGAGCCCCGCCGAGCACGGTGACCACCCCGCCCGCATCCTCATCGTCGACGACGAGCCCGCGGTCCGCGAGGCGCTGCGGCGCTCGCTCGTCTTCGAGGGGTACGGGACCGAGGAGGCGGTCGACGGTCTGGACGCGGTCGACAAGGTCGCCGGCTACGACCCCGAACTGATCGTGCTGGACGTCCTGATGCCCCGCATGGACGGACTGACCGCCGCCCGCCGGCTGCGGGCGGGCGGGGTGACCGTGCCGATCCTGATGCTCACCGCCCGCGACACCGTCGGCGACCGGGTCACCGGCCTCGACGCCGGTGCCGACGACTACCTCGTCAAGCCCTTCGAGCTCGACGAACTGCTCGCCCGGATCCGCGCCCTGCTGCGCCGCAGCTCCTACGCGGCGGGGGCCGGCGCGCAGCCCACCGAGGACGAGACGCTGGGCTTCGCCGACCTGCGGATGAACCTGTCCACCCGCGAGGTGACCCGCGGCGGCCGGCCGGTCGAGCTGACCCGCACGGAGTTCACCCTGCTGGAGATGTTCCTCGCGCACCCGCGGCAGGTCCTCACCCGCGAGCAGATCCTCAAGGCCGTCTGGGGCTTCGACTTCGAACCCACCTCCAACTCCCTCGACGTGTACGTGATGTACCTGCGCCGCAAGACGGAGGCGGGCGGCGAACCGCGCCTGGTCCACACGGTGCGGGGGGTCGGCTACGTCCTGCGAGGGGAGGGCGGGGCGGAATGAGCACCGGCCGTCCGGGCGCCAGAACCCAGCTCGGAGCTCGCTTCGGGCGGCTTCCGCTGCGCTCACGACTCACCCTGCTCACTGCCGCTGCGGTGGCGGTGGCGGTGGCGGTTTCTGCGCTGGCCTGCTGGCTGCTCACCCGCGCGCAGCTGCGCGACGAGGTGGACAGCTCGCTGGAGAACGTCACCGTCCCTGTGAACTACCTGCAGGTCACCTACGCCAACTGCCAGCCCACGGATCCGACCGAGAACAAGAACGCCCCACCGTCGTACTACAACGTCCAGATCGTCCAGGTCGACGGTTCCCGCTGTGTGGGGCCGAATTCCCTGCCCGTACGAGTACAGCGTGCGGACCTCGCGGTGGCGCGGGGTATGCAGCGGGACACCCTGCATGACGCCGTCACCACGGACGGCGCGGACGTCCGGGTGCTCACCAAGCACATGAGTGTCCAGGGCGTGCCGTTCGCTGTGTCCGTCTCGCGCCCGCTGAGCGAGACCAACGGCGCGCTGAACACCCTCGCGCTGCTGCTGGCGGCCGTCGCGGGACTGGGCGTGATCGGCGCGGGCACGGCCGGGCTGGTCATCGCGCGCTCCGGCCTCAAACCCGTCGACCGCCTCACCGCTGCCGTCGAGCACGTCGCCCGTACGCAGGACCTGGCCATCCGCATCCCGGTCGACGGGGAGGACGAGATCGCCCGCCTGTCCCGTTCCTTCAACTCCATGACCTCCGCGCTGGCCGCCTCCCGCGACCTCCAGCAGCAGCTGATCGCGGACGCCGGCCACGAGCTGCGCACCCCGCTGACGTCGCTCCGTACCAACATCGACCTGCTGGTGCGCAGCGAGCAGTCCGGCCGCCCGATCCCGCCCGCCGACCGGGCGGCCCTGCTGGCGTCGGTGAAGGCGCAGATGGGCGAGCTGGCGGCGCTGATCGGTGATCTTCAGGAGCTGTCCCGGCCGCCCGAGCCCGGCCAGAGCGCGGTCGGAGTGGTGGCGCTGCACGAGATCGTCGGCTCGGCGCTGGAACGGGCCCGGCTGCGCGGCCCGTCGCTGACCCTCACCGCGGACGTCGAGCCCTGGTACGTACGCGCCGAGGCGGCCGCGCTGGAGCGTGCGGTGGTCAACCTGCTCGACAACGCGGTGAAGTTCAGCCCGCCGGGCGGCACGGTCGAGGTCCGGCTGGCCGGCGGTGAGCTGACCGTGCGCGACCACGGCCCGGGCATCCCGCGGGACGAACTGCCGCACGTCTTCGAGCGGTTCTGGCGCTCGCCGTCCGCCCGCAGCCTGCCCGGCAGCGGGCTGGGCCTGTCGATCGTGGCGCGTACGGCGGAGCAGGCGGGCGGCGCGGTACGGCTGCGCTCCGCCGACCTCGGCGGCACCGAGGCGGTCCTGACCCTGCCGGGCGCACCGACCCCGCCGCCCGGCCCGCCGGAGCCGCCCGCGCCGAGCTGAGCGGGCCGCGCCGAGCTGAGCGGGCCGCCGCCCTACGTCACTTCTTCTTGCCGGCCGCGTCCCCGAACGGCAGGTTGGTGCCCGAGAGCTCGGCCCGGATGCCGTCCCGTTCGACGGAGATGTTGCGCAGCCGCACGTCACCGGGGGTCTTGGGGAGCTGGAAGGAGAGCGACAGCCGGTCCGCGAGCTGCGGCTTGGTCAGGCCGCTCAGCGCCCCGAGGATCTTCGGGTCGATGCCGACCTTCTGCAGCAGCCAGGGGTGGTCCACCACCACGTCGACGAGGTTGACCTTCATCAGCTGGTGGACGAAGCGCGGCGACCCGGTCAGCTGGTGCAGCTTGTCGTCGCTGCGCAGCGCTTCGTCGAGGTACTGCTTCGGGATGCCGATCCGCTCGGCGATCGCCGGGATGCTCAGCATCGCCTTGGCCTTGGCGGCCTGCCGGCTGAGTTCGGCGGCGGCCTTGCGGGTCAGCCGCAGGCCGTCCGCCTTGCCGGTGCCCGGCCGGTAGACGGCGACGTCGCCGATGTCCAGCCGCATCCGGCTGATGTCGGTGGACACCCCGCGGTCGCCGGCCCGCCGGATGCGCGCCTCGGCCCGGACGCGCAGCTCGTGCCCGGCGATCGGCAACTGCCCCTCCGCGCGCACCGCATCGTGCCCCAGCTCGCTGAACTTCACCTGGGACGCACCGAGTTCACGGTTCATGTCGTCGAAGGCGAGCAGTACGTCACCGTGCATCGAACCGATCGTGGCGCCCTTGACGGAGCTGGGCAGATCGCCGTCGAGGCGGACGTCGTGCGCGGTCGCCTCGAACTTCGCCAGCGAGACCCGGTCGGCCGCCAGGTCGGGGATGGTGACCTTCACCTGGTCGACGCGCTTGTCGAGGACCTGGGTGAGGAACGGGAAGCCCTGGATGTCGACTTCGGGCGTGGCGTTCAGATGCAGCGCGGCCTTGAGCTTCTCCGCGGTCTTGTTCTGCGCGTACAGCACCGCGAACCGGTCGAAGAGCGTGAGGAAGGCGGTGCAGACCAGCACCGCGACCAGCAGCTTCACGGTGATCGGGACGGCGGCGAAGCGGCTGATCCCGCGCTTGGCCCGGCGGTGGTTGGGCGGCGACCAGACCTCGTCCTCGTCCTCGTCGGCGCGCAGCCCGAGGCCCAGCGGATCGTCGCTGTCGTCCCGCTCGTTGAGGTACCCGCGGCGGCGCGGGCCGCCGGCGTACGCCGAGGGGTCGTACTCCGGTCCGGTCTCCGCGGCGGGGTCCGGCTCGGGGTCGGCGAGGGCGGCCAGATCGGCGTACGGGTTGACCGGGGAGAGCCTTCTGGTGTCGCCGGCGGGGTCGTCCTGGGCGCCGCTCGTGACGGGGGTGTGGGGGCGGTACGAGGCGGCGGGCTCGGGCGAGGGTGAAGATATGCGTGTGGGGGTTCGCATCCGTACATCCCACCACGATCGGGTCCCTCGAACGCAAGTCGTACCGAAGGTATGTCGGATACGCGAAGCTTGTCGTGGCGATCTTGAGGAAATTTTTCCGCGACCCCGGCTGTTGCTGAACTACCGTCAGCACTCTTGGCAGGCCTGTACTTTCTCCGTACTTCGTCCTGCTTCCCCGCACCTCGTGCGCTTACCGATCTGATCTCCCGAAGGTGGCCCCATGATCGTGGTAACCGGAGCAACCGGCAACATCGGCCGCAGCCTCGTCGACCGGCTCCTCGCGGACGGCGCCGCCGTACGCGCCCTGACCCGCGACCCGGCGCGCGCCCAGCTGCCCGCCGGGGCGGAGGTGGTACGCGCCGATCTCACCGGCAGCGCCGCCGACTTCGGGCCGCTCCTCGACGGTGCCGACGCCCTCTTCCTCAACCTGGCGGCCGGCGGCGACCGGGCCGCGCTCGCCCTCGTCGAGGCCGCGGCCAAGGCCGGCGTCCGCCGGATCGTCCTCAACTCCTCGATGGCGGTGACCGACACCCCCGCCGACGACACCAACTTCATCGCCCGGATGCATGCCACGCTGGAGCGCGCGGTGCGCGACTCCGGCCTGGAGTGGACCTTCGTCCGCGGTGGCAACTACGCCACCAACGCCCTGGCCTGGGCCCCGGCGATCCGCGACTCCGGAGTGGTCCGCGACGCCCACCCGGGGGCCCAGGGCGTGCCCGTCCACGAGGCCGACCTCGCGGACGTCGCCGCCGTCGCCCTCCTGGACCGCACCGGCACCCACACCGGCCAGGCGTACCTCGTCACCGGCCCCGAGCCGCTGACCGTCGCCGACCAGGTCGCCGAGATCGGCCGGGCGATCGGCCGCGAGACCCGGGTCGAGCAGATCACCGAGGAGGCCGCCGCCGAGGCGATGTCCGGCCCCCACCTGCCGAAGGAGGCGGCCCTGGAACTGGTCCGCATGTTCGGCAGCACGGTCGACGCCCCGGCCTTCCCGGTCTCCGACGCGGTCGAACGGGTCACGGGCCGTCCCGCCCGCACCTTCGCGCAGTGGGCGCGGGATCACGTGGCCGACTTCTCCTGACCCCCATGTACCCGGCCGCCCCGCCGCGGGGCCCGCTCGCCGTTGCGCGCGCCCCGCTGGTGGAGCACGGCCAGGGGCAGCATCACCACCGCCCCCACGAAGAAGTACGTGTTGATCGCCATCTCCGTCCAGAACTCCCCGGACGCCGGATCGGCGGGGCGCTCCGCCAGCCCCAGCAGGCCGTACGGGGTGAGCCCGGCCGCCGTCGTGAGGTTCTCGACCAGGCCCGGCACACCCCGTACGACCAGAAGCACGGCGCCGCACCACAGCGGCACCGTCACCAGCCGGCCCGGCAGCCGCCGCCCCCACGGCCGCACCGTCGCCAGACTCACCACGGCGCCGCCCGCCGACATCGCCACGATCAGCCCGTCGTAGGCCAGGAACACCCACACCGGCACGGCGTCCTCCGCGCCCATCGCCGCCCGGTAGTCCACACCCATCCACACGTGCCACACGAACGACGCCACGAGCCACCCGAACGCCCCGTAGGCATTTCGCTGCGCTTTGCGGTGCCTCCCACGTACCTGGCCGTCCCGCCGTGGTGGTTTCTCGTCGTTGCGCTTTGCGGCGCCCCCGCACGTGGCTGTCTGTCCCGCCGTCGGGGTTGTTCGCCGTTGCGCCTGCGGCGGGCTGGTGGGTGTCGGGTGCGGTGACGGGCCTCCGGGGCCGGTTGTGTGGACTGCTGACGCTTTACGCTCCGCTGCGCTCCGCCTTCGCTCTTTATCGAGCCCTCGGATGCGAAGCCCACACAACCGGCCCCTCCGGCCCGTCCCCTCCCGTTTGGGGGAGTGTGCGGGTGAGTGGGGGCGCGCGTCGTTGCCCGCGCACCTGGTGTCATGTGGTCTTGGGAATGCCTCGCCCCGCCCACTGGGTTGTGGCCCGCAGGGGGCCCTCGCGACCCTTACGGGTTCTGTTCGACCATCCCGTAGGGGTACCCAAGCCCCCTTGCATGCCTCAACGTCCACCCCCACGCACCGCATTCCTACTCCCCCAACGGGAGGGGACGGGCCGGAGGGGCCTTGTTCGTGGACGTAAAGCGTCAGCAGTCCACGAACAAGGCCCCGGAGGTCCGTCACCGCACCCGACAACCACCCAGCCCGCCGCAGGCGCAACGGCGAACAACACCCGCGGCGGGACAGACGAGTACGTGCGGGGCGCCGCAAAGCGCAACGGCGAGCGCGCCCCGCGGCGGGACGGCCAAGTACGTGCGGGGCGCCGCAAAGCGCAACGGCGCGCCCCGCGGCGGGACAGACAGGTACGTGGGAGGCGCCGCAAAGCGCAGCGGAACGGCGCCGCAGACAACCACGTGGGAGTTACTTCACCACGTGAATGCGGTCCGCCTTAGGCGGGTTCAACGGGGAGGACGCCGATGAGTGGGCCGTCAGGTATGCCGTGAAGGCGTCCAGGTCGGACGGGCCGACGTACTTGTTCTTGGCTTCCTTGAAGGCGGGGAAGCCGTCGCCGCCGCCGGCGAGGAACTCGTTCATCGCGACGCGGTAGGTCTTGGCCGGGTCGAGGGCGGCGCCGTTCAGGGTGACGGAGTCCTTGACGATGCGGTCGGCGCCCTTCTTGGTCATGTCCAGGGTGTAGGCGAGGCCCGCGGAGACCTGGAGGATCTTGGGGGACGCCTCGTTGGGGCCGCTGACCTGCTGCTGGAGGGCGGTCAGCAGCTGGGCTCCGGTGAGGTCGACGACGTTCATCATGTTGGTGAAGGGCTGGACGGTGAACGCCTCGCCGTAGGTGACGACGCCGTCGCCCTCCGAGCCGGACGCCGGGTAGGCGAGGTCGGAGCGGATGCCGCCGGGGTTCATCAGGGCGAGCTGGGCGCCGCCCTTGTCGGCGGCCTTGGTCGCTTCGAGCTGGGCGTCGGCGATGACGTCGCCGAGCGGGGACTCGGGGGCGTCCGCGCCGCGGCCGGCGATGTCGGCGGCGATGTGGCCGACCGGGCGGCCCGCGACCGGCGCGGCCAGCTTGTTCCAACGGGCGATCAGGGACGTCAGGTCCGCGGCCTTGGGCTGGGTGCGGTCGACCACGTGGTTGACCGCACCGGGCGCCTTGACGCTGGTGCGGACGATGTCGTGGGTGCGCCGGTCGTAGGTCAGCTCGGTGTCGGTGTAGAGCTTGCCGTAGGACGCGGCGGAGGTGACGGTGCGCGGCCGGCCCGACGGGTCGGGGATGGTGCAGGTGTACGCCTGGTGGGTGTGGCCGGTGACCAGGGCGTCGACCTTGGACGTGACGTGCTTGGCGATCTCGGTGATCGGGCCGGAGATCCCGTCGCCGGGGCCCGGGCTGTCGCAGTGGTAGTTGTACGAGGTGGAGGCGGGCAGGCCGCCCTCGTGGATGAGGGCCACGATCGCCTTCACGCCCTGCTTGTTCAGGACCTTGGCGTACTTGTTGATCGTCTCGACCTCGTCGTGGAACTTCAGGCCCTTGACGCCGTTGGCGCTGACGATGTCCGGGGTGCCTTCGAGGGTCACGCCGATGAAGCCGATCTGCACGCCCTTGTGGCGCCAGACGGTGTACGGCTTGAGCAGCGGCTTGCCGGTCTTCTCGTCGGTGACGTTGGCGGTCAGGTACGGGAAGTCGGCGCCGGCGAACTTCTTGCCGTCCTCGTAGCAGCCGTCCTTGGGGTGGCAGCCGCCGTTCTGCAGGCGGGTCAACTCCGCCCGGCCCTCGTCGAATTCGTGGTTGCCGACGGAGGTGACGTCCAGGCCCAGCTTGTTCATGGCCTCGATGGTCGGTTCGTCGTGGAAGAGGCCGGAGAGCAGCGGGCTGGCCCCCACCAGGTCGCCGGCCGCCGCCGTCACGGAGTACGGGTGGCCCTTGCGGGCCGTGCGCAGGGACTGGGCCAGGTACTCGACGCCGCCGGCCGGCACGCTCTTCTTGGTGCCGTCGGGCTGCAGTTCCTCGACCGTGCCGGAGGAGCCCTGCGGCGGTTCGAGGTTGCCGTGGAAGTCGTTGAAGGAGAGCAGCTGGACGTCAACGGTGCGGCCGGTGTGGCCGGAGTGACCGGTGCGGTCCGGGTGCACGGTCTCCGCCCCGGCCGGCAGGGCGGCGACGGTGACGCCGATCCCGACGGCGGCGGCCAGTGCGGCCGAACCGGTCCTCAATCTGCTGATGGCGCGGCGCCGTTGCGGTGTCGCTGGCATGGGTTCCCCTCCTGGATGGTCCTGAGCGGACCGCAGCTTATTGTTGACGCGCGTAGCGCAACAGGGGGTGCCGGGTTACGGGACGGTTGCCGGTGAGCGCCGGACCGGCGGGCGGCACCGGCGTGGCCCGGCAGGCGGCACCGGCGTGGCCCGGCGGGCAGATCGGGGCGGCCGCGCCCTGATGCCACTGCGGGACCCCGGCAGGGTCGTACGCTGCACACATGACTGACGCTGCACAGGAGATGGGCCGGACCGGCCGCAGGATCCAGGTGGTCGACGAGGTCGCGCCGGAAACGGCCGAGGCCGTTCTGGAGCTGATCGAACGGGCCGCGCGCACCGACGGGCAGCCCGCGGTGTCCGAACAGGGACGGCTGCAGCTGCGGGGCGGCAAGCGCCCGGGTGTCGCGCATGTGCTGGTGTACGCGCACGGGGAGGCGGGCGAGGAGCTGCTGGTCGGCTACGGCCAGCTGGAGGACACCGACCCGGTGGAGGCGCCGGCCGCCGAGCTGGTGGTGCACGCCGGGCACCGCGGCCGCGGGCACGGCCGGGCGCTGGGCACCGAGCTGCTGGAGCTGTCCGGGCGCCGGCTGCGGGTCTGGGCGCACGGCGGGCACCCGGCCGCCCGGCACCTCGCGCAGACCCTGGGCCTGACGATGTTCCGCGAGTTGCGGCAGATGCGGCGCTCGCTGGGTGACCTGGAGCTGCCCGAGCCCGTACTGCCCGAGGGCGTGACCGTACGGACCTTCCAGCCGGGCATCGATGACGCGGCCTGGCTGGAGGTGAACGCGGAGGCCTTCGCGCACCACCCCGAGCAGGGCTCGCTGGCCCAGCGCGACCTGGACGACCGCAAGGCCGAGGCGTGGTTCGACCCCAAGGGCTTCTTCCTGGCCGAGAAGGGCGGGCGGCTGGTCGGCTTCCACTGGACGAAGGTGCACGCCGAGGAGGGTCTGGGCGAGGTCTACGTCCTCGGTGTCCGGCCGGGCGCCCAGGGCGGCGGCCTCGGCAAGGCGCTGACCTCGGTCGGGCTGCGCCACCTGGCCGGGCAGGGGCTGCCGACCGCGATGCTCTACGTCGACGCCGACAACGCGGCGGCGGTGAGCGTCTACGAGCGGATGGGGTTCGTCACGCACGAGACGGACCTGATGTACCGGTCGGAGACCTGAGCACCGGCGGGCGGGTGCGCGCGGGCGGGGCGGTCCGACCGGGCGGTCCGGCCGGGGGCCGCCCCGCGCGTCGGGGCTAGCGCCGCTGCGCCCGCCATTCCCGCGCCAGCATCGCGTAGACGACCTCGTCGGACCAATCGCCGTCGAGGAACTCGTTCTCCCGCAGATGGCCCTCCCGGCGCATCCCGAGCCGTTCCAGCAGCCGGGCCGAGGCGGTGTTGCGGCCGTCCAACTCGGCCTGGACGCGGTGCAGCCGCAGCTCCTCGAAGCCCAGCGCCAGCAGCGCCCGGGCTGCCTCGGTGGCGTAGCCCCGGCCGGCGTGCGCGGGGTGGAAGACATGGCCGATGCCGCCCTGGCGGTGCTCCCGGCTTCGGAGGACGAAGCTGACATCGCCGACCAGCGTGCCCGTCTCTCGGACCACCACGGCGAGTTGGAGGAAGTCGCCGGAGTCGCGCAGCGTGGTGCGGCGGGACTTGGCCGCGACCGAGGCCCGGGAGCCGGCCTCGTCCAGGGGGCCCCAGTAGAGGTAGCGGCAGACCTCGGGGAGGCGCTGGTAACTGTGGATCGCCGCGAAGTCGTCCTCGGTGACCGGACGCAGGTCCAGGCGGGGGGCGCGTATCGGGTAGGCGGGCGTGTAGGGGAGCGGTGTGGCCGCGGGCGCGGGGGGCGTGGACACGCCGGTCAGCGTACGGAGCGGAGTCGGCGGTCGCAGCCGGGTTTCCGGGCCGGTGCCTGGCGCCGCTCGGGAAGCGGCCGGGGCCGGCTGCGGGTCGTCCACAGCTGCTCATCACCGCCAGTCAGCACCTGTCCCCGTCGGTAACGGAACGGCCGGAAGACGCAGAACGACCCCCGGACGGCTCTGTGCGCCCGCCTTTTCCCTCTGCCGGGTACGCCGTCATCATCAATCTCGTTTTCTTTCCGGCTCTTTCTCCGGGTCTTTCGGTTGCCTTCGGTGGCCTTCTGCGGTCTTTTCGTGGTCTTCCTTTGCTGGTCTTCCCCGGTTTTCCGGCGCCTTTCCCAGGTGTTTCTCGGTATGCGCCGGTCCGGTCCGGCGATCCGGGACGGGGCCCGGCGCAGCACCGGGGCCCCTCGACTGGCGGCCCGTCAACTGCCGCTCGCCCGGCGGGCCGGCACGGCGTGACGGGCGGGGGCGGCGCGATGACGGCCTTGCGGGAGCTCATGGGTTTCTGCTCGCTCGATGGGTTTCTTTCGCATTTCCCGGTCGCGGCCCTTTCGCCGCGAAGATCTTTCGTTCGAATTCCTTTGCTGTGGCGCGGAAGGGTCTGCGCGAGAAATCGGATGCGCCCTCGACGTGCATGAGGTCGTGCTCAGGGAAGCCGGGGCTATTTCTCCTGGGTAACGGTTGCGGCGACCGGGTGGCGACGTGGTGACAGCGCGACGGTGTGGTGACACAGTGTCGGCGGCACCGCACAGCCCGCCGCCGGGTGCCGCCCGCGGCCCGGCCCCCGGCCCCGCGCCGTAGCGTCCCGCTTGCTTCTGCGCCATATCCGCGTTACCGCTGATTCAAGGTCGGTTGCGAGCATCGCTGAATGCAGCCCGCTGTGCCGAACCTCCCCAACCCGAGGCTCCGTCTCGCGCCGCCACCTCCTGACGCGCCTGGAACCCCCGGAACGCGGAAGAATAAGGCCATGAACCAGCAGCCCAGCGCTCAGGCACCGGTCCAGCCCGAGATGCCGGCCACCAGGCCCCCACAGGCCCCGGCCCCCTCGGCCCAGCCTTCCGTGGGCTCCATCGCCGCGCACCGGCCGCACGCGGTCCGCGGGACGGTGCCGGGCCTGGAACCCGACCTCGACGCCGACCCGGACGCGTACGTGGACCAGGGCGTGGTGGGCGTGGACGGCGCGGAGCTGCCCGCCGACCGCTTCCTGGACCGGGAACGCAGCTGGCTGGCGTTCAACGAGCGGGTGCTCGAACTCGCCGAGGACCCGGCCACCCCGCTGCTCGAACGCGCCAACTTCCTGGCGATCTTCGCCAGCAACCTCGACGAGTTCTTCATGGTCCGGGTCGCCGGACTCAAGCGGCGGATCGCGACCGGCGTCGCCACCCGCTCCGCCTCCGGCCTCCAGCCCCGCGAGGTGCTGGACCTGATCTGGACCCGCTCGCGCGAGCTCATGGCCCGGCACGCCGCCTGCTTCCAGCAGGACATCGCCCCCGACCTCGCCGACCAGGGCATCCATCTGATCCGCTGGCCGGACCTGACCGAGAAGGAGCAGGCCCGGCTGTTCACCCTGTTCCGCCAGCAGATCTTCCCGGTGCTCACGCCGCTGGCGGTGGACCCCGCGCACCCCTTCCCGTACATCTCCGGCCTCTCGCTGAACCTGGCCGTCGTCGTCCGCAACCCGGTCAGCGGCCACGACCACTTCGCCCGGGTCAAGGTCCCGCCGCTGCTCTCCCGCTTCCTCGAAGCCTCCCCGCAGCGCTACGTCCCCATCGAGGACGTCATCGCCGCCCACCTGGAGGAGCTGTTCCCGGGCATGGAGGTGCGCGCGCACCACATGTTCCGGGTGACCCGCAACGAGGACCTGGAGGTCGAGGAGGACGACGCCGAGAACCTCCTCCAGGCGCTGGAGAAGGAGCTGATGCGGCGGCGGTTCGGCCCGCCGGTCCGGCTGGAGGTCGAGGAGTCCATCGACCCCGCGGTGCTCGACCTGCTCGTCCAGGAGCTGAAGATCTCCGACGCCGAGGTCTACCCGCTGCCCGGCCCGCTGGACCTGACCGGGCTGTTCGGCATAGGGGCGCTGGACCGGCCCGAGCTGAAGTACCCCAAGTTCGTCGCCGGCACCCACCGCGACCTCGCCGAGGTGGAGTCGGCCTCGGCGCCCGACATCTTCGCCGCGCTGCGTGCCCGCGACGTCCTCCTGCACCACCCCTACGACTCCTTCTCCACCTCCGTGCAGGCGTTCCTGGAGCAGGCCGCGGCCGACCCCGACGTCCTCGCCATCAAGCAGACCCTCTACCGCACCTCCGGTGACTCGCCGATCGTCGACGCCCTGATAGACGCGGCGGAATCCGGCAAGCAGGTCCTGGTGCTGGTCGAGATCAAGGCCCGGTTCGACGAACAGGCCAACATCAAGTGGGCCCGCAAGCTGGAGGAGGCGGGCTGCCACGTCGTTTACGGCCTGGTCGGCCTGAAGACGCACTGCAAGCTCTCCCTCGTGGTCCGCCAGGAGGGCGACATGCTGCGCCGCTACTCCCACGTGGGCACCGGCAACTACCACCCCAAGACGGCCCGGCTCTACGAGGACCTCGGGCTGCTGACCGCCGACCCGCAGGTGGGCGCCGACCTCTCCGACCTCTTCAACCGGCTGAGCGGCTACTCCCGCCGGGAGACCTACCGCCGCCTCCTGGTCGCCCCCAAGTCGCTGCGCGACGGTCTGATACAGCGGATCACCAAGGAGATCGCGCACCAGCGCGCGGGACGGCCCGCGTACGTCCGCATCAAGGTCAACTCGATGGTCGACGAGGCCGTCATCGACGCGCTCTACCGCGCCTCGCAGGCCGGCGTGCCGGTCGACATCTGGGTGCGCGGCATCTGCGCGCTGCGCCCGGGAGTGCCCGGCCTCAGCGAGAACGTCCGGGTCCGCAGCATCCTCGGCCGCTTCCTGGAACACTCCCGGATCTTCGCCTTCGGCAACGGCGGCGAGCCCGAGGTGTGGCTGGGCAGCGCCGACATGATGCACCGCAACCTCGACCGGCGGATCGAGGCGCTGGTCCGGGTCACCGACCCGGCGCACCGCGCCTCCCTCACCCGGCTCCTGGAGACCGGTACCTCGGACACCACGTCCTCCTGGCACCTGGGCCCGGACGGCGACTGGACCCGGCGCTCCGTGGACGCGGACGGCGCGCCGCTGCGCAACGTACAGGAAATGCTCATCGACGCCCGGAGGCGCCGGCGTGGCCCAGCGACCTGACCAGCGGACCGGGGGGCCGGCCGGTCTCCTCGGCACCGGATGCGAGCCCGGCGGGGCGGCCGGCGCCCGTGCCGCGGTGGTGGACGGACCCTACGGACCCTACGGACCGTACGGACCGTACGATCCATCGGAGCCGTACGACGACCCGGCGGCCGGCACCGGACCCGCCGTCGGCCCGCACCTCGCCGGGCGCACCGCCGAGGACGTGCTCGCCGGCTACCTCCACCAGCAGTCCGCGGACTTCCTGCGCAGTCTGCGGCTGCACCGGGAGAGCGGCCCGGACGCCGAGGGCGCCGGCGCGGCCGCCCGCCGGCTGCGCCGCGCCGCCCGCCGGATCAGCGCCACCCTGCACACCTTCCGGCCGCTGACCGAGGAGGTCTGGGCCGACCAACTCCTCGCCGAACTGGGCTGGTTGTCCGGCACCTTGGCCCGCGAACAGACCTGTGCGGCCCGCCGCGACCGGCTGATGGCCGCCCTGACGCGGCTGACCGGCCGCACCGACCGCCCTGACCGCCCTGAACGCAGCACCGACCGCGCCCCGCGCACCGGCCGCGGCGTACGGACCGGCCGCGGCGCCGAACCGGCCGCCGGGACCCGCTCCACGGGCGTCCGCACGACGGAGGCTTCCGGTACGGACACCGGCTCCGGCACCGGTTCCGACACCGGCTCCCTCGAAGGGCGCGACACCGCCGTCCCGGACGCCGATGCCGTCCTGGCCGCCGGTGCCGCGCGGGCCGGGGCGCTGCTGGACCGCCAGCTCACCCTCGCCCGTACCCGCGCTCACACCGCCGCGCTCCAGGCCCTGGGCTCGTCCCGTTTCCACGCCGTCGCCGACTCCGTCGCCGTGCTCGCCTCCGAGGTGCCACTGACCCGCGCGGCCGCGGACGTCCCGGCCGCCGAGGCGCTGCCGCCGCTCGCCGAGCAGTCCGCGCGCCGGCTCGCCGAGGCGGTCGGCGGGCTGCCGCTGGTCCGCGCCGGACAGCCGTACAACGCCGAGGCGCTGGCCGACGGCGCCCGCCAGGACGCGCCCTGGCACCAGGTCCGGGTGCTGCTCCGGCTGAGCCGCTACGCCCAGGAGGTGCTCGTCCCCGAGTACGCCGACCCCCGCCTGGCGGAGGCGGCCCTGCTCCTGGAGGGCCACCGCGACGCCGCCGAGGCCGCCGCAGCGGCCGCCGCCGCGGCCCGCACCCCCCGCATCGCCCCGGCCACCGCCTACGCCCTCGGCGTCCTCCACGCCGACCAGCGCCACCAGGTCGAGGCGGCCCGCTACGCCTTCGGCCGCGTCTGGCTGTCCCGGGAGAAGGCCCTGAAGGGGGTGGAACGATGACGGGACCTGGAGAGCCCCCGGCCCACAAGCCGGACACCCGCAAGCCGGACGCCCGCAAGACGGTGCAGGCCGCGGGATGTGTGCTGTGGCGCCGCCGCCCCTCCGCCGAGCACGGCCTGGAGATCGCGCTCGTCCACCGGCCCAAGTACGACGACTGGTCCCACCCGAAGGGCAAACTGAAGCGCGGCGAGGACGCCCTGGCCGGAGCGGTCCGCGAGGTGGCCGAGGAGACCGGCATGGACTGCCGCCCCGGCGCCCCCCTGCCGACCTCCTACTACTTCGCCAACGGCCGCCCCAAGCAGGTCCGTTACTGGGCCGCCGAGGCGATGGGGGGAGCGTTCACGCCGACCGACGAGGTCGACCGGCTGGAGTGGCTCCCCCCGGAGGAGGCCCGCCACCGCCTCACCCAGGAACGGGACCGGCCGTTGGTCGACGCGCTGCTCGCCGCACTGCATCTGGCGTGAGGGCGGGCCGGTTCAGCGGCGCCGCAGCGCCGGGTCCGTGACGGCCGGAGGCAGGTAGTAGTTGTCGATGCGGTTGAGGTCGGTGCCCGGGGGGACGATGGCGTCGATCCGGTCCAGGACGTCCGCGTCGAGGGTGATGTCGGCGCCGTCCAGCAGGCTCTCCAACTGGTCGAGGGTGCGCGGGCCGATGATGACCGAGGTCACCGCCGGGTGCGAGCGGACGAACGCGGTGGCCAGGTGGGGGAGGGTGAGGCCGGCGTCGGAGGCGACCTCGGACAGGGCGCGGACCGCCTCGGCCTTGCGGGCGTTCTCCGGGACCGCCAGGTCGAACTTCCGGCTTTCCAGGGCGGCCCGGGAACTGGCCGACAGATCGCGGCCGGAGAGCCAGCCGGCGCTGAGCGGGCCCCAGGTCAGCACGCCCATGCCGTAGCGCTGCGCGGTCGGCAGCACCGCGTTCTCCGCCCCGCGCGCCAGCATCGAATACGGCGGCTGCTCGGTACGGAACCGGACGTGGCCGCGGCGCTCGGCGGTCCACTGGGCCTCGACGATCTGCTCGGCGGGGAACGTCGAGGTGCCGATGGCCCGCACCTTGCCGGAGCGGACCAGGTCCGAGAGCGCGGACAGGGTCTCGTCGATGTCGGTCGTGGGGTCGGGGCGGTGGACCTGGTAGAGGTCGAGGTGGTCGGTGTCCAGCCGGCGCAGGCTGTCCTCCACGGCGCGCACGATCCAACGCCGGGACGCCCCGCCGTGGTTGGCGTCCGGGCCCATCGGGTTGAAGAACTTGCTGGCCAGTACGACGTCGTCGCGGCGTCCCTTGAGGGCCTTGCCGACGATCTCCTCGGACTCGCCCGCGGAGTACATGTCCGCGGTGTCCACGAAGTTGATGCCGGCGTCCAGTGCGCGGTGCACGATGCGGACGCAGTCGGCGTGGTCGGTGTTGCCGAGGGCGCCGAGCATCATCGCGCCCAGCGCGTACTCGCTGACCGAGATGCCGGTGCCGCCGAGGATCCTGCGCTGCATGAGCTGCTCCCTGTCCGTTGTCGGTTCGTTCTGACGACCGCGTGCGCCCCAGACTGCTGGGGCCGGCCGGAGCGGACCAGGCCCGTCGCAGCCTGGGTCCGGCGGAACCACCCATGCGGCGCCGCGCGCATACTGGACGGATGCTGCACGCGGAAATCGAGATCAGCTCGTTCCTCAAGGCGCGCCGCGCCGCGCTGGACCCGGCCGACCTGGGCCTGCCGAGCGGGATCGGCCGCCGCCGGGTGCGCGGGCTGCGGCGCGAGGAGGTCGCCCAGCTCGCCGGCATCAGCGTCGACTACTACACCCGCATCGAGCAGGGCCGGGCGCCCGCCATCTCCGACTCCGTCCTGGACGCCATCGCGCGGGCGCTGCGGCTGTCCGGCGGCGAGGTGACGTACCTGCGCAACATCGCCGTGCCCCGGCGGCGGAGCGAGGCGGACTGCGCGCCCCGGGCGGTCCGCGGCCAGACCGTACGGCCGGAGATCCGGCAGCTGCTGGACGCCATGGCGAGCACCGTCCCGGCCATGGTCATCGGCCGCGGCCTGGACATCCTGGCCTGGAACGCGCTCGGCGGGCGGATCGCCTTCGACCTGGACGCGCTTCTCCCGGACCGGCGGAACACCGCACTGCTGGTCTTCCTGGACCCGGCGGCACGCGCGCGGCACCCCGACTGGGAGGACAAGGCCGTCGAGGTGGTCGGCAATCTGCGCGCCGACAGCGGCCGGCACCCGGACGACCCGCGGATCTGCGACGTCGTCAATGAACTGCTGGCGCGCAGTGCGGACTTCCGGCGGCTCTGGGAGGCCCAGTCGGTGCACGAGTGCCTGCGCGGCACCAAGCGCCTGCGGCACCCGGACGTCGGCGAGCTGGAGATCACCTTCGAGAGCTTCCGGCTGACCACCGACCCGGACCAGGCGCTGGTCACGTACACGGCCCCGCGCGGCTCGACGACCGAGCGGCGGCTGCGCGAGCTGGCGGCCCGGCCCGCCGCGGCCCGCGGGCCCAAGGCCAGGCCGCTGGCGGTGTGACCGCAGCGCCGGGCCTGATGCGCGCGGGTGCTACCCGCGCGGCGCCAGCGCCTCCCAGCGCACGGTGACCTCGCCCTGGCGCCGCCGCCGTGGGTCACCGGCCAGCGGCCAGTCCGCCGCGAGGGACGCCACCGCGGCCCGCCACCGCTGCCGCGCACCGAGCGCGCCCAGCGGGGCGGCGGCCGCCCAGGCCCGGTCGAAGTCGCGCAGGAAGGCGTGCACCGGCTCGCCCGGCACATTGCGGTGTATCAGCGCCTTGGGGAGGCGTTCGGCCAGGTCGGAGGGGGTTTCCAGGGTGCCGAGCCGGGCCGCGAAGGTGACCGTGCGGGGCCCTTCGGGGCCCAGCGCCACCCATACGTGCCGGCGCCCTATCTCGTCGCAGGTGCCCTCGACCAGCAGCCCGCCGGGGGCCAGCCGCGCGCACAGCCGCCGCCAGACGGCGGCCACCTCGTCCTCGTCGTACTGCCGCAGCACGTTCGCGGCCCGTATCAGGAGCGGCGCCCGCCCCCGGTCGCCGGGCAGCGGCACCTCGAAGCCGCCGTGCAGGAAGTCCAGCCCCGGCTTCTCGTACGGGCGGGCGGCCGCCACCCGCGCCGGGTCGATCTCTATGCCGACGACCCGGGCGTCGGGGCGCACCGTGCGCAGCCGGCCCAGCAGCTCGACCGCGGTCCAGGGCGCGGCGCCGTAGCCGAGGTCGACCGCGACCGGGTCGGCCGAGCGGCGCAGCGCGGCGCCGTGTTCCGCGGCGATCCAGCGGTCCATCCGGCGCAGCCGGTTGGGGTTGGTGGTCCCGCGGGTCGCGCTGCCGACGGGCCGGGTCGGCGCGGGGTGAGCGGGGGCGGGGCGGCGGGGCATGGCTTCGAGAGTATGGGGAGCCGGGGACCTCCTTGCCCCGCGGTCACGTGCGATCGGTCACGTGCACCGAACGGTCACACTTTGGCAAAGTGCGACGATGGGCCGCCGGACGGAAATGGATGGCCCTGATGTGTTGTTGCAGCAGGTCGGTGGCGTGCCGCCGCGCCCCGGCTAGGAGGTAGCTCGACGTGAGCCCATATGTGTCCCGGCTCCGCAGCCGTCCCCATGGGCCGTTCCCGGGACCGTCGCGGCTGCGTCTGCCCGGTGGCGCGCGCCGTCCGCGCCGGGTGGCGATGCTCAGCGTCCACACCTCCCCGCTGCACCAGCCCGGCACCGGCGACGCCGGCGGCATGAACGTCTACATCGTCGAGCTCGCCAAGAAGCTCGCCTCGATCAACATCGAGGTGGAGATCTTCACCCGCGCCACCACCGGCACCCTCCCGCCCGCGGTCGACCTCGCCCCCGGCGTCCTCGTCCGCCATGTCGACGCCGGCCCGTACGAGGGCCTGGCCAAGGAGGACCTGCCCGCCCAGCTGTGCGCCTTCACCCACGGCGTGATGCAGGCCTGGGCCGGCCAGCGCCCCGGCTACTACGACCTGGTCCACTCCCACTACTGGCTCTCCGGCCACGTCGGCTGGCTGGCCGCCGAGCGCTGGGGCGTCCCGCTGGTGCACGCCATGCACACCATGGCCAAGGTCAAGAACGCCGCCCTGGCCGTCGGCGACACCCCCGAGCCGGCCGCCCGGGTCATCGGCGAGACCCAGGTCGTCCGGGCCGCCGACCGCCTGATAGCCAACACCGACGAGGAGGCCGACGAGCTGATCCGGCATTACGACGCCGACCGCGGCCGGGTCGCGGTCGTCCACCCCGGCGTCAACCTCGACCGCTTCCGGCCGACGAGCGACGGCATCGCCGAGAGCCGGGCCGCCGCCCGCGCCCGCCTCGGCCTCCCCCAGGACGCGGTCATCCCGCTCTTCGCCGGCCGCATACAACCCCTCAAGGCCCCCGACATCCTGCTGCGCGCGACCGCCGCCCTGCTGGCCGAGGACCCCTCGCTGCGCTCCCGGCTCGTCGTCCCGGTCGTCGGCGGCCCCAGCGGCAGCGGCCTGGCCAAGCCCGAGGGGCTGCAGAAGCTCGCCGCCCGGCTCGGCATCGCCGACCTCGTGCGGTTCCGCCCGCCGGTCGGCCAGGAACAGCTCGCCGACTGGTACCGCGCCGCCTCCGTCCTGGTCATGCCCTCGTACAGCGAGTCCTTCGGACTGGTCGCCATCGAGGCCCAGGCGTGCGGCACCCCGGTCATCGCCGCCGCGGTCGGCGGGCTGCCGGTGGCCGTCCGCGACGGCGTCAGCGGCTTCCTCGTCTCCGGCCACGACCCCGCCGACTACGCCCGCGCCCTGCAGCGCTTCCTCCGGGACCCGGACCTCGCCACCCGCATGGGCGCCGACGCCGCCCGGCACGCCCAGTCCTTCGGCTGGGACACCGCCGCCGCGGCCACCGGCGACGTCTACACCGCGGCCATGCAGGAGCGGCGGCGTCACCTACGATCGGCCCATGGCTGACGACCTGCCCCAGGCTGACGACGCACGACCGGCGGACGACGTACGCCCCGTTGCGGACGTACGCCCCGCGGACGCACGACGGGTGATCGAGACGGCGCTGGCCGACGCCGGCCTGGACTGGGAGTCCCCGTCCGACGGCGCTTACGTCGTCAAGCTCCCCGGGACCCGCAAGCTGTCGACGACCTGCTCCCTCCTCGTCGGCCGGCACTCCCTCTCCGTCAACGCCTTCGTCGTCCGCCGCCCCGACGAGAACCACGAGGCCGTGCACCGGTGGCTCCTGGAGCGCAACACCCGCCTCTACGGCGTGAGTTACGCGATCGACAAGCTCGGTGACATCTACCTCGTCGGCAAGCTGCCGCTCGTCGCGGTCACCCCGGACGAGCTGGACCGCATCCTCGGCACCGTCCTCGAAAACGCCGACGGCAGCTTCAACACCCTCCTCGAAATGGGCTTCGCCACCGCGATCCGCAAGGAGTACGCGTGGCGGGTCTCGCGGGGAGAGCCGACGCGGAACTTGGATGCGTTCACGCATCTCACGCGGGAGCGTTGAGCCCCACGTACCCGTCTCTCCCGCCGCGGGGCTCGCTCGCCGTTGCGCTTTGCGGCGCGCCGCACGTGGCTGTCTGCTGCGCCGCGGGGGTCGCTCACCGTTGCGCCTGCGGCGGGCTGGGTTTGTGGTGGGTGCGGTGACTGGCCTGCGGGGCCTTGTTCGTGGACTGCTGGCGCTTTACGTCCACGAACAAGGCCCCTCCGGCCCGTCCCCTCCCGTTGGGGGAGTGTGCGGGTGAGTGGGGGCGCGCGTTGTTGAGCGAGCATCTGGTGGCGTGGGGTTTTGGGAATGCGTTGCCCGGCCCGGTTGGTTGTGGCCCCGCAGGGGGCGCTCGTAACCCTTACGGGTTCTGTTCGAGCATCCCGTAGGGGTAGCAAGGTCCCCTTGCATGCCTCAACGCCCGCCCCCACGCACCGCATTCCTTCTCCCTCAACGGGAGGGGACGGGCCGGAGGGGCCGGTTGTGTGGACGTAAAGCGTCAGCAGTCCACACAACCGGCCCCGGAGGCCCGTCACCGCACCCACCACAAACCCAGCCCGCCGCAGGCGCAACGGCGAGAAACAACCGCGGCGGGACAGACAGGTACGTGGGCCATTGCCGGAACGGCAACAAAGCTTGCCGGTGCGCCCCAGTCCGCCGCATCGTCGGGCTCGTGGGCGGCTGACCCCACACGACCCGGAGGGACGGAAGCGATGAGTGGCGACAACCACGGGCACCACCACGGCCACAATCTCGGCCACGGCGACGACTTCGACTGGGCCGCGATGGCCGATCTGCTGGAGCTGGAGGGCGAGATCCACAGCCCCTATGTGCGCCAGGCGTTCGAGGAGCTGAAGCAGCTGAGCCCGCGCCGCGTACTGGACATCGGCAGCGGCCCGGGGGTCGCCGCCTGCCGGCTCGCGGCGCTGTTCCCGCAGGCCGAGGTCACCGCGGTGGACGGCACGCCCGAGCTGCTGGTCCGCGCGCGGGAGCGGGCCGAGCGGCTCGGGGTGCCGCTGCGGACCGAGGTCGCCGAATTCCCGGCCGGCCTCGCCGACCTGGGGCCGGCGGACCTGGTGTGGTCCGCTCAGGTCGTGCACCACGTCGGCGACCAGCAGGACGCCCTGAACCGGCTGGCCCGACTGCTCACCCCCGGCGGTGTCCTCGCCATCGTCGAGGGCGGTCTGCCGCCCCGCTGGCTGCCGCGCGACCTGGGTTTCGGCCGCCCCGGCCTGCAGGAACGCCTCGACGGTGCGACCGCGCTCCGCTTCGGCCGGATGCGGGACGAACTGCCCGGCTCGGTGGCGGTGGTCGAGGACTGGCCGGGCATGCTGCGGGCCGCGGGGCTCACCGGCGCCCGGAGCCGGACCTTCCTCGTGGACCGTCCGGCCCCGCTGGCGGACGGCACCCGGCAGTTCGTACGGCGGTCCCTGGAGCGCTGCCGGGACACCCTCGCCGACCACCTGGACGCCGAGGACCTCGCGACCCTGGACCGGCTCCTCGACCCCGCCGACCCGGCGGGCGTCGACCGGCGCCCGGACCTGTTCCTGCTGACGGCGAAGACCGTGCATTACGCGTCGTCGCCGGAGTGAGCTGACGGGAAGAGGCGCTGCCCGGCCGGTCCCCCGTGGCCGGCCGGGCAGCTGAGGTGCGCTCACGGTACGAACCGCACCTCCGGGTGGCGCGCCGACGGCCGGTCCAGCAGACCGCCGTCGCCCCGTCCGCGCAGCCACCGGTCGAAGAAGGCCGAGACGTACGCCCGCTGGGCCGCGACCGCCCGGGCCGGCCGCACCGCCCCGATCATCTTCGCCACCTCGGCCGGGGACAGCCCCACCTGCCGGGCGACCTGCGGGATCAGCGTCTCCGCGTCCGTGTACGTCGCGTGCCGGCTGCCGCGCAGCGTCAGGTCCCGCAGCCAGGCGCCGCCCCTGCCCCGGCTGTGTTCCCAGACCGCGCCCCAGGAGGCCACCGTGTGGTGGGTGTCGCCGTCCATGCCCATCAGCAGCAACGGCCGGTCGACGCCGTCCCGGCCGACCGTCGACGGGTTCGACGGGTCGTCGTCCCGCTGGGTGTAGCCCATCACCCCGTCCAGGTTCGCCGCGGCCCGGATCCGCCGGTCGTCGTGCATCGTCTGCGCGGCGGTGAACCCGCCGGCCGACTGCCCGAACATCCCCACGGCGCCCAGGTCCAGCCCCCCGCGCAGCCCGCGCGGCAGCGGGGAGTCGTCCCCCCGCCGGCCCAACTCGTCGAGCACGAACCGGGTGTCGGCCACCCGCACCGCGCTGACCTTCCGCAGCAGTTCCGTCATCCGCCCGGCCTTCTTCGCCTTGGCCGCCTCCGCCAGCATCACACTGCGGGCCATCCGACCGCCCGGGAACTCCACCGCCGGCGCCTCGTAGGTGTGGTCGACGGTGACCACCACATAGCCGCGGGAGGCCAGTTCGTCGCAGAGCGTGCTGCCGAACCCGCGCGGATCGCCGGCGCCGGGGGAGTAGAGCACCACCGGCAGCCGCTGCCCGGGCCGCCGCGCCGCCACCGGCGCCCCCGTGTGCGCGGCGGTCCGGGTGGCCTGCCAGGCGACCTTCCCCGGCGGTATGTGCTCCGAGAAGCTGTTCATCCGGTCGAACGCGGCCGCCTCACGCGGCGTCAGCTGAGCGGCACGCGGATATCGCCCGGCCCCCGCGCCGGCCGGATACCGAACGCTGACCATCACTTCCCGGTACCGGTGCCCCGGCGTCCCGCCACCCCACGGATCGCGCCGCTGACGGTCGATCAGGTGCAGGGCCACCGTGCCGACCTGCTGCCGACCGGTGGGCGCGGGAAGGGTCATGGGCGCGGTGGAACGACTTCCGCCGGCGCCGGCGGAACGGGCCGCCGCCGTCGGTGGCGCCTCCCCCGGGGCCGTCCCGGCCACCGCGGCCGCCCCTCCGGCCACCAGTGCCCCACCCATCACCAGCACGCCGACCGCCGTGCCCCACCGCGCCACCCGTCGCTCCGCACCCGCGCCCATGCCCCACTCCCCGTCCGTTCCGCCGGATCATCCGTACGCCCGGACCGCTCGCCGGCCCGCCCGTACACACCACCAGCGTCCCGAAAGGTCCCGCCCGGCTCGACCGTGCAGCCACGTCTCTTGGGGGTGGGGCTACCACGAACCTCGCGTGGCCAAAGGCCCGGCGCGCCTCGTCGCCCGGCGCCGGGTCACGGCACCTCGCAGCGCACCAGCGCGCGGGCGAACGGCTCGCCGGTGGCCTTGGCGTAGGCCAAGCGCGCGCGTACTTCGGCGAGGGTGCGGGGGCGGTAACCGGGGCCGCCGCAACAGCTCTTGTGGAACCGGACGCCGGCGTTCAGCAGCACCGAGAGCACCCGCCAGCCCGCGGTGTCACGGCGCTTCGGCGGTGCGAACGCGGAACCGACGTGGATCAACGGCTGTGCGCAGCGCGGACAGCGGCGTTCGTGGTCGCCTGGATACGGCTGCTTGTAGGAGGCCCGGCAGGGGAGGCAGACGTACGACGTCTTGGACCGGGTCATGGCTTCGGCGTGCAACATGGCCGCGACGCTAGCCCCGGAGGGCCAGGAGGAGCGACGGATTTCCGGCGCACCGGCCCGCCGTTACGCGACCTGTTCCCCCGTCGCCGGAGCCGCGGCCGGTGCGGTGGTCGAGGCGGAAGCAGGAGTGGGGGGAGCGGAAGCGGGAGAGGAAGAGGAAGTGCTGGTCGTGGCCGCTTGGGCCGGGAGGCTCCGTAGCAGCAGGCCGTAGCCCAGGGCAGCCACCGTGCCGACCACCGCGCAGCCGGCCCAGAGGGTGTCCGCGCCGTAGTGGTCGATGACCGTGCCGCCGATCAGGGGGGCGGTCAGGGAGGCGACGGACCAGGACAGGGCGTACATGCCCTGGTAGCGGCCGCGGCCGTGTACGGGGGAGAGGCGCACCACCAGGCCCATCTGGGTGGGGGAGTTGATGATCTCGCCGAGCGTCCAGACGGCGACCGCGAGCGCGTACATGGCGACCGAGCCGGCCAGCGCGGTCAGTCCGAAGCCGTAGCCGGCGAGCAGTGCCGAGCCGATGAGCAGCGTCGCGGGGCTGCGGTGCTCGATGAAACGGGTCACCGGGATCTGGAGGAGGACGATCAGGATGCCGTTGACCGCGATGACGGCGCCGAAGTCCGCGCTGGAGAAGCCGTCCCGGCCCATCGAGACCGGCATGGAGACGTAGGCCTGCTGGAAGAGCAGGGCCAGCAGGAGGTTGAGGCCGACGACGGTCATGAAGCGGCCGTCGCGCAGCACGGTCAGCATGGAGACCGGTGCGGCGGACGCGCCCTGACCGGCGGGGTCCTGCGGGCCGGCCGGGGTGTCGGCCGTGGGCCGGGACTCGGGGAGCTTGACGAAGACCACCAGCGCGCAGGTCAGCACGAGCGCCGACTCGCCCAGGAAGAGGGCCAGATAGCCGTGCTGTGCGATGAGGCCGGCGGCGGTGGAGGAGACGGCGAAACCGAGGTTGATGGCCCAGTAGTTGAGCGAGAAGGCGCGCACCCGGTCCTCGGGGGCGACGATGTCGGCCATCATCGCCTGGACGGCGGGGCGGGAGGCGTTGGTCGCCATACCGACGACGCCGGCCACCACCGCGATGGCGACCGGGTCCTCCATGAAGCCGAGCACCGCCACGGACACCGACGTCGACAGCTGCGCGATCAGCATCGTGGGCCGCCGCCCGAGCCGGTCGGTCAGCACCCCCGCGCCCACGGAGGAGATCACCCCGCCGAGCCCGTAGAGCGCGCCGACCAGGCCCGCGTACGAGGCGGAGTAGCCGCGCTCGACGGTGAGGTAGAGGGCCAGGAACGTCGCGACGAACGCGCCCAGCCGGTTGATCAGGGTGCTGGTCCATAGCCACCAGAACTGCCGGGGCAGCCCGGAGACGCTGTCGACGGCGGCTCGCCGGAGGGCGGACCACCGGCCCGGGCGGGACGCGTGGGGTGGAGTGGGCGTGGGCATGACAGTGATCCCCCGAGTGGTGTGCGGCGACGCGTCGCGTGGTGGGTGCGAGGCGGTCGGCGTCCGGCTCATCGCCGGATATGTAAGTGGTGCCGACCGCATGCGCAACCTACATACCGCCACGCCCCGGCCACCAGTCATTTGACGAAAAGCGTCAAACGTCACGCGGAAGACCAGGTCCTGGACCCGGGCAAGGCGGTATCCGGATTTCGATTACGCTCGACGGCATGGCCGACGCACCGTACAAGCTGATCCTGCTCCGCCACGGCGAGAGTGAGTGGAACGCGAAGAACCTGTTCACCGGCTGGGTGGACGTCAACCTCAACGAGAAGGGCGAGAAGGAGGCGGTCCGCGGCGGAGAGCTGCTGACCGAGGCCGGCCTGCTCCCCGACGTCGTGCACACCTCCCTCCAGAAGCGCGCCATCCGCACCGCGCAGCTGGCCCTGGAGGCCGCCGACCGCCACTGGATCCCCGTGCACCGTTCGTGGCGCCTGAACGAGCGCCACTACGGCGCGCTGCAGGGCAAGGACAAGGCACAGACCCTGGCCGAGTTCGGCGAGGAGCAGTTCATGCTCTGGCGCCGCTCGTACGACACCCCGCCGCCGGCGCTCGCCAACGACGCCGAGTTCTCGCAGTTCGACGACCCCCGCTACGCCACGCTCCCGCCGGAGCTGCGCCCGCAGACCGAGTGCCTCAAGGACGTCGTCGTCCGCATGCTGCCGTACTGGTTCGACGGCATCGTCCCGGACCTGCTCGCCGGTAAGACGGTCCTGGTCGCCGCCCACGGCAACAGCCTGCGCGCCCTGGTCAAGCACCTCGACGGCATCTCCGACGCGGACATCGCCGGCCTGAACATCCCCACCGGCATCCCCCTCTCCTACGAGCTGGACGCCGACTTCCGCCCGGTCACCCCCGGCGGCACCTACCTCGACCCGGAGGCCGCCAAGGCCGCCATCGAGGCCGTGAAGAACCAGGGCAAGAAGAAGTAAGCCCACACGATCAAGCCCCCTGCCTGCGGTTTTCCCGCGGGTGGGGGGCTTGTTCGCGTACGGGGGTACGGGGGCGTCGTCAGACGCGCTCGCCCGGCAGGTGGCGGGGGACGGTGACCAGGCCGTAGATGACCAGCAGGGACATGGCCATCACGAAGATCGACCAGTACGGGAACGCCGACAGGAAGATCAGCTGGCCGACGAGGCAGGCGGAGGCCAGCACGATGCCGGTGATCCGCGCGGCCCGCGCCCCCAGGAAGACGCCCAGGCTCGCCAGGACCTGCGCGACGCCGATGACGATCCACACCCAGCCCCAGACGGCGAAGTTGAAGATCAGCAGGCGGTTGCCGTGATTGGCGGTCGTGGAGTAGTAGCCGCGGTCGAGCAGGGCGACGAAGCCGGTGATGAGGTCGAACAGGCCGCTCAGCATCAGCAGGATGCCGGCGAACGCGACCCAGTGGGACCGTTCGGCGGGCGGTACGCGACGGGTTTCCGGCGCGGGCTGACGCGACTCCATGTACCCCATCCCGCCGGGCGGAGGGCGGCGGCGCAACCGGCGGCGAGCCGTTGGGGCGAGGCCCGGGCGGCGCCCCGGGGGACGTCCGGGGCGTGCGGGGGCAGCATGGAAGGGAGGGAAGGGGGTCGGGGGAGGGGCGGGCGGTAGGCATCCGCGACGGGAAGGATGAGAGCGATGCCCAAGTTCATGGACATCCATCGCAACATGAAGGGCCTCACGGCCGATCAGCTCAGAGAGGCGCACCAGGCGGACCTCGACATCCAGGGCGAGGAGGGCGTGACGTTCGAGCACGCCTGGGCCGACACCGACTCCGGTGAGGTGTTCTGTCTGTCGGAGGCGCCCTCGGCCGAGGCCGTCCAGCGCATCCACGAGCGCGCCGGACACAAGGCGGACGAGGTCCACCGACTGACGCTCAGTGTGTGACCCGCACCACGGGCCCCGGCCGGTATCGCTGCCGGCCGGGGCCCGGGTGGCGCCGTGCTGTCGTGATGAGGGGCTGTCGTGACGGGCCGCTAGCAGCCGCCGCCGCACTGGCAGGGGCCGCCCGACTGGCAGCCGCAGCTACAGCCGGAACCGCAGCTGCACCCGGCGAGCAGCGGGAGCTGCGGACGGTCGCCGGCCGTCGGGGTGTGCGGGGACGCGGGGTTCGGAGAGTCCGCCATGAGTGCCATGCATTGCCTCCTAGGGTCACCTGACGCCATTGCATGCCCGCGCGCCGAGGCGCGTCAACGGCGCGTGGAGGCACACCGCAACGGCGCACGGTGGCGCGCGGGCAGACCTACCGGGCGGACCGCGGGCCTATGCGGCCCCGGCCGGCCCGGCAGCTCCCCGCGCCCGACCGGCGTCACGGACTACGCGCCCTCGACCGGCGTCGCCGGGGCGATCTCGTCGGCGTGCTCACCGGTGACGAGGTAGACCACCCGCTTGGCGACGGACACCGCGTGGTCCGCGAAGCGCTCGTAGTAGCGGCCGAGCAGGGTCACGTCCACGGCCGTCTCGATGCCGTGCTTCCAGCGGTCGTCCATCAGGTGCTGGAAGAGCGCGCGGTGCAGCAGGTCCATCGCGTCGTCGTCCTGCTCCAGCTGGAGCGCCAGGTCGACGTCCTTGGTGATGATGACCTCGGCCGCCTTCGCCATCAGGCGCTGCGCCAGCTGCCCCATCTCCAGGATGGTGGCGTGCAGATCGCGCGGCACGGCCGTCTCCGGGAAGCGCAGCCGGGCCAGCTTGGCCACGTGCTGGGCCAGGTCGCCGGAGCGCTCCAGGTCGGCGCTCATCCGCAGCGAGGTGACGACGATCCGCAGGTCGGTGGCGACCGGCTGCTGCCGCGCCAGCAGGGCGATCGCCCGGGCCTCCAGGTCGCGCTGGAGGTCGTCGACCTTCTCGTCGCCGGCGATGACGTGCTCGGCCAGCTTCAGGTCCGCGTCGAGTATCGCCGTGGTGGCGCGCCCGATCGCGGAGCCGACGAGCCGGGCCATTTCGACCAGGCCCTCGCCGATCGAATCCAGCTCCTCGTGGTACGCGTCCCGCATCTGTGTCCTTCTCTCGCGTCGAGTGTCGTGTGTCGCGTGGGGTGGGGGGAGTGCGGCGGTGGGTCCCGGCGGTGGTCCGGTGTCCACGCTCTCACGGTCCGTGTCCGCGCGGGTACGCTCCCCGGGCGGCACCGGCCCGTCACCCGGACCGCACCCTCACCCTGCGGCCGGATCGCGACCTGCGGTCCCACCGGGGGTGAACCGCCGCCGACGCCAAGGTGAACTCTGGGCGACCGGCCACCGCCTCCGGGGCGGCCGCCCGCCCGGCGCCGGCATCCGGAGTGAACCCGCGCGGACGCCACGGTGAACTCTGGGCGACGGCTGCTGGAGCAGCGGCTCGCGAGGCTGGGGGAGTGTCGGACCCGGCACATACTCTGGAGTCATGAACGTGGATGCGGCCGTCGCCGCAGTGGCAGCGATCGCCGGGTTGTGCACCGGTGTCTTCGCCATGCTGGCGTTCCGCTGGAGCGAGCGCGACCAGGCCAAGCCCACCCGCTCCTCGCTCCACACGGACGCGGTGCTGCCGCCCGGCGTCGACACCGTCCTGTCGGTGCTCCGCTCCTCCGCCGTGGTCCTCGACGAGGCCGACGCGGTCGTCAAGGCCAGCTCCGCGGCGTATGCGCTCGGGCTGGTCCGCGGCGGCAAGCTCGCCGTCGAGCCGATGATGCAGATGGCCCGGGACACCCGCAGGGACGGCGAGATACGCCAGGTCGAGCTGGACCTCCCACGCCGGGGCACCGGCCGCGGCGAGGCGCTCGCGGTCTCCGCCCGGGTCGCCCCGCTCGGCTCCCGGCTCGTCCTGCTGCTGGTCGAGGACCTCACCGAGGCCCGCCGCATAGAGGCGGTCCGCCGGGACTTCGTCGCCAACGTCAGCCATGAGCTCAAGACGCCGGTCGGCGCCCTGTCGCTGCTCTCCGAGGCCGTGATGGACGCCAGCGACGACCCCGAGGCGGTCACCCGGTTCGCCGGCCGGATGCAGAACGAGGCCACCCGCCTGACCAACCTCGTCCAAGAGCTGATCGACCTCTCCCGGGTCCAGAACGACGACCCGCTGGAGGACGCCGAGCCGGTCCGCGTCGACGAGCTCGTCGCCGAGGCGATCGACCGCTGCCGCCAGCAGGCCGGCGCCAAGCAGATCACCATGGCCACCGGAGGAACCGCCGAGCTGAGCGTCTGGGGCAACCGCGGCCAGCTCGCCGCGGCCCTGGGCAACCTCGTCGAGAACGCCGTCAACTACTCCCCGGCCCGCACCCGCGTCGGGATCGCCGGCCGGCGGATCTCCGCGCCCGGTGGCGACCTGATCGAGATCGCCGTGACCGACCAGGGCATCGGGATATCCGAACGGGACCGGGACCGCATCTTCGAGCGGTTCTACCGCGTGGACCCGGCGCGCTCCCGCGCCACCGGCGGGACCGGCCTCGGCCTCGCCATCGTCAAGCACGTGGCCGCCTCGCACGGCGGGGAGGTCACGGTGTGGAGCGCTGAGGGACAGGGCTCCACCTTCACCCTGCGTCTCCCGGAAGCCGGGGCCGTACGCGACCGCGAACGGCCCGACGACCTCTCCGCGGAGGGCCTCGACGACGAGGACCGCCCGTACGAGACCTTCAACGATCCGCTCCCTGCCCACCCAGCCCCGGAGGTCCTTCCGTGACCCGAGTGCTCGTCGTCGAGGACGAGGAATCGTTCAGCGATGCACTGTCGTACATGCTCCGCAAGGAGGGCTTCGAGGTAGCCATCGCGGCTACGGGCCCTGACGGACTCGACGAGTTCGAACGCAACGGCGCCGATCTCGTCCTGCTGGACCTGATGCTGCCGGGCCTGCCCGGCACCGAGGTCTGCCGCCAGCTGCGCGGCCGCTCCAACGTCCCGGTCATCATGGTGACCGCCAAGGACAGCGAGATCGACAAGGTCGTCGGCCTGGAGATAGGAGCCGACGACTACGTCACCAAGCCCTTCTCCTCCCGCGAACTGGTCGCCCGCATCCGCGCCGTGCTGCGCCGCCGAGGCGAGCCGGAGGAGGTCGCCCCGCAGGCCCTGGAGGCCGGCCCGGTCCGGATGGACGTGGACCGCCACGTCGTCACGGTCTCCGGCGGCAAGGTCGACCTCCCCCTGAAGGAGTTCGACCTCCTGGAGATGCTGCTGCGCAACGCGGGCCGGGTGCTGACCCGCATGCAGCTGATCGACCGGGTCTGGGGCGCCGACTACGTGGGCGACACCAAGACCCTCGACGTGCACGTCAAGCGCCTGCGGGCCAAGATCGAGCCCGACCCGGGCGCGCCGCGCTACCTCGTCACGGTGCGCGGGCTGGGCTACAAGTTCGAGCCGTAAAGACACCCTCTCGGGGGCGCCGGTGACCGCCGCACGCAGGTGCGCGCGCGGCGGCGTGCCGGAGTACGCGTCAGGGGCGCCCATCCGGGGGGATGGACGCCCCTGACGCGTTGTCCGGGCCCCCGTAAGGGCCGTGGCTCAGTGCGCGCCGTGCACCGAGGCCGACGGCTTGGGGGAGAGGGAGCTCGCTCCGGCCTTGGGCTTGCCGGACTCCGACGGCGAGGCCGACTCGGACGGCGAGGCAGAGCCGGACGGCTGCGGCACCACGGCCGGTCCGTAGCCCTGGAAGTAGCTCTTCGCCGGGACGACGTACGCGCCCAGCTTCACCTTGCCGGCGGAGCTGAAGCTGAACGTCAGCGGCTGGAGGTTGCCGTCCTGGACGGCCTCCCGGCCGCTGGCGAGCACAGCCGAGGCGTTGCCCTGGCCGCCGATCACGACGGAACCCCCGGCGGGCACGGTGATCGCGCCCGCGGAGCCGCCGGCCGGCGTCAGCTTGGCCGACTGGCCGGTGCCGTTGACGGAGATGGCGGTCAGCTTCTGGTCCTTCGCGCCGTTGTTGAAGACCGTCGCGGTGACCACGGCCGGGCCCTTGGCGTTCAGGTCGGGCTGGGTGACCACGGAGGCGTTCTGGATCTTGATGTCGCCCGCGGAGGTCGCGGCGTTGTCCGGCTTGACCTGCAGCGTCTGGGCGTCGTTCCCGGCCCCGCAGGCGGACAGCGAGGCGATCGAGAGCGAAAGGACGGTGGCGGCGAGGACGCCGCGTCGAAGGCTGCGGCTCACGGCGGCGGCATCTCCTTGACGAGCTACGGCGGCCGAACGTTCGTGCCCGGTCGCGGATGGACGGCTGGGGCGGGCCTGCGTACGCGTCATGACGACGGGTACGTAAAGCCGCCCTAAGGGTGTGTCAGCGCCGCTAGGTTACCGAGCCGTCCCCGCGCCGCCGCACCCGACCCGCCCCCAGCGGGATCACGGGCCCCCGGCCCGCGCGCGGCCCGGGCGAAGCCGGCCGTGGATCGGGGCCCCGGCCGGCGAAGGGGCGGGATTCTGCAGCCGCCCGAGCGGAAACACCCGCGCGGGCGCGGAACACCCGGCGACAACCGCGATGAAGGGACACCGACAACACGTCGGAATATCCCGGGCGGCCGTTCGGGTGCCGGCCCGCCGAATCCGCGCCACTTTCCCCGGCCGAAAAGGAGTATTCGAAGGGAATGTGAAGGCCCCGCGGAATTGATCACACTGTTCGGCCGCCGGGCGGTGATCAATTCGGGAATCGGTCGGGAGAGGCCCCGAGCAGCCGAACGGAGTAGCGGAACTCGCTCATGCGGATCCGTGCAAAACGGTACTTTCGACCTGCCGATCAAGGGCTCCCAGGTGTGTGACGGGCACGTTTCCGCCCACCCGAGAAGCCCCTCCGACCTGCGAATTCCCGCGTCCAGGACCCCCTCGAAGCACGTTCCGGTCACTGTTGTCAAGCCCCGAGATATGCCCTGACCTGCGAAAACGCCATTCAGAACGGTCCGTTCCCGTGTTAGCATGGATAGCCACGGAAGGGGTACCTGTCACATGACGTTCAAGGTTGGCGACACCGTGGTCTATCCCCATCACGGGGCCGCGCTGATCGAGGCCATCGAAACTCGCCAGATCAAAGGCGTGGACAAGACCTACTTGGTGCTGAAGGTCGCCCAGGGCGACTTGACTGTTCGTGTGCCAGCGGACAATGCGGAGTTCGTCGGCGTACGCGACGTGGTTGGTCAGGACGGGCTGGACCGGGTCTTCGAGGTGCTGCGCGCACCGTATGCCGAAGAGCCCACGAACTGGTCCCGTCGCTACAAGGCAAATCTTGAGAAGCTCGCTTCCGGCGACGTGATCAAGGTCGCCGAGGTTGTGCGTGACCTGTGGCGGCGCGAGCGGGAGCGCGGACTCTCCGCAGGTGAGAAGCGGATGCTCGCCAAGGCTCGCCAGATCCTGGTGAGCGAGCTCGCCCTCGCCGAGAACACCAACGAAGACAAGGCCGAGGCCCTGCTCGACGAGGTCCTCGCGTCCTGACGACGCTGTCCGGCGCCCCGCCGACGCAGCGACGAGCGACGTAGCAATGCCGCGGTGCCCGAGTGACGACCGTCCCCTGTGGAGGGTCTGTTGCCGGGCGCTGCGGCATATCTGGCGGTGAATGCCGACGGTGAAAGCCGGCTGTGAAGAGCGCGCTGTGAAGATCACGCCATGACGGACCGGCGGTGAAACGGGGCCGGACCGTGAAAGGGCGGGCTGCCGACGGGACGCCGGGCCCACCAGGTGTGCCGGGCCCGGGATCTGCCCCGACCGATGTCACGGAAGGGTCCGGTCAAGGCGTCGTACCCGGCACTCCCCCAGCTCTTACGGGCCGGGGTTCTCCCAGGCCATACCCACCCCGTCCGAGGAAACAAACCTGTCTGCCCCAATTCCGGGCTCGCCCCGGACTCCGGAGCCATCGATGTCAGATCCCACCCGCCCGATCCGCACCGCCGTGGTGATCCCGGCCGCCGGCCGCGGTGTCCGGCTCGGTCCCGGCACCCCCAAGGCGCTGCGCGCGCTGGGCGGCACCCCCATGCTGGTGCACGCCGTCCGCGCGATGGCCGCCTCCCGGGCCGTCTCCCACATCGTCGTGGTCGCCCCGTCCGACGGCGCCACCGAGGTCGACCGCCTGCTGCACGAGTACCCGCTCGCCGAGCGCACCGAGCTCGTCGTCGTCCCCGGCGGGCAGACCCGCCAGGAATCCGTACGCCTCGGCTTGGCCGCGCTGCCCGAGGGCATCGACGTGGTGCTGGTGCACGACGCGGCGCGCCCGCTGGTCCCGGTCGACACGGTCGACGCGGTGATCGCGGCGGTACGCGCCGGAGCGCCCGCCGTCGTCCCCGCCCTGCCGCTCGCCGACACCGTCAAGCAGGTCGAGCCGCAGCCCCAGGGCACCCCCGAGCCGGTCGTCGGCACCCCCGAGCGGTCGCTGCTGCGCGCCGTGCAGACCCCGCAGGGCTTCGACCTCGCGACCCTGCGCAAGGCGCACGACACCGTGGTGGAGGGCGAGGGCGCCACCGATGACGCCGGACTGGCGGAGCGGCTCGGCGTACCCGTCGTGGTCGTCCCCGGTCACGAGGAGGCGTTCAAGGTGACCCGGCCGCTGGACCTGGTCCTGGCCGAGGCCGTACTCGCCCGGAGGAGGGCCACCGATGGCTATGTCTGAGCAGATCCCCGCCGCCCCGCTCGTCCCCCTCGTGGGCATCGGCACCGACGTGCACGCCTTCGAGCAGGGCCGTGAGCTGTGGTGTGCCGGGCTCCTGTGGGACGCCGCGGAGAGCGACGGCTACGGGCTGGCCGGCCACAGCGACGGCGACGTGGCCGCGCACGCCGCCTGCGACGCGCTGTTCTCGGCGGCCGGCGTCGGCGACCTGGGCGCGCACTTCGGGACGAGCCGTCCCGAGTGGTCCGGCGCCTCCGGGGTGACCCTGCTGGCCGAGGCCGCCCGGATCGTCCGCGCCGAGGGCTTCGCCATCGGCAACGTGGCGGTGCAGGTGATCGGCGTCCGCCCGAAGGTCGGCAAGCGGCGCGACGAGGCGCAGAAGGCACTCTCGGCGGCCGTCGGCGCGCCGGTCTCGGTCTCCGGGACCACCTCGGACGGGCTGGGGCTGACCGGCCGGGCCGAGGGCCTGGCGGCGGTCGCCACGGCCATCGTCTTCCGTACTACGGCCTGATCCGGCCACGGTGTCATCGGGAAGGCACGGGTCCGATCGGCCCAACAGCGGCCGGTCGGACCGGTGGCGGCCGGCGGGAATGCCGGGCGGGGCAGGGGTGTTGAGGGAGGATCGGAGTGTTCGTGTCCCTCGGAACGGCCCGCAGGAAGGACCCCTCGTGACTGCCACCCTGTCCGACGACCTCAAGAAGCTCCTTGACACCCCGGTCTTCGTGACCGTGGCGACGATCCAGCCCGACGGCAGTCCCCAGGTCTCGCCGGTGTGGGTGAAGCGGGACGGCGACGACCTGCTGATCTCGACGACCGTCGGCCGCCGCAAGGAGGCCAACGTCCGCCGGGACCCGCGCGTCTCGGTCGTCGTCCAGCCCTTCGACGCCCCGTACACCTACGCCGAGATCCGCGGCACGGTCTCGCTGACGACCGAGGGCGGGCCGGAGCTGATCGACGAGCTGTCGCTGAAGTACACCGGCAAGCGCTATGCCGAGTTCAACCCGGAAGCGGGCAAGGACGCCCAGCGGGTGGTGGCCCGCATCACGCCGCGCAAGGTGGTCGGCAGTATCTGACGCCGCCCGTGGAGGACGGAAGCGCCCGCGGGCAGCCTCGATTTCGGGCCTTACTTCCGGCAAAACGGACGGATATGACGGTTCTGTGTCCCCGTGGCCGATCCGTCGCGGGGCACTGCCGGGTTCCGACTACCCTGGTTCCGTGACGATTCGCCTGTACGACACCAGCGCCCGGCAGATTCGCGACTTCACCCCGCTCACGCCGGGCTGCGTCTCGATCTACCTGTGTGGTGCGACCGTGCAGGCCGCCCCGCACATCGGGCACATCAGGTCGGGGCTGAACTTCGACATCATGCGCCGCTGGTTCGCCCACCGCGGCTATGACGTGACGTTCGTGCGGAACGTCACGGACATCGACGACAAGATCATCGCGAAGTCGGCGGAGCAGGGCCGCCCCTGGTGGTCGATCGGCTACGCGAACGAGGTCGCCTTCAACGAGGCGTACGACGCCCTCGGCTGCCTGCGCCCCACCTACGAACCGCGCGCCACCGGGCACATCCCCGAGATGATCGAGATGATGCGCGGCCTGATCGAGCGCGGCCACGCCTACGCCGCGGACGGCAACGTCTACTTCGACGTCACGTCCTTCCCGGAGTATCTCCAGCTCTCCAACCAGGAGTTGGACAAACTCCGCCAGCCGTCCGGCGAGGGCGAGACCGGCAAGCGCGACTCCCGCGACTTCGCCATGTGGAAGGCCGCCAAGGAGGGCGAGCCCAGCTGGGAGACGCCCTGGGGCCGCGGCCGGCCCGGCTGGCACCTGGAGTGCTCGGCGATGGCCCACAAGTACCTGGGCACCGCCTTCGACATCCACGGCGGCGGCGTCGACCTGGTCTTCCCGCACCACGAGAACGAGATCGCGCAGGCCAAGGCGTTCGGCGACGACTTCGCCCGGTACTGGACCCACAACGCCTGGGTGACCATGGGCGGCGAGAAGATGTCCAAGTCGCTGGGCAACTCCCTGCTGGTCTCCGAGATGGTCAAGCGCTGGCGCCCCATCGTGCTGCGCTACTACCTCGGCACCCCGCACTACCGCTCCATGATCGAGTACAGCGAGGACGCGCTGCGCGAGGCCGAGTCGGCGTTCGCCCGGATCGAGGGGTTCGTCCAGCGGGCCGTCGAGAAGGCCGGCGTCGTCGAGCCCGCGGCCGAGGTCCCGCCCGCCTTCGCCGAGGCGATGGACGACGACCTGGGCGTCCCGCAGGCGCTGGCGATCGTGCACACCACCGTCCGCCAGGGCAACTCCGCGCTGACCGCCGACGACAAGGAATCGACGGTGGCCCGGCTCGCCGAGCTGCGTGCGATGCTCGGCGTGCTCGGCCTGGACCCGCTCGACGAGCGCTGGTCCGGCGGCGGCACCGACCGCGGGGAGGACCTGCACGGCGTCGTCGACTCCCTCGTCCGCCTCGTCCTCGACCAGCGGCAGTCGGCCCGCGCACGCAAGGACTACGCCACCGCCGACGCCATCCGCGACCAGCTCCAGCAGTCCGGCCTGGCCATCGAGGACACCCCCGCCGGCCCGCGCTGGTCGCTGTCCTGACCCCCCGCGCGCCCGTGGGCGGCCCACCGGATTCGCCCTTCCCGGCAGACACGGGCGACACTCATTCCATACGTACGTACCCACTCCACGTCGCGAGACGTCGAGAGCAGTGAAGAAACAGGTGACCCATGGCCGGCAACAGCCAGCGCAGGAACCGCCGCACGTCCAACAAGAAGGGCGCCCAGGTCGGCAGCGGCGGTAAGCGGCGCCGGGGCCTGGAGGGCAAGGGCCCGACCCCGCCCGCCTCCGCGCGCAAGGGACACGTCAAGAACCGCGTCGCCAACGCCAAGGCGAGGCACGAATCCAAGCGCCCGGCCCCGCGCCGGGGCGGCGCCAAGGGCACCGCCGAGCTGGTCGTCGGCCGTAACCCGGTCGTCGAGGCGCTGCGCGAGGGCGTGCCCGCCACGACGCTGTACGTCCAGCAGTTCATCGACAGCGACGAGCGGGTCCGCGAGGCCCTCCAGCTCGCCACGGACCGCGGCCTGAACCTCCTGGAGGCGCCGCGCCCCGAGCTGGACCGGATGACCAACGGCCTCAACCACCAGGGCCTGGTCGCCCAGATCCCGCCGTACGACTACGCGCACCCCGAGGACCTCGCCGCGGCCGCCTTCGACGCCGGCGAGGACCCGCTGATCGTCGCGCTGGACGGGGTCACCGACCCGCGCAACCTCGGCGCGGTCGTCCGCTCCGTCTCCGCCTTCGGCGGCCACGGTGTGGTCGTGCCGGAGCGCCGGGCCGCCGGGATGACGGCCGGCGCCTGGAAGACCTCCGCGGGCACCGCCGCCCGCACCCCGGTCGCCCGGGCCACCAACCTCACCCGCGCCCTGGAGTCGTACCAGAAGGCCGGTCTGACCGTCGTCGGCCTGGCCGCGGACGGCGACACCGAGCTGCAGGACCTGGACGTCCTGGACGGCCCGGTCGTCATCGTCGTCGGCAGCGAGGGCAAGGGCCTGTCGCGGCTGGTCGGCGAGACCTGCGACCTGCGCGTGCGGATCCCGATGCCGGGCGGCGCGGAATCGCTGAACGCCGGTGTCGCGGCCGGCGTCGTGCTGTGGGAGGCGGCCCGCCGGCGCGCCTGACCGGCCCACGGCCCGGGGGCGCGTACCTCTTGCGTACCCGCCCCCAGGGCCCGCGCCTGCGCCCCCCGTCCCCGGCCACCCTGGGGCACGGCCTGACCCTCCGTGGGCCTTTTGCGCGCTCATCCCGCATCCCGTGATCTTTTGACGGGTCTCGGACAGATCGACCCGGTCAAGGCAGTGTCTTAACCGCGGGTCACTCGGTTAGATGAGCGTGGACACCAGAACACCCCGCACGCCTCCGGGGGGACGCTCGCCGGGCTTCGATGACGAGCCGGGCCTGAGCTCGGTCAAGGTGCCGTGCGATCCCGCGCAGGTCATCGTCAACCACGCCAGCTTCCGCGTACAGCTCGCCGCGCCCGCGGCGGGTGACGCCCTGGCCGACACCGCGCGCATCCCCGCCGTCCGCGCACCGTCCTCCGGTGCCAGACGCCGGGCACCCGTGGTGTGGAGCGGCCGCACCACACCGGGCGGCACGGCCGGCGCCACCACCCAACTCCTGCACGCGGTGCGCAACGCGGGCATCGGCCTCGACGGCGGCCCCGGCGACGACGTCGGCACGACCCAGGTCCTGCCGCGGGTCCGGCTCGACGAGTCCGCCCCCGCCCAGCGGACCGTGATCGGCCAGCGCGGCCCCGTCGAACCCGACCGCACCCTGCTGCGCGGCGTACGCCCCGTGGGCAGCGCCTACGCCGACAACAACGGCGAGCCGCCCTACCGCAACGCCTACGGCGGCCGCGGCCCCGCCGAGGATGGCTACGACGACGACCACTTCGAGGCCCGGGACCCGTACGACACCGGGTCCCGCCGTCGTGGCGCCGACTCCGTCCGGCACGCCTACTACCCGGGTCGCCGGATGAACCTCGGCGTGGTCCTCCTCCCGCTGCGGATCTTCCTCGGCCTGATCTCCGTCTACGCCGGCATGGGCAAGCTCTGCGACCCCGTCTACTTCGACGGCGGGGAGCGCGGCTCGATGGTCAAGTGGCTGCTGTCGCTCGACCCGTGGGCGCTGGCCGTACCGCTGCGCGACTTCGCCGTCTCGCACCCCGTGGGCGCCGGTCTGACCGTCGCCTTCCTCCAGGTCGTCGTCGGCGTCCTGACCATCTGCGGACTGTGGCAGCGGCTCGCCGCGTCGATCGGTGCGCTGCTCTCCGCCGCACTGCTGATGACCGTCAGCTGGCGCACGGTCCCCGCCTACGACGCGCCCGACATCATCTACCTCGCCGCCTGGAGCCCGCTGATCATCGCGGGCGCCCCCGTCTACTCCATGGACGGCCGGCTGGCCGGTGAGGCGTGGCGGCGGCTCGGTCCCCGCGTGGAGGTCGCCGACCTGCGCCGCCGGGTGCTGCGCCGCGGCGCGATGATGACCACGATGGTGGCCGGACTGACCCTGCTCATCGGCTCGCTGCTCGGCGGCGCCGTACGGTCCGCGACGGTCACGCCCGTGCCGAGGCCCGGTGAGCCCGCGATCAACAACCTGCCCGGCTCGCCCCTGCCCCGCCCCGGCAAGAACACCACCCGGCCCGGCCGGCACCACCCCGGTAGCGGCGCCTCCCGCGCCGGCACACCGTCCGCGGGCGCCTCGCACAAGGCCCACAAGCCCCGCCCGTCCGCGTCGACGCCGGGCGTCGGCCGCTCGACGGGGGCCACCAGCGGCCTCTCGCAGCAGCCCGGCGCGACCACCAGCGCCCCGCAGCAGACCGTTCCGACCCGCGCCCCCGCCCCGTCCCACGTGGCCCCCTCCGCGGGCGGCACCGGCGGCGGCACGACCGGCACGGGCTCCACGGGCTCGGCCGGCTCCGGCGACTCCGGCGGCCGCGGCAGCACCCTGGGCGGGTTGCTGGGCTGAGCTTCTGGTCAGGGGGCTCCTTGCCGCCCACCGCCCCCTGGGTCTTCGCCGCTGCCCGCCCCCTTCGGGGGGTGGGCAGCGGCATGTGGGGCCGGGATCACGGATCACGGGCCCCTGAGGGCCAACCAGTGGCGGGCTCCCGCGCGGGGAGCCACCGTCCGGACCATCGACGGTCCGGACCATCGACGGCACCGGCAAGCGGCGCACCGCGACCCGGCTGTTCGTGACCGGCGTGTTCGCCTTCGCGTCGAAGAAGAAGACCGGCGCACTGTCCCTCGTGGTCCGTGCAGCGGACGGGAACAGCGCAACGGTGAAGGTCCCGGCGAAGAAGGCGCAGAACGTCATGGCCTGGGCCGTCGCGTTCCACGCCCGGCACGCCTGGTCCGAAGCGAACGGCTGAGGCGCACCGGCCGCCCCGGACAGCTGCGCATGGCCCCGCAAGGCGCCGCGTACGGCCGTCAGGGGCCCGTACGCGGCGAGGGGGAGCCGGGAGTCGACCGGCGGGCGTCAAAGGATGCAGCGGCCGCTCAGGGGTGTTCAGGCCGCGTAAGGGTGCCGTGCGGGTCAGCTGCGGCCTACCGGGCCACCAGCGAGACCCTCAACGCCCCTGCGCGCTCAGCTCCTTGGCGGCCTCGGTGAGGTCCTTGGCCGTGTCGATGGCGCGCCAGTACGCGCCGTGTGGAAGCGGATAGCCGGCCAGTCGGCGTTCGCGGGCCAGGCGCGGGAAGGTCATGCGCTCGTGGTCACCGCGTACCGGCAGCAGGCCCGTGAAGGCGGCGGAGAAGACGTAGACGCCGGCGTTGATGAGGTACGGGGAGGGCGGCGCCTCGATGAAGTCCAGTACGTGTCCGAACGCGTCGGTCTCCACGATTCCCCAGGGAATGCGGGGGCGGGCCAGCGCCAGCGTGGCCTCGGCGTCGCGTTCGTGGTGGAAGGCCGCCATCTCGCGCAGCGGGAAGCGGGTCCAGATGTCGCCGTTGGTGGCGTACCAGGGCTCCTCCGGGCGGGGCAGCGAGCCGGCCGCGTACTTGAGGCCACCACCGCGGCCCAGCGGCTCGTCCTCGACAACCGTCGTGACGCGCAGGGGGAGTTGTGCGTGGTCCAGCCACTCCTGGAGCACTTCGGCGAGGTGGCCGCAGGAGATGACGACGTCCGTCACGCCCTCTTCGGCCAGCCAGTTCAGTTGATGGCCGATGATCGGGGTTCCGGTGCCGGGAATCTCGACCATCGGCTTGGGGCGGTCATCGGTGTACGGGCGGAGACGTGAGCCCTGGCCGCCGGCCAGGACCACGGCCTGCGTGGGGTACGAATGCTGGACGCCTGTCATGCTTCGCACCTTATGGGGTGCGAGGAACGGTCGGTGACTGAGCGGTGCGGGGAAAGGTCAGTGGCTGAGCGGGGTGGGAACGGTCACTGGGCGGCCGCGACGCCGGTGGCGAAGGAGGTGTCGCAGACCGGGCGGGAGTAGGCCTGGGCGCGGTGCGCGGCACCGTACTTGGCGACCGCGGCGCGGCCGAGGTCACGGGCGATCGAGGCGCAGTGCCTGGCGAGCGAGGGGTGCTTGGTGGTCGCCTTCTGGAGGTCGGTGAGGGCGACGCCGGGGTCCTTCTCCTGGAGCTCCACCAGGAGGCGCTTGCGCAGGGCCTCCTGCGGGGCGACCGGGTTGGCCTTGGTGGAGGCGCTCCCGGAGGACGCGGTCAGCATCTGGGAGTCGGTGGCCGTCGTCGCCCACGGGACCCGGGTGACCGCGAGGGTCCCGGAGAGTACGAGGACGACGGGGAGGACGAGGGCGAGGGTTCTGCCGATGCGGCGGGCTGCGGAGTTCACGGTCGTGATGGTAGCGAGGAGTGATGATTTGGCGACATTTGGTCACCTTATCGAGCGACGTAATGCCTCGTCGGTCGAGTAGTGATGTTGACGCACTGGTGCGAAAAGCCCGTTCTGTCCCCACTGGTGCAGGCGCCGTACGGCCGTGAACGCAGCGGTGGCGGTGCCGGGTCCTACCCGCCACCGCCACCACTCACACGCACACCCGCGCCGGGTTCACGGCCCGGTGCGACTCACACGCGTCACACCCGCTCCGGGTCCACGGCCCGGTGCGATCCGCGCGGCGCGTTGCCGCTCAGTCGGACAGGCGCTCCCCGGACGACGTCGAGAACACATGCGTCTCGCCCGGCCGCGGCACAACGTGCAGCTGGGTGCCCTTCTCCGGTACCTGGCGGCCGTTGACGCGGACGACCAGGTCCTTCACCTCGCCGCCGACCTCCGCGGTGCCGTACACATAGCCGTCGGCGCCCAGCTCCTCGACGACGTTGACGGTGACGGCCAGACCGGCCGGGGCGTCCGCGCTCTCCTTGGATAGCGACTTCGCCGCGGCGCCGTTCTGCTCGACGATGTCGAAGTGCTCGGGGCGGACGCCCACGGTCACCGTGCGGTCACCCTTGTCGGCGGCCGCGGTCAGCGCCTCCCGGCTCACCGGTACGACACTGTTGCCGAACTTGACCCCGCCGTCGGTGATCGGCACCTCGACGAGGTTCATCGCCGGGGAGCCGATGAATCCGGCCACGAAGAGGTTCGCCGGCCGGTCGTACATGTTCCGCGGCGAGTCGACCTGCTGGAGCAGCCCGTCCTTGAGGACCGCGACCCGGTCGCCCATGGTCATGGCCTCGACCTGGTCGTGGGTGACGTAGACCGTCGTGATCCCCAGTCGGCGCTGCAGCCCGGCGATCTGCGTACGGGTCTGCACGCGCAGCTTCGCGTCCAGGTTGGACAGCGGCTCGTCCATCAGGAAGACCTGCGGCTCCCGCACGATCGCCCGGCCCATCGCGACCCGCTGCCGCTGACCACCGGACAGTGCCTTGGGCTTGCGTCCCAGGTACTCGGTGAGGTCCAGGATCTTCGCCGCGTCCTCGACCTTCTGCCGGATCTCGGCCTTCGGCACGCCGGCGATCTTGAGGGCGAAGCCCATGTTGTCGGCGACGGTCATGTGCGGGTAGAGCGCGTAGTTCTGGAACACCATGGCGATGTCCCGGTCCTTGGGCGGAAGGTGGGTGACGTCGCGGTCCCCGATGCGGATGGCGCCCCCGTCGACGTCCTCCAGCCCCGCGAGCATCCGCAGGGAGGTGGACTTGCCGCATCCGGAGGGGCCGACCAGGACGAGGAATTCGCCGTCCTCGATGGCGATGTCCAACTTGTCGACGGCGGGCTTGTCGGAACCCGGGTAGATCCGGGATGCCTGGTCGTAGGTGACCGTAGCCATGGTGATGAGTCCCTTCACCGGCAGGAACGTGCCGGACGATCCGAGTAAAAGGAGTGGTTTAGTCCACTGATGCGGACTTCCCCGTGACGCTACCCGCGACGGCCCCCGCTGTCAGTAGTCCAGCCCCACCAAATTAAGGAGCCGGGCACCCGGCCCGCCTGGGTACACTTCTTCCGGCACGCCTCCTTAGCTCAGCTGGTCAGAGCACCGCTCTTGTAAAGCGAAGGTCGTCGGTTCGAATCCGACAGGGGGCTCTGAGTGTGGACGAACAGGGATGAACGGGACGAAGCCCCGGGCCGGTGGTGGCCTGGGGCTTTGTGGTTTTCGTCAGGCGTTCGGGTGCGCTTCCGGAGCCGGCCGGGACGGGGCGTGGGGGCGTTGAGGAGTCGCTCGTTGCGGCGGGTTGTGGGCGGGGTGGCGGGGTGCGCGGCGTAAGTTCGCCGGCATGGTGACTTCGATGACGCATGAGGACTACGAGCGGCGGCTGGAGCGGGCGGGGCGGGCGGCGGCCGTTGCCGGGCTGGCCGGGCTGCTGGTGACGCCGGGGCCGGATCTGGTGTGGCTGTGCGGCTACCGGCCGCCCGCGGTCACCGAGCGGCTGACGGCACTGCTGATCGAGCCGGGGCGGCGCTCGCGGCTGCTGGTGCCCGTATTGGAGCAGCCGGATGCGGAGCACTCCGTCGGGGCGGCCGCGCTGGACGTGTCCGGGTGGAGCGATGGTGCGGACCCGTATGCGGAGCTCGCCAAGTGGATGCGTCCGGAGGGGCGTTACGGCGTGTCCGACGCGACCTGGGCGCTGCATCTGCTGGGCCTCCAGCGGTCGGTGCCGGGGGCGGCGTACGCGGCGCTGACGGAGGTGCTGCCGATGCTGCGCGCCGTCAAGGACGCCCACGAGGTGGCGCTGCTGGCGGCCGCCGGGGCGGCCGCGGACGCGACGTACGAGAAGATCCTGGGCGTTCGCTTCGAGGGGCGGCGGGAGTCGGAGGTGGCCGCCGACCTGGCCCGGCTGCTGATCGAGCACGGGCACAGCCAGGTGGACTTCACGGTCGTCGGGTCGGGCCCCAACGGCGCCAATCCGCACCACGAGGCGGGGGAGCGGGTCATCCAGGACGGCGACATGGTCGTCCTCGACTTCGGGGGGCTGAAGGACGGGTACGGGTCGGACACGTCACGCACCGTTCACGTGGGCGAGCCGTCCGCCGAGGAGCGCAAGGTGCACGACATCGTGCGGGAGGCGCAGCAGGCGGCCTTCGAGGAGGTACGGCCGGGCATCGCCTGCCAGGACGTCGACCGGGTGGCCAGGAGGGTGATCAAGGCGGCGGGGTACGGCGAGTACTTCATCCACCGGACCGGGCACGGCATCGGGGTCACCACGCATGAGCCGCCGTACCTGGTGGAGGGCGAGCATCTGCCGCTCGTACCGGGGATGTGCTTCTCGATCGAGCCGGGGATCTATCTGCCGGGGCGGTTCGGGGTGCGGATCGAGGACATCGTGACGTGCACGGAGACGGGCGGCCGGCGGCTGAATGAGACGGCGAGGGGGATGGTGGTGGTGCGGTAGGGGGAGGGTGGGGCCCGGCGGCCGAGGGGCGGGACCGGGCCCCGTCGGTCTGCGATCTCAAGTTCCCGTGGGGACAACCGTTGGGGGTCGTGGGGACAACCGTTGGGGGTCGGCGGGTGGAGACGGCGGTTGAGGGCGAGGGGGAGGGATGGGCGGGGGCCGATGATCGAGGGGACTTCGCGCTGGTCAGGGGGCGTTGTCAGTGGGGTGGTTCACGATGGGTGGTGACGGGTTCCGGCGGACGGGTTCCGGCGGACGGGTTCCGGTGACGGATTCCGGCGGCCGGATTCCGGTGGAGCGTGACGGGTTGCGTTGCGGGTGCGGGACGGGCGACGCGTAGGCGGTCGAGGGTGAAAGGGGTGAGCGCGTGGCCGGGCGCGGTAAGGAGACGGTGCGGGCGGTGCGGCGTCCGGAGGTGCGGCTGCCGGAGCTGGTGGCGTACGACGGCGGGGAGTTGGAGGAGGACGGGGATTACGACGGGCTGGAGTTCGCGGACGCCGACTGGGCGCGGCAGTCGGCGCGTGGCGCGCGGTTCATGGACTGTGCGCTGCGTCGTTGCGGGCTCGACGAGACGGTGCTCGGCCGGGCGCGGATCATCGACAGTGTGTTGAGTGGGGTGCGTGGGGTCGGGACGGACCTGTCCGGGGCGGCCCTGCGCGATGTCGAGGTCTCGGACGCCAGGCTCGGCGGGACGCAGCTGCACGGGGCGGTCCTGGAGCGGGTGGTGGTGCGCGGCGGGAAGATCGACTTCCCGAATCTGCGGCGCGCGAAGTTGCGGGACGTCGCCTTCGAGGGATGCGTCCTCATCGAGGCGGACTTCGCGGGTGCGGAGCTGGAGCGGGTCACGTTCGACGACTGCACCTTGGCGCGGGTCGATTTCTCCGAGGCGCGGATGAAGGACGTCGATCTGCGCGGCGCGGCGGCGGTGGACATCGCGCGGGGGATCGACCGGCTGTCGGGCGCGGTGATCAGTACGGCCCAATTGATGGATCTGGCCCCGGCGTTCGCGGCGCAGGTGGGGGTGCGGGTGGAGTAGGGGAGGGGGAGGGGAGGGAATAGGGGGAGGGGAAGAGGGGGCGCTGGCGGGCGGGTGTTTTGGGGGACCCCGCGCTCGATGTTCCGTTCGCGTGGCTGGTGGCTGGTGGCTGGTGGCTGGTGGCCGGTTGTCTGGGGCCGGTTCGGGCGGGTTCGTGACCGTTTCGGGTGGCTGGTGTTCGGTCGGTCCGGTGGGGGTCAGACGCGGGGGAAGCGGGACTGGAGGTCCCAGATGGCGGGGTTGTCGCCGAGGCCGTCGTGCATGTCGGTGAGGTCGGCGATCAGGTCGTGCAGGAAGTCGCGGGCCTCGCGGCGGAGCGCGGCGTGGTTGAAGGTGAGCGGGGGCTCGTCGGCCGGCATCCAGTCGGCCTCGACGTCCACCCAGCCGAAGCGCCGCTCGAAGCGCATCCGGTCGGCGGATTCCGTGAAGTCGAGTTCGGCGTGGACCGGGCGGGCCGAGCGGCTGCCGCGGGGGTCGGTGTCGAGCTGCTCGACGATGTCGCACAGCGCCCAGGCGAAGTCGAGGACCGGCACCCAGCCCCAGGCGGTGGACAGTTCGCGGTCCGCCGTGGTGTCCGCGAGGTAGACGTCGCCGCAGAAGAGGTCGTGGCGGAGCGCGTGCACCCCCGCGGTCCGGTAGTCCGTCTGCGGCGGGTCCGGGAAGCGGCGGGAGAGGGAATAGCCGAGGTCGATCACGCCTTGATGGTGTCACGCCGGTCGGGCGGCAAACGTTCGCACCGTACCGACCGGGACCGGCACTGACTGGGACCGCTCGCGGTCCCCGCCCCCGTGCCCGTGAGGCAAGCCAGGGCACCACCCCACAGGTGACATCCGCGCCCAGATGGTCCCGACGTCATCGCCCAAAACGATGGCCGACACCCTGGCCGGACGTCACGGACGCCGTCAGGGAAGCAGGCGTTGTTCCTTGGCTACGGAGACCGCGCCGGCCCGGGTGTCCACGGAGAGCTTGTCGTAGATGCGGCCGAGGTGGGTCTTGACCGTGGCCTCGCTGATGAACAGGGCGCGGGCGATCTCCCGGTTGCTCAGTCCCCGGGCGAGCTGGCCGAGGATGTCGAGCTCGCGGTCGGTGAGGGTGGGGCGCGGGCTGCGCATCTGGGCCAGTACCCGGTGGGCGACCGGCCCGGAGAGCGTACTGCGCCCCGCGGCCGCGGCCCGGATGGCGGCGAACAGTTCCTCCGGTCGCTCCGCCTTGAGGAGATAGCCGGTGGCACCGGCGTCGATGGCGCGGGTGATGTCGGCGTCGGTGTCGTAGGTGGTCAGGACGAGGACGTGGGGGATCGGGCCGGTCGGGGGGACCGGGCCGGTCGGGTGGGTCGGGCTCGTCGAGCCGGTCGGGCGGGGTGGTTTGGGAGAACTGGTCGAGCTGGTCGGCCCGGTTGGGCCGGTCGAGCTGGTGGGGCTGGTACCGGCGGGTGTGGTTTTGGTGGGGCGGGTGGTCGGCGGAGTGTGGGTGGCTGAGGTAGTACCCACGGGGTTGGCGGTTCCGGCGGTTTCCCGGGCGCCCGCTGCCTTTACGGTGTTGCCGCCCTTGGCGTCCTCCCGGGCGCGGGCGGTGATGCGGCGGGTGGCTTCGATGCCGTCGATGCCCGAGCCGAGTTGGAGGTCCATCAGGACGACGTCGGGGCGGAGCGCGGCGGCCAGCGCCACGGCCTCCTCGCCGTCGCCGGCCTCGGCGATGACCTCGATGCCGGGGGCGCTGCTGAGCAGGGCGAGCAGCCCGGCGCGGACGACGGCATGGTCGTCGCAGAGCAGCACGCGTACGGGGGTGGGCGGCGCTTCGCCTGTGGAGGAGGTCGCGGAGGAGGTCATGGCGTGCGCTCCAGGGGAACGGCGGCGGACAGGACGGTGCCCTCGCCCGGTGCGGATTCAATGGTGAGCGTCCCGCCGAGCTGCCGCATCCGGGCGTGCATGGCGGGCAGGCCGTGGCCGCGTCCTTGCGCGGCGGCGGTGGTGAAGCCCCGGCCGTCGTCGGCGATGTCGAGGACGACCTGGTCGTCCAGGTAGCTGAGGGTGAGGGTCACGGTGCGCGCGGCGGCGTGCTCACGGACGTTCGCGAGGGCGCCCTGGGCGATGCGTAGCAGCGCGGACTGGACCCGGTCCGGGAGCGGTACGGGGGTGCCGTCCTGGTGGAAGCGCACGCTCAGCCGCCCGTCGGGCTGCCCGCGGCCGCCCGGCCCGCCCGTAGTGGCGCCGGTCGTGGGCCCCGTCGTGGGAACGGGCGTCGGTCCCGTCGTGGGAGCGGTCGTCGGTCCCGTCTCGTGAACGGACGCGTCGCCGGTCGGGGGACCCGTCGTAGGACCGGACGCGTGACCGTGCGGGGGACCCGTCGTGTGACCAGACGCGTGACCGGTCGTGGGACTGGTCGTGGGACTGGTCGTGCGGCCGGTCGTACGGGTGGCCAGTCGGCGGAGGGCCTCCGGGAGGGGGGTGCCGCCGGCCAGGTCGGCCGGGGCGAGGTCGTGGACGAAGCGGCGGGCCTCGGCGAGGTTGCGGGCGGTGATCTCAGTGGCCGTACGTAGATGACCGCGGGCGGTGGCCGGGTCGCTGTCCCAGGTCCGGTCGGCGGCCTGGAGCAGCATCTGCTGGCTGGACAGGCCCTGGGCGAGGGTGTCGTGGATCTCCATGGAGAGGCGCTGTCGCTCGGCGAGCGTGCCCTCGCGCCGCTCGGTCGCGGCCAGTTCGCGGCGGGTTCGCAGAAGATCGTCGATCAGTGCGCGCTGGCGGGCCGCCTGCCGCTCCATGTGGACGAAGACGGCGGTGGCGAGTGCGGCGACGGCTGGCGGGGCGAGCACCAGGATCGGGTCGAATTCGGCGGACAGCCGGAGTTGGGCGGCCACGACGAACGCGGTGAGCAGGCCGACCAGCGCCGATGCGGCACCGGCCGGCAGCGTCCGCAGGCCCGTGTAGAAGAGCGGCACGGCGCACCAGGCGAAGCTCGGCGCGAGCAGGACCACGACGACCCAGACCGTCACGACCGCAGCCAGCCAGAGCAGCCGGCGGGTCTCGGTCTGCCCGGCGTCTCGCGTAGGGGGCCTACGGGGCCTACGGAGCGCACGGGGCGGGCGAGGTGTATCGGACGTGCGAGGTGTACCGGGTGTGCGAGGTGTACCGGGCGTGTGGGGCGCGCGGGGGCGGTGGCCGAGGGTCGGGCCGAGGACGTGGAGCAGGGCCAGGATGATGCTGAGGGCGATGATCCACGGGGTTCGGGGTTCTCCCGGGTGCCGCAGCAGGAAGCGGGCGAGAGAGGCGGCGAGCAGCAGGAAGAACGTCAGGTGCAGCACCGGGCCGAACCAGCGGGCGTCGGGGTCGCGGCCCGGGTCCGGGGCCCTTCCCGGGACTGCGGTCGAGCCCGGCCCCGGCGCGGCGGTCGCTCCCGCGTCCGGGGCGGCGGTCGAGCCCACGTCCGGCGTTGCGGTCGAGCCCGCGCCCGGGACGGTGGCCGACCCCGGGTCGGGAACGGTGACCGCGTCCCTGTTCGCACCCCCGCCCGGGCCTCGGTGCACGCCCCCGCCCGGGTCTCGGTACACGGCCCTGCCCGGGTCCGGGTCCACGGCCCTGCCCGCTTCCCTCTCCCCGTTCGCGCCCCTGTCCGGCGGCTGCTGAGTGATGTGCACCGTGGTCTCCTCGTAGGCCGACGTCCTTCAGACGGGCCCTGGCCGGGCGCCGACCTCGTGGTCGTCACCCGGGTAGTCGTAACCCGGGTGGAGCGGCGCCCGCATCAACCGATCGGTCGACACCGGTATCCCCCATCATGCACGTCGATCCCGGCCGGACCGCCGATCCGGGCGGGCCGGCCTTCCTCCGACGATGAGGGCATGAATCCGAAAACTCCCTTCCGCTCTCCCAAGGTCTCCCCCGAGGTCTCCGACAAGGTCTCCCGCGAGGTCTCCGACAACGCCTCTCACGAGGTCCCTCGCAAGGCCTCCCGCAAGATCCCTCGTAAGGTCTCCGCGATTGGCGTCGTCGCTGCGGCCGGCGTCGTCGCGACCGCCCTGGTGGGCGCGGGTGTCCTCGGCGGCGCCTCCGCGACCGCCGCGCCCTCGTCCACGCACTCCGCCGCCGCGTCCACGGCTTCCACTGCGTCCTCGACCGCGAACGTCGGCAAGGGCCTCACGCGTACCACCACCCACCTCACCCTCGACGCCGCCACCAAGGCCGCCCAGGCCGCGTTGAAGGCGGCCGAGAAGGCCGGGCAACGGGTCTCGGTGACCGTTGTGGACCGCAACGGCAGCACGCTGGTCGCGCTGCGGGGTGACGGCGCCGGGCCGCAGGCGTATGAGTCGGCGACCCGGAAGGCGTTCACTGCGGTCTCCTGGAACGCCCCCACCTCCGAACTGGTCAAGCGCCTCGACCAGGCCCCGACACTCAAGGACATCCCCGGCACCCTCTTCCTGGCGGGCGGTGCGCCCATCCGGGACGAGGACGCGCCGATCGCCGGGATCGGGGTGGCGGGGGCGCCGAGCGGAACCCTCGACGAGCAGTTCGCCCAGGCCGGTGCGCACGCCCTCGACGGGTAACCAGCCCAACGGGCAGAGCGGCGGGCGGGCCGCAGGGCGGAACGAACCGCCGCGGGGCCACGTCAGCCCCCGCGGCCCCGTGACGACAGCACCAGCACCAGCACCAGCAGCCGCACCCGCCCCCTCGGCCCGGTTACGGCATCGTCAGGACCCGTGGCCCGTCCTCCGTCACCGCGATCGTGTGCTCGAAGTGGGCGGCCCGGCTGCCGTCCGCGGTGCGCAGGGTCCAGCCGTCGCCGTCCGTGACGTAGGCGTCCGTGCCGCCGGCGAGGAACATCGGCTCGATGGCGATCACCAGGCCGGGGCGCAGTACGAAGCCGCGGCCCGGCCGGCCGTCGTTCGGGACCGGCGGGTCCTCGTGCATCTGCCGGCCGATGCCGTGGCCGCCGAAGTCGCGGGAGATGCCGTAACCGGCGGCGCGTCCGATGCTGCCGATCGCATGGGAGACGTCGCCGATCCGGGCGCCCGGTACGGCAGCCGCGATGCCGGCTGCGAGCGCCCGTTGGGTGGTGTCCATGAGCCGTTCGTCCTCGGGGCGCGGGGTGCCGACCGTGAAGCTGATGGCGGCGTCGCCGGCCCACCCGTCCACCACCGCGCCGCAGTCGATGCTCACCAGGTCGCCGTCGCGCAGCCGGTATCCGTCCGGGATGCCGTGCACGATCGCGTCGTTGACGGACGCGCAGATGACGGCAGGGAAGGGCGTGGGCGCGAACGACGGGCGGTAGCCGAGGAAGGGTGAGGTGGCGCCGGCCTCGCGCAGCACCGCCCGGGCGACCTCGTCGAGGTCCAGCAGCCGCACGCCCGGCGCGGCGGCCGCGCGCACCGCGGCCAGTGTGTCGGCGACGACCCGGCCGGTCAGCCGCATGGCGTCCACCGCGGGCTCCGTCTTGATTTCCACCATGGATGACCTCCGCAGGGCAGGGGGTGGCTGAACCGGTATTTCTTTACCGGTAATTGTTTACCGGTATTAGTATCACGGGCATGGTGCGGACTCCACTGACTCCTTGGGAGCGGGAACGCGGTGAACGGCTCGGCGCGCTGCTGCGGGTGGCGCGTGGCGGGCGGAGCATGGTCGAGGTCGCGGCGGCGGCGGGACTGTCCGCCGAGACGCTGCGGAAGATCGAGACCGGCCGGGCGCCCACCCCGGCGTTCTTCACGGTCGCGGCGCTGGCCGGCACGCTCGGACTGTCGCTGGACGAGGTGGCGGTGCTGGCCACGCCACCCGAACCGGCGGAGGGGGAGGGGGACGGACAGGGGGACGGCGCGGCTGCCTGAAAACAGCCGCCTGAAAACAACCGCCTGAAACAGCCGCCTGAAACGCGCGCAGGGCCGGCCCCCCCGAAGGGGACCGGCCCTGAAGCAGGCCCGGATCTGCGCGCCCGTGCGTCCATGCCTCGGGCGCTGACCACTGAGATGCGGACCACTCAGCCGCAGACGCGTGGACGTGCACGTGTACGTGGACGTGGATCACTCAGCCCGTACCGCGCCGGTGTGGACCGCTCAGGCGCAGCCCGCGCGGACGTCTTGAACTCGGACGTTGCGGACGTCTTGAGCTCAGACGTTGTCGACGACTCAGACGTTGACGCCGAAGTCCTTCGCGATGCCGACCAGGCCCGAGGCGTAACCCTGGCCCACGGCGCGGAACTTCCACTCCGCGCCGTTGCGGTACAGCTCGCCGAAGACCATGGCGGTCTCGGTGGCCGCGTCCTCGCTCAGGTCGTAGCGCGCGATCTCCGCGCCACCGGCCTGGTTGACGATGCGGATGAAGGCGTTCCGCACCTGGCCGAAGTTCTGGCTGCGGTTCTCGGCGTCGTAGATGGACACCGGGAAGACGATCTTGTCGATGTCGGCCGGCAGTGCCGCCAGGTTGACGTTGATCTGCTCGTCGTCGCCCTCGCCCTGGCCGGTGACGTTGTCACCGGTGTGGACGATCGACTGGTCCGGCGTGCTCTTGTTGTTGAAGAAGACGAAGTGCTGGTCGGAGTAGACCTTGCCGGTTCCGTTCACCGCGATCGCGCTGGCGTCGAGGTCGAAGTCCGTGCCGGTGGTGGTGCGGACGTCCCAGCCGAGGCCCACCGTGACGGCGGTCAGGCCCGGGGCCTCCTTGGTGAGCGAGACGTTGCCGCCCTTGGACAGGCTTACAGCCATGGGGATGTCCCTTTCCTAGTCAACGCGTCGAGTCGTCGGGCTCCGTGCTGGCACGAAGCTACCGTCACCCACCAGAACGTCGTCGGGGGACCGTGAGGTTCCAGGTCTCTTTACTTTCTTTGCCCAATCCTGATGCCTTGGCCCCATCCTGCTGCCGGCCCCCATGCGCCACCCCGGTGTCCGTGCGGCGCCCTGCGCTGTTTGACCGCTCGTAGGCGGAATCTGATGTGCGGCCAGCTCAAGGCGTGCCAAAAGCGGGTGACGGTGCGGTCGGATCCGCGGGATCATAGGGACATGTCCGGGCCCCATGTCATCCGCGGTTCGGTCGTCCTTCCCGAGGCCGAGCTCGTCTGGCGATTCTCGCGGTCCTCGGGTCCGGGCGGCCAGCACGTCAACACCAGCGACAGTCAGGTCGAGCTGCGCTTCGACCTCGGCAGCACGCAAGCGCTGCCGCCGGTGTGGAAGGAGCGTGCGCTGGAGCGGCTGGCCGGCCGGCTGGTCGACGGCGTGCTGTCGGTACGCGCCTCCGACCACCGCTCCCAGTGGCGCAACCGCGAGACCGCGGCCGTCCGGATGGCCGCGCTGCTCGCCGAGGCCAGCGCACCGCCGCCCAAGCCGCGCCGGAAGTCGCGGATCCCACGCGGCATCAACGAACGGCGGCTGCGCGAGAAGAAGCAGCGCGGTGACACCAAGCGCGGCCGCTCGGGCCGCGACTGGACCTGAGCGGCGGGACCGCCCGCCTGCCGCAGCCCGCCGGCCCGCTTTCCCGGGCCTGCTCTCCCCGGCCCGCCGGGCCCCGCCCCCCTGCCTCCCGACCCGGCCTCCCGCCCCTCACCCCAACTGCCGGTACCGCCCCCGGAAGTACGTCAGCGGTCCGTCGTCCTCGTTCGGGATGCCGGTGGCCAGTACCCGTCCGATGACGAGGGTGTGGTCGCCGGCCGTGACGCGCTGCTCGGTGCGGCACTCCAGGGTCGCCAGCGCACCGCCGATGAGCGGGGCGCCGGACGCTTCGCCTCGTACGTGCGCGATGTCCTCGAAGAGAAGCCGGTCGCTGATGCGGCCCTTCATGGCGAATCGTCCGGCGATCTGCCGTTGATGTCCCGAGAGTACGGAAACGGCCCACAGGGGCTGCTCCGCCAGCAGGTCGTCCATCCGGGAGCCGTTGCGAACGCTCACCATCACGAGCGGCGGGTCGAGCGACACGGAAAGGAAGGCGGTGGCGGTCATGCCGGCGTCTTCGCCGCGCGGCCCGGCTTCCGGGTCGTGGGCGGTGATCAGTACGACGCCGGCGGCGAGCCGGGACAGGGCGGCGCGGAACTCGTCGTCACTCACCCCCACAGCATGCGGGATCGGCGCGCCACCCGGCGCGGAGGCCGGCGCGACGGTGGGGGCGGCGGTGGCGGCGGGCCGGGCGGCCGCCGCATCGACAGGGGTTTCCGTGAACACGCCATGAACGCTAACTTCCCGACGTCCGGGCACGCATCGGACCCCGGGACCACCCGCGTCCTAGGTCCAGCGACGGAGGTCGTATACAGGTGGCATAACCCTCGGAATTTGCGTTCAGAAAGTGTAGAAAGAGTGAAGGCAGGTTCGCTGGGACGGGGTGGTGGGGCAGGGTCAACGCTCGCTCACCGCCTGTGACTTGAGTCACAGCGGCCTCTAATTGTTGACCCTGTGTACCGAGTGAAGAGCTCACTGTGATTCAGTGAGCGTGGAATCGGACGACAAGAATCGTGGAGTCTGCTGTCGAGGTCTCAGGGGAGCGAGCGATGGAGACCGAGTCGGAGCCATACGTCCGTCTTGCGACCCTGCGGCAGCTGCACCGAGTGGTCGCCGAACTGAACACCGCACGCAGCCTTGCGGACACCTTGCAGACCGTCGCCGACGGCGCCGTCAACGGCCTCGGCTACGAACTGTCCGCGGTCAACCTCGTGCGGCCCGACGGCGACCTCGTGGTGGCCGCGGTCGCCGGCAGTGCGGGCGCCGAGGCCCTGATGGCCGGCCGGGTCGGCTCGCGCTCCTCCTGGGACCGCCGGCTGTCCATGGGCGAGCGGTGGGGCGACCTGTGCTTCATCCCGTACACCGAGGGCTGGGTGCTGGACGACGACGACGTACCGCAGTGGCACACGGCCGGGCCGGCACCGCGCTTCCCCGACGAGTGGCACCCGATGGACCGCCTCTTCGCGCCCATGTACACCGCGGGCAACGGCGGCGGCGAACTGCTCGGCGTGATCTCCGTCGACCGCCCGCGCAACGGCCGCCGCCCCGGCCCCTGGGGCCAGGAAGCGCTGCAGATGTACGCCTTCCAGTCCGCGATCGCGATCAGCAACGCCCGGCTGCGGGCGAACATGCAGCGCGCCCTGGTCCGGCTGGAGCGCGAGCAGCAGGCCCTGCGCGCCAGCGAGGAGAGCTTCCGGCAGGCCTTCGAGTACGCGCCGAGCGGGATGGCCGTGGCCGAAATGGGCGGGGACCAGCACGGGCGGCTGCTACGGACCAACGACGCGCTGTGCCGGCTGCTCGGCCGTACGGCCTCCGGGCTGCGCCGCTACTCCTTCTCCGACCTCGTCCACCCCGAGGACATCGGCACCCTGCTGCGCACCTCCGCCGAGGGCGGCCGCGCCGAGCTCCGGCTGGCCCGCCGCGACGGCACGTACGTGTGGGTCTCGCTGCGCAACTCCGTCGTCGCCGACACCACCGACGGTCCCCGCTACCTGCTCACCCACGTCGAGGACATCGAGGAGCGCAAGCGGCACGAGCTCCAGCTCGCGCACCGGGCCAGCCACGACTCGCTGACCGGCCTGCCCAACAGCGCCGAACTGCGGACCCGGCTCGGCGCCCGGCTGTGTTCCCGGCCGGCCGGCTCGCTGGCGGACGCCTACGCCTCCTCGGGCGGCGCGGACCCGCGGGACCCGCACGGCTTCCGGCCGGACGGCAAGGAGCCCTTCGACGGCGTCGACGGCTTCGAGGGCAAGGCCCCGGTCCCGTTCGACCACCATGTCCACCTCGTCGCCCCTGCGGACGGGCCGGCCGACGACGGCTCCAAGGGGCTCGCGGTCCTCTTCTGCGACCTCGACGGCTTCAAGTCGATCAACGACCGCTTCGGGCACAACACCGGCGACGCCGTGCTGATCGAGGTGGCCCGCCGGCTGACCAGCGGCGTACGCGACGGCGACACGGTCGCCCGGCTCGGCGGCGACGAGTTCGTGGTGCTCGCCGACGGTCTCGGCACGGCCGACGCCCAGGACCTCGCGGTGCGGCTGCGGAACGCGATCATCCCGCCGATCCGGGTGGAGGGCCGGGCGGTCCGGGTCGGCGCCAGCTTCGGCATCGGCTGGGCGAGCTGCGGGATGACCGCCGAGGAGGTCCTGGAGTCGGCGGACCAGCGGATGTACGTCGAGAAGCGCTCCCGGTCGAAGGCGAACCGGCGGGCGGCGGGCTGACACCGGACGGCGGGCTGACCCCGACGGCGGGCTGACCCCGGGCGCCGCCCGCGGGTGCCGTGCGGCGGACCGGGCGGGGGCTGTGCGGTGGCACGCGGGCCCCGCGCGGCGCATCTCACATCCGCGGCCCGTCGGCCCCCGCACCAGCAGTTCACCGATCCGTAGCGATCTTGTGGCCCGCCGGGCTCGGTGTGGTCCGGACGCGAGGGGGTAGGCTGCGCCGATGCGGCGCGGCGCCGCCGGGGGCCCGGACCAGGATTCGCGCAGAAGACGTCTGCGCACGCGTACCGACCGACGCGTTCATGACGCGCACACATCGCTTGGGAGTGACACGGAATGACGGCCGGCAACAACGGCGCGGACACGCCGGAGAACGACGACCCCTTCGCCTACCTCTACCGCGCGGAAGGCGGCGAGGGCGGGGCACCGGGCTCGCCGGGCGCCGGCGGGGCGGCCCGGCAGCCGGGAGTGCCGCGTACGTCGTACAACCAGGTGCGGGCGGTCGGCCAGCGCCAGTACGGCCAGCAGGCCCAGCAGCCGGTCAGCTACGGCCAGCAGAACGCGACCTACGCCGCGCCGGAGACACTGCCCGGCGGCGACCGCACCCGTGCCGTGCCGTCGCCCGGCCACGGCGCCGAGCCGGAGCCGCGCCGCCGCAACGGCCTGCTGATAGGCGCGGTCTCGGTGGTCGCGGTGGTCTGCATAGGCATCGGCGTCGCGATGCTCACCAACAACGGCGACGACACCAAGAACGCCAACGCCGGCAAGTCCGGCCCGACGGCCGGCGACACCGTCAAGCCGAGCGAACAGCCCCACAGCAAGCCCAAGCCCGGCGAACTCCCCAAGGAGGACGCCGGCAGCCTGCGACTGGACGGCGGGGCGACCACGGCGAAGGACGTGCCCGGGGCCCGCTCGGCCGGCGGGACGTACATAAGCGGGATGAACACCCCCGGCGCCTCCGCCACATGGACGGTCGACGTGGACACCGCCGGCCGGTACAAGCTCTGGGTCGGTTACGGCGTGCCCGGCAAGGACGCCAACCTCACGCTCGGCGTGAACGGCAAGCCGGAGAGCCGCCCGGTCAACATGGGGAACTTCGCCCACGGCCCCGAGGGCGCCTGGGACAAGGGCTGGACCAGGACCTGGTCGTACGTCCAGCTCAACAAGGGCACCAACACCCTCAAGCTGTCCTGCGAGAGCGGCAACCAGTGCGACGTGAACCTGGACCAGGTCTGGCTGGCCAGGAGCTGACGGGTAGGTGCGGGAGGGGCCAGCCTTCGGCAGAAGGGGACATTCTCCTGTCGAAGGCCGAGCGAGTCGACAACCCTTGACCGGAACCGGTTGACAAGAACGGTTGTCGACGAATTCGAGGCGAGCTAAATGCGGCCGCCCTCAACGCAGGCCGCTGCTACCCAGCCTGGCCTGTTTCCCCAAACCACCTTGAGCCAGTCGTTGTCCCGCGGGCCTCCGGGCCAGCAGGAGTAGGCGCCACCGTTGTGGTTCCTCGTGCACGGCATCGAGGTGCAAGCAACCTTCGCCTCGGGGTTGTTGATGGTGGTGAGCTTCGCTGAAGAGGTGCTTGCGCCGGCGCGGACGGCGAACTCGTGAGACTGCTGCAACCGCGGTGCGTCACGCCACGTGGGGATGGTCCGTCACCACCACGCCCCCCAGCAGCTCCTGATACGTCGCCCGGTCGAACTCGCCGGCTGCCGGGGCCCGGACCGTGGCGGCGGACAGGGCCACCGCGCGGGCGAGGCGTGCGGGCCACGGCAGGTCCTCCACCAGGCCGGACAGCAGGCCGGCGACCGCGGAGTCGCCGGCGCCGGTCGGATTGCCGGCGAACCGCCGGGGCGGGGCGGCCTGCCAGGCGCCGTCGGCGGTGACCGCCAGCATCCCCTCCGGGCCCAGTGACGCGGCCACCGCGTGCGCGCCGCGGCGGCGGGTGTCGCGGGCGGCGCGCAGCGGCTCGGTGCTGCCGGTCAGGGCGGCCAGCTCGTCGGCGTTGGGCTTGGCGAGGTCGGGGCGGGCGGCCAGACCCCGGCGCAGCGGTTCGCCGCTGGTGTCGAGGAGGACGGGGACGCCGGCGGTGCGCGCGGTGCGGGTGAGGCGGGCGTAGACGTCGACCGGGACGCCCGGCGGCAGGCTGCCGCACAGGGCCACCGCCCGGGCGTCGCCCAGCAGTTCGCGGTAGGTGCCGAGGAAGGTGTCCCATTCGGCGGGGGAGACGGTCGGGCCCGGCTCGTTGAGCTGGGTGGTGTCCCCGGTGGTCGCGTCGACGACGGCGACCGTGCGGCGGGTGGCGCCGCCGACCGGGACCAGGGCGTCGGTGACCGCCGTCTCGGCGAGCAGGGCGCGCAGCGCGTCCCCGGTGCCGCCGCCCGCGAAGCCGGTGGCGACCGTGCGGTGGCCGAGCGCGGCCAGCACCCGGGCGACGTTCACGCCCTTGCCGCCGGGGCGCTCGGACACCTCGGTGATCCGGTTCGTGCGGTGCGAACGGAGCCGAGGCACGCGGTAGGTGATGTCCAGGGCGGCGTTCAGCGTGACCGTGAGGATCATGGTCGCCCCTCCGGGCAGTCATGGCCGGGCGGCGGCCTGGGTCGGGCAACCGCGCACGGCGGTGGCATGCGGACAAGTGCGCGAGCGATCATGCCATCGTCGGTGGCGGTTGGCCCAGACCCGCAGCTCACCTCACGCGCTCTGCGGCCGCACCACCCACTCGCCCCGGCGCATGACCCCGACCAGGGCGAACGCCGCGTCCAGCACCACCAGGTCGGCGTCCTTGCCGGCCGCCAGGGAGCCGGTGCGGTCGTCGATGCCCAGCAGGCGGGCCGGGGTGGCCGACAGCGCCTGGACGGCCTGATCCACCGTCAGGCCGTCGACGAGGACGGCGCGTTGGAACGCCCGGTCCAGGGTGAGCGTGGAGCCCGCGATGGAGCCGGCCGTGGGGCCGTCGCTGATCCGGGCCACCCCGTCCCTGACCTCGACCTGCATGGGCCCGAGCGGATACATCCCGTCGTCCATGCCGGCCGCGCCCATGGCGTCCGTGATGAACGCGACCCGGCCGCCGCCCGCCTCGCGGACGGCCAGCTGGAGCATCGCGGGGTGCAGATGGGTGCCGTCGTTGATCAGCTCGACGGTGATCCGCTCGTCCTCCAGGAGCGCGGCGACCGGCCCCGGCGCCCGGTGGCCGAGCGGCGGCATCGCGTTGAAGAGGTGGGTGGCGACGGTGGCGCCCGCGTCGATGGCCTGCCGGGCCGCCTCGTAGGACGAGTCGGTGTGGCCGACGGCGGCGATCACCCCGGCGTCGGAGAGCAGCCGCACGGAGGCCAGACCGCCGGGCAGTTCGGGGGCGACGGTCATCATCGCGGCGGTGCCGTGGGCCGCGTCGAGGAGCTTGCGGACGTCGGACGGGTCCGGGTCGCGCAGCAGTCCCGGCTGGTGGGCGCCGCAGCGCTGCGGGGAGATGAACGGGCCCTCGAAGTGGATCCCGGCCAGCTCGCCCTGCTGGACCAGCTCGGCCAGCACCCCGGCCTGCCGGGCGAGTTCGGACAGCTCGCCGGTGACCGTGGAGGCGACCATCGAGGTGGTGCCGTGCCGGCGGTGGGTCTCGACGACCGTCATGCACTCGCCGGGGTCGGCGGACGAGAACGAGCCGCCGCCCCCGCCGTGCACGTGCACGTCGACGAAGCCGGGCACGACCAGGTGGCCGGTCAGGTCCACGGCGTCGCCGCCGCGGTCCTCGGCCAGGTCGGCGTCGCGGCTGTGGACCGCGGCGATCCGGCCGCCCTCGACGATGATCCGGCCGCGCTCGACGACGCCGGACGGGCGGGCGATCCGGGCGCCGGTCAGGACGGTGCGCCGGGGACCCGCGGCCGGCTGCACGGACAGTTGCTGTGCCATCAGGCGGTTACCTCCGTGGAGAGAAGATCCCGGGCGAGGAGTCCCGCGCCCAGGCATCCGGCGGCGTCCCCGAGGGCCGCCGGAACGATCGAGGGGAGCCGCTGGAACGTAACGCGCCGCCGGACCGCTTCCCGCAGAGGCGTGAACAGCGTGTCGCCCGCCTCGGCCAGTCCGCCGCCGATGATCAGCACCTCCGGGTCGAGCAGGGTCAGCCCGGTGACCAGGCCGTCGGCCAGTGCGTCGACCGCGTCCCGCCACACCGCCAGGGCCCGTTCGTCACCGGACGCCACGGCCTTGGCCGCGTCCGCCGCGCCGGCCCCGGGGTCGCCGCAGGCCGCCGCCCAGTCCCGGCCGACCGCGGCGGCCGAGGCCAGCGTCTCCAGACAGCCCCGCTGCCCGCAGCCGCAGGCCCGCCCCCCGGGCCGTACGACGATGTGGCCGATCTCGCCGGCGCTGCCGTGCGCCCCGGCCTCGATGCGGCCGCCGATGCCGATGGCGCCGGCGATGCCGGTGCCCAGCGGGACGAACAGGAAGCGGCCGGCGTCCCGGCCGGCGCCGATCCGGCCCTCGGCCAGGCCGCCGGTGCGCACGTCGTGACCGAGCGCGACCGGGATCCGGCCGAGCCGCTCGGAGAGCAGCGCCCGCAACGGGACGTCCCGCCAGCCGAGGTTCGCGGCGTAGACGGCGGTGCCCGAGGTCTCGTCGACGATGCCGGGGACCGCGACGCCGGCGGCCTCGGCGGGGGTGCCGAAGCGGGCGGTGCCGAGGTCGCGGAGCTCGGCGGCGAAGCCGAGGATCGCCTCGACCACCGCCTCGGGGCCGCGTTCGCGGCCGGTGGGCCGCCGCGCCTCGTAAAGCAGGGCGGGCGGTGTCTTCCCGGACGGTGCGGGATCCACCCCTACGAGGGCGGCCTTCATCCCGGTGCCGCCCACATCCAGGGCGATGACATGTCTCACGGGAACAGTTTCGCGCGATGCGCCCCGAAAGGTCTAGTCCACTCACCGGTCCGGTCCGGGTGAAGGAAGTGTGGGGAGCCCGATACCGAAGGGCAATCACCTGTGGTGTAGACCTTGTATCGGACGCGGGCGGAAACTCGCTGTTCACGCCGGGCGAGGGCGATCCCCGAGACGGTGTCGAGGAACCCGGCAAGCACGGAATTTCGGGACAGGAAAAGGGCGGTAACAGCGGGTGCAGCGGCGGTACTTGAGCCTGGCGGCGGCAGCAACGGCCACCACCATGACACTGACACTCACCGGCTGCGGCGGCGGATCGGGGGACGGCGACGTCACCCTCAAGCTGATCGCCGCGGACTACGGTGACAGCGAGGCCAACAGCTCCCAGCACTACTGGGACCAGCTCGCCCGCGCCTTCGAGAAGAAGAACCCCGGCATCAAGGTCGACGTCGAGGTCGACAGCTGGACCAACGTCGACAAGCACGTCGAGGACCTGGTCAAGGCGGGCAAGGCCCCCGACCTCGCCCAGATAGGCGCGTACGCCGACTACGCGGCCAAGGGCAAGCTCTACAGCGCCGACCAGCTGCTCTCCATACCGGTCCAGGCCGACTTCACCCCCGCCCTCGCGGAGGCCGGTGAATACCACCGCGTCCAGTACGGCCTGCCCTTCGGCGCCAGCACCCGGCGGCTCTTCTACAACAAGAAGCTGTTCACCCAGGCCGGCATCACCAGCCCGCCGGAGACCTGGGACGACATCGCCCACGACGCCGCCCTGCTGAAGTCACACGGCGTCAAGATGCCCTACGCACTGCCGCTCGGCCCCGAGGAGACCCAGGCCGAGACGCTGATGTGGATGCTCAGCGGTGGCGGCGGCTACACCGACAGCATCGGCAAGTACCAGATCAACTCGTCCGAGAACATCAAGACCTTCAACTGGCTGAAGAACGACCTCGTCGGCAAGGGCCTGACCGGCAGCGACCCCGCCAAGCTCAACCGCGAGGACGCCTTCGCCGGCTTCGCCGCCGGTGACGTCGGCATGCTCAACGGCCACCCCACCCTCATGAAGCAGGCCGAGGCCAAGGGCATCGACTACGGCACCGTCGACCTGCCCGGCGTCAAGGGCCCGGCCAAGACCACCATGGGCGTCGCCGACTGGATGATGGCGTTCAAGCAGAACGGCCACCGCGCGGAGGCCGGCAAGTTCCTCGACTTCGTCTACAGCGACAAGAACGTCGAGAAGTTCTCCGGGCAGTACGGCCTGCTGCCCGTCACCACCTCCGCCTCCCAGGCGATGATGGCCGACGACCACTACGCCAAGCTGCACAGCTTCCTCAAGCAGCTGGCCGGCGCCGAGTTCTACCCGGCGGACAAGACCTCCTGGCCGCTGGTCTCCAAGACCATCAAGGCCAGGATGGGCGCCGCGGTCGGCCCGGACGGCAACCCGTCCGGCGTGCTCACCGACATCCAGAACACCGCGGACGCCGAGGACAACAGCGGCGAGTGACACCGCCCGCGGGGACCGGGCCACCCGCCCGGCCCCCGCCCGTCCGACCGTGCGCTTATCGTGGGAACGTGATGACGAGCGGCACCGGCAGTACGGACGACCCGCAGGCCACCGGCGGCGCGGGCGGGTCCGGGCTGTCCGCCCGGGACGAGGCGGTGCTCGCCGTCGAGCGCCGCTCCTGGCCCGGCCCCGGCCCCAAGGAACGGGCCATCCGCGAACGCCTCGGCCTCTCCCCGACCCGCTACTACCAGCTCCTCAACGCCCTGCTGGACGACCCCCGCGCGCTCGCCCACGACCCGGTCACCATCAACCGCCTGCGCCGGATACGCGAGGCGCGCCGCGCCCGCCGCTGACCGGACCCGCCCGCCGCACCCGCCCGCCGCGGCACGCACACGCTTGACGCGGCACGGACGGCGCCGCGACCCGTCGGCCCGATGCGCCCGTGCACCGGCCGTACGCCCGCCCACCGCCGGTAGGGTCGGCGGCATGGGCAGCCCCCCGAACGTGCCGAATCCCGTCACCCCCGCCGGCCGCGACGGCCTCGCCGCGCTGCTGGCCCACCCGGAACGCGCCGTCGTCGCCCTCGACTTCGACGGCACCCTCGCCGACATCGTCCCCGACCCGGAAAAGGCCCGCGCCCACGACGGCGCGGTCACCGCCCTCGGGCGCCTCGTACCGCACCTGCGCGCCGCCGCGGTGATCACCGGCCGCCCGGCCACCGTCGCGGTCCGCCTCGGCGGCTTCGCCGCCGTCCCCGGACTGGACCACCTCACCGTCCTCGGCCACTACGGCGCCGAGCGCTGGGAGGCGTCCACCGGCACCGTGCACGCCCCGCCGCCGCACCCCGGCGTCGCCGCCATACAGGCCGAACTCCCCGGCGTCCTGGACACCTCCGGCGTCTGGCACGGCACCTGGGTCGAGACCGCCATCGAGCGCAAGGGCGGCCGGGCCATCGCCATCCACACCCGCCGCGCCGACGACCCCCAGGGCGCCTTCGAGCGGCTGCGCGCACCGCTCACCGCGCTGGCCGAGCGCCACGGCCTGATCGTCGAACCGGGCCGCCTGGTCCTCGAACTCCGTCCGCCCGGGATGGACAAGGGCGTCGCGCTCGCCGACTGGATCCGCGAAACCGGCGCCTCGACGGTCCTCTACGCCGGCGACGACCTCGGCGACCTGGCCGCCTTCGCCGCCGTCGAAAAACTCCGCTCCGAGGGCCTGACCGGCCTCCTGGTCTGCAGCGGCAGCAACGAGGTCACCGAACTCGCCGACCGCGCCGACCTGGTCGTCGCCGGCCCGGCCGGCGTCGTGGATCTTCTCGGCGCGCTGGCGAACCGCCTCACCACCGACTGACCCCGGCACCGCCTGACCACCGGCACCGCCGGGGCCCGCCCCGCCGTGCCCCGTCCCGCCATGTCCCGCCCCGCCGGGGCCCGGCCCGCCATGTCCCGCCCCGCCGGGAATACCCCGCCCCACCGCTTCGTTGTGGCCCCGCAGGGGGGCCTCGCGTCCCCTAGGGGATCTGTTCGACCCCTCCCTAAGGGATCCACCTCCCCCGGGGCCGGGCCCGGTGGGGCCCCAGGCCCCACCACGGCTGCCTCGCCCCTACCCCCCGCCCTACCTCCCCGACCGCTCGATCCCCAGCACCGCCTCCGCCGTCGTCCAGTCCCGTGCGATGGCCTGCTGGGCCTTCGTCAGGTCGGCCTTGCCGGCGCAGATCGCGGCCTTGAGGCGGTTCTCCACCGCGTCCTTGGGGTTGTTGGGGCCGGCGCCCGGCCGGTGTCCGGGCGACGGCGGTTCGACCCAGAGGTTGCGCGGATCGTTGGGGTCGCCGCCCAGCTGGAGGCTGATGAGGTGGTCGTACTCGGCGTCGTGCAGCGGGCCGGTATAGCCGTACGACGCGGCGTTGGCGTTCTTCTCCCGGCCGGTGATGTTCACCGGGGGCCGGATGTCCTTGGTGTAGCCGCTCCGGCAGATCGTCGACCTGAGGGTCGCCGCGGTCACCTTGGGGTTCGTCGCGCCCGGTGTGCACTTCGGGTCCGGCAGCGGCTGCCGGCCGGCGGTGTGGCGGACATGACAGCTACCGGGGGCGGGCTGCCGCTGCACGGTGTACGCACCCTGGGGGCCCGGCCCCACGGCTATCGCCCCCGACGGCGCGGCGGGGGACGACGCCCCCGAACTGCCCGAACCCCCCTTGGCGTCGGGATGGGTCCGGGCGGACGAACACCCGCCGGCCGCGAGGACCAGCACGGCGACGGCCGCCAGCGTGGACGTACGGACCGTGGACTTACGGACGGAAAGCGGCAGGGCACGCGCGGAGTTCGGCATGGAGAAAGAACTACCCCACCGCGGCCCACCACAGCCCGCGCCCCGGTGGCACCGACCTGAACAGCGCGTGGTGCGGGCCAGTGCCCGCCGCCCCAGCGCGCCCCGCGCCGCCCCCGCTCACCCCTGCCGCAACGCCCCCAACTGGTCCAGGAACCAGCGGGCCGGCGGCAGCGCGGTGGCCGCCGCGGCCAGCCGCTCGGTGCGCTCCGCCCGCTCCCCGGCCTTCATCGACAGCGCCTCGTGCAACGCCCGCGCCGTACCGCCCACGTCGTACGGATTGACCGTCAGCGCCGCGGCCCCCAACTCCTCGTGGGCGCCGGCCTCCCGCGACAGCACCAGCGCGCAGCCCTCCTCGGACACCACCGGGATCTCCTTCGCGACGAGGTTCATCCCGTCCCGGATCGGATTGACCAGCGCCACGTCCGCCAGCCGGTACGCCGCCAGCGACCGCGCGAAGTCGTCCTTCACGTGCAGCACCACCGGCCGCCAGCCGGCCGTGCCGAACTCGGCGTTGATCTCCTCGGCCAGCCGCCCCACCTCCGCGGTGTACTCCCGGTACACCGCCAGGTCCTGCCGCGAGGGGTACGCGAAGGCGACGTGCACCACCCGCTCCCGCCACTCCGGCCGGTCCACCAGCAGCTCGCGGTAGGCCAGCAGCCCGCGCACGATGTTCTTCGACAGCTCCGTGCGGTCCACCCGCACGATGGTCCGGCGCGCCGCCCCGTCCGGGCCGGTGCCGATCTGCTCGCGCAGCGCCGCCAGTCGCTCGTCCACGTCCGCCCGCCGCGACCGCTCCCGCAGGAACCCGGCGTCCGCCCCCAGCCCGTACACCCCGAGCCGGGTGCCGCCGGTGCCGCCCAGCACCTCGGCGCAGCAGGCGCTGAACGCGTCCGCCCAGCGGTGCGTCAGGAATCCCAGCTGGTCGGCGCCCGTCATCCCGCGCAGCAGCTGCTCGGCGATCCCGTCCGGCAGCATCCGGAAGTACTCCGGCGGCGCCCAGGGGGTGTGCGAGAAGTGCGCGATCTTCAGGTCCGGCCGCAGCGCCCGCAGCATCCCCGGCACCAGCGCCAGGTGGTAGTCCTGCACCAGCACCGCCGCGTCCCGGCCCGCCTCGTCGGCGAGCGCCTGCGCGAAGGCGTGGTTGTACGCCTCGTACGCCCCCCACTGCCGCCGGAACTCCGCGTCGAAGACCGGCTCCAGCGGCGTCTGGTAGAGCATGTGGTGGACGAACCAGAGCACCGAATTGGCGATGCCGTTGTAGGCGTCGGCGTGCACATGGGCCGGGATGTCCAGCATCCGGACGCGCTGTCCGCCGGTGTCGGCCGGGTCCAGCGCGCCCCCGGCCCGCCGCGCCGCCTCCCGGTCGCCCTCACCGAGCGCGGCACACACCCACACCGCATCGGTCTCGGGACCGATCGCCGACAGCCCCGACACCAGCCCGCCCCCGCCCCGCTTCGCGGTCAGCGCCCCGTCGTCGCCCAGGGCGTACGAGACCGGTCCGCGATTGGACGCGACGAGAACCTCGGCACCTGCGTTCACCACACTGCGCTCGGAGACCATGTCGCGAGGTTAACCAGTGACAGATCCGTGCAAACGTGCGACGCGGGTCAGGCCGCCCGCCTGGCCGCGTATTCCGGGATGTCGGCCATGGGCGGCCGTTCCTCGGTGTCCACGTCCGTGGTGCGGGGCACGAAACCCGCGTCGCCGCGGTCGAACTGGGTGAGCCGCGGCCGCACCAAGTGACCGCGCGCGAGCCGGAGTTGGGCGGTGCGGTAGATCGCGGCGGCCATCCGGCCGAGGGCCTGGCCGTCCTGATGGCGGTGCTTGCGTACGCCGACGTCCACCTGGGCGAGCGCGTCCAGGCCGACGGTGTGCAGCGCGTCGACGAGCAGACCCAGTTCGACGCCGTAGCCGACCGGGAAGGGCAGCCGCTCCAGCAGGGCCCGGCGGGCCGCGTACTCGCCGCCCAGCGGCTGGACGAAACCGGCCAGCTGCGGCCAGTGCAGGTTGAGCAGCGGACGCGCGACGAGTTCGGTGACCCGGCCGCCCTGGCCCGGACCCGCGCCCGCGCCCCCGGTCTCCAGCGGGCGGTCGTACATCGCCTTGACGAACTGCAGGTCCGGATCGGTCAGCAGCGGCCCGACGATCCCGGAGACGAAGGTCGCGGAGAACTCGCGCAGATCGGCGTCGACGAAGCAGATGATGTCGCCGGTGGTCGCGAGCAGCGAGCGCCACAGCACCTCGCCCTTGCCGGGGACGGCGGGGATCCGCGGCAGGACCGCGTCACGGTGGACGACCTTGGCGCCGGCCGCCGCCGCGACGTCGGCCGTCCGGTCGGTGGAGCCGGAATCCAGCACCACCAGCTCGTCGACCAGCGGGACGGCGTCGGTCATCAGCTCGGCACGGATCGCCGTCACGATCGTGCCGACGGTGGCCTCCTCGTCCAGTGCGGGCAGCACGACACTGACCGTCCGGCCCGTCTGGCGCTTGGCCGCCAGCAGCTGATCCAACGGGCGATCGGCAGCCGACCAGGAGCGGCTGCGCAGCCAGCGCTCCACCTCTTCCAGCACGTCTACGACTCCTCGGTGGCCGCCGGTGCAGCGGTCGTCAGGTGATCCATTGTGTGATCCATCTCGCGGTTCGGACGACTATCTCAACCGTCAGTTCCTTCGGTTACAGTCTTGAACAACGCGGATGACCCTCGCATGTCGGGGTCGCCACGCGACAAACGCCTGGGTTTCGGCCCAGCGCCATACCGCTCATCCAGAGGGGCAGAGGGATACGGCCCGTTGAAGCCCCGGCAACCCTCCAGTCGGTCTCGGCGTGTGACGCGCGCGAGGCTCCCGGCTAGGGAAGGTGCCAAATCCGTCTCGCGACGAGATGCGCCGCGAGGAAGATGAGGAGAAAGGGCCTCGCCTCCATGGCTGTGCAAGTCACCGAAACCGCCGGAACCGCTGCCACCCCCGCCCCCGTCGCTCTGGGCCCCGCCGTCGCGCTGTCCTGCCGGGAGTGCGGTGAGCGCTTCGACCTCGGCCCGATCTTCGCCTGTGCCAGCTGTTTCGGGCCGCTCGAAGTCGCCTACGACCTGCCGAGCGGCGACCCTGAGGCCCTGAGGAAGCAGATCGAGGCCGGCCCGGACAACATCTGGCGCTACGCCCCGCTGCTCCCGGTCCCCGCCGACGTGGCCGAGAAGCCGAACCTCAACCCCGGCTTCACCAAGCTCGTCAAGGCCGACCGGCTCGCCGCCGAGCTCGGCGTCACCGGCGGCCTGTACGTCAAGGACGACTCCGGCAACCCCACCCACTCCTTCAAGGACCGGGTCGTCGCGATCGCCGTCGAGGCCGCCCGCGCCTTCGGCTTCACGACCCTGTCCTGCTCCTCGACCGGCAACCTCGCCGGTGCGGTCGGCGCCGCGGCGCGCCGCGCGGGCTTCAAGTCCTGCGTCTTCATCCCGCACGACCTGGAGGCCGGCAAGGTCGTCATGGCCGCGGTCTACGGCGGTGACCTGGTCGGCATCGAGGGCAACTACGACGACGTCAACCGCTTCTGCTCGGAGCTCATCGGCGACCCGCTCGGCGAGGGCTGGGGCTTCGTCAACGTCAACCTGCGGCCGTACTACGGCGAGGGTTCCAAGACACTGGCGTACGAGATCTGCGAGCAGCTCGGCTGGCGGCTGCCGGACCAGATCGTCATCCCGATCGCGTCCGGCTCCCAGCTGACGAAGATCGACAAGGGCCTCAAGGAGCTGATCGCCCTCGGGCTGGTCGAGGACAAGCCGTACAAGATCTTCGGCGCCCAGGCGGAGGGCTGCTCGCCGGTGTCGACGGCCTTCAAGGCCGGGCACGACGTCGTGCGCCCGCAGAAGCCGAACACCATCGCCAAGTCGCTGGCGATCGGCAACCCGGCGGACGGCCCGTACGTGCTGGACATCGCGCGCCGTACGGGCGGTGCGGTGGAGGACGTCAACGACGAGCAGGTCGTGGATGCGATCAAGCTGCTGGCCCGCACGGAGGGCATCTTCGCGGAGACCGCGGGCGGCGTGACCGTCGGCGTGACCAAGAAGCTCATCGAGGACGGTGTGCTCGACCCGGCGCTGACCACCGTTGTCCTCAACACGGGTGACGGTCTGAAGACACTGGACGCGGTCGCGCCGACCACCGGGCCCACGGCGACGATCCGTCCGAACCTGGATGCGTTCCGCGCGGCCGGCCTGTCCGGCTGAGCCCGCGCCGCTCTTCGCACCCGTACTCCGTAATCCCTGTCCGGAAGGCAGAACCATGAGCGTCAAGGTCCGCATCCCCACCATCCTCCGCACGTACACCGGCGGCGAGGCCGAGGTCACCGCCGAGGGCGCGACCCTCTCCGAGGTGATCGCCGACCTGGAGAAGAACCACCAGGGCATCGCGGCCCGGGTGCTCGACGACGCCGGCAAGCTGCGGCGCTTCGTGAACGTCTACGTCAACGATGACGACGTCCGCTTCGAGCAGGGCCTCCAGACGCCGACGCCGGAGGGCGCGGGCGTCTCGATCATCCCCGCGGTCGCCGGAGGGTGCTGACCTTCCGTCCCGATTCTTGATCCGCGGCCCCTCCTGGCGCGCGGGATCATCCGGACGTTGATCGAACAGGCGTGGATTTGCGCCATCTCTTCCCCCGCTTGACCGGAATTGCCCCGTCCATCGAAATCGGACGGGGCAATTCCGTTTCGTGAAAGGGGATAGCATTGTGGCGATCTCCTCGGTGTATATGTCCCGGGGTATGCCGAGCGCATAAGAAACCGTGCCGAGTTGTGCTCAAAGTGTGTGCGGCATTTGTCGGTTAGGCACGTCTATGCCCGGCCCGGGTTGCCCGGGAGAATCGCGATTTCGCCGCATATAGCCGATTCTCCGGTGCCAGAATTCTCGTCCGATTGACCTGTTGCGCTGGGCATCGGTCCAGATACATTCAGCGGCGGTCGACGCGTTCCGGCGCACACCCCACGGGCCTTTCGCGGGGTGAGGTCTGACCCGGGTCCGCGGAGTGCGGTCCTGCGCAAGGGCCAGTAATAGGGGAGTTAGGCATGGCTCAGGGCACCGTCAAGTGGTTCAACGCGGAGAAGGGGTACGGCTTCATCGCGGTCGACGGTGGTGCGGATGTATTCGTCCACTACAGCGCGATCCAGATGGACGGCTACCGCACCCTTGAGGAGGGCCAGCGGGTCGAGTTCGAGATCTCGCAGGGCCAGAAGGGGCCGCAGGCGGACATGGTCCGGGTGGCCGGCTGAGGCGCCGACCGACTGCTGCGTTGTGAAGGCCCGTACCCCTGAAGGGGTACGGGCCTTCTGCCGTGCGACCCAAGGGGCGGACCTCCCGGCTGCCGCCCCTCGACGGGTGGCCACGCCCTGAACGGCTTGCACTCACATGCCCCGAGTGCTAATCATTGCGTTAGCACTCTCCCAGTGAGAGTGACAACGAAGGACCGGGTCGGTGAGGCCCGCAGGCCGGGTGGGGCAAGGAACCACACAGGCTTGCAGGTCGTCCGTCGCGGGCGCCAGCGCGGTCCGGAGCAATCCACCCCAGTCCGGGAGGACCACTTCACATGGCCAAGATCATCGCGTTCGACGAGGAGGCACGGCGCGGTCTCGAGCGCGGGATGAACCAGCTCGCCGACGCCGTCAAGGTCACCCTCGGCCCCAAGGGCCGCAACGTCGTCCTCGAGAAGAAGTGGGGCGCCCCCACGATCACCAACGATGGTGTGTCCATCGCCAAGGAGATCGAGCTCGAGGACCCGTACGAGAAGATCGGCGCCGAGCTGGTCAAGGAGGTCGCGAAGAAGACGGACGACGTCGCCGGTGACGGCACGACGACCGCGACCGTCCTGGCCCAGGCCCTGGTCCGCGAGGGCCTGCGCAACGTCGCCGCCGGTGCCAACCCGATGGCCCTGAAGCGCGGTATCGAGAAGGCCGTCGAGGCCGTCTCCGCCGCCCTGCTGGAGCAGGCGAAGGACGTGGAGACCAAGGAGCAGATCGCCTCCACCGCCTCCATCTCCGCCGCCGACACCCAGATCGGCGAGCTGATCGCCGAGGCCATGGACAAGGTCGGCAAGGAAGGCGTCATCACCGTCGAGGAGTCCCAGACCTTCGGTCTGGAGCTGGAGCTCACCGAGGGTATGCGCTTCGACAAGGGCTACATCTCGGCGTACTTCGCCACCGACATGGAGCGTATGGAGGCGTCGCTCGACGACCCGTACATCCTCATCGTCAACTCCAAGATCGGCAACGTGAAGGACCTGCTGCCGCTCCTGGAGAAGGTCATGCAGTCCGGCAAGCCGCTGCTGATCATCGCCGAGGACGTCGAGGGCGAGGCCCTGTCGACCCTGGTCGTCAACAAGATCCGTGGCACCTTCAAGTCCGTCGCCGTCAAGGCCCCGGGCTTCGGTGACCGCCGCAAGGCCATGCTCGGCGACATCGCCATCCTCACCGGTGGCACCGTCATCTCCGAGGAGGTCGGCCTCAAGCTCGAGAACGCCGGTCTCGACCTGCTCGGCCGCGCCCGCAAGGTCGTCATCACCAAGGACGAGACCACCATCGTCGACGGTGCCGGTGACAGCGAGCAGGTCCAGGGCCGGGTCAACCAGATCCGCGCCGAGATCGAGAACAGCGACTCGGACTACGACCGCGAGAAGCTCCAGGAGCGTCTGGCGAAGCTGGCCGGCGGCGTGGCCGTCATCAAGGCCGGTGCCGCCACCGAGGTCGAGCTCAAGGAGCGCAAGCACCGCATCGAGGACGCCGTCCGCAACGCGAAGGCGGCCGTCGAGGAGGGCATCGTCGCCGGCGGTGGCGTGGCCCTGCTGCAGGCCTCCTCGGTCTTCGAGAAGATCGAGCTGGACGGTGACGAGGCCACCGGTGCCGCGGCTGTGAAGCTGGCCCTGGAGGCCCCGCTGAAGCAGATCTCGGTCAACGCCGGCCTTGAGGGCGGCGTCGTGGTGGAGAAGGTGCGCAACCTGGCCGTCGGCCACGGTCTGAACGCCGCCACCGGCGAGTACGTCGACATGGTCGCCGAGGGCATCATCGACCCGGCCAAGGTCACCCGCTCCGCGCTGCAGAACGCCGCCTCCATCGCGGCGCTCTTCCTCACCACCGAGGCCGTCATCGCCGACAAGCCGGAGAAGGCCGCCGCGGCCGCTCCGGGCGGCATGCCGGGCGGTGACATGGACTTCTGATCCACCGCGCCGGACCTCCGGCCCGCTGGACCAGAACGCGCTGATCCTCCCGGATCACCCGTCCTGAACGTCGGGGCGGCACCCTCCTCCCAGGGGGTGCCGCCCCGACGGCGTTTGCGCCCCGGCCCGCCGCCGTGCCCTGAGCTTCTCGGGGTGAGGACGGCACGGCGGTTACGCTGTGCACCGGATCGGCTATGAACAGTCACGGTCAAGGGTCTCGGGGTGGCCGCGCCCCCTGTGATCGCAAACGAAGGAGTGTTCGTGCGAGCCAGGGTGCGTAGAGGTCTGATCAGGTCCGATGTGGGCGGCAACTGATCATGTCCGGGCAGGAGCGGAACGCGAACCGGCAGGGGGGACGGGCGCGAGGCGATGACCATGCGGTGCCGCCGCGGCACGCGGGGGAAGCGGCTCTGCGGTACGCGGGAGAAACGGCGCAGCGGCACGCGGGCCGGTCCGGCGATCCCGGCCGCCGGGACGTGTGGGCGGCCCGGCTGCTCGCCGTGGCCGCCGTGCTCTACAACGGCTGGCTGCTGGAGTTCGTCCTGCCGACCGGCCTCGACCCCCGGCACTCGTACGTCAGTGAGCTGTACGCCGCCGACCAGCCGCTGCGCGGTCTCTTCGGCGGCATCGAATGTGTCTGCGCCGTCCTGGTCGTCCTGGGGGCGCTGCTGGCGTACGGCCCGGCGGCGGGCCGCTGGTCCCGTGCCGGGTGGGCGGCGCTGGCCGGTCTCGGGCTGTCGTCGCTGGCCGACGTGGCGCTGCCGATGCGCTGCGCGCCGTCACTGGAGCCCGGGTGCGAGGCCGTGCATCCCTGGCACACGGCCACCAGCGCCCTGGCCCACTTCTTCCTCTTCGCGTCGATGGCGCTGCTCAGCCGCGCCGCCGTGGCCGAGCGCCCGCACCGGCAGCTGATCCGCCGGTGGGGGCCGCGGGTGCTGGCGCTGGCCCTGCCGGCCGCCGTGTGCACCGTGGGCCCGCTGTTCGGCCGGCCTGGCTGGCACGGCGTCCCGCAGCGCATCCATCTCGTGCTGGTGGGCGTGTGGTTCGCGCTGCTGGCCGCCGAATCACTCCGGTCGGCCGCGGCGGCCCGGGCGTCCGTGGCGCCCCCTGCGGAGATCCCGGCGCCTGCGCCTACTCTCTGAGCGGTCGTCACGCGAGGCCTGGGGAAGGCCGTTGAGCGGCTGGTATGTGAGGGGCGGGGGCGGGGGCGGTACAGGCCGGTTGTCACGCGGCGCCGGGGGCCCCACCGATCAGCCGTCGCGTCGCGGCGGGGCGCACACGTTCTCTTTGCGCCACCTTCACCACTCCACTACAACCCTCTTTCTCCCTCGCGGGTCTCCTCAACGCTCAACGGCGCCACCCCAACTGCCCCCGCACACCTGGGAGATCGAGCCCCGCATGGCCCACCACCTGCGTACGACCCTGGCCGCCGCGGCCGCCACCGCGCTCGCCGCCGGGCTGCTGACCGTCGCCACCGGCACCGCCTCGGCGGCGGGCCGCGCCGACGCTCCCGCCGCCGCTGCCAACGGCCGGCAGGGCGACTTCAACGGCGACGGCTACCGCGACCTCGCCGTGGCCGCGCCCGCCGCGACCGTCGACGGGAAGCAGCGCGCCGGCGCCGTCACCGTCTTCTACGGCTCCGCGCACGGCATCGACGCCGCCCGGCACGCCACCCTCACCCAGAACTCCCCGGGCGTTCCGGGCGCGGCCGAGTCCGGCGACCTGTTCGGTGGGAGCCTGGCCGCCGGCGACTTCGACTCCGACGGCTTCGCGGACCTGGCCGTCGCGGCGCCGTACGAGGACGTCTCGGGCGATGTCGACGGCGGGACCGTTCAGATTCTGTGGGGCGCGTCCGGCGGCCTCTCCGGGAGGGGCAGTGCCACCCTCGCCGACCCGGCCCCCGCGCAGCACGACCGCCTCGGTGCGGCGCTGGCCGCCGGCGACTTCGACCGGGACGGCAGGGCCGACCTGGCCGTCGGCACCTCGTCGTCCAAGCTCCACGTCTTCAAGGGCGGTTTCAGCCGGGCCGGCACGCCCGGCGCCCACACGGCCCTCTCCCTGCCGATCCTCGGCGAGGCCACCAACGGCATCCTCAACCTGACGGCCGGTGAGGTCACCGACCAGGGCTACACCGACCTGGTGGTCAGCGCGTACGACAACCGGAGGCCCTACGTCAACGTCAACTACTACCTGCCGGGCACCCCGTCCGGGCTGTCCGCGGCCGCTGCCAAGCGGCTGCCGGCCGGCCTCATCACGGCCATCGGCGACGTCGACGGCGACGGCTTCGGCGACCTGGTCACCGGGATGATGTTCGAGGACATCCCCGGCGGTGTCACGGGCGGCAAGGTCAATGTCATCCACGGCTCGGCCGGCGGCCCGCGCGTCGACCGGATCGACACCCTCACCCAGGAGTCCGGTGCGATCCCCGGCAGCTCCGAGAAGGGCGACAGCTTCGGCTACGAGGTCAGCCTGGGCGACATCGACGGCGACGGTCGGCAGGACCTGGCCGTCTCCGCCGCGAAGGAGTCCATCGACGGCGTGCGCAGGACCGGCGCGGTCACCGTCCTGCACGGCTCCCCCTCCGGCCTCGACACCGGCCACCGCGTCCAGTACTTCCACCAGAACTCCCCGGGCGTCCCCGGCGCCAACGAGAAGGACGACCTGTTCGGCGGTGAGGTCTTCCTCTCCGACCTCAATGGCGACAAGCGGGCCGATCTGATGGTGGGCGTCACCTACGAGAACGGCGGCGACGGTGCGGTCATCACCCTTCCCTCCGACGGCAGCCGCCTCACCACCACCGGCTCCCGCTACATTTCCCCGTCGGCGGCGGGCGTCTCGACGGCGGGTGCGCCGCAGTTCGGCAGCGTGACGGCGGGCTGAACCTGGCGGACAAGTGGTGGGCGGTGGGCGGTTTCGGCCGGCCGGGCGGTGGGCCGCAGGCAGTGGCGATCGTCAACCGCAGAGGGTGGTCTCACTCCTTCGAGGGTGGCGGATGTCCGGAGCTCCTGGTATTTGACCGAACCGATCGATGACTGCGCGCCGGACGCGTACGCTGCTCCGACGATGACCGAGTTTGTCGAAGAAGTCCGTTCCCGTGTGGTGCGCCTGCTCCGAATGGCCAACACCACGGACGACCGGCTGCGCAAGCAGATCATCGCCTACGCCGACGCGACCCCCGAGCCTCCGCTGATGGGCGCGGACGGGATCGGCACGACGGGTTGCCCCCGCTGCCGCCGCACGATGTGGCAGCAGCGGGACGCCGAAGGGCCCGTCTGGGTCTGCGCGTTCTGCGGCCACGTCGAGGCGGTGGCCTCCCGCACACACGAGGGCTCCGAGGCGTAAGGAAGCTGTCTCCCTCCTTACGTTCCGGCAGTTGCCCGGGTGGTGGCGGACGGCGCGGCGGGGGCCGCAGTCTCCGCAGTCGCCGTTTCCCCTGTTTCTGCTGCTTGCGCTGCTTGCGCTGCGTGCGCCGATTCTGGCGCTTCCGGCACTTCCGGCGCTTCCGGCGTGTGCGGTGGGGCGTTGAGGTCGGTGCGCATCTGCTTGCTGAAGCCGAAGAGGTACGTCGCCAGGAAGCCGGTCAGATAGCCGACGGCCAGCCCCGTCGCGTAGACCGCGAGTGTGGTGACGATGCCGTGGTTGCCCTGGACCAGGGGGGAACAGCGCCCAGCCGGAAGGGCCGATGGCGGTGGCGCCGACGGCGTCGCCGAGCTGGTGGAACAGGCCGATGAACCCGCCGCCGAACGCGCCGCCGAGGCAGGCGGTGACGAAGGGCCGCCCGAGGGGCAGCGACACGCCGTAGATCAGCGGCTCGCCGACGCCCAGGAAGCCCGCGGGCAGGGCCGACTTGATGGTCGTACGGACCGAGCGGTTGCGGGGGAGGCGGACGTAGACGGCGAGGGCGGCGCCGACCTGGCCCGCGCCGGCCATGGCGAGGATCGGCAGCAGGACGGTGTAGCCCTGCTGCTGGATGAGGGTGGCGTGCAGCGGGATGAGGGCCTGGTGGAGGCCCAGCATGACGAGGGGGAGGAAGAGCCCGCCCAGCAGGAAGCCGGCCGCCGCGCCGCCGTGCGCGAGCAGCCAGGTGGCGAAGGTACCGGTGGCGGTGGCGGCCGCACCGGCGACGTACATCAGGCCGAAGAGCGTGACCAGGCCGGTGACCAGGACCGTCAGGGTGGGGGTGAGGAGGACGTCGAGCGCCTCGGGGATTCTTTTGCGGCAGTGCTTCTCCACCTGCACGGCGAGCAGCGCGGCGGCCAGTGCGCCCAGGACGCCGCCCTGACCGGGGGAGAGGTGCCGGCCGAAGGCGGTGATGTGGGCGACGCCGGGGAAGACGATGACCGCGGCGACCGCACCGCCGAGCACCGGTGTCCCGCCGAACTCCTTGGTGGTGTGGTAGCCCACGAACACCGCGATCAGCGACATGAAGCCGGAGGCGATGGCGGTCAGCGCGGGGACGACGGACGGCAGCCAGCCGAGGTTGGTCAGCAGACCGTTGATCCCGGCGACGATGCCGCAGCCGATCAGCGCGGGGATCAGCGGGACGAAGATGTTCGCCACCCGGCGCAGGAACAGCTTGACCGGGGTGGCGTTCCGGGCCTTCCGGCTCGCCTTCAGCGCGGCCCCCTGCGCGGCCAGGTGCTCGGCGGTGGTGGGCGGTGCGGTGCTGGCGAGTTGTGCGGTGCTGGGGGGCCGTGCGTCTGGCGGGGGCAGGGGTTGGGGAGTTGGGGGCTGGGGGGTCGGGGGCTGGGCGGTGGCTGTCGCGGTCTCGGGTTCCCCGGGGGTGGTTTCCGGTTCCCCGGCGTCGGTTTCCGGGTCCGTGGTGCCGCGGGCCTGTTCCAGCAGGGTTTCGAACGCGGGGGTGATCCGGGCGACCGCGCCGGGTCCCAGCACGATCTGGTACGTGGACCCGTCCTCGACCACTCCCATGACGGCGGGCAGCGCCTTGAGGTCCTCGCCCTGGACCAGGGAGCGGTCCCGGATGCCGAGGCGGAGCCGGGTCATGCAGTGGGCGACGGAGGTGATGTTGGGGGCGCCGCCGACCAGTGGGAGGAGCGCGGCGGCGGTGGCGCGGTGGGTCTCTTCGGACATGTGCGGTGCCTTGCTGTGCGGACGAACCGGGGGTGGGGTCGGCGCGGGCGGGGCGAAGGGGCGGACGGGTGACCGGAGGGACGAGGGCGCCCGCTGCCCGGGCGGCGCGAGCCGCCGCCGGAGGGCGGACGGCAGGGGCGCCGGGCGGTGGTCAGCGGGCCCGGGCTGCTTCCAGGGCCGCGCGCAGATGGCCGTCGGAGGCGGCGAGGAGGCGGGCGGCGGTGGGGCCGTCGACGCCGGCGAGCACGGTGAGGATGGCGTTCTTCACCTCGCCGTCCGTTATGGCCAGCGCGGTCTCGATCTCGGCGTCGGTGGCGCCGGTGGCGAGCGCGACGATCCGCCGCGAGCGGGCCCGCAGCTTGTCGTTGGAGGCGCGGACGTCGACCATCAGGTTCCCGTAGGTCTTGCCCAGCCGGATCATGGTGATGGTCGAGAGCATGTTGACCACCAGCTTCTGCGCGGTGCCCGCCTTGAGCCGGGTCGAGCCGGTCAGCAGCTCGGGGCCGACGACGATCTCGATGCCGTGCTCGGCGGCCGCGGCCAGCGCCGAACCGGCGTTGCAGGACAGGCCGATGGTCAGGGCGCCGCGGGCCCGGGCGTGCTCGACCGCGCCGATCGCGTAGGGCGTGCGGCCGGAGGCCGAGATGCCGACGACGGTGTCCCGCTCGGTCAGCCCGATCGCGGTCAGGTCCTCGGCGGCGAACTCCTTGCTGTCCTCGGCGCCTTCGACGGCCTTGACCAGCGCGGACGGGCCGCCGGCGATCAGGCCGAGGACCTCGGAGGGGTCGGTGTTGAAGGTCGGCGGGCATTCGCTGGCGTCCAGCACCCCGAGCCGGCCGGCCGTGCCGGCGCCGGCGTAGACCAGCCGGCCGCCGTGGGCCATCCGGGCGGCGGTGGCGTCGATGGCGGCGGCGATCTCGGGGAGCCGGCGGGCGACCGCGGCGGGGACGGTGGCGTCCTCGTCGTTCATCGTGCGGGCGATGTCGAGGGTGGGGCGGCGGTCGATCTCGGCGAGGTCGGGACGGAACGCCTCGGTGGTGAGGCCGTCCAACTCGGCACGCAGATCGGCGTAGTCGGGGTGGTCGGCGGTGGAGGTCATGGCTCGGCGGCTCTTTCCGGGTCGGGCGCACGCCGCCCCCGTGCGGCGGGCGGCGGTCAGGGCTGGTGGCGGTGGGCCAGCGCCTCGTAGGAGGCGGAGAGGGCGGGGGCGGCGGTTTCGTACGTCCGCTGCGCGACGCCTATGAACAGGCAGTCCACGACCAGCAGTTGACTCGTCCGGGAGGACATCGCGGCCGGGCGCAGCTCGCTCTCGCGCGCGGTGGAGGTGGTCAGGATGTGGTCGGCGTACGCGGCGATCTCGCCGTCCGGGCGGCCGGTGATGGCGATGGTCGTCGCGCCGTGGTCGAAGGCCACCCGCAGTGGCTCTATGACGTCGGTGGTCCGGCCGGAGTGGGTGATCGCCAGGGCGACGTCACCGGTCCGCATCTGCACGGCGTTCGTCACCGCGAGGTGGGGGTCGGCGTGCGCATGCGCGATCAGGCCGATGCGCAGCAGCTTCTGGGCGAGGTCCTGGCCGACGAGGTTGGACGCACCGATGCCGTACACGTCGATCCGGCGGGCGGAGGCGAGCGCGGCGACCGCCGCTTCGAGCTGGGTGACGTCCAGCGCGGCCGCGGTGTCGGCCAGACACTGCTGCTCTTCCTGCGCCAGCTTGGCGACGACGTCGACCAGGGAGTCGTCGACCGCTATGTCGGCGGTCACCGCGGGCGCGCCGCCGGCCGCCTGCTGCGCGGCGAGCGCGGCGAGCGCAAGTCGGAGGTCGCGGTAGCCCGGATAGCCGAGCAGCCTCGACGTGCGTACGACGGTGGCTTCGCTGGTGCCGGTGCGCTCCGCGAGGCCGGTGACGGTCAGTGCGGCGCAGCCGGCCGGGTCGCTCGCGACGGTCTCGGCGACCCGCTGCATGGAGCGGGTCATCGTCGGCGCGAGGGTGCGGACCTTGGCGGCCAGCGCCGCGGGGGCGGGTGGGGCCGGGGCCGGTCGGGTCTCGACGGCCACGTCCTTGAAAGTTTCCTTCAGGCTGCTGCTCACGCTTGAAAAGTAATTTCATCACCGGCGTCGCGTCAATACCCTCCGTGAGGGCTGTGGACAACGCCCGGCCTCCGCCGCCCGGCCTGTGGACAACGCCGAGCGGCGTCCGGCGCACGGGAGACAATGGGGGACATGGAGCTGGAACAGGCATTGCACGCCGCGCGGGCGCTGGTGCTCGCCGACCTGATGGCGGACGAAGTGGCCGACGCCGACATCGTCTCCCTCGTGGAGGATGCGGTCGTCCACCGCCGGTGGTGGGTGGAGCAATGGCCTGAAGGCGCGGCGTTCGTCGCGGGACTGATCGCGCAGGACGTCCAGGACGCCCTCCTGGAGCGGTACGGCCGCTGGCCGCTGTGCCCGGTGTGTACGGAGTCGGGCAACCCCCATGCCCTCGATGTGGAGCCGGAGTTGGGGCCCGACCCGCACTGGGTCTGCCCCAAGACGGCGGTCGCCGTCGCCCCCGTCGGCCGGCTCCGCGCCCCGGCGGAAGGCTGAGGTGGCCGTTGGCGATCTACATAGACCCGCCGATATGGCCGGGGCACGGCCGGATGTGGTCGCACCTGGTCAGCGATGTGTCCTTCGCCGAGCTGCACGCCTTCGCCGCCCGCATCGGCGTGCCCCGGGGCGCCTTCGAGCGCGACCACTACGACCTGCCGGCCGAGCGGTACGGCGATGCGGTGCGCGCCGGGGCCGTGGAGGTCGGCAGCAAGGAACTGCTCCGCCGGCTGACGGCCGCCGGCCTGCGCCGGCCCAAGCACCGGCCGGCGCGCATGCCGTAGGGGCGTGAGGGTCATTCGCACGTGAGCCGTACGGGCGCGAGCCGTACGGGCGCGAGCCGTGCGGAGGCGAACCGTACGGACGCGCGCTGTACGGACCACGGCCCGGCGCGCCTGTCGGTGCGCCGGGCCGTTGGACCGCTGTCGCAGAGGTCCGGAGCTGCCTCGCGGTCTGTCTCCGGAGCCGCTTCGCCGCCCCTGGAGCTGCTGCTGCTCCGCCGTCCCTAGAGCTGCTTCGCGGTCTCCGGGACGGCCGTCGTGGCGGGAGTCGGGTCCGCCGCCCCCGAGGACGTGCCCGCCGCACCCGACGACGCGACCAGCCGTGAATGGCTCGTCGTGCGGTGCAGTCGGAAGGCGACGGCGGTGGTGAGGACCGCGACCGCGGCCAGCGCCGCACCCGTCCAGGCCACGGACGGGTAGCCCCAGCCCGCGCCGATGGCCAGGCCGCCGAGCCAGGGGCCGACGGTGTTGCCGATGTTGAAGGCGGCGGTGGTGGTCGCGCCGGCCAGCGTGGTCGCGGCGTTCGCCACGTTGAACATCCGGGCGTTCAGGGCCGGGGCCGTGGCGAACGCGGTCACCCCGAGCATCAGCGACAGCGCGATCGCGGCCACCGGGCTGTGGGCGGTCAGCGCCAGTACGGCCAGCACCACCGTGGACGCGGAGATGCCGCCGAAGAGCGTCCCGAAGAGGTGCGCATCGGCGACCCGGCCGCCGATGAACGTGCCGATCAGCGCGCCGACACCGAACAGCGCGAGCACCGTCGGCACCCAGCTCTCGGCGAGCCCGGCGGTGTCGGTCAGCAGCGGCGAGAGGTAGGAGAACAGCGCGAAGACCGCGGCGCCGTTCATGGCGGTCGCGGTCAGCGCCAGCCAGACCTGCTTGTCCTTGTAGATGGTCAGCTCGCGGCGCAGCTGCGGGCGGTCCGCGCCCGTCGGCACGCTCGTCCGCGGCACCAGCGCGACGACGCCCAGCAGCCCCACCGCGGCCAGCCCGGCCACCGCCCAGAAGGCGGCACGCCACCCGGCGTGCTGACCGAGGAGGGCGCCGGCCGGGACGCCCGCGATGTTGGCGATGCTCAGCCCGCCGACCATCACGGCCATCGCCCGGGCCCGCGCGGTCACCGGCACCAGCGAGACCGCCACCGCCGCACCGACCGCCCAGAAACCGGCGCAGGCGAGCGCGCTGACCACCCGGGAGGTGAACAGCACGCCGTACGTGGGGGCCAGCGCGCCCGCCACCTGGCCGAGACCGAAGGCCGCGAGCAGCGCGATCAGCGTCGTACGGCGCGGCAGGCGGAGGGTGGCCGCGGCGAGCACCGGCGCGCCCACCACCATGCCGATCGCGAAGGCGGACACCAGGAGCCCGGCCTGCGGAATGGAGACCCTCAGGTCACGGGCCAGGGGCTGGAGGATCCCGGACAGCATGAACTCGGACGTGCCGAGGGCGAACGCGGACCCATCTCTACGTGTCTAAAGCTGCACCTAGAGCTAGCGCTCTGACCTGGGGAAACGTTGGAGGGCCTCACCTTGGGAAGGTGAGGCCCTCGCTTCGTTGACCACCGTCAGCCCATGAATGTGACCACATCAGGACGCTTCGCAGAGAACTCGGTAGATCTCTGGAGCGGGCGGCCGATGGGACGGGTTGCGGCTCATCATCTGTTCGATGAGTGGGCCCAGGGGGCCCGGCACCGTGATCGGCCGGTGTGGTGTGTCCACGATGGCTTGCCGTTGTTCTTCTCGGCTGGCGTCGTCCGGGTAGGGCACGTGCCGCCAACCGGTGGCAGAGATGAAGAACGACGCACCGAGCGCGTACACATCAGCCGGCGCGGTGGGGACAGCGGTTCCGGTCTCCAGGATGCTTCGGGAGATCTCCGGAGCCTCGTAGTGGACCAGGCACCCTCGATAGCTGAAGTCATATCGCTCGGGGATCTTGCCGCCTTGTGCCAACGCCAAATCAATGAGGGCTGTGCGGGTCGGGCCCACCACGAAGTGGTTGGGTTGCACATCGCCGTGCACCCATCCGGCGGCATGGAGGTCGGCCAGGGCCGCGACGCATGAAAGCACTTCGGCAAGGCTGGGTGCGGTGGCCTCACTGGCACGCCGGTGAGGCTCCCAGAGATCAAACAGCGATCGTCCTTTCCGCCAGGGTTGAGCGCTCCATGTGCCCTCTTCCCACTCGCCACAGTGGATTTCGTCAGAGGCGTTGAGCTGGCGAAGGATGGCGGCTTCGCGTGCGGGAGCCAAAGCCGTCCACGCGTGCGTTTGGCTGCGATAGCCGAGTTTGACGGCGAAGCGTCCGGCAGGGGCCTGGACATCCCACACTGTGGAACCCCGCCTGTTGACCACCAGTCGTTGACTTACGGGTGGCACGATGCTTCGGACGTGCTCAGGGAGATCAAATGGCTTTGAGTTAGGCATTGTTGGCCCTCTCAGCAGTCGGGGCCGACCCCAGTAAAAAGAGGGTCGGCCCCACGGGATGAGGAAGACTACCGGCGGTCAGCTGTGGTAGTCGCGTCCGTCGTCAGAGTCGCCGGTCGGCGGGTTACCGCCCTGTCCGTCGTCCTCGTCCCCTCCCCCACGAACGGTGGCAGCGCGCTTCAGTGCTTCTTTGAGCGTCAAGGCTATTTGCCTCCTCGGTTCACCGGGCCGGGGTCTTTCCCTGGCCCGCCGTGCACTTGCTCACCCGCCCGGCCGCGCGTGCCCGAGCAGGAACCACGACCCGCGGAATCCTTGGGTTGGGGGGCGGCAAATTACGTGGGCCGCATCCCGCCAACACAGATCGGGCAGTTGGGGTTATCGCACTTGGGTTGCACTCTATTACCTCTCTTTCTGGCTAGTGGGGCGTCCCTACTGAATGCCTCAATCTGGCTTGTTCTGTAGGGACCGGATCTTCGGCGGTCGCTCAGCAGACTCGACAGCAACACTGAGCGACTGCTTCGCGCTCCCCCTTGCGTCCCTGGCACTACGAGAGACGGGGGCCGGGAGAGTGTGTGGGCCCTCCATGGGGAACGCGCTCGGCTTCAGGCCGAGGGTCTTGGCGGCACTCGATTGCTGAGGAATCGAATGCATTACGGCTCTGGCCTGAGTCGAGCGAGACAGTCAGGTCATGGCGTTCGCACCGGTATTCGCACTCGCCGACCGGGGTTAGATCATGTCCGCCTTTAGGGCACAGCATGGGGTCAGCGCCCCGCACAAAGACTGCCAGTAGCCGCGAGAGTCAAAACGATCACGCTGGAACCCCACGTGAGCAGCACGAAGACGCCACCCCAGAATGTGCCGTCGCTAGTAACTTTCCAGCCCCTCAGCACTTTTTGAGCCCTCGGAAACCAGTGAGGCTTTCAGCCTCGGCCGCAGATGCGGGCCGGCAGGATCCCTGTACGGCGTCCCACGGTGCACCCACCGACCTGCTCAAAACGAGGCACTCGCCGTGTATCGCCCGGATCCGCCCAACCTTGCAATTGCTCATGTCCACTACGACATCGCCGCATGAGAAGGGCTGTTCTGCCACCTCGTTACCTCCTTGGGGCGGATTGCTTGCCCCGCTGGTATTCCGGCGGGGGGCTTGCGGTGGCCCGGAACATCTACGACGGGGGGCGTTTGTGTTCCGGGCCGTGCCCTGACCGTGCCGATTGCCTGTTCGGGGATCGGCCAGGGCGCCCGCCGCAGAGGGATGGCGGGCAGTCTGGTGCCGCTCCGCCCCGTGGGCTGGGCATGGGAGGCATGGCGCCCACGAGACGGAACGGAGGGAAGCCGGCGGCCGGTCGGTGCTGTCCTGGTCCCGTGGACCGCCGGGGTTCAGGGATGGCCGGGTGACCCGCGGGGATCGACGACGCGGAGCAGAGTCTCGATGGCCTCGGCCATCGCCACCAGGCCCATGTCTGCTCGGCCGTACAGAGCCTCGGTGAGGTGCTTCACGGCCAGTGCGACCGATTCGTCATCACAGGCGCCAGCGCGTTGGCGGACTATGGGCACCAGGACGGCGGCATGTACCCGTAGACGGGGGCGTGAGCGGTCGTCCAGGGGCCGGGTTCGATCGAGGACATGCTCGACGGTTTCGCGCGGCACGGACCAGTTGATGCGCATCAGTGCCACCCCCAGGTGTCCGTGTGCTGCTCGGTGTGGCCGATCACCGCGCCGACCGGGGCGGCGGCGGTTGTCCAGCCCGGCGCGTCGGGCTGGTCGATCTTGGACGGAGCGGGCGTGCCGTGGGCGTCTGCGCAGCCAGCGGTGATCGTGACCGGCGGTGTCGTCCACTCAAGGCCGCCACCTTTGGGCCGGGCACTCATCCGCGCGCGGCTTTCTTAGCGGCCTTCCGCTTCTCAATCGCCTGCTCCAGCTGGATGGCGTAAAGCTCCACCTGGCCGGGGGCCATGCGGAGTACCGAGGGCTCGGTACGTCCGTCCTGGTGATGGACGTCCACGGGGAGAAGAGCTAGTTCCGAACGGGAGTCGTAGACGAGGTCCCGGGGCTCGATCGTGATGTGTGAGATCACGGTGTATCTCCTCATCGATAGTGGGGAGGTCCGTCAGTTCGCGGGGGTGCGGACGGGGCGTGTGAGCACCAGGTTCGCCGTCCAGACGGAAACCCTGAAAGGTCAGGTGGGTTACCCAACTTGGGTAACATCAAGGGCGGTTAGGTGCCATCGACGGTCCGTCGGCCAGACTCCGCGGGAGTGTGCCCCATGCCTGAGTCATCTCCTCCGCCGGAGCTCCCTGGTCGGCTCCTCCGTAGCCCAGAGATGATCGACGCTTGCAGACATCGTGACTTCTCTGTCGTCTTCCGCCTGGTCAAGAAACATGCAGGGATCTATCCGTCGATGGTCGCCAGACGGTGTGAGCTGACGCCAAGTCGGGTGGGGGAGGTGATCGCGGGCAAGCGTCGGCTGCAGCACATCGAAGTTGTCGAACGCATCTCAGACGGGCTGCGCATTCCCGGGCACATGCTTGGGCTCGCTCCACGCCCGTGGGAGACGCCCCTGACTCTCTCCGGGGTGGACAGAGAACTGCCGGTAGCAGTCTCGAAGCCACCTCCGCCCCCCTCGCTACCCAGTAGCGAGGTAGACAGCATCCTGGCTCTGGCCGCTAACGGCACTGCCAGTCGATCGACCTTGCAGGCACTCCGGTCGTCCATCCGTGACTACTGGAAGCGCGACGACGAACACGGCGGAGAGGCGCTGCGGCCGGCTGTCTTCGGGCAGCTTCGCTATGTCGAGACCCTGCTACAAGGTGCTGCAAGGGGGCCAGAGACATGCGAATTGCTGAGCGTCGGAGCTGAACTTGCCCGGCTTACCGGGTGGACCCACTTCGACGCCTGTCAGTACAGCCAGGCGAGTGTCTACTTCAGGCGGGCTCTTACGTTCGCGAAAGACATTGACGACCGTCAGTTCATGGCAAATGTCCTGGCCTGCATGAGCCTGCAAGCGACCTACCAGGACCGCCCGGCCGATGCCCTTGCCCTGGCTACCGCAGCCCAAGATCATGCGAGGGCGGCTCAAAGCACTCCGCGGGTGCTGTCCATGCTCGCCATGCGTGAGGCTTTCGCGCATGCCACGTTGGGTAGTCACGACGGCACGCACACTGCCATCTCAGAGGCGCACAGGCAGTTCGGCCAGGTTGGCGATGACGACGCGGATCCGCCCTGGGTGACGTACTTCGACGAACACAAGCTGACCGTGGACACCGGTATTGCGCATGGTCGACTCGGCGAGGCGAAGATTGCGGAGCCGCTCATTGCCCAAGCACTTCGGCGTGAGAGCAGTACGAACCAGCGTGGCCGTGCGTTTCACACGTTCTGGCTCGCTCGAGTCCAGCTGCAACAAGGAAAGCTGGACGAGGCGTGCCACACGGCCATCGACGCACTGACCCCCGCTTCAGCCGTGACATCAGAGCGAGTCACGGGGCATCTCCGAGAGTTCCACGTGCAGTTGTCGCCACATCGGAGGGAGCCTGCGGCCGTGGCCTTCGAATCTCGGCTGCGGCAGTTGTTGCCAACCGGTGTCAGCGGATCGCCTCATCCATGAGGACGTACAGAAGTCCCACCAGGGAGCCGCTGCTGACTACCTCACGACGGTCAATCATGCCGCGCACCTGGTCAAGAGGTACCCATTCGATGCGGTCAGACTCGTTCTTCTCTGTGGGCGGCCCGATGTGGGTCGCTCCGTCTGCTCGAAAGACGTAGTGCTGGGAGTCTGTGATCCCGTTCGCTGGCTCCGCATAGATCAACGGCTTCATAGGGCCGGGACGCCAGCCGGTCTCCTCTTCCACTTCGCGAGCGGCGGCCTGTTCGGGAGTCTCCCCGGCCTCTATCAGGCCCATGGGCAACTCCCAGGCCCATGAATCGGTGATGAACCGATGGCGCCACATCATGAGGACTTCACGGCGAGCATTCACTACGGCAGCAACTGCGAGGTGCCGCAGGCGCACGACGTGATGTTCCCAGCGTCGCCCGTCAGGCTGCTCGACATCAACGAGGCAGAGGTTCACCCACTGGTTGGTGTAGATCTGCCGTTCCCCATGGGTCTTCCACAGCATGGATGCCGCCCCTTCTCGCGTGGTGCCCTAAGCATCCCAGAGCAAGGGCCTGGTCCGGGACGGGATGAGCCCTAGCGCGTTCCGCCGAAAGCAGCAGACTTCAACGACGGTGAACTTATTCGAATAAGAGGTTGTCCGCCGCCCACCTACCACGCATGCTTAGTACTTGTTCGGATGAGTATCGGGCTAGCGGCTCGAACTTGTCGTCAAGCATGCGAAGGAGTCTGGAATGAAGTCTGTGTCTGTGCGTCTGCGGTCGGCACTGGTCGTCGGTGCGGTGACGGTGGCGGGCCTGGGTGTGGGTGCGGCAACTGCCTCGGCGGCTCCGGCCCCTGAGGCGAAGGCGTCTCAGGCTGCGACGGGGGTCGAGGCCGGCTCTACCGCCACGGTGACCGTGGACGGGTTGCGGTTGCGCTCGGCTCCAAGCTTCAGCGGCTACACAAGGGGCTTACTGTTTGGCGGTGATCAGGTCTTCATCCGCACTACGTACGCCTCGGCATACAACCCCAATTGGGTTGGCGTGGTGTTGAGCCAGCGGAGCGCTGGGGGCCTGCCGTATGAGACGCGTGGGTACGTCTGGAAGGGCTACCTGCGGTAAGCCCTATGTGTAACTGCGTGGCCCTCTTCCGCTTCGGCGGTCGGGGGCCACGCCCGCATGACGGATTACCTTCCGGGCGGCCGGTTTTTCAGCAGGTGGAACTTCAGGTGCGGACTATTCTCACTGAGTGGAATGCCCGGGAATAGCCCGTTGGCAAATGCTTGCGAGCCGCTGCCCTGCCTGTTTTGCTTGATAGTTCGCCAACGAGGGCGAGACCAATGGGAGTTGCGCGAGAAGCGGGGGTGGATGGCCGTGAATGCGGCGGAGCGTTGGGGTGAGGAAGACGATGACGCCGTGTGGGTGCGTGGTCAGGATTACCTTACTGGCTTGGGCGATGCGCAAGAGGCTGCTGAGATGTTTAACAAAGCAGCAGCTCAAGCGGGTTACGGCGAGCTGTTGCGGGCCTCCCCGCATGCGGGCCCGCGGGGCGAAGGTCAGGTCTGGATCGCTCCTCGGGCTGCGCGGTTGGTCGCGCGGCTGCTGGTGGAGTGGGACTACGGGGGAAAGCGGTCGGCGTAGCGGGCCCACTGGCGGCTTTGGGGCTAGCCCCCTCAGGCCCGACGGCCGGTCGGCGCGCCCTCGACTGCCCGCGCTGAGCGGAGCGCCCCCACGGTGGCCAGCCACATCGCGGCAGCAGATAGCTCCCCCTCAGCCACGCCAGGGAGTTCGGTCCGCTCACGCTCCTGCATCCGTGACGGTGGCGGTACGGCGGCCCGCCCATTGCCGGGGAGACGGGCGGCGACCGGAGGCGCGGTACCCCACCTCCCTCCCGTAGCCAGCCTCATTTGCGGGACCGCGGAGCCGCTGCGGTCGGCAATGTCGGGGCCACGTAAACCGCTTAGGGATTCCGTTGGCGTGAACCACAGAATCGAGATTGGGGACGAAGTGGCGTTAGGTCGTTCTTTTAAAACTCGGGAGGGCAGTGAGGTGCACGTAGAAGAAGACGCGAGAGGAGTGCGCTGGATTGTCTGCGCAGGGTGCCGCAAACGGATGATCGTCACGGGCTTCGGATCTCCCCGATCAAAAGCGGAGCGGCACGCACGGACGTGCCGCCGCTGAAGCGCGAGAGCGCACTGCTTCGCATGCGGGCTCGCTCGTCCTCCTGGAGCCTCTGCGGGCAGGAAAACGCCCCCGCCGGCTGGTTGCCGGTGGGGGCTTCGTCCGCCTCAAGGCGGCCTCGGCGAAACGGGCGGCGGGCGCCCGGGCGGGACCGGCCGAAGGCCGCACGCCCGGCCGGAGCGCCCGGACCGCCCGGCGCGCCGAAGGCGCGCCCTTGAGTAAGTGAAGAAGATTTACACCGATCAACCGCGAGAGCGGGGGCGCTTACCTGCTACTCGCTCAGGGGCGATCTGGTAGACGAGTCGGCTCCGGGAAGCGGGGGCGTGCAGCTCCTCGCACATCAGCGGCCGGTCATCGGGGCCGTAAGTGACGCGATACGTGACCACGATCGGGGTGGCGTCCGTGAGCGCGAGGACCTCTCGTTCGTCCGGGAGCGGTGTCCGTGCGGTCACGAACTCGCGCCATGTCAGCTCTCCGGCTTCGGCGAGACGGGCGTAGATGTCGGGCAGGGGGGCGTCTGGCGCCTCGGCCAACTCGGGGAAGTCCGAAGCCACGTCCATAGGGATGATCACGCGCTGACAGAAGCGCGTCCCGGTCTCCGGGTCACTCAGCAAATGATCACTACTGAACGCATCGGCAGCGTCCTCCTCCCGCCGCTCGAAAAGCTCCGCATACACGCCTACGAGGTGAGTGCGGGTAACGCCTGGGTCCTCCTTCGTCGTCATCTCTGGGACGCCGAAACGCTTCCCTGATCGCGTGATGGTGCGGGCAAGGGTCGCTGCTGGGGCGCTCTGGGTGCGCACATAGCTCCCTCGGCCGCGGTAGCTCTCTACCAGGCCCATCGTCCGGAGCTCGCTGACTGCCGCTCGCGCCGTGGACCGGCTGATGCCATAGCGCTCCATGATCTCGGTTTCGCTGGGCAGCTTGCTGCCGGGCTCGTACTCGCCCGTCCTGATCGCCTGCGCCAGCCGGTCGGCCACCTGCAAATAGAAGGCCGTAGGTCGGATCAGATCGTCTGGCATCGCTGCCCCCTGCGCCGTTGTGAGTCCTCTATGGGTGCCTATCACTTGTCAGGATAAGGGGTTGCCTACCTTCGTCAAGGTGGCCCATGCTGGCACTTATTCGAATAAGAGACGGGCTAACAGGTAGCCCGTCTCGGAACCAGATTGGAGGCGAACGTCCATGCAGACCATGCCCATTGACGTGGCACGACTCGGCACGTTCCTGTGCGTTGTACCGCCGGAACCCCGGGTGAACCCCGACACGGGAGAGGTGCGCAAAGACAGGGAGGGCAACTCCCTATACGTGGTCGGCGTCGCGGTCCGACAGAAGGAACGGCGTCGGGCGGACGTCATCGAAGTCGTGGTCCCCGGAGAGCCGCGCGGGCTCGCTGAAGGGATGCCGGTCCTGATCACGGACCTGGTGGCAACGTCCTGGGCCATCGGCGACCGGTCCGGCATCAGCTTCCGTGCCTCCGCAATCACCCCGGTCGGTCAGGCCGGCGGTCCTGCGGCCGGAGCTCCGACCAACCGCGGCAAGTCCGGAGGGGACTCCTGATGGCGGTCAGCCACGTGAGCGAGAAGGAAGTCAAGCAACTGATGGCCCACCTGAAGGTACTTGGCGGGGTCACCCCCCTCCTCGACGTGGTGGTGGACCTGCCCACTGTGCGGTGGTTGCTGGGACTGGCAGCGCAGAACGCTGAGTTGGTCGTGAGCCACGCTCGGAACGTTCTGGTGGACCTGGAGCGCGACGAAGAAGGAGGCAAGTAATGCTGGGCTCCTTGATCGTGTGGTTGGCTTCGGCGCTGCTGATCATCGGCGTTCTCACGCAGCGATGGTGGGACCCATTGCTAGCCAGATCGGGGATCGACAGGAAGGCGATACCCCTGCGCTGGTACTTCGTCGGCTTCCCCGCCACGGCGGTACGGATGCGGTGGCGCTGGAAGCAAGTCTGCTTGATCAACGATCTCTCGATCAGTCGGCGGCCCTCGCGCGTGGCTGTGGGTGAGGTGGCGGTCAAGGGCACTGCCCTGCGTCCGATTCCGCCAAGCCTGGGTCTGCCGCGAGTGACGAAGACGGGCCTCGTCGTCCGTGTGCGCCTGAATCCGGGCCAGACTCCGCAGCCGTTCTTGGCGGCGGCTGAGGCACTGGAACACGCATGGCGGGTGCACCGCGTACGGATCACCTCGCCGCGCCGTGGCGAACTGATCGTGACGGTGACAGCCGGCGATTCCCTTCGGGGCAAGGGCCCACAGATCGACCGAACACCGGAACGGCTGCTGGCTGCCCGTGTCGGCCGGATCGAGGACGGCGGCGCATGGATGCTGGATCTGCGGCAGGTGCCTCACTGGCTGATCGTCGGCGCCACACAGTCGGGGAAGTCCACCTTGCTGGCATCCCTCGTGCGCCGTCTGGCACCGCAGCCGGTGGCCCTGGTCGGCATCGACTGCAAAGGCGGCATGGAGCTGGGCTTGTTCGAGTCGCGCCTGTCGGCACTGGCGCGCGATCGGGCCGAAGCCGTTCGGCTGCTCTCCGCCCTGGTGGACGAGATGCAACACCGGATGACGCTCTGCCGGGCCGTACGGGCGCGATCGGTATGGGAGCTGCCAGACAGGGAGCGGCCCGTACCCCTCGTGGTCCTGGTGGACGAGATCGCTGAGCTGTATCTCTCCGACGGTTCCCGCGAAAGCCGTGACGAAGTAGCGCAGTGTTCAACACTTCTGCTGCGCATCGCACAACTCGGGGCCGCACTGGCGGTCCACCTGATCGTCGCCGGTCAGCGTGTCGGCTCGGACCTGGGGCCCGGCGTTACGGCTCTGCGGGCGCAGTTGGGTGGCCGTGTCGCCCACCGGGTGAACGATGCCGCAACGGCGGAAATGGCGCTGGGGGACCTGTCGCCGGATGCCATCGCGGTCTCTCAATCGATCACCCCGGATGAACAGGGCGTCGCCGTGACCACCGTGGGCGCTCGATGGATGCGCGCCCGCTCGGACCTGGTCACCACGGAAGAAGCCCGGTCGGCCGCGGATACCTACGCGGACCTGACGCCAGAACTCCCCGACCTGGTGGACGCCGTGGAAGGAGGAAAGCGGCTATGACACAGAACCAGATCTACGGGACAGCAGTGTTCACCGCGATCATCGTGATCATGCTGGTCCGGTCCGGAGAAGTGCGCTGGTGGCAAGCGTTCAGCGCGGGCCTCCTCGGCTTCTGCCTGGCGCTGACTCCAGTAGGCAGCATGCTCTTCTGGGCCTTCAGCCTCGTGGCGGGACTCTTCGGATGAGGATCACCGGGTTCCTCAAGTTCATGGCAGTGGTCATCTTCATTGGCGTCCTGATCGGGACGCTGCACAAGGGGAGCTGACCAGCACAAGTAGCAGGCTGGGCGGCCGTCCGTCCTTCACGTTCCAGATTCGGCCCGTATGGACTGGCGGCCCCCTGCTCTGACAGCACGTGGCCGGCCTAAGGGTCTCGGCTATAGCCCGGGACAACCCTTCGCCGTCGTCTCCCCTACCTCCCAGGTCAAGGACCCCTCTCCTGTGCCCGAAGCATCAATCCTCCCTTGCCATAAAGAAGTTTTGGCCGGGGCAGCGCCCCTTGGAAGGTCACCTCCATGCGTCACCCGAACACCGCTTCTAACCCCTTCAGCGACGATGACGCGCGCCGCGCAACTCTCGCCCTGGATCAGCGCCTACGCGCCCTGTCTGAGACTGAGCGAGACATGGTGCGACTCGTCACTGATCCTGGTTTCGACCGCTGGTTGCAACAGATCCACAACATCGGTGGCTGTGCTCATCCCATTTACCTCTCAGGACGCACGACCCTCCGGGACGTTGAGACGGGCGAGATCCTGCGCCACTACGACACCAGCGAAGAACCCGGCGGGCGGCTGGCTGTGCGATGCCGAAACCGCCGAGAGACACGCTGCCTGCCGTGCTCGCGCCTCCACGCTGGAGATACGTTTCACCTCGTCCGCTCCGGTCTCTCGGGCGGCAAAGGCACCCCGGAAGCTGTCCGGGATCACCCCCGGCTATTCGTCACCCTCACGGCGCCGTCTTTCGGCACTGTCCACCACATCGTCGACGGAGGGCAGCAATGCCACCCCCGCCGCAACGTAGGCCACTGCGAGCACGGGCGCTCGGCCGGTTGCGGGCTGGTACACGGGGAGCGCGACCCACTGGTGGGACAGCCGTTGTGCCCGGGGTGCTATGACTACACATCCCATGTGCTCTGGCACGCGCACGTAGGACCGCTCTGGAACCGGTTCTGTGAACGGGTCCGGCGCCTATTGGCTAAGTCCATAGGTATCCCACAGACCAAGCTTCGGCATCACGTCCGGGTCTCCTTCGCCAAAGTCGCCGAGTACCAGCAACGAGCCGCAGTGCACCTTCACGCCGTGATCCGGCTCGACGGTCCTACCGGCCCGGACACCTCGCCACCCGGCTGGGCGACACCAGACCTGCTCGAAGCAGCCGTGGACACAGCGGCAAAGACGGTGACGGTGCCTGCTCCGTACTCGGCTGCTGTGGGTGAGTGGACGGCGGAGTGGGGTGAGCAGTTGGAGATTCACGAGATCCGTGCGTTCGGTGACGCCACCCCGATGACCGATGACCGAGTAGCGGCCTACGTCGCCAAGTACGTTGGCAAATCTGTCTCTGATGCCGGCGGGGTAGACACCCGGATCAACTCGGAAGCGGAGATCCCGTACGCGACTCAGAACGCCCACTTACGGGCGCTCATGGGTACGTGCTGGCGCCTCGGCGGCCTGGTTGAACTGGAAGACCTTCGCCTTCGAGCATGGGCTCACACGCTCGGCTTCCGAGGGCACGTACTTACCAAATCGCGGCTTTACTCCACCACTTATGCAGATCTTCGGGCCGCTCGGGCTGATCACGCTTCCGGCGTCGGTGGGCAAGACCTCGTAGCCGACTTCGAGGCTGAGTCTCAGTGGCGATACGTCGGTTCCGGGCACTCACCTGCTGCGGAAGAGATTGCCCGAGGGGTGGCTGAAGACCAAGCGCAACTTAGGGAGATTGCCAGAGAACTTCGCTCGCAGTGGCCGGCAGATGAAGGGGGGTTCACATGACCCAAGTCAAGATCATCTGGACCGTCGGCAAGACCTTCACGGCTGCTGAGCGCGAGCGACTGCTTCGCCTTCTCTTCAAGAGTCGCCAGCGATCCGATGAAGTTTCAGATTCCCAGCAAAACGTCAAACAAGAGGAATAGACTGGCAGTTGAACGTAGGTGCCCCGGCAGCGGCTGCCACCGCCCCGGGGCTGGCCGACTGCGAGGAGTCGACTTGCGTAATTCAAGCACACTTCAGCGCGCTGCCATCGATGTGGTAGAGCAGACCACTCGTCCCCGGCTTCGGGCCGTCGTCTACCTGCGGGTCTCGACTGAACAGCAGACCCGCGGATACGGCATTGCCAAGTCTGAACGGAAGACTGCTGCGTACATCCAAAGCAAGGGTTGGGAGCAGGTCGACAGGTTCGCCGACGAGGGGATTTCAGGCTCCCGAGAGATGGGGAATCGCCCTGATTTCGACGCATTGATGGAACAAGCGGTAAAAGAGCCTCGCCCCTTCGATGTTGTCGTAGTCGAAGAAGGGCGCGCGATCGGGCGCACTGGACGTGCCTTCTGGCGCTGGGTCTGGGCCTTGGAAGACATCGGGATTTACGTCGCCATTGTTGATGGTGATATCTCGAACACGACAGTCGAAGGGCGTCGAGAGATGCGACGCGCGGCTGACTATGCAGAAACTGAGTGGGAGACTATCCGAACTCGCCTACAGGGAGGATTGCAAGAGAAAGCGGAAACCGGGGGGTGGACCGGTGGAACGGTTCCCTATGGCTACCGAATTCACCTGCAAGGTCGAAAAGGGGAGTCCCATCTAGTTATTGATTTCAAGGAAGCCCGTTGCCTGCGCCGGGCTCGGGAGTTGTTCGTTCAAATGCCACTCCCTAGCTGGCGTCAACTGGCCTTGAAGATGAACGCTGAGGGGTGGAGGGACCGTAAGGGGCGGCCCTTCAGGTACACACATCTCCGGGCGCGGCTGCTGTCGGAGACTTTGCTCGAATCCAGGTACGTCTTCCGTAATGTGAAGCGACGCCACAATCGCGCGAAAGTGAATCCTGACGGTACGCCTATGTTCGGCGATACGGTTGCAATTCCGCTAGACCCGATTTTCGCTGCATGGGAAGTCGAGGAATTGCGTCGGGCGGCTGCTCGCTGCGCGTCAAAAAAGACTGGAACTCGGCATGCGTACCCGCTAAGCGGCAGAGTCGTCAATTCCTACGGCGGCTGCGAAAAGGGGTACATTGGCGCTTCGCGTGAGGGTGAAAGAAGCCTGCGTTGGTACCGATGCTCGGGTAAAGATGAGGCGTACGCTGGCGCCGAGGTCTGCAAGTGCTCGATAGTAAATGCGAGCCAGCTTGAGTCGGTGGTTTGGGGGGAGGTGCAGCGACTTCTAGGAGATCCCGCAAGGCTGATGGCTATGGCCGGCGAATGGGAGAGCGTAACAGCCGAACAGCGCGATTCTCATGACAAACGGATCGCTGAGCTGGATCACCAAATCCAGCTGCAAAAGAAGGCGATTTCGGCTGTTGTGGCTGCGGCGGCCAAGGAGGCCGTGAAGAATAACTCTGATCCGGAATCGGAGATCGCGGGTGCCTCGCAGATCTTGCGTGAAGAGTTGAAGAACCTAGAAGCGCTCCGTGAAGAGGCTGTTGAGTGGCGAGGGGAGGTTGTTTCAGCTGAACAGCGTACGGAAGAAATCAAACGTCTGGCTAATGCGGCGCGCGAAAACCTCGCCGACATGACTCCGGGAGAGAAAGAACAGTTCATCGACCTAATGGATCTGCGTGTGTCCTTCACCGGGCCCATCCCAAAGGGGCGAGAAGGGCAACCCTGCAAGTTGGATGCATGGTTCCGTAGTCGGGGCTTCCTGGTTCCCGATCAGCTCACGGACGAGGACTGGGCGGCGATTGAGCCGTTGATGCCGGGAAAGCCTCGGACGTTCTCATACCGTCAGCTCTTTGATGCGGCCTTCTACAAGGCCCGAACTGGAATCCGTTGGGATGAGCTGCCAGCGAAGTACGGGAATCACGTGACGATTCACACGCGGGTGTCCAAGTGGCTGAAGTCGGGGCAGTGGGATCGTGCTGTTGAAAGGCTTGATTTTTCGACAGGTTCGCCCCTGCCTGCCCGCGTGCTGCTGCCACCAATGACGATCACGGGTCGTATCGATCCGCGTGTGATCCCGTGGAGTGCAGGAACTGACACGTCAGGCACGGTTCGCGAAGACGGAGAGGCCGAGGACGTGGACGGCGATGGGCAGTCGGGCACGGTCGGACGGTGCGGGAGCTGGCATGTCAGCTACTAACAACGATAGGACGCCTTACATTCCCGCCGCCGGTGATCGATTGCCCGGGCGGTCCGCCGACGCCGCCCTTCCGGTCAGCCGCCGCCGGACAGCAGGTCCAGCTCCGTCGCCAGGTTGCGGCGGGCCAGGTGTTCCCACCGGTCGTAGCCCTGAGGGGTCCTGAACAGGCGTGGCAGGGCCAGGAGTTGGCGCAGTACGGCGGAGCGGCCGGCCGCGAAGTCCGCGTCGGGCACGAAGGCGTACTCGTCGCGGACCGAGGCGGCGTAGGCGGCGTACGCGTCGGGCGAACCGGCGAGCACCGCGAGATCGGCGTCACACAGCACCTCGCCGTCCGGGTCGTCGGGCGCCGGGTCGTGGGTGACGGTGAGCCGCACCAGCCGGGCCACCTCGGCCGTACGGGCCGCGCCGACACCCAGTTCGGGCAGCGCGCGCTCGGCCAGGGCCGCGCTGCGCTCCTCGTTCTCCGAGCGGTCCGGCCGGTAGACCGCGTCGTGGAACCACGCCGCCAACTGGACGACGGGCAGGTCATCGGCATGCTCGGCGAGTTCGTCGATCCGGTCGAGGACCGCGGCCAGGTGCGCGACGGTGTGGTACCGCCGCTGCGGCTCGCTCCAACGGGAGAGCAGATTGTCCGCGTAGGGGGTGGGGTCGGGCGCCGGGGTGCCTCCGGGCGCGGCGGACCTCCTTGTGCCGCGGGCCGCGGCGACCGTGGCGGCCCAGCGCGTGCGCAGCTCCGGTACCGGGTCGATGGTGCTGCCTGCCGTACGGGACACGGACGTCATGCGAATCATTGTGCCTTGCGCCTGGCGACCCCGTAGGCTGGGAATATTGGACTAGACCTGTTGGGTGGTGTGCGGATGCAGGGCTTCCGCGCCACTTGTCGCCGAAGGATTGGGGTCATATGAGCAAGCGCGCACTCCTTGAGGTGATCGCGCTCGGCCCGCAGGACGCGGTCGCCGCCCAGGAAGGCGGTGCCGACCGCCTGGAACTCGTCACCGACATGGCGGCCGACGGGCTGACGCCCGCGACGGCCACCTTCGCGGGGATCCGGGCGGCGGTGGACCTGCCGCTGCGGGTGATGCTGCGGTTGGCCGACGGGTTCGCTGCCGGCGATCTCCCGGCGCTCTGCGGCCGGGCGGCGGCCCTCCGGGAGGCGGGGGCCGAGGAGTTCGTCCTCGGCTTCCTGACGCCGGACGGGCGGCCGGACCTCGCCGCGGTGACGGCGCTGGCCGACGTGATCGACGGCTGCCCCTGGACCTTCCACCGGGCCATCGACCGGGCCGCCGACCGGGACGCGCTGCGCAAGGAGCTGGCCGGCATGACGAGCGCCGGGCCCGACACGTATCTGACCGCCGGCGACCCCCGGGGCGTGGCGGCCGGTCGGGCGGTCCTGGTGACCGAGCAGGCCCGTACGGCCGCGGGTGAGCCCGGGTACGCGCCGCGCATCCTGGTGGGCGGCGGCCTCGGCCTCGACCACGTCCCGGCGCTGCGCGCGGCCGGCCTCGACGCCTTCCACATCGGCGGCGCCGCCCGCCCCGACGGCTGGTCCGCCCCGGTGGACGCGGCCGCGGTACGGCGGTGGCGCGAGGCACTGGACCAAGAGGCGGAGCGGCCGGTTCCGCTGAGGTGAGCGGAGGGGCGGGGTGAGCGGAAGGGTCCGGGCGAGCGGGCGCACGACTTAAGGGGGTATCCCTTGCGGACGTGCCTCTCGTGGAGGTGCCTCATACGGAGGTGTCGGAGGTGTCTCCTGCGGAGGTGTCTCTTGCGGACGCGCCTCCTAGAGGCGTGCCGCCGGAGCCCCGGCCTCCGACAGGGGAGCGGAACCGGGTGACGGAGCAGGTGCGGCTGCCCCATCCGTCTCGGCCGCGCCGGCCGCCGCGGGTGCCGCCGGAGCCCCGGCCTCCGACAGGGGAGCGGAACCGGGTGACGGAGCAGGCGCGGCCGCCCCAGCCGTCTCGGCCGCGCCGGCCGCCGCGGCCGACCCGGCCGTCCGTCGGCGGGTCGCGACGGCCGCCAGGGCGACCGCCACCAGGCCCAGAGCGGTCGAGGTGAGCGGGAACCACCGGGCGCCGAACGCGGTGAGGGCGAGACTGCCGACGCCGCCCGCGGCCGCCATGCCCAGATAGAGCGCGCTGCTGTTGAGGGAGATCAGCAGCGGCGCGTTGGGCGGGTCCAGGGAGGCGAGACGGTGCGGCAGCGCCACCGAGACCGCCCATCCGGCGAGCGGTGCGAGTGCCGCGTACACCAGCGCGCCGGGCATCGTCGCCGAGACCCAGGGCAGCGTGAGGAAGGCGAGGGCGGCCAGCGAGCCGCCGGTGAGCAGGACGGTCCGGACGCCCAGCCGGTCGACCGCCCGGCCGCCCAGCCAGTTGCCGGCGATCGAGGCGAGGCCGGACACCAGCATGATCAGGCTGAGCCGGCCCGCATCGCCTCCGGTGGCGGGGCGCACCACCGTGCCGAGGTAGATGTAGACCGTGTTGAAGGCCAGGAAGAACACCAGCGTGGTGGCCGCGGCGGCCAGCACGTTCCCGTTGCGCAGCGGTGCGAGGCGGGCGCGCAGGCCGGGTGCGGTGGCCGGCGCCGGCAGGTCGCGCAGCAGCAGGACGAGGCCCAGGAACGCCGCGGCGCCCAGTGCGACCACCAGCCACATGGTCAGCCGCCAGTCCGTCCGTCCTATGTAGGTGCCGAGGGGCACGCCGAGCGCGGTGGCCACCGTCATGCCGCCGAGCACGGTCGCCAGCGCCCGGCCGCGCCGCTCGGCGGGTACGAGCGTGGTGGCCACGGCGTTGGCGGTCGGGGTGTACAGGGCGGCACCGGCCGCGGCCAGCACCCGAGTGGCCAGCAGGAGGGGGTAGTTGGGCGCCAGGGCGCTCAGCGCGTTGGCGGCCGTGAAGAGGGCGAGCGCGGTCAGCAGGACGCGGCGGCGTGGCCACCGGGCGGCGGCGGTGGCGAGCACGGGGGCGAGCACGGCGTAGGAGAGGGCGAAAACGGTGACCATCTGGCCGGCGGCCGGCACGGAAACGCCCAGGTCATGGGCGATCAGTCCGAGGATGCCGGCCATCACCATGGAATCGGTGCCCATGGCGAAGGTGCCGAGGGCGAGCAGGAGCAGGCGGAGACGCACGGGTGTCCTTCCCGGTACGAACGGGGACGTGGGGATGCGTAACTACGCAGCGACCGCACGCGAAGGGACGTGGCGACGTGGGCGCGGCGTGAGTTTGATGTGCGTCAAACACTATTGATTGTTGGATGGATGTCAAACAGATTGGCCGGGGAAATACAGTGGGGCGTGAACGAGCGACGGAAGGAGGCCGGACGGCCGTGGTGAGTGGCGTCGGTACGGACGGCGGTGACGGCACGCTGCTGGCGCAGCCGGAGACCGAGGACATCCAGCTGGTGAAGGTGCTGCACGCGCTCGGGGACCCGGCCCGGCTGCATCTGCTGCGGATCTACGCGAGCGGGCAGCAGTACGACTGCTCGTCGGAACGGCTGGGCCTCGGCCATCTGCACAAGTCGACCGTCTCGCACCACATGCGGACCATGCGCGAGGCCGGGCTCACCTCCACCCGGGTCGTCGGCCGCAACCGCTATGTGCAACTACGCCGCGCCGACCTCGACGCGCGCTTCCCCGGCCTCCTGGACGCGCTGCTCCACTCCGTCGAGGAGGAGGACCTGTTGGGGTCGGGCGACGACGGGGCCTGAAACGAGGACCCGGGCCCGGTGGCGCTGCGGCGGCCGGCCCGGTGCCGCGGTCTGCGTCCGGGGCCGGCCGGAGCCACGGACCGCGCGGGCCGGCCGGTGCCGCGGCGGCCGACCCCGCGGAATCGCCCCTGGGCCGGCCGTCGTGGGGGGCTCTAGGCGGGCCCGTCCGCCAGCTGCTCCGGCAGCGGCGCCGCATGGACCACCGTCAGGCCGGAAACCGGGCGGGTCAGGCAGACGTACAGGCGGCGCAGGCCGGTCCGCTCGTCCGGTTCACCGTCGACGATCGCGGCCGGTTCGTCCAGCACCACGTAGTCGTACTCCAGACCCTTGGCGAGCGTGGCCGGCACCAGCGTCAGCCGGGAACCGGCCGAGGTCTCCTCACCCGGGGCCAGCACGGTCACCCCGTTCGCCTCCAGCGCCGCGCGCAGCTCCGGAATGCGCGCCTCCGCCGCGATCAGGCCGATCGAACCCTCCTTCGTCAGCGCCTCGTCGCAGGCCGCGAGGGTCGCCGCGGTCAGCTCCGCGGCCTCGACCCGACGGATCGCGAAATCGCCCGCCGACTCACGGATCGAGGTGGCCTCCGTCAGATCCGGCGCGATGGCCGGCAGCAGCCGGGACGCGTACGCGATCACCTCGCGCGGCACCCGGAAACCCTGCGTGAGCTCCTCGACCGCCGCCCCCGGCTTGCCCAGATGGGCCAGCGCCTCCTCCCAGGTGTCGGTCGCCCACGGCGTCGTCCCCTGGGCGATGTCACCGAGGATCGTCACCGAACCCGTCGTGCAGCGCCGGCCGACCGCCCGGTACTGCATCGGCGAGAGGTCCTGCGCCTCGTCCAGCACCACATGGCCGAGCGAGTGCGTGCGCTCCACCAGGTCCGTCGCCTCGTCGATCAACACCGCGTCCGCCGCGGACCACTTGGCGCTCTTCACACTGCGCGCCGGTTTGGTCCACAGGATCGTCTTCTGCTCCTCGGGGGAGAGGATCCCCTCGGCCTGCTCGGCGAGGAAATCGGCGTCGCCCAGCAGCCGCAGCACCAGCTTCGCCGGATCGACCGGCGGCCAGACCTCCTTGACCACGGCCTTCACGGCGGCGTTCCGGGCCACCGCGTTCTGCACCCGGTCGTCCGGCGCCTCCCCGGCCTGCTCCATCCGCACCAGGACGGCATGCGCGATCCGCTGCGGAAGCGCCTCCCGGGCCGCGCCGTAGCGGATGTCGCGCGCCATCAACTCCTGCACGATCTCCTGCAGTTCGTACGCCGGTACGCGCCAGTGGCGGGAGCCGCGGACCACCACGCAGGGCTCCTGCGGCAGCGTGATGTGCGAGCGGACGGCCCGCCGCAGGACCTCCGCCATCCGCGCGTCCCCCTTGACCGTCGCCGCGGCCGCCTCGTCCGTACCGCGCACCTCGACATGTCCCACCAGGTCGTCGACCGTGGCCTGCTTGACCTCCAGCTCGCCCAGCGCCGGCAGCACCTGCTCGATGTACTGCAGGAAGGAACGGTTCGGGCCGATGACGAGGGTGCCCGCCCGCGCCAGCCGCTCGCGGTGCGCGTACAGCAGATACGCCACACGGTGCAGGCCGACCGCCGTCTTTCCGGTGCCCGGCGCCCCCTGCACACACACCGAACCGGTGATGCCGGCGCGCACGATCTCGTCCTGCTCGGGCTGGATCGTCGCGACGATGTCCCGCATCGGGCCGACACGCGGCCGCTCGATCTCCGACTGCAGGAGCCGGCTGGTCCGCTCCAGTTCTGCGGGGTCGGTGAGGTGCTCGTCCTCGTAGGCGGTCAACTCGCCGCCGGTGTAACCGAAGCGGCGGCGCAGCCTGAGGTCCATCGGGTCCTTCTTGGAGGCCCGGTAGAACGGCTGGGAGACGGGCGCGCGCCAGTCGATGACCATCGGGTCACCGTCGGCGTCGTGGACGTGCCGCCGGCCGATGTAGAAGTTCTCCCCGTCCGCCCCCTCGGCGAGGTCGAGGCCCGGGGCGTGGAGGTAGTCGAGGCGGCCGAAGAAAAGCGGGGTGTGGGAGAGGTCGGCGAGCGCCTTGATCCGGGCTTCGATCTCGCCCTGGAGCACCTCGGCGTTGACCCAGTTCGCGGTGACGTCCGCGATGTTCAGCGACTCGGCGTCGGCGCGCATGGCACGAAGCGCGGCGCGGGAAGCGGCGAGATGGGCGCGTTCGCGCCGGAGCGGCTCGTCGTCGGACAGGTCGTGGGCGTGCGAGGGCACGGCGTTGCCTCCGGTGGCGGTACTGCGGCGGGCGCGCCATGGTGCGCGGGCGCGGCGGGCCGGGGTCGGTGCGTAGCGCAGGTCATGCGATGCGCGGGTCAGCGGCGTGAAGCGAAGGCCGGCCGGTTTCCGACCGGGCGGCGGCACTCCTCGGCGGGAGGCAGGCAGACGCGCGAGTGTAGTCAGGGGTGGGTGGGGGCGCCAACGAATTATTGCCGAGGGGGAGAGCCAGGGGCTGCGGGGCCGGGGGCCGGGCCCAAGGGACGGGGGACCGAGGGCGGGGGCCGAAGCACGAGGGCGGGGGCAGGGGCCGGGCCAGGGGCAGGTGCGGCGTCCGCGCTGTCCGCGGGGCACGCGTCGGGCGGTCAACGTCGTGCCTCCGGTTGCCGGGTGGTCAACGCCGTACTCCGGGTTGACGACCCCTACAACCGTGGGTCTCCCGTAGGGGTTGGAGTGGGTCTGGAGACTGACGTCAGGCCCGCCGAGGATCGACCCGTGGACCGATGTCCGGCAATCGCGTCGAATTCATCATGGACCCATGAGCAGCGCAACGATTCCACCCGCATCCGTCCCGTCCCTCCCCTCCCTCGCATCCGCCCCTCTCCACCAGGCCAAGGGCGCCACGGCCCTCGGCGCGGCCCCGGCCGCCGGCGCCGCCCCGGCGGCCGGGCACCGACACCTGGTGGGCAACGCCCTCCGCGCGATAAAGGTCTTCGCCACCGCGGCCTTCAGCGTCGTCGTCCTCGGCGAGTACGCGGACGACCACCGGGCCGCGGGCTGAGCACCGGGGGCGAAGCCGCGGGGCGACCCCCGGCCCGGGCTGATCTTGTTCGACGCCGTGACGACATCCGGATGACCGGAAACCGTTACGGCCTGCCGGTCCCGATCCACTAGCGTCGGCGCGGAGTGCGCGCTCAGGGCGACGAGGCGAGGCGACGAGAGGGGACAACGGGTGTCTTCCGCCGACGGTACGCGGACGGAGAGCGAAGAGACCGAAACGCAGGGGGAGGGGAAGGGGAGGGGCCCCCGAACCAGCACCGACGAGACCCCGCCCCCCAGCCCCAACCCCGACCCCAACCCCAGCCCTACCAACACCGGTCCTACCAACCCCACCCCCACCGGTACGAGGCCCAGCCGTACCCCCACGACGCCCACCCCCACACCCAACCCCCGCCACCTCCTCTGCGCCGCCGCCCTGTTGCTCGTCTCGTTCGTCGGGCTGTGGGTGCTTTACGAGGTGCAGCCGCTGCCGATGTCCGACATAGCGGTCTACCGGGCCGAGGGGGAGGCCGCCGCGAGTGGCGGTGATCTCTACGGCTTCACGGTCACCAAGTGGGACCTCCCGGCCACCTACCCGCCCTTCGCCGCTCTCCTCTTCATCCCGACGACCTGGCTCTCCCTCGGCACCCTCAAAATCGTCTGTGTGCTCGTCAACGCCGGGCTGCTCGCCCTGCTGATCCATCTCTCCTGCCAGGCCACCGGTGTGCGCCGGGCCGCGCACACCGCGCCGGCCGTACTGGCCGCCACCGCGCTCGGCCTCTGGCTCGAACCGGTCTTCCAGACGTTCGTCTTCGGCCAGGTCAATCTCGCCCTGACCTGCCTGATCCTCTGGGACCTCGCCCGCCCGGACGGCGCCCGCGGCAAGGGCTTCGCCACCGGCATCGCGGCGGGCATCAAGCTCACCCCCGCGATCTTCGCCGTCTACCTCCTCATCACCGGCCGGGTGAAGGCCGCCTTCAGCGCCCTCGCCGGGTTCCTGGTCTCGGTGCTGCTGGGCTGGCTGGTGCTGCCGGACGCCAGCGTCGAGTTCTGGACCCGGCGGATGTTCGAGACCGACCGGGTGGGCAAGGTCTGGATCGTCGACAACCAGTCCCTCCAGGGCCTGATCAGCCGCGTCCTGCACAACCCCGAACCGGGGCTGTTGTGGGCGGTGCCGGCGCTGCTGACCGCGGCCGCCGGGCTCTACGCCGCACGCCGGGTGTATCTGCGCCGCGGCCTCGACACCTGGGGCGTGCTGTGTACGGCCGTGACGGCGCTGCTGGTCTCACCCATCAGCTGGTCGCACCACTGGGTCTGGTGCGTACCGCTGCTGATCGGCCTCGCCGCCCGCGTCCGTCGGCACCCCTGGCGGCGCGCCCTGCTGGCCGCCGTCACCCTCGCCTTCACGGCCCGCACGATGTGGATCGTGCCGCACCGCGGCGACCTCGATCTGCACTTCTCCTGGTGGCAGCAGCCGCTCGCCGCGCCGTACCCCCTGCTCGGGCTGGCGCTGCTGGCGGCCCTGATCTGGTGGACCCGGCGTACGGGGAACGCGCCGGGAGGGGCGGGAGAGACGGGAGAATCGGGGCAGCCGGGAGCGTCCGCGCCCCGCCACATCCCGTCCCCGCGCGCCGACCAGGATCTGACGGCACGAACCGCCCAGACAGCCCGGACCGCGTGGGCCGCCTGGACCGACCGGCACCGCGCCGCGTGAGCCCGGGCCGGGGGACGCCCCCAGGGACGCCCGAACGTCCTGACCGTCCCCCCTGCCGGTTCCGCCCACAGGTCCTCGCCCCGGCCGGTTCCGCCTACGCGTCCTCGTCCGCCGCCAGCAGTTCGTCCGCGTCGACGATCCGGTACGCGTAGCCCTGCTCGGCCAGGAAGCGCTGGCGATGGGCGGCGAAGTCCTGGTCGATGGTGTCGCGGGCGACGACGGAGTAGAAGCGCGCCTCGTGGCCGTCGGCCTTCGGGCGGAGCACCCGGCCGAGTCGCTGGGCCTCCTCCTGGCGGGAGCCGAAGGTGCCGGACACCTGGATCGCGACCGTCGCTTCGGGCAGGTCGATGGAGAAGTTCGCGACCTTCGAGACGACCAGTACCGAGATCTCGCCCTCCCGGAACGCGTCGAAGAGCTTCTCCCGCTGGGCGTTGCTGGTCTCGCCCTTGATCACCGGGGCGTTCAGATGCTCGCCCAGTTCGTCCAGCTGGTCGATGTACTGCCCGATGACCAGCGTCTGGTCGCCCTGGTGGCGGCGGACCAGCGCCTCGGTCACGTACTGCTTGCTGGCCGTGGTGGCGCAGAAGCGGTACTTCTCCTCGGTCTCGGCGGTGGCGTACGCCAGCCGTTCCGACTCGGTGAGATTGACGCGTACCTCGACGCAGTCGGCCGGGGCGATGTAGCCCTGCGCCTCGATCTCCTTCCAGGGGGCGTCGAACCGCTTCGGGCCGATGAGCGAGAACACGTCCGACTCCCGGCCGTCCTCGCGCACCAGCGTCGCGGTCAGCCCCAGCCGGCGCCGGGCCTGCAGGTCGGCGGTGAACTTGAAGACCGGCGCGGGCAGCAGGTGCACCTCGTCGTAGACGATCAGGCCCCAGTCCCGGGAGTCGAACAGCTCCAGGTGCGGGTAGACGCCCTTCCGCTTGGTCGTCAGCACCTGGTACGTGGCGATGGTGACCGGCCGGATCTGCTTCTTCGTCCCGCTGTACTCGCCGATCTCGTCCTCGGTCAGTGAGGTGCGCCGGACGAGTTCGTGCTTCCACTGCCGCGCCGAGACCGTATTGGTCACGAGGATGAGCGTGGTGGCCTTGGCCTGTGCCATGGCGCCCGCCCCGACCAGCGTCTTGCCCGCGCCGCACGGCAGGACGACGACGCCCGAGCCGCCGTGCCAGAAGCCCTCGACGGCCTGCTGCTGGTACGGCCGCAGTGCCCAGCCGTCCTCGCGCAGCTCGATCGGATGCGCCTCACCGTCGACGTAACCGGCGAGGTCCTCGGCGGGCCAGCCCAGCTTGAGCAGCGTCTGCTTGATCTGGCCGCGCTCGGAGGGGTGGACGACCACACTGTCCGGGTCCAGCCGGGCGCCGACCAGCGGCTGCACCTTCTTGGAGCGGAGGATCTCTTCCAGCACCGGGCGGTCGGTGGTGCTCAGCACCAGCCCGTGCGTCGGGTGCTTGACCAGCGTGAGCCGGCCGTAGCGGGCCATCGTCTCCGCGACGTCGACGAGCAGCGCGTGCGGCACCGGGTACCGCGAGTACTGCACCAGCGCGTCCACGACCTGCTCGGCGTCGTGCCCGGCGGCCCGCGCGTTCCAGAGCCCCAGCGGCGTCACCCGGTACGTGTGGATGTGCTCCGGCGCCCGCTCCAGTTCGGCGAACGGCGCGATGGCCCGCCGGCAGGCGTCCGCCAGCTCGTGGTCCACCTCCAGCAGCAGCGTCTTGTCGCTCTGGACGATGAGGGGTCCGTTCACGCGCCTCGCCCTTTCCGTTCGGTGTGCGGCCCGGGACGGGAGCGTCCTGTGCGGCCAAATCTCCAGTGTGCCCCATCGGCGGGGAAGCGAGGGAGGTGCGGCGACCGCAGGCCGGGCGGCCCGGCCGGTCAGCGGTGGAGGGGTGGGCCCTGGGCGGTGAGGAGGGCCCGCCAGGTGGGGGCGTCGGCGACGCGGGTGGCAGCGGGGCACCGCACCGTGGCCTGATGGCCGCATGCCGGAAGCTCGGCGCGCGGGAGGTCCTCGGCCCGGGCAGCCGGACACAGCACCCACGTGCACTGCGGCTGGTCGCGCTGATCCCCAGCGGCGCTGTTCCCAAGCGGTGCTGACCGAAATGGCGTTGAGCCGACACGGCGCTGATCTGCAACCGTGCTGATCTGCCACCGCGCTGAACCCCAACCGCGCTGAACTGTCTGCCTCACACCACGTCGTCCGCGAGTTCCGCGACCCCGGTGATCCGGTGCAGCGGATAGGTGCGTACCTCGTCGGCGGTGTGGTCGTACGCCGTGACGAAGCCGCCCTCCACCCGCACCGGGGCGATCACCCGCTGGCTGGCCGCACCGTCCGCGTTGACGTAGCCGATCCACAGGGCCGAGTTGGTCAGCACCGCGGCCTGCATCGTGGCGAGGGTCTCGGCGCAGGTGGTGCGTGGGAGCGTGCCGGGGGCCGGGACGGGGGCGTGCACCGGCTTGCGTTCTGCCGTGGCGGCGAGGTCGCCGGCGCGGATGGCGCGCACCGCCGCCTCCAGGAGGGTGCCGTCGGGCGACGGCGGGCCGTCCGGGACGGGGGCCGGGGCGGTCCGCGGCGGGGTGCGGTACGAGTCGGCGCGGGCGATCAGGACGTCGCCGGCGGCGGACTCGGCGGCCGGGGCGTAGCCCATCGCCCGTAGCCCGTCGAGGAGTTGCTCGGGCGCGGTCTGGGCGGCGAGCACGGTGGGGGCCAGCCGGCGCAGGCGGAGCCCGGCCGCGCGCCGGTCGGCGAGGATCTCGGAGAGCAGCGCATCGTCGTCGCAGCGGACGTAGGCGGCGGCCGCGCCGATCCGCAGCCGGCCGTGCTTACGGGCCACGTCGTCGATGAGGTAGGCGAGCGGCTGGGGTACCGGTGTACGGGAGTGGCTGCTGAGGAAGTCCTGCAGTTCGGCGGCGGAACGGCCGGCGTCGAGGGCGCGCCGCACCGAGGCCGGGGTGAAGCGGTAGACCGTCGCACCGCCCTTGGACTCGATGTCCGCGAGGACGTCCAGCGCCTCGGCGAGCGGGCGCTGCAACGGGCCGGGGGCGACCGCGGTCAGGTCCGCCTGGAGGAGGACGTGGTCGAGGGGTTCGGGGAGGAGAGGGGCCAGCAGGGCGGCGGCGCGGGTCGCCGCGGCACCGATCTCGGCCCCGGACGCCACCCCGCCCCCGGATGTCGCTCCGGCCCCGGACGCTGCTCCGGCCGTCAGGGGTGATGCCCCAGCTCCGGCTTCCGTCCACGTGCCGGTTTCCGCCCACGTGCCCGCTTCTGTCCACATGCCGGTTTGCGGCCCCGCCCCGGTTTCCGGTCCCGCCCCGGCCTTCGCTCCCTCCGCGCCGATCAGCGTCCGGCCGTGGGTGGCGAGTGCGCCGCGCCCGGTGATGCCCAGCAACTCGGCTTCCTCCAGGGCCCATTGGGCCAGGCGTGAGCGGAGGTCGTCGGTGCCGGCGGGCCCGGCCTCGGCGGCCCCGCCCGTCGTCGATCCCGCGCCCCCGCCCGTCATCGGTCCCGCAGCCCCGCCCACCATCTGCCCGGCAGCCCCGCCCGCCATCGGCCCCGCAGCCCCACCCGCCGCCGGGCCCGCCCCGCGCAGCGGACGTTCCCAGCGGAGCCGGGAGAGCACCGTCGCCGCCGGTACGGACGTGCCGGGCGGCAGCGTGGCGAGCAGGGTGAGGGCGCGGCGGCGGACCTCCGGGGCCGGGGAGCGGTCCAGGTGCGGGCCGAGGGCGGCGAGCGCGCGCCCCTTCGCGTCGGCGGTGCCGACCACGCCCGAGGTGCGGGTCGCGGCCAGCCAGCCGGCCGCCAGTCGTGCCCACCGCTCGTGATCGGGCAGCTGCCGCCACTCCTCGGCGGCGGGGGTGGCCGCGTACCGCTCGTCGGCCTCGCCGTCGGAGGCGATCAGCCCGGCCGCGTAGGCGAGTTCGAGCCAGAAGGCGGCGAGCCGTTCGGTGGTGTCCAGGGCGGTGGCGGTGCGCTTGAGGTCGCGGACGCTCATCCCGCCGGCGCGCAGTACGGGCGGGCCGCCCAGGTCCCACTCCTTGAGCAGTTCCTCGACGGTCGCCAGGGCGGTGAACGCCTGGCTCGCCGCGGCGTTGTCCACAAGCTGTGGATCGCGTTCCGTCGTGGGCGTGAGCGCCGGCGGGACCGGCTCCGGGCTGCGGTGCGCGCGCCCGCCGCGCAGATGGAGCGCCGCCTCCCGCGGCAGGACGACGTTGCGGGCGCCCGCCGGGAGCAGCAGACCGCGGTCGAGCAGCCACTGCAGATGGGGGGCCGGGCGGTCGGTGACCGCGCCGTACGGCGGGCCCCACAGCAGCTTGTCGAGGACGGCGACGGACTCGGCCGGCGCGGTGTCCAGCAGCGCGGCCATCCGCTCCCGGTCGCGGAACAGCGCGGTCAGCGCGGCGACCGCGGAGACCGGGTCGTGGGTGGTGGGCAGCCCGGCCGCGGCCAGGATCTCCTGCAGCCGCCCGGGCGACATCCCGGCGGCGGCCTCGGCGACGGTCGGGCCCAGACCGGTCGGTGAGGGGCGCGCGGCGCCGGGCGCCAGCAGCTCCCGGGCCGTCCGCACCAGCCGCAGCCGGTCGTCCGGCCCCCACACCAGGGCCTGCCCGCGCAGCTCGGCGACGGCCCGGGGCAGCGCGGCGGCCACCGCCTCGTCCCCGGCGTCCCCGCCCATCAGCGCGCCCAGCGTGTCGTACGGGCACGGGTCGGGCGCCACCGCCAGCGCCTCGGCGGTCTGCAGCGCGAACCGGTCGAGCCGCTCCACCGCGCGGACCACCGATGCCCGGGTCCCGGCCCGGGTCGCCAGCTGGGTGACGTCGCCCGGCACCGGGCTGAGCAGATCGGGCCGGGCCCGCAGCAGCCCGACGAGCCCGCTGTCACTACGGGTCCGCAGCTCCTCGGCGAGGGTGCGGGGGGTATCGGTGGTCATTCGTACAACGTTAGCGGGGCGATCGGGCCAGGGGCAGGGAGCGGCGGCGGGGTACCGGAGGATCCGGCGCCGGGCCGCTCGCGGCGGATCCGCCGGCGCCCCGCCGCCGCTCCGGGCCGGGCGGCGGCCGGCGCGGTACCGTCGGGGGAGCAACCAGCGGACGCCGCAGGGGATTTCGTGGGGATCGAGAGTGAGCAGCTCGTCTTTGACTATCTGAGCCGGGTCGGTGACCTGGCCCAGCAGCGGGGCCTGCCCCCTGCCGCGCGGATGCGGCTGGTGTCGGGGCTCCGGACACAGATCGAGGCGCAGAGGGCCGACTCGGTGGTGGGTACCAAGCGGATGCTGGCGCGGCTGGGCACGCCGGAGGCGTTGGTCGAGGCGGCCGGCGGCGCCCCGGCGGCGGCCGGTACCCCGCAGCCGGACCCGGCCTCGCCCGCCCCGTCCGCCTCGCCCGCCCCGTCCGGCCCGTCCGCCCGGTCCGCCGCCCGCGATCGGCTCGACGCTTTGACGGCCTGGCGCGACGGACTGCTCGCCAAGGCGGCGCCGAAGGAGCGGGCGGCGGACGGCGACGGGACGGCGACCGGCGACGGCGCGCCGCGGAACGGCGACCGGCCGGCGTCCGGCAGGAGAGGTCTCTTCACCAAGGGTGCGGCGTCCGGCAAGGTGCCCGGCCCGCGCGCCGGTGAGCCGGAGTCCGCGCCGTCCGTCGGGCTGCCGCCGCACCTCGCCGGCGCGGACGAGCTGGGTGACGGGCAGGATGTGCCCGACTGGTGGCGGGTGGAGCCGGGGCCGTACGGGCCGGGGGAGACCGTGCCCGGTTTCGTGGGCGGGATCGAGATCCCGGAGATATGGCAGCACCCGAAGGGCGACCCCGCCGGGCGGCGGCCGTCGCTGCGGAAGGACGGCGCGGACGCGGACGACGACGCGGACGGCGGGGACGCCCGGACCCGTACGGAAGACGGTGCGGACGGGGGCGCCGGCGGCGACGGGGAGGCGGTGGAGGCCGTCCGGCCGGTGCCGCTGCGGGCCTGGCTCAGCCCGGTGCCGGCGCTGGCGGTGGTCCTCCTGGTGGCCGGGGCGGTGCTGGGGTCGTGGCTCGCGCTGGCGGGCGGCTGGGGGCTCGCCTACGTGTCGCGGCGGCTCAGTCCGGCCGAGGCCAAGTTCGCGGCGCTCGGCGTGCCCGGGACCGTCGTCGGCGGTCTGCTGGTGTGGCTGTGGGGCCGGTTCGACGGGCGGTGGGGCGAGCCGATCGCGCAGGGCCGGCTGGGCCAGGAGCTGATCGATGCGCTGCCCGGTGTGGTGCGGGTCGCGGCGGTCGCCTCGGCGCTGTTCCTGCTGTGGCGGATGCGGCGGACGGTCCGCTAGCGGCGCAGCGGCCGCCGTCGCGGACCTCCGGCCGGCCGGATCCAGGACGTCGGGGCCGGATCCAGGACGTCAGCTCCGGAACCACGACGTCAGGTGGGGTGAGGCAGCGTGACGCGCAGCCACCGTCCGGCCGCCGCCGGCCCCCGGGCACAATGGCGGGCATGGCTGCGTACCCCTTGACGGTCGGATTCGACCTCGACATGACGCTGATCGACTCCCGCCCCGGAATCAAGGCCGCCTACGAGGTGCTGTCCGCCCGGACCGGCACCCATGTCGACGCCGAGGCCGCGGTGACCCGGCTCGGGCCGCCGCTGGAGGAGGAGATCCGCCGCTGGTTCCCCGCGGAGCGGGTGGCGGAGATCTGCGAGGTGTACCGCGCGCTGTACCCGGAGTACGCCATCACCCCCACCCCCGCGCTGCCCGGCGCCCACGAGGCGATCGCCGCGGTGCAGGCGGCCGGCGGGCGGGCGATCGTGGTGACCGCCAAGTACGAGCCGAACGCCAAGCTCCACCTGGCCCACCTGGGCCTCGAACCGGACGCGGTGATCGGCTCGCTGTGGGCGGAGGCCAAGGCCGAGGCGCTGCGCGACCACGACGCGACGGTCTACGTCGGCGACCACACCGGTGACGTGCGCGGCGCGCACACCGCGAAGGCGCTGTCGGTGGCCGTGGCCACCGGGCCCTGCGACGCGGCGGAGCTGCGGGCGGCCGGCGCCGATGTGCTGCTCGCCGACCTGACCGAGTTCCCGGCCTGGCTGGCGCGTTACCTCGCGGAGGGCGCAGCCGGCGCTGAGCCCTCGGCGGCCGCCACCGCCTGACGCCGCTGGACCACCGCGGAGCGGACCACTCCGCTCGCGGCGACCAGGAAGCCGGCGCCCATCAGCATGCACAGCCAGTAGAAGCCCCACGGCAGCGGCGTGGTCCCGAGGAACAGCGGCGTCACGGTGGCGAGAGTGGCCAGCGCGCCAACTAGGAACATGATCGCGCCGATTCGGACCAGCAGATCCCCTGCGCGGGGCGTTTCGTCAGACACCTGACCAGGGTAAGTCCGCACCGGAAGCACAGAGGATCCACCCGGCGGCGTCTTGTCACCGGCCGGGGGACCATTAGCCTTGGTGGTGGCGGGTCCTGCGGCCCGCTGCATTGCTATCCAGACCGTTTTTTCTTCCGCGCTTCCGCGGCGGACCAGCCCAAGTTTTTTCCAACGAGTACGAGGACGAGGACAGACGTGCCTACCGGCAAGGTCAAGTGGTTCAACAGTGAGAAGGGCTTCGGCTTTCTCTCCCGCGACGACGGCGGTGACGTCTTCGTGCACTCGTCGGTGCTGCCCGACGGTGTAGCCGCACTCAAGCCCGGCCAGCGCGTCGAATTCGGCGTCGTCGCAGGTCAGCGCGGCGACCAGGCGCTGACGGTGACACTCCTCGACCCCGCGCCCTCGGTGGCCGCCGCCCAGCGCCGCAAGCCCGACGAACTCGCCTCGATCGTCCAGGACCTCACCACGCTCCTGGAGAACGTCACCCAGCAGCTGGAGCGCGGCCGCTACCCCGACAAGGTGCACGGCGCCAAGATCGCCGGCATGCTGCGGGCGGTCGCCGACCAGCTGGACGTCTGACCCCGGCGGACCGCCCGGCACACCTCACACGAAACGCAGCGCATCGCGGCCGAGGGGCGGCACCAGCCCCTCGGCCGCGGCGCGCGTGAGCAACCCGCGCACCGCGGCATAACCGTCCTCACCGAGGTCGGCGGTGAACTCGTTGACGTACAGCCCGATGTGCTGGTCGGCCACCTTCGGGTCCATCTCCTGCGCGTGCTCCAGCACGTACGGCCGGGACGCCTCCGGGTCGTCCCAGGCCATCAGCACCGACGTCCGGATCGCCGCCGCGAGTTCCCGCAACGCCCGCTCGCCCAGCGACCGCTTGGCGATGATCGCGCCGAGCGGGATCGGCAGCCCGGTCGTGTGCTCCCAGTGCTCGCCCATGTCCGCCAGGCACACCAGCCCGTAGTTCTGGTACGTGAAACGGGCCTCGTGGATGACCAGACCGGCGTCGACCTTGCCGTCCCGCACGGCCGGCATGATCTCGTGGAACGGCAGCACCACGATCTCCCCGACCCCGCCCGGCACCTCGGCCGCCGCCCACAGCCGGAACAGCAGGTACGCCGTCGACCGCTCGCTGGGCACCGCCACCGTCTTCCCCGCCAGGTCCGCCGCCGCGCCCTGCCCGCGGGTCAGCACCAGCGGCCCGCAGCCGCGCCCCAGCGCCCCGCCGCAGGGCAGCAGCGCGTAGTCGTCGAGCACCCAGGGCAGCACCGCGTACGACACCTTCAGCACGTCGAACTCACCGCGTTCGGCCATGCCGTTGGTGAGGTCGATGTCGGCGAAGGTGACCGCGAGCTCCGGCGCGCCCGGGACCCGGCCGTGCGCCAGCGCGTCGAAGACGAAGGTGTCGTTCGGGCACGGCGAGTAGGCGATGTTCAGCGGCCGGGTCACGGGCCCTCCTCAGGGACGTGGGGGAAGATCCGGAGCCGGCCCGGCGGTGGCCACCAGGGCTCCGGGAAGCGTACGGAAGGTGCCGGTCAGCGCGGTCAGCGCGGCGCCGATGCGCCAGGCGGCCCGGTCGCGCGGGCCGACGGCGTTGGAGACGGCCCGGACCTCCAGCACGGGCACCCCGTGCGCGGCGGCCGCCTCGGCGACCCCGAAGCCCTCCATCGCCTCGGCCAGCACCCCTGGGTGACGCCGTGCCAGCTCGGCGGCGCGGGCGGCGCTGCCGGTGACCGTGGAGACCGTGACGACGGTGCCGGTGACCGCGCCGGCCGCCGCCGCGACGGCCTGCACCAGCGCCGGATCGGGGCGGTGCCGCACCGTCCCGAAACCCAGGTCGGTGACCGGAACGAAGCCGTCCGGGGTCTCGGCGCCCAGATCGGCCGCGACGATCGCCTCCGCGACCACCACCGCGCCCAGCGGCGCGTCAGGAGCCCAGCCGCCGCCGATACCGGCCGAGACCACCAGGTCGTACGGCGCTCCGGCGAGCGCCGCGGCCGTCAGCGCGGTGCCCGTCCCGGCGGCCGCGGCGGCCGGTCCGACCCCCGCTGCCAGCACGTCGAACGCCACCGGCCCGTTGTCCGCCCGGCACAGCTCGTAGCCGCCCGGCAGTACGGCCGGCGCGCCGCACTCCGCCGCGGCGCACACCGCGTCGCGCTCGGCGGCCACCGCGGTGACGGCCAGCACCCGCAGCGGCCGCCCGGCGTCGCTCGGCGCGCTCAGCGGGCTCAGTCCTTCTGCTTCAGCGTGAAGTGCCACATCGTCGTGGGGCCGTCGCCCTCGTGGAGCTCGGCGACCTGCAGGGTGACGTCCTTGGTGTACGTCGTCTGACCGGTCTGCGGGTTCTGCTGCATGAACAGCGAGTCCGCGTCGAAGCTGCGGTACGTCTGCTTGCTCGGCTCGCGCATCACGGGCCCGGCGCCGATGACGATCCAGCCGGACTTGGCGACGTCCGGGTCCACCCCCACGCGCACCTTCTCACCGGGGTGCACGGTGATCGTCTTGCCGCCCTTCTTGGTGATGCAGGCGGCCACGGCCTTCCTGGACAGTTCCTTGCCGTTGCCGTCGCAGCCGGGGGTGGCCTCGGCCGTCACCGTCGACGAACCGACGGTCACGGTCGCGAGCGCGGTCGGCTTCTCGCAGGCGGAGAGGGTCACCAGACCCAGGGACACGGCACCGATGGCGGCAGCGGCGCGGCGGCCCTTGCCCCAGGAGATCAACGCAGCGGTCATACGGGCAGGCTATCTGGCGCCCCGGCCCACGCCACCCCCGGGTGCGGCGTGCCGCGCGGCACGCCGCACCCGGGGGTGCCCCCGAGCACACCGGCCCGGTCGGACAGGCACCCTCTCCCGGTCCGGCCCGCCCGCGCTCAGGCCACCCGCGGCGCCGCCGTACCGCCCCGCCGCGTGGCCTGCAGCAGCCCCCGTACGGACAGCGCCGCACCCACCGTCACCAGGCCCGCGGCCACCGCCATGCCCACCACCCCGACCAGCGGCAGCGCGATCCCGAGCGCGCCGCCCACCACCCACGCCAGCTGCAGCGCCGTCTCCGACCGGGCGAACGCCGAGGTGCGCACCTCCTCCGGCACATCGCGCTGGATCATCGCGTCCAGCGACAGCTTCCCCAGCGCCTGGCACAGCCCCGCGGTCGCCGCCACCGCGGTGACCACGACCACCGCCAGCACCGGGTAGAACACCGCGGCCAGCACCGTCGCGGACAGCGCGAGCCCCAGCATCGCCGCGACGATTCGCTCCGGCCCGCGCGCCCTCAGCCACGCCCCGATCGCCGTGCCCAGCGCATTGCCGGTCCCGGCCGCCACCGCCACCAGCCCCAGCGACGCCGCCGCGCCCAGCCCGTCCAGCGGATGCGCGCGCAGCAGGAAGGCCAGGAAGAACGTCAGGAAACCGGAGAGCGCCCGCAGCGCGGCGTTCGCCTGCAGACCGTGCAGCACGGACGGCCCGACCGTCCGCAGCCCCGGCTTCGGCACCCGCCCCGCCCCCGCCGGCGCGGAACCGTTCCGGGACGCCAGCCGGGCCCGCCGCTCACCCTTCGCCGAGTCGACCTTGTGCGGCAGCGAGAACGACAGCACCGTGCCCACCGCGAACACCACGAACGCCCCGTACAGCGGACACGGCGGCCCCAGCAGATGCAGCCCCGCCCCCGCCGGCGCGGCCAGCCCGGTCGCCAGCAGCCCCGCCAGCGTCACCCGCGAGTTGGCCTTCACCAGCGAGGTCCGCGGCGGCAGCAGCCGCGGCACCACCGCACTGCGCACCACGCCGTACGCCTTCGACGCCACCAGCACGCCCAGTGCCGCCGGATACAGCTCCAGACCGCCGGTCGCCACCGCCCCCGACATCGTCACCGCCAGCAGCGCCCGGGCCAGCATCGACCCGGCCATCGCCGCCCGCCGGCCGTGCGGCACCCGGTCCAGCAGCGGCCCGACCACCGGCGCCAGCAGCGCGAACGGCGCCATGGTCACCGCCAGATACAGCGCCACCCGGCCGCGCGCCTCCTGGGTCGGCACCGAGAAGAACACCGTCGACGCCAGCGCGACGGTGATCATCATGTCGCCCGCGGAGTTCACCGCGTGCAGCTCGATCAGCTTGCCCAGCCCCGACTCGCCCGCGCCGTGCGCATGCGTGGCCCGCCGTACGCCCTGGGCCGCGCCGGTGAACGGCCGGTGCAGCGCCCGCCCGACCGCCCGCGCGGCCCGCCGCCCCCGGCTGCCGCCGAACCCGCCGCGCGTCGGTGCGCGCGGCTTCCGTACCTTCGACGCCCTCGCGGCAGCCACCTGGCCATAGTGCCCCAACTCGCCCAGGAGGGGGCGGTTCCTCCTACTTGCCGCGCGGGGCGCACCGGCCCGCCGTCGCCACCTGCTGCCAATTGCCGCTCCCTCCGAGGAGTCCTACACCGTTGAAGGGGTAGCGTGTCTAGCGCGCCACCGGCGGTCGGTTTTGGCCGCGTGTCTCATTGCGATCCGCGATCCCGCAGAATGGGTTGCAAGAGGTGCGCTCGACCGAACCGATCGGGCGCGGACGTCGACGCGGTCCCCTGGTCCGCTCCGCCCGCCCCGGCCTCCGGACGGACAAGGACAGCTCCGGCTGGCGCACTCGTGAGACGGCGTGGAAGAGAGAATCGATTCTTGTGAGTGCTGCGATGCGAAGCCGTACCCCTGACCGCCTGTGCGCCGAGGCGGTCGACCTCGCCCGGGCGGCAGCGGAGGAGACCGCACTCCCCGGCATGGTCGGCGAGCACATCGACGCCGTGGCCGACGGCGACCGCGTCGTCACCCATCTCTTCGCCTGCAACGAACCCGGATACCGCGGCTGGCGCTGGGCCGTGACGGTCGCCCGCGCCTCCCGCGCCAAGGTCGTCACCCTCGACGAGACGGTCCTGCTGCCCGGCCCCGACGCCCTGCTCGCCCCCGAGTGGGTCCCCTGGAGCGAACGCCTCCGCCCCGGCGACATGGGCCCCGGCGACCTGCTCCCCACCGAGGCCGACGACCTCCGCCTGGAGCCCGGCTTCACCGGCGAGGACGTCCCGCCGCCGAACTCCCCGGTCGCCGAGGGCATGGCCGCCGAGGTCGCCGACACCGAGGAGGCCGACGTCGTCCCCGGCTCGCCCGCCGTCCAGCCCGCCCCCGCCCGCGGCGGCATCGCCGACGTCGCCGAGGAACTCGGCATGCGCCGCGCCCGGGTCCTGTCCCGCTACGGCCTGCACGCCGCCGCCGACCGCTGGGAAGAGGCCTTCGGCGCCAAGACCCCGATGGCCCAGGCGGCCCCCGCGACCTGCATGACCTGCGGCTTCCTCACCCCGCTCACGGGCTCGCTGCGCCAGGCGTTCGGCGTCTGCGCCAACGAGTTCGCCCCCGCGGACGGCCGCGTGGTCTCCCTCTCCTACGGCTGCGGCGCCCACTCCGAGGCCGCCGTCATGCCCAAGCCGCCGCGACCGGCGCCGCCGGTGGTCGACGAAACGGTCGTCGAACCCCTCGCCCTGCGACCGGAGCGCGACGGGGGGTCCGTGGAGGAAGCGGGCCCCGCGGAGGAACTGGGCCACAGCTGAGACCGCACGGGCCGGGGTCCGGCCGCGCCGGGAGCGCGGCCGGACCCCGGCCCTTGTCCTCCCCCTCCCGCCGTGGGCGGCCGCGCCGCCGCGGCCGCCGACGTGGGGCGATACCGTCAGGGCAACCGACGGACACAGAGGAGACGAAGACGTGGCAGCTACGTCGTGGGTGCGAGGCGCAGCCGGCGACCCGTTCGGGACGGCCCGTCTGCGGCGCGGTGTGCTGGACGCCTGGGCCGCCTCGCCGGCCCGCTTCCGGGAGGACGCCAACGCGGAGGAGGACCTCGCGCTCGGCGGCTACCGCGACCGCCTCGCCGTGGAGCTCGCGCAGAACGCCGCGGACGCGGCCGCCCGGGCCGGCGTCCCCGGCCGGCTCCGGCTGACCCTGCACCCGGCCGACGGCGACGCCCCCGCCGTCCTCGTCGCCTCCAACACCGGCGCCCCGATCGACGCCACCGGCGTCGAATCGCTCTCCACCCTGCGTGCCTCCGCCAAGCGGGAGGCCAGCGTGGCGGCCGGCGCGGTCGGCCGCTTCGGCGTCGGCTTCGCCGCCGTGCTGTCCGTCAGCGACGAACCGGCCCTGGTCGGCCGCACCGGCGGCGTCCGCTGGTCGCTGGCCGAGGCCCGCGCGATGACCCAGGAGGTGGCCGCGCACAGCCCCGGCCTCGGCGGCGAGCTGCGCCGCCGCGAGGGCCACGTACCGCTGCTCCGGCTCCCGCTGCCCGCCGAGGGCACCGCACCCGAGGGCTACGACACCGCCGTCGTCCTGCCGCTGCGCGACGGCGCCGCCCAGGACCTCGCCGAGCGGCTGCTCGCCGGCATCGACGACGCGCTGCTGCTCACCCTCCCCGGCCTGGCCGAGGTCATCATCGAAACCCCCGAGGGTGTACGGGAGTTGCGGCAGACCCGGCAGGGGCCGTACCTCGTGGTCGAGGACAGTGAGCGCGGCACCACCCGCTGGCGGGTGGCGTCCGACAGCGGCCGGCTGGACCCCGCACTCCTCGCCGACCGGCCCGTCGAGGAGCGGCTGCGCCCGTTCTGGTCGGTGACCTGGGCGGTACCGGTGGACGCCGACGGCGCCCCGGCGCGCCCGCGGACCGCACCGGTCGTGCACGCCCCGACGCCCACCGACGAACCGCTGGGCCTGCCCGCCCTGCTCATCGCCTCCTTCCCGCTGGAGCCGACCCGCCGCCACGTCGCGGCCGGCCCGCTCGCGGACTTCCTGGTCGGCCGGGCCGCCGCGGCGTACGCGGAACTGCTCGCCGGCTGGCAGCCGGTGACCGTCGGGACCCTCGACCTGGTGCCCGGACCGCTGGGCAAGGGCGGCCTGGACGGCGAGCTGCGCCACCAGGTGCTCGACCTGCTGCCGCGGGTCCGCTTCCTGCCGAGCGCCGCCGCGCCCAGCGCCACCGCGTCCGGCGACACCGCGTTCGCCGCCGACGAGCAGCCCGGGCCCGCGGACGGCGCACCGCGCGACGCCGAGTGGGACGACACCGAGGGCACCGACGACACCCCGCGCTACGTCCTGCGGCCCACCGAGGCCGAACTGCTGGAGGGCGCGGGCGCCGCGACCGTCGCCGTCCTCGCCGAACTCTTCCCCAGCCTGCTCCCCGCCGGCCTCGAACGCCGCCCGGAGCTGCGCTCGTTGGGCGTGACCCGGGTGCCGCTCGGGGAGATGGTCGACCGGCTCGCCGGCGTCGAGCGCCCGCCGGGCTGGTGGTGGCGGCTCTACGACGCGCTGGCCGGCACCGACCCCGACCGCCTCACCGGCCTGCCGGTGCCGCTGGCCGGCACCGCCACGCCCGGCCCCGCCGGGACACACCGCGCGGTACGCACCACCATCGGCCCCCGCCAGGTCCTGCTGCCGCTGCCCGACGCCGGCCCGGACGAGGACGACGGGCCCGCCGCCCGGCACCGCACCCTCGCCCGGCTCGGCCTGAAGGTCGCCCACCCCGAGGCCGTCCACCCGCTCCTGGAGAAGCTCGGCGCCACCCCCGCCGCGCCCCGCGCCGTGCTGACCACGCCCCAGGTGCGCGCCGCCGTGGCGAACTCCCTCGACGCCGACGAGGACGCCTACGACCTCTTCCCCGACGACGACCTCGGCGGCGCCGGCCCGGGCGGCCCGCTCGGCTCCGAGGAACTCGCCGAGACCGTCCTCGGCCTGGTCCGCGACGCCGACCTCGCGCCGGGCGACGAGCCCTGGCTGGGCGCCCTCGCCCTCCCCGACGAGGACGGCGAACTGACCCCGGCCGGCGAACTCGTCCTCCCCGGCAGCGACTTCGAACGGGTCATCCGCGAGGGCGAACTGCCCGCCTGCGACGCCGAGCTGACCGCCCGCTGGGGCGAGCAGCCGCTGACCGCGGTCGGCGTCATGGCCGGCTTCGCCCTCGTCCGCGCCACCGACGTCGTCCTCGACCCGGACGAGATGGAGCCGCGGGACACGGACTTCGCCGAGCCCGACGACGTCGGCCTGCTCGACGCCGTCGACGTCTGGTGCGAGGACGTCCTCGACACCCTCCCCGAGACGCCTGTCCCCCCGGTCGTCACCGAACTGGTCGCCGTCCGCGACCTCGACCTGGTCGACGACGACGCCTGGCCCGAGGTCCTGGCCATGCTCTCCCGGCCCCCGCTCCGCGACGCGCTGACCGCCCCGGTCCGGGTCCTCCTCCCCGACGGCACCACCGAATCCGTCCGCCCCTACACGGCCTGGTGGCTGCGCGGCCACCCGGTCCTGGACGGCCGCCGCCCCGCCGGGCTGCGTTCGGCCGGCGGCGACCCGCTGCTGGCCGGCCTGTACGAGTCCGCGGACGCCGGCGACGTCGACGCCCAGGTGCTGCGCGCCCTCGGCGTCCGCACCTCCGCCGCCGCCCTCCTCGACGAACCGGGCGGCGCCGCGGAACTCCTCGCCCGGCTCGCCGACCCCGACCACCGTGTCGGCGCCGCCCAACTCCACGCCCTCTACGGCCTGCTGGCGACCCTCGACCCCGACCAGGTCACCCTCCCCGACTACCTGCGCGCCGTCGTGGACACCGAGGTCCGGGTGGTGGACGCCGCGGACGCGGTCGTCGCCGACGCCCCCGACCTGATGCCGCTCGCGACCGGCCTGCCGCTGCTCCCGGTCGGCCCGTCCCGCGCCGCCGACCTGGCGGAACTCCTCCAGGTGCGCCGCCTGAGCGAGGCGGTCACCGCCGAGGTCCGCTCCGAGGGCGTCCGCCACGAGGTCCCCCCGGCGGTCCGCACCCTCCTCGGCCCCACCACCCCGCCCACCTACGACGAACACGAGGAACTCCTCGTCACCGCCGCCCCGGACACCGCCGGCGGCCCGGCTGCCACCACCGAACTCGACTGGCGCTGGACCCCCGACGGCACCCTCCACGCCGCGACCCTGGAAGGCGTGGCCGCCGGCCTCGCCTGGGCCACCGCCCAGTGGCCCCGCCGCTTCGAGGTCGCCGCCCTCCTGGAGGACCCCGACCGGGGGGACGAACTGGCACGCGCGCGCTGGTTCGACTGACGGCACGGCGGAGGGCCGGCCCCCGCGTCCGGCCGGTGCCGAAGGCGTCCGCCGGAAGCCCTCAGCCGGCGCCGTTCCCCAGCCCCTCCGCCAGCCCCTCCGCCAGTACCTCCGCCAGGTGCCGCCCCCGCCGGTCGCCGAGCTGCTGGAGCTGGGTGCGGCAGGAGAAGCCGTCCGCGAGGATCTCCGTGCCGGGGGTGGCCTCGCGTACGGCAGGCAGCAGTTGGTCCTCGGCGCAGGCGACCGACACCTCGTAGTGGCCGCGTTCGTAGCCGAAGTTGCCGGCGAGGCCGCAGCAGCCGCCGGAGAGGGTGCCGGTGAGGCCGGCGCGGGCGCGCAGGCGGCGATCGGCGGCGTCGCCGAGGACCGCGTGCTGGTGGCAGTGGGTCTGGCCGGCGACCGGGCGGTCGAGGCGTGGCGGTTGCCAGGTGGGGGCGTACTGCTCCAGGGTCTCGGCGAAGGTGCGGACGGCGGAGGCGAGGCGGGCGGCGCGCGGGTCGTCGGGGAGGAGTTCGGGGAGGTCGGTGCGCAGGGCCGCGGCGCAGCTCGGTTCGAGGACGACGAGGGGGCGGCCGGGCCGGAGGAGGGGGGACAGGGCGTCGACGGTGCGGCGCATGACCTGCCGGGCCCGGTCGAGCTGGCCGGTGGACACGTAGGTCAGGCCGCAGCACAGGGGGCGGTGCCGCCGGAGGCGGAGGCCCGGGCGGAGGGGGGCCGTCGGGGGGAGCAGCGGCCGCAGTCCGGCGGCTTCGAGGACCTGGACGGCGGCGCGGCCGACCTGGGGTGCGAGGTGGTTGGTGAAGGTGTCGGGCCAGAGGATGACGGTGGGACCGCCCGAGCTGACGGGTGCGGAGCCCGCCGCCCCCGCCGTCCGCCGCCTGTCCCACCACCACCGGGTGAACGTCTCCGTGGCCGGTGCCGGCAACGGGCGTTCCGGGGTGAGGCCGGCCAGGCGAGCGGCCAGCGCGGTGGCGAGGGGGGCGCGGGCCAGGGCGTTGACGGCGGGGGCGACGGGCGCCGCGAGGTGCAGCCACTCGGGCAGGCGGCCGAGCGCGTAGTGGGCGGCGGGCCGGAGCCGGCCCGCGTAGTGGTGGTGGAGGAATTCCGCCTTGTACGTGGCCATGTCGACGCCGACCGGGCAGTCGCTGCGGCAGCCCTTGCAGGAGAGGCACAGGTCGAGGGCGTCGCGCACCTCGGGCGACCGCCAGCCGTCGGTGATCACCTCGCCGGCCAGCATCTCGTGCAGGAGGCGGGCCCGGCCGCGGGTGGAGTGCTGCTCCTCGCCGGTGGCACGGAAGGACGGGCACATGACGTCCGGGGAGCCGGGGGCGCCGGCGGCGTTGCGGCATTTGGCGACGCCCACGCAGCGGCGGACGGCGGCGGTGAAGTCGCCGCCGTCGTGCGGGTAGCCGAACGCGACCGGCACCGGCTTCCTGGGGAGCGGGGCGAAGCGGAGGTTGTCGTCGAGCCGGGCCGGGCGGACGAGCACGCCGGGGTTGAGGCCGGCGGCCGGGTCCCAGAGGGCCTTGAACTCCTCGAAGAGGCCGACCAGTTCGGGCCCGTACATCTTCGGCAGGAGCTCGGCGCGGGCCTGGCCGTCGCCGTGTTCGCCGGAGAGCGAGCCGCCGTGGGCGACGACGAGTTCGGCCAGGTCGTGGGAGAAGGCGCGGAAGCGGCGGACGCCGGGCGGGGTCAGCAGGTCGAAGTCGATGCGGATGTGGATGCAGCCGTCGCCGAAGTGGCCGTAGGGGGTGCCGCGCAGGCCGTGCTGCGCCAGGAGGGCGCGGAAGTCGCGCAGATAGGGGCCGAGCCGGTCGGGCGGGACGGCGCAGTCCTCCCAGCCGGGCCACGCCTCCGAGCCGTCCGGCATACGGGTCGCGGTGCCGGAGGCGTCCTCGCGGATCCGCCACAGCGTCCGTTGGCCGCCCGGGTCGGTGACGATCGTGTGGTCGGTGCTGCCGTCCGCGGCCGCCGCCCGGCCGAGCGTCTCGGCGCGGGCAGCCGCCTCCGCGGGACTCGCACCGCCCGTTTCCACGAACAGCCAGGCACCGCCCCGGGGCAGCCCCTCCGCATCACCCACCAGATCGGCGGCCATCCCCTCGACCGTCAACGGCCGGTGGATCAGCAGGGTGTGGGCGGCCTCGGCGGCGGCGCTCTCGTCGGGGTAGCCGAGGACCGCGAGCGCCCGGGCCGCGGGGGTCTCCACGAGCCGTACGGTCGCCTCGGTCAGCACGCCGAGGGTGCCCTCGCTGCCGGTGAGGGCGCGGGCCAGGTCGGTGCCCCGCTCCGGCAGCAGCGCGTCGAGGGCGTAACCGGAGATGCGGCGCGGGAGGTCGGGGTAGCCGGTGCGCAGGAGCGCCAGTTCGCGGTCGACGAGGGCCTTCACGCCGCCTTGGAGGCGCGGCGGCAGACCGGTGGGGGCGCCGGTGGCGTCGGTGCCGCGGCCGGCCCGTACGCCCTCGCCGCCGTAGGTGAGCAGGGCCAGTTCGCGGACGTTGTCGGCGGTGGTGCCCCAGGCGACCGAGTGCGAGCCGCAGGCGTTGTTGCCGATCATGCCGCCGAGGGTGCAGCGGCTGTGCGTGGACGGGTCGGGGCCGAAGGTCAGCCCGTGGGCGCCGGCCGCCGCCCGCAGGTCGTCCAGGACCACACCGGGCTGGACGACGGCGGTGCGCGCCCCGGGGTCCAGGGAAACGATCCGCCGCATGTGCCGGGTGAAGTCCAGGACCACGCCGACACCGGTGGCCTGCCCGGCGATGCTGGTCCCACCGCCGCGCGGCACCACGGGCACGCCGTGCTCCCGGCACACCCGTAGTGCCGCGGCGACGTCGTCGGCGTCCCTGGGGGCCACCACCGCCCGCGGCACCCGGCGGTAGTTGGACGCGTCCATCGTCATCAGCGCCCGGTCGGCCGCGGTGAACGAAACCTCCCCCCGCACCGCGGCCGACATCTCCCGCGCCAGGTCCCGCTGCTCCCTCTGCGTGCGCTCAGCCATGTCTCCAGCCTGCCCACTGGGGCGGGGTCATGCGACGGCCGGTGTGCGCCCGTGCGTGGCGGCCGCGGCCGGGTGGAAGCGGAAGAGGTCGCGCGGGTCGAGGCGGGACTTGAGGGCGGCGAGCCGGCGGTGCGCCTCGGCGTCGTGGACGCTGCGGGCGACCTCCGCGGCGTCCGGCCGCTCCCCGTGGCGGCCGAAGAGGAAGTTCACGCTCCGGCCGAGCCGCCAGGGCTCGACGGCGGCCAGCGCCTCGGCGTGCAGGGCCCGTACGCCCCCCAGGTCGTCGTCGCCCTGGAGCGGCGAGAGGACACGCAGCGCGTAACGGGCGGCGCGGTGGCCGACGGTGCCGGCGGACCGGGCGGCCAGGGCACCGCCGAGGTGGTTGAGCTGGACCACACACATCACCGGCGCGGCCGGCCCGGTGAGCCGTGCCACCCGGCGCAGCGCGGCCGCGTCCAGATCGCTGAGCAGCGCATTGTCGCCGTCGTAGGCGTGCGGATCGCTGGGATCGCGGTGGATGGTGTGCGACTCGGCGTACGGCATCTCGCGCAGGTCGTCGCTGACCCGCGGACCCACCGCCCGCAGCGGCGCGACCAGTTGCCCGCCCCGCTCCGCGCTGCCCGTGTACGCGATGCGGACGTGCACGAGGTGCCGGCCGCGCAGCTGCTCCGGCAGCTGCGGCAGATCGGGGTAGGCGATCAGGGCGACGGAAGAGGTCAGTTCGTCCGGGACGGTCCCGGTCCAGCGCAGGTACGCGGCCAGTACGTCGTCGAGGTGCTCGGCGCCGAAGACCAGCTGGCCGCCGTAGAGCCGGGCCACCGGCATCAGCGCGAACTCCATCGCGGTGACCACGCCGAGCCCGTGGCCGCCGCCGAGCAGCGCCCCGAACAGCTCGGGGTCCCCCTCGACGGTGAGGTGGCGCAGCCGGCCGTCGGCGGTGACCAGGTCGACGGCGCGGACATGGTCGGCGGCGTAGCCGTAGGTGCGGGCCAGCACGCCCACCCCGCCGCCGAGGGTGTACGAGACGACGCCGACGCCCGGGGACGAGCCGTTGAGCGGCGCGAGCCCGTGCGGGGCGGCCGCCTCGACGACCTGGCCCCACACGGCGCCGGCCTCGGCCCGCGCGGTGCGGGCCGCCGGATCGACCGTGACCCGGGCCATCCGCTTGGTGGTGATCAGCAGTCCGCCGTCGGTGCCGGCGGCCAGGCCGTGCCCGGTGGCCTGGACGGCGACCGGCAGGCCGTGCGCGCCGGCGAACCGCACCGCGGCGACCACGTCGTCGGCGTCCGCCGCCCCGACGACGACGGCCGGCCGGTGCGGGTGCGCCAGCTGGAAGCCGGTGCGCTCGGCGTCGTACCCGTCGTCGCCGAGGAGCAGGACGGGGCCACGCACGGCCCGGGCGAGAGCGGCGGTGTCCAGCACGGCGGTTTCGGGCGCGGCGGTTTCGGGCGCGGCGGTGTCGAGGGTGGTGGGTGCCGAGACGGCGGTCTCCGGGGCGAGGTCGTTGATCTCCATGCCCGCACTCTCGCGGCATAAGTTGACACCGGCCGTCATATATAAATCGGGGTGTGAAGTCGGACCGCCTGCTGTCGATCCTGCTGCTGCTCCAGACCCGCGGCCGGGTCCCGGCCAGGGAGCTCGCCGAGCGGCTGGAGGTCTCCCCCCGCACCGTCTACCGCGACGTCGAGGCGCTGTCGGCGGCCGGTGTGCCGGTCTACGCCGAGCGCGGCCGGCACGGCGGCATCGCGCTGCTGCCCGGCTTCCGCACCGACGTCACCGGGATGACCACGGACGAGGCGCGCGCCCTGTTCGTGCTGGCCGCGCAGGGCGCCCACACCGCCCTCGGACTGGACGAAGCGCTCGGTTCGGCGCTGCGCAAGGTGATGGCGGCGCTGCCCGCCCCGCACCGGCCGGCCGCGGAACTGACCGGCCGCCGCATCCTCGTCGACCCGGACCGCTGGCTCGGCGGCCCCCGCCCGGCGGCCGACCTGGACGCCCTGCAGACCGCCGTCTTCACCGACCTGCGGCTGCGGATCCGGTACCGCCACAGCGGCGCGACCCGCCTGCGGACGTACACCGTCGACCCGTACGGGCTGGTCGCGAAGGCCGGCACCTGGTACCTCGTCGCGGACCGGCGCGGCCGGCCGCAGCTGTTCCGGGCCGACCGGGTGGCGTCCGCGGTCGTCACCGACGCCCCGGTGCGGCGCCGGCCGGGCGTGGAGCTGGCCGAGGTCTGGCAGCAACTGCGCCGCCAGGTGGAGGACCGGCCCGCGGACATCCGGGTGACCGCCCGGATCCGCCACGACCGGCTGGACCTCGCGGTACGGATCCTGGGCGGCGCCCTGACCGGCCCACCCCGTACGGGTGCCCCGGCCGGACCGGGGAACGGGCACGCAAACGGGGACGAGGACCGTAACGGAGAGGGCCACGGGGGCGGGCCCGGAAGCGAGGACCGTAACGGGGAGGGCCACGGGGACGGCAACGAGGGTGGGCCCGGGGAGTGGGCCGTCATCGAGGTGGCCTACCCCGTGCTGCGCGCCGTGCGGCAGCTGCTGCAGTTCGGCGACGCACTGGAGGTGCTCGATCCGCCCGAGGCCCGCCGGGAGCTGGCCGAGGCCGCGGCCGGCATCGGCGCCCTGTACGCCGCGGACCCGCCGCCGGGGTAGACCGCAGCCGCCCCGGCAGTCCCACGGCCGTCCGGGCAGCCCCGCCCGCCGTGGCCGTCCACGGACGACGCGCCGCCATCTCACCGTCTGGACGTGCCGCCGGAGTGCGCACGGTGACGGATTAGGCTTCCTCCGTGGCTGATATCCAGATTCCCGCTGACATCAAGCCCGCCGACGGACGCTTCGGCGCGGGCCCCTCCAAGGTGCGGACGGAGGCGCTGGCCGCCCTGGCCGCCACCGGCAGTTCCCTCCTCGGCACGTCCCACCGCCAGGCACCGGTCAAGAACCTGGTCGGCAAGGTGCGCGACGGCGTACGCGACCTCTTCCAGCTCCCCGAGGGCTACGAGGTCGTCCTCGGCAACGGCGGTTCGACCGCGTTCTGGGACGTCGCGACGCACGGCCTGATCGAGCGCAAGTCCCAGCACCTCTCCTTCGGTGAGTTCTCCTCCAAGTTCGCCAAGGCCGCCAAGCTGGCGCCGTGGCTGGACGAGCCCACCGTCATCTCCGCCGACCCGGGCAGCCACCCGGAGCCGTCGGCCGAGCAGGGCGTGGACGTCTACGGCTTCACCCACAACGAGACCTCGACCGGTGTCGCCGCCCCCCTCAAGCGGGTGGCGGGCGCCGACGAGGGCGCCCTGATCCTGGTCGACGCCACCTCCGGCGCCGGCGGCCTCCCGGTGGACATCGCCGAGACCGACGTCTACTACTTCGCCCCGCAGAAGTCCTTCGCCTCCGACGGCGGCCTGTGGATCGGCGTGTTCTCCCCGGCCGCCATCGAGCGCGCCGAGCGGATCCACGCCTCCGGCCGCCACGTCCCGGAGTTCTTCTCGCTCCCCACGGCGATCGACAACTCCCGCAAGAACCAGACGTACAACACCCCGGCGCTGTCCACCCTCTTCCTGCTCAACGAGCAGCTGGAGTGGATCAACGGCCAGGGCGGCCTGGACTGGGCGGTGCGCCGCACCGCCACCTCCTCGCGCACCCTCTACGGCTGGGCCGAGGACGCCAAGTACGCCACCCCGTTCGTCACCGACCCGGCCAAGCGCTCGCAGGTCATCGGCACGATCGACTTCACCGACGAGGTCGACGCCGCCGCCGTCGCCAAGGTCCTGCGCGCCAACGGCATCGTCGACACCGAGCCCTACCGCAAGCTCGGCCGCAACCAGCTCCGGATCGCGATGTTCCCGGCGATCGAGCCGTCGGACGTCGAGGCCCTGACGGCCTGCATCGACTACGTCATCGGCCAGCTGTAACGGCAGTTCCGAGCCGCACCTGACGACAGGCCCCGGCGGGCGACCGCCGGGGCCTGTCGCATGCCCGGCGCCGGTCCGGCGGGGGAGGGCACGACCACCCGAACGGGACGCCGGAACACCACCCGTACGGCGGCATCGCGGAGTGACGAAACCGCCCGGATATGCCTGTATGGGGGCATGACGACTCCCCCGAGCCCCGGCCTCGCCCCCTTCGAGCGGCAAGGGGCGGTCCTGCTGACCACCTACAAGCGGGACGGCACCGGCATCGGCACCCCGGTCAACCTCGCCGTCGACGGGGACCACGCCTACTTCCGCACGTACGGCAGCGCCGGCAAGACCAAGCGGATGCGGAACTTCCCGGACGTGGAGATCCGAGCCTGCACCTGGCGCGGCCGCCCCACCGGCCCCACCGTCAACGCCCGGGTGCGCCTGCTCGACCCGCAGACCCGCGAATACCGCCGGGCCGAGCGCTCCCTGACCCGGAAGTACCCGCTCCTCCACGGCCTGTTGGTGCCCCTGCTGCACCGGCTGAAGCGGGAGCGCACCCTGCACTACGAACTCCGGCCGGCACCGGACGGCTCCTCCCAGGTGTCTTGACCTGGAGCGCCCCGCCTACGAACGCCGCCGCAGCAGCCTGCGCACCACCACGACCAAAGCCGTCGCCACCGCCAGGACCAGCGCCCCCTTGGCATAACCGGGGTCGAGGCCCTTGCCTCCCGAACTCCCCTTCCCCGAAGGGGAGTTGCCCGATCCGTCCGACTTCCCGCCGTCCTCCCCGTCCCCCGACCGGGCCGAGTCCGGCAGCTGGCCGCCGCTCAGACCGACCGGCGTGACGTCACTGTCCCGGCCCTCCGAGCCGTACATCAGCGTCCGGCCGTCCGGGGTGAAGGTGACCGATTCGCCCTGCTGCTGGATCGGCACCCCCACACTGCCGAGGTCCTCGGGACGGCCGTTCGCCCAGCGGAAGATCCGCGCGCCGAAGTAGCCGCGCAGCACCAGCCGGGTGCCGTCGGGGGAGAACGCGCCGTCCGTCACCCACAGCTCGGCCGGCGCGACCTTGCGGAAGGTGTTGGTGCCGGAGGAGGTGAGGTGTCGCGGGCCCTCGTAGAGCGCGCCGGTGCCGTCCTGCTTCTTGCTGGCGAGGTAGACCCGGCCGGTCCGGGGATGCACCATCAGCGCCTCGGCGTCCCGCGGGCCGTCGGCGTACTTCACGGTGTACTGGGTCGCGGTCACCGTCGCGTCGCGCAGCCGCTTCGGCTCCGGGAAGCGGTAGATCCAGACGTGGTTCCAGCTGCCGCCGAGGTTGTCGCCGATGTCACCGAGGTAGAGGTCACCGTCCGGGCCGAGCGAGATCGCCTCGACGTCGCGCGGCGCCCCGATGCCGCGCAGGGTGATCCGGGCGACGGTCCGGCCGGTCCGGCCGTCCACGGCGTAGACGTAGGGGCCGTCGTCGCTGTCGTTGTGGGTCCAGTAGATGCCGGGGTGCGCGCGGCTGGCGGCCAGGCCGCTGGACTCGGTGATCCTCGGATCGCCGATCGTGAAGCCGTCCGGCTCATCGGCGGCGGCCGGCACCACCGCCACCGCCCCCACCCACAAGGCCCCCGCGGCACCGGCCGCGCACAGAAGCGAACGCATGGGCACAGACTGCCATCCGCGGGGCCGGGCGCGGACCCGGGAGGCCGCGGCGGCCGCCCGGGCGCACCGGGCGTGGCCAGCGTCACGTACCCCGCAGTAGGGGTTCTCGGACATCATGACCGGATGAGGATCATGTTCGTCGGCGACTCGATGACGATCGGGAGCGCCGGCGATTACACCTGGCGATACCGGATGTGGCAGCACCTGAACGCCTGCTTCGGCGGCCCGTACCGGATCGTCGGGCCGCGCCGGACGCTCCACGAACCGGCCGAGGACGCCGCCACCTCGCACGCCTACCGCGACCCGGACTTCCCCGAATCCGCCCGCGGGCACCTCGCCGGGTGGGGCGAGGGCTGGCTGCACATGGCGCCGGTGATCGGCGAGACGGTACGCCGGCACCGGGCCGACACCCTGCTGGTCTCGCTCGGCCTGATAGACCTCGGCTTCTACACGAACGCCGCCCAGACGGCGCAGAACGTCCGGGAGTTCGTGGCCGGCGCACGGGCCGCGGCGCCGCACATACGGGCGGTGCTGATGCCGGTCATCCCCAACGTACGGGCCGCGGCGGACCCGGCGTTCGGCGCCGAGTGCACCCACTTCAACGAACTGCTGGCCAAGGCCGTCGCCGACCTCTCCACCCCCACCTCACCGCTGCTGCTGGCCTCCGAGCCGGCCGGCTGGCACATCGACCTGGCCACGTACGACGGCACGCACCCCTCCGAACGGGGCGAACACCTCCTCGCAGCGTCCTTCGCCGACGCGATGCACCAGGGATGGGACCTGGGCCGCCCTTACGGGGTGCTCCCCACGTAGCCGGCCTTCCCGCCGCGGGGCGCTGCGCTGTGCGGCGCCGCGGACGTACTTGGCCGTCCCGCCGTCGGGGTTGCTCGCCGTTGCGCGCTTTGCGGCGCCGCCCACGTAGCTGGCTTTCTCGCCGCGGGGCTTGCTCGCCGTTGCGCCTGGCGGCGGGCGTGGTGTTTTCGGGTGCGGTGACAGCCCTACAGACTTCGTCCTCCGGTCTGTCCCCTCCCGTTGGTGGGGGGAGAGGCCGGTGGGGGTGGGCGTCGTCGTGCAGCAGCACCTCGCGTGGTGGAGGGGGTCGGGAATACCTTTCCGGCCGGTCGTTGGGAATACCTCCCCGGACCGCCGAGTTGAGGCCCTGCAGGGGGCCCTCGCGACCCTTACGGGTTCTGTTCGACCGTCCCCTACGGGTTCCCAGGTCCCCTTGCATGCCTCAACGTCCGCCCCCACGCACCGCATTCCCCTCCCTCAACGGGAGGGGACGGGCCGGAGGGGCCGGTTGTGTGGACGTAAAGCGTCAGCAGTCCACACAACCGGCCCCGGAGGTCCGTCACCGCACCCACCACAAACCCAGCCCGCCGCAGGCGCAACGGCGACCCAGCCCCGCGGCGGGACAGACGGGTACGTACGCGGCGCCGCAAAGCGCAACGGCGACCAACAACCGCGGCGGGAAAGCCAGGTACGTGCGGCGCACCGGGCAACGCCCCTTGCTTAGAGCGCACTTGAACCGCTTGGCTGAACGACCATGAAGTACACGCAGCTCGGACGCACCGGACTCAAGGTCAGCCGACTCGTCCTCGGCACGATGAACTTCGGCCCGCAGACGGACGAGGCCGACAGCCACACGATCATGGACGCGGCCCTCAATGCGGGCGTCAACTTCTTCGACACCGCCAACGTCTACGGCTGGGGCGACAACAAGGGCCGCACCGAGGAAATCATCGGCTCGTGGTTCGCCAAGGGCGGCGGCCGGCGCGACAAGACCGTGCTGGCCACCAAGGTCTACGCGAACATGGCGCCGGACGGCGAGGGGGCCTGGCCCAACCACGACAAGCTCTCCGCCGTCAACATACGGCGCGCGGTGGACGCCAGCCTCAAGCGGCTGGGCACCGAGTACATCGACCTCTACCAGTTCCACCACGTCGACCGGGACACGCCCTGGGACGAGATCTGGCAGGCCATCGACGTCCTCGTCCAGCAGGGCAAGATCCTCTACGCCGGCTCCTCCAACCACGCCGGCTGGCACATCGCCCGCGCCAACGAGACGGCCGCGCGCCGCGGTTCCTACGGGCTCGTCAGCGAGCAGTGCCTCTACAACCTCTACGAGCGGCGTGCCGAGATGGAGGTCATCCCGGCCGCGCAGGGCTACGGCCTGGGCGTCATCCCCTGGTCCCCGCTGCACGGCGGGCTGCTGGGCGGCGCGCTCCGCAAGGAACGCGAGGGCGGCGGCGCCCGGTCGGTCTCCGGCCGCTCGGCCGATTCGCTCGCCGACGCCACGGTCCGCGCGAAGATCCAGTCCTACGAGGACCTGCTCGACAAGTACGGACTGGAGCCCGGCGAGGTCGCGCTGGCGTGGCTGCTGACCCGGCCCGGCGTCACCGGCCCGATCGTCGGCCCGCGCACCTCCGCCCAGCTCGCCTCCGCGCTGCGCGCCGTCGAGCTGGAGCTGCCGGACGAGCTGCTCGCCTCGCTGGACGAGATCTTCCCCGGCCCCGGGCCGTCCCCGGAGGCGTTCGCCTGGTGAACTCCGGTTCGTGCGCGAACCGTGCCAGCAGACGGGATCCGCGCATCCCAACCCGCGCCTCCTGACCCGCGAACCGTAGGCCGCGCATGCCGCGCACGCGCGCAGCTGCGCGCGTGCGGGGCTCAGCGCAGGGCTGCCGCCACGATCACGACGATGAGCAGCACGGCGAGCAGGCCGGACATGACGCGGTTACGGGTTTTCGGGTCCACCCTCTGAGCGTAACCGGGGTGGACCCGAACATTTCACCGGGCCGGACCGTCCGCCCGCCTCACTCGCCCAGCGGCCAGGAGGCGATCTCTTCGTAGTGGGACTGCGCACCGGCCGTGCCGGGCGCCGGCGGATGGCTGCGCATCAGCGAGAGCGTCCCGACCGTCCAGGAGCGGCCGCTGAATTCCTTCAGGGCGGCCGCGTACGGGGCGAGCTTCAGGTGGCCGACGCGATTACGGGCCAGGGTGAGGTGCGGGGTGTAGGGGCGGTGCTCGTCCACGTCGAGGCCCGCCCGCCGGCCCGCGGCCGCCGCCGAGTCGGCCAGCTTGCGCATGGCCGGCCGGTCGCCGTCCGCGCCGGCCCACACCACCCGGTCCGCGAAACGGCCACCGCCGGCGATCCGCAGCTCGTACGGATCCCGGCGGTGGGCCGCCCGGGCCAGCCGTTCCTGCAGCTCGGGCGTGGTGTCGTCGGGCACCTCGCCGTAGAAGGCGAGGGTGAAGTGCCAGCCGTCCCGCGCGCTCCAGCGCAAACGCTCGGCCGCAGGAAGCTTCTTCAGCAGCGCCACCTCGGCGGCGAGTTCGTCGAGCACGGCGGCGGGCGGCAGGACGGCGGCGAAGAGTCTCATGCGGTCAGTGTGGCGCAGCCGGGCGCCGTCCGGCCGCGTTCCGGAGGGGGTCCGGAGGGGTTCCGGAGGGGGCCGGCCCGCGTCCGGGAGGGGGCCCGGCCGCGCCCCGAAAGGGGTCGGCTTCCCGCCCCCTTCGCCGCCGCTCCCGCGACCGTCTTCCGCGGCCGGCCACGGCTCAGCCGCTGATCTCCTTGCGGGACGCGTCCCCGCCGATGGTGATCTTGCGGGGCTTGGCGCGCTCCGCGATCGGGATCCGCAGGGTCAGCACACCCGCGTCGTAATCGGCCTGGATGCGCTCGGTGTCGAGGGTGTCGGCCAGCATCAACTGCCGGGAGAAGACGCCCAGCGGACGCTCGGAGAGCTCCATCTGCACATCGCCGGCCTTGGTGACCGGCCGGCGCTCGGCCTTGACGGTCAGCATGTTCCGCTCGACGTCGATGTCGATCGCGTCCGGCGAGACACCCGGCAGGTCAAGAGCGATCACATACTCGTCGCCCTCGCGGTAGGCGTCCATCGGCATCGTGGACGGCCGCGACCAGGTGCCGGACGTGCCCAGCAGCTGCTGGGTGAGACGGTCGAGCTCACGGAACGGGTCGGTGCGCATCAACATCGTGAAACACCTCCAGGGGGATCAGGCTCTGATGCCTGCCAATGCGCTTCACCTGTCTTCTGTTGTAGCATTGTCATCGGATGGATGACAAGTGGAGCGTCATCGGGGAGTTGACATCTGGCGGACCTGGCCCCTTGAGGCTCCCTCTTGAGATAGGTAGGGACATCTTGGTGTCCCGCGTCGAGACGTCGACGCGTCGCGAAGGAGAGACCCGTGCCCGCAGACGAACGCCCCCAGAGCGCCGCACCCGCGTCCCTCCTCGCCGCCACGGCTGCCCTCCGCACGATCGACGAGGCCCTGCGCGACGCCCGTACGCAGGAAACCCACGCTCCGGCTGACGCACCCACCGACGGCCCGGCTGCTGCATCTACCGCGGGCCCGGCCGACGTGCCCACCGCCGGTCCGGTCACCGCACCCGCCGCCGTTCGGGCCGAGGCACCCGCCGCCGATCCGGTCGCTGCGCCCTCCGGCGGTCCGGCCGGCGGATCTGCCCATGCGGCGGCGCGGGGGGATGCATCGTCGGCGGTGGAGGGCAGCCGTGTTGAGCAGGCGTTGGCCTCGCTGCTGTTGTTGCGGGAGGTGCGTGAGCAGCTCGCCACGTGGGAGACGGGTCTGATCGAGACCGCCCGGGAGGCCGGTGCCAGCTGGGCCGACCTGGCCGGACCGCTCGGGGTGGCCAGCCGCCAGGCCGCCGAACGCCGCTATCTGCGGCTGCGCCCCGGCGCCGCCGGCACCACCGGCGAGCAACGCGTCAAGGCTACCCGCGACCGCCGCGCCGCCGACCGCAGCGTCACCACCTGGGCCCGCCACCACGCCGCCGACCTGCGCCGCCTCGCCGGCCAGATCACCGCCCTGACCGACCTGCCCCCCGCCGCCCGCACACCCCTCGAAGAGCTCGGCCAGGCCCTCGGCGACGACGACGCTGCCCAGCTCGTCGCCCCGCTCACCGCCACCCGCCCCCACCTCCAGCACCGCCACCCCCAACTCGCCGCCCGTATCGACGACCTCACCCGCCACACCGACCGCCTCCGCCAAAACAGCGACGACCAACGCCGCACCACGCCCTGAGGGCGGGGAGGTCACGTCGAGGGCCGGCCGGAGAGGCCAAGTCGGGGCGAACGAGCCGGAGCGGTCGAGTCGGAATGGTCGGGAAGGCCGAATCGAAGAGGCCAAGTCATGGCGATCAAGTCATGGCCATCAAGTCATGGCGGCGACATGGGCGGACCGCAGCTCGCCCTGCCCCCGGTGGGAGGCGCGGACGCCACCGGCGAGCTCCTCACTGTCGAGGGTGCAGCGCACATCGACGTCCACGCCAGGGAAGCGTCCCCCGAGCCGTCACCGAGCTGACCGCCCGGGCCGGGCCGCCCGGCCAACCATCAGCCGCCCGACCACCAGCCGCCCGACCACCAGCCGTTCGACCGGCCTTCGCCTGCTCGGCAACCCGGCAACCGACAACCCGGCGACCCGGCAATCAGTGCCACTCGGCAACCCGGCCGAGCCACCGTACGCCGCGGCCCCTCTACACCGCCGTCCTCTACACCGCCGGAGTCAGTGCCTGCTCCTCGGACCGTGTGCCGCCGGGAGCCCGGGGGATGAACCTGACGTGCGGGTGGCCGGGACGTAGGTCGATCTTGAGGCGGAGGCCGCCGACCCGGGCGAGGATCAGGCCGATGAGGGCCGCGGCCGCCATGGAGATCAGGCCGCCGGTCAGGAAGCCGATCCGGGCGCCGAAGGCGTCGGTGACCCAGCCGACGATCGGGGCGCCCAGCGGGGTGCCGCCCATGAAGACCATCATGAACAGGCTCATCACACGGCCCCGCATCAGCGGATCGGTGGCCATCTGGACACTGGAGTTGGCGGTGACGTTGATCGTCAGGCCGACCATGCCTATCGGGGCGAGCAGCGCCGCGAAGACCCAGAAGGACGGAGCGAGCGCGGCGGTGGCCTCCAGGAGGCCGAAGAGCAGCGCCGCGCCCACCAGCAGCCGCAGCCGCGAGCTGCCCCGGCGGGCCGAGAGCAGCGCGCCGATCAGCGAGCCGGCCGCCATCAGGCCGTTGAACAGGGCGTACGTACCGGCGCCCTGGTGGAAAACGTGGTAGACGAACGCGGTCAGCCAGATCGGGAAGTTGAAGCCGAAGGTGCCGATGAACCCGACCAGGACGATGGGCCATATCAAATCCGGGCGGCCGGAAACATAGCGCAGGCCCTCGCGCAGCTGGCCCTTGCTGCGCGGAACGCGGTCGACCTTGTGGAGTTCGGCGGTCCGCATCATCAGCAGACCGGCGACCGGCGCCACGAAGGACAGGCCGTTGAAGAGGAAGGCCCAGCCGCTGCCGAAGGCGGTGATCAGGACACCGGCCACGGCCGGGCCGATCAGGCGCGCGGACTGGAAGTTGGCGGAGTTGAGGCTGACGGCGTTACGCAGTTCGTCCTGGCCGACCATCTCGGAGACGAACGCCTGGCGGGCCGGGTTGTCGACGACGGTGACCAGGCCGAGCAGGAAGGCGACCAGGTAGACGTGCCACACCTGGACGTGTCCGGTGAGCGTGAGCGCGGCGAGGGCGAGCCCGGTGAGGCCCATCGCTGACTGGGTGAGCAGCAGCAGCTTGCGCTTGGCGAAGCGGTCGGCGATCACCCCGCCGTAGAGGCCGAACAGCAGCATCGGCAGGAACTGCAGCGCGGTGGTGATACCGACCGCGGCGGAGGAACCGGTGAGGCTGAGCACCAGCCAGTCCTGGGCGATGCGCTGCATCCAGGTACCGGTGTTGGACACCATCTGCCCGGTGGCGAAAAGACGGTAGTTGCGGATCCGGAGAGAGCTGAACGTGCCCTTACGCGGTGCGGCAGCGCGGCCGTCGGCTATCCGCGCACCAGCGGCGGTACGAGCGCCAGAGGGCGTATGAGCGTCGGAGGAGGCGGCGGGGTCAGCGATACGCCCGTCACGAGCCCGGCTGCCCGAGGTGGCCTTGGTGGTGTCGGCCCTGGCCGCGTCGACCCTGGTCGCCTCAGGTGTGGCCGTGTCGGCGGGGGTCGCGGTGGCCTCGGTGGGTGCGGTCGCGTCGGCCGGGCCGGAGGCGACCGGCTTCCCGCCAACCGGGGCCGCGTCACCGTGAACCGTGTCGCCGTGAACCGTGTCGCGGTGAACCGTGTGGCTCTGAACGGCATGGCCGTGCACCGTGTCGCCGTGAAGCGCGTGGCCGCGAACCGTGTCGCCGTCAACGGTGTGATCGCCAACGGTATGGCTGTGAAGTGTGCGGTCTTGAAGTGTGTGGCCTTGAACCGTCTCGTCGTGAACGGTGTCGTCGTAGGAGTTCGGTGCGGGGGCGGAGTGTGCTCCGGATCCCGTACTCAAAGTGGGTTCGCCTCCTCGGCCTCGGGTTCTCTACAGCTGTGCCAGCTTCTCCAGTACGGGCGCGGCGGCCCGGAGCTTGGCCCAGTCGTCCTCGTCCAGCCCGGAGGCCAGCTCGGCGAGCCAGGCGTTACGCCGGCGGCGGCTCTCCTCCAGCATCGTCTCGGCCTCTTCGGTCTGGGTGACGACCTTCTGGCGGCGGTCGGCGGGGTGGGGCTCCAGCCGGACCAGTCCCTTGGCCTCCAGCATGGCCACGATGCGGGTCATCGACGGCGGCTGCACATGCTCCTTGCGAGCCAGCTCGCCGGGGGTGGCGTGACCGCACCGGGCCAGCATCCCGAGCACCGACATCTCGGTGGGCGTCAGCGACTCGTCCACCCGCTGGTGCTTCAGGCGGCGGGACAGGCGCATCACGGCGGACCGCAGAGCATTGACCGCGGCCGCGTCCTCTGGGGAGCCCTCCCCGCCTTCCGGCTGGGAGTGGGACAGTTCCGGCATGGTCTTTAGCATAACTCATTACCCTCTCTAAGGAAAGCGGGATGGCGCCGCTCGCCGCAGACCACCCATATGAGTGAGGACGCGGCGGAAAGTGACACACCTGACCGCTCGGAGGCGGGACCGTGTCCGTATGGGATCGCAAGTGCTCAGCCTGCGCGTGGACGGGGAGCTGCTGGAGCGCATTCGGCAGCACGCCACAAAACGCGGAATGAGCGTCCAGGACTATGTCGTCCGGACGCTCATCCGCGAAGACTTCGACGAACGCTTCAAATGCTCGGTCGACGAGACCGAACGCCTCGGCGTGTGGGGAACGGTCACCTAGAAAGTCCAGGCAGTCGCTCCCTGGGCGCCTGGAGTAGCCGTCCCGCCGCCCCCGAAGCGGAAGCGACTACCCAAGCCCTTCACTCTCCGCTACCCTCAGGCAAGAGTTGGTCACTCTCCGTGGAACTAATGACTCTCCGCGTTCGTTGCCGTAGAGGAAGGAGGCGGGCGGCGGGGGAGGCGGCGCCGGCCGGTTACTTGACGCCGAGCGCCAGCTCGATCGGGTGCAGCAGGAAGTACACCAGGAAGCAGAGGCCGACGACGTTCAGCAGCCACGGGATCTGCTTGAAGCGTCCGGTGGCCGTGCGCAGCAGGATGTAGGCGAGCACGCCGATGCCGATGCCGTTGGTGATGCTGTAGGTGAACGGCATCGAGATGATCGTCAGGAACGCGGGGATGCCGACGGTGGCGTCGCCCCAGTCGATGTCCCGCACGTTGGCGGCCATGATCAGGAAGCCGACGACGACGAGCGCGGGGGTGGCGGCCTGTGAGGGCACCACCGTCGCCAGCGGCGTGAAGATCAGCGCCAGCAGGAAGAGGCCACCGGTCATCAGGTTCGCCAGTCCGGTCCGGGCGCCCTCGCCGACGCCGGCCGTGGACTCCACGAAGCAGGTGTTGGCGGAGGCGGAGCCGAAGCCGCCACCGGCGACCGCGATGCCGTCGACCATCAGGATCCGGCCCATGCCCGGCAGATTGCCGTTCTCGTCGGTCAGCCCGGCCTCCTCGCCGACGCCGATGATGGTGCCCATCGCGTCGAAGAAGCCGGAGAGCAGCACGGTGAAGACGAACAGGCAGCCGGTGAGCACGCCGACTTCCTTGAAGCCGCCGAAGAGGCTGATGTGGCCGATCAGGCCGAAGTCCGGGGCGCCGATGATCTTGTCCGGGACGTTCGGGACCGCCAGGCCCCAGGCTGCGTCCGGGGTGTTGGTGACCGCGTTGACGATGATCGCGACGACGGCCATGGTCACCATCCCGATCAGGATCGCGCCCTTGGTCTTGCGTACGACCAGCACGAACATCAGGGCCAGGCCGATGACGAAGACCAGCACCGGCCAGCCCTTGAGCTGACCGCCCTGGCCCAGCCCCATCGGGACGGTGGTGTGCGCAGCGTCCGGGTTGCGGCTGACGAAGCCGGAGTCCACCAGGCCGATCAGCGAGATGAACAGGCCGATGCCGATCGCGATGGCGCGCCGCAGGCCGTTGGGGATCGCGTCCATCACCCGCTGCCGCAGGCCCGAGGCGACCAGGATCATCAGCACCAGGCCGGCGAGCACCACCATGCCCATTGCGTCCGGCCAGCTCATCTTGGGGGCGAGCTGGAGGGAGACCACGGCGTTGATGCCGAGGCCGGCGGCGATGGCGATCGGGACGTTGCCCACCACGCCCATCAGGACGGTGCTCAGGCCGGCCATCAGGGCGGTGGCGGTGACCAGCTGCCCGTTGTCGAGATGGTGGCCGAACTTGTCGACTCCGGAGCCAAGAATGATCGGGTTCAGCACGATGATGTAGGCCATCGCGAAGAACGTGGCGAGCCCGCCGCGGAGTTCACGGCCGACCGTGGACCCTCGCTCGGAGATCTTGAAGAACCTGTCGAAACCGTTCTTCGGGGGCTGCGGGGCCGGGTTCTCAAGGGTGTCGACCGGCGTGGTGGCCGAGGGGGACATACGGGACCTCAGTCGGACGGGCCTGGGTAGGCACAGGGGCCCGAGGGCCCGGAACACGTACAGGAACATCGCTATCCGGATCGGATTGGATGAATCGACGATTCAAAACGGTCAGATCCAGAAAGGTTCAGTATGAATAAACAATGCGGTGATCGCTATCTCCGCGCGTAGACCCTTGGGAGGCAAGGGCCGCACCCGATGGCAACTCTGGTGGAAGGCCGCTCGGCCGGTCCCCGTAAGCTGAGCACCATGTGGAAGAAGTCCGAACTGCGCGAGGCTCCGGCGCCTCTCGAGGGCCCCGTCGTCGGCACGATCACCGGCGGCACCATCATCTGGTTCGTGCTCTTCCTCGGCCAGCTCCCCTTCTACGGCTGGTTCGCCGACCGTGGTCACGCCTGGTGGGTGTGGACGTGCCTGGCCGGCGGCGGGCTCGGCCTGCTGGGTATCTGGTACGTCCGCAAGCGGGATGCCGCCATCAAGCGCGATGCCGCGGCCAAGCGGGCGGCGACCACCACGGACGCGCACTGAGCGGCCGGCGCGTCTTTTCTCTTCCTCTCCTGCCTTTCGCCTTCCGCCTTGTGTCTTCTGCCTTCCGTCCTTGCCTCTTCGGTCGGGCGCTCGGCCGACGGGTAATCCCGGCATTTCGCCCGTAACGTCGAGGGCATGACGGAGCGGGCCCGAACCGGAACCGAGCATCCGGCACCGAGCGGCGTCGGTGAACCGGGTGAACCGGGTGAACGGGGTGGCTGGAAACCGACCGACGGTGAATCGGGCGACGGCGGACGGGATGGCCGGATACCCACCGATGGTGAACTGGACCACGGCGAGCCGGGCGGGCGTGAGCGGGGTGACCGCGAGCCGACCGAACGAGAACCCGCCGACCACGACCCGGGCGACCGGAAGCCGGCCAAGCGGGAACCGGCGGACTCGGAACCCCCCGCACCCGCCGAGCCGGTCGCACCCCCCGCACCTGTCGAACCGGCCGCACCCCCCGAACCGGCCGCCCCAGCCGAGCCGACCGCACCCGCCGAACTGACCGCACCCCCCGCACCCGCCGAACCGGCCGCCCCAGCCGCGCCCGCCCCTGGCCTGACACCCCCCGAAGTCGCTGAACGCGTTGCGCGGGGGGAGGTCAATGACGTTCCCGTGCGGTCCTCGCGTTCGGTTGGCGAGATTGTCCGCGCCAATATCTTCACGCGGTTCAATGCGATCATTGGCGTGCTCTTCGCGATCATTCTTGTCGTCGGGCCGATCCAGGACGGCCTGTTCGGCTTTGTGATCGTTGCCAACACCGGCATCGGCATCGTTCAGGAACTGCGCGCCAAGAGGACGCTCGACAAGCTGGCGGTGATCGGCGAGGCGCAGCCGACCGTGCGCCGGGACGGCACCGCGTCGCGTGTCCCCACCTCCGAGGTCGTCCTCGACGACGTCATCGAGCTCGGCCCCGGCGACAAGGTCGTGGTCGACGGCGAGGTGGTGGAGGCCGACGGGATGGAGATCGACGAATCGCTGCTCACCGGCGAGGCCGATCCGGTCATGAAGAAGCCCGGGGACCCGGTGATGTCCGGCAGCTTCGTCGTGGCCGGCGGCGGCGCCTTCACCGCGACCAGGGTCGGCCGCCAGGCGTACGCCGCCCAGCTCGCGGAGGAGGCCAGCCGTTTCACCCTGGTCCACTCCGAACTGCGCACCGGTATCAGCCGGATCCTCAAGTACGTGACGTGGATGATGATCCCGACCGCGCTCGGCCTGATCCTCAGCCATCTGCTCACCCTCGGGCTGCCCGGCGACGCCGCGATCCGCCGGATGGTCGCCGGTATCGTCCCGATGATCCCCGAGGGGCTGGTGCTGCTCACGTCCGTTGCCTTCGCCATCGGCGTCATCCGACTCGGCCGCAAACAGTGCCTCGTCCAGGAACTCCCCGCCATCGAGGGCCTGGCCCGGGTCGACGTGGTCTGCCTGGACAAGACCGGCACGCTCACCGAGGGCGGTATGGATGTCTGTGACCTGCGCATCCTCGACGCCACTGACGCCACTGACGCCACTGACGCCACCGGCGCCACCGGCGCCACCGGCGCCACCGGCGCCACCGGCGCCACCGGCGCCACCGGCGCCACCGGCGCCACCGACGGCATCGACGACATGGACCAGTCCTGCGGTCGCGGGCCCGCCACCGGCGGCACCGATGACTCCGACGGGCCCTGCGTCCACGAGCCGGCCACCGACAAGCCCCCCACCCGCGACCCCTACATCCGCCAGGTCCTCGGTGCCCTCGGTGACGCCGATCCCCGTCCGAATGCCTCCCTCCAGGCCGTGATCGACGCCTACCCTGCGGACGGGTCCTGGCGTTGCACCCGGTCGCTCCCGTTTTCCTCCGCCCGGAAATACAGCGGCGCGTCCTTCAGCGAGCCGTGCGGCGAATCCAGCACCTGGCTGCTGGGCGCTCCCGACGTCCTCCTGCCGTCGGCGGACCCCAGGCTGACCGAGGCCGACGAACTCAACGCCCAGGGCCTCCGCGTTCTCCTCCTCGCCCGCGCCACCCGTGAGCTGGACGACCCCGAGGTCGCCCAGGGTGCCCGGCCCATGGCTCTGGTCGTTCTGGAACAGCGGCTGCGTCCCGATGCGCCCGACACCCTGCGTTACTTCGCCGAGCAGCGGGTCCGCGCCAAGGTCATCTCCGGTGACAACGCGGTCTCGGTCGGCGCGGTCGCCGGCAAGCTCGGGCTGCCGGGTGCCGACGCCCCCGTGGACGCCCGTGAGCTCCCCCAACTGCCCACCGAACGGGACGCGTTGGCCGCCGCCCTCGACGAGGGCACGGTGTTCGGCCGCGTCACCCCGCGGCAGAAGCGCGACATGGTCGGCGCCCTGCAGTCCCGGGGTCACGCCGTCGCGATGACCGGCGACGGCGTGAACGACGTGCTCGCCCTCAAGGACGCCGACATCGGCGTCTCCATGGGATCCGGCTCCGAGGCCACCCGCGCGGTGGCCCAGATCGTGCTGCTCAACAACAACTTCGCGACCCTCCCTTCGGTGGTCGCCGAGGGCCGCCGCGTCATCGGCAACATCACCCGCGTCGCGACCCTCTTCCTCACTAAGACCGTCTACTCGGTCCTGCTCGCGATCCTGGTGGCCTGTTGCCAGATCCCCTATCCGTACCTGCCCCGCCACCTCACCCTGCTGTCCACACTGACGATCGGCGTGCCGGCCTTCTTCCTGGCCCTCGCCCCCAACACGGAGCGCGCCCGCCCGCACTTCGTGCGCCGGGTCATGCGCTACGCGATCCCCTCCGGCCTCATCACCGGCTTGGCCGCCTTCGCCACCTACCTTCTGGCGCGCGCCCACTACACCGGCCCCGGCTCCCTCGCCGCCGAAACCAGCGCCGCGACCCTGACCCTCTTCCTCACCGCCCTGTGGGTCCTGGCGATCATCGCCCGCCCCTACACCTGGTGGCGGATCGCCCTCGTCCTCGCCATGGCCGTGGCCTTCCTCGTCGTCCTCGCCACCCCCTGGCTCCAGACCTTCTTCGACCTCCGCCTGGTCGGTACGACGATGCCTTGGGCGGCCGTCGGCATCGCCCTCGTGGCCTCGGCCCTCCTCGAACTCACCTGGCGCCGGCTCGCCCACCGCTTCCCCACCTGAGCCCCACCGCTTCCCTGCCTGCGCCCCACGGCTTCCCCGCCTGCGCCCCACGAGTGGGACGCCACGCCCCCCGCATTCCATCCCGGTCACAGAACCCGTGCCACCGTGGCGCCCACCGCTCGCCTCCCCCTAACCTCCGCCCCATGAAGCCGATTACGGGGGACCTCACCTACGAGCTACTGGCCCGTGGCTCCCACCACTCCCACCACTACCACCACACCGGCACCTACGGAGGCGGCGGCGACGGCGTCCTCGACTGGTGGGAGTGGCTCATCCTGGGCATCGGCGTCATCGTCGTGCTCTGGGCCGTGGTGAAGAAGTTCAGCTCGGACTGACGGGACGCACGGCCATGTGTGCCGGGAGGTCGTACGGCCTGACGGGGCGCATCCCGATGAGGAGTCGGCGGCTGCGGTCGGCGCAGCCCGCCACCCCTCCCCGCCGGCGACCATGACGACGTGGACGAGGTGCGGGGATGAACACGGACGGCCGGTCGGCGTTCGTGGCCGCGGTCAAGCGAGGCGAGTTCCGGGCCTGAGTCCGGAGCGCTTCACCCTCCTCATTCCTCACCCCTCAATTCCTCACCCCCCCCGCCCCCTTGTCCCGCTCCGCCCATCACCTCCCGTGCCAGCTGGATCAGGTCCGGGATGCGGGGGTGGCCCGGGGCGTCGCGCCAGGCGAGGAGGACGGGGACGGGTGGGGCGTCGGTGAGGGGGACGTAGGCGATGGTGGGGTGGGGGTGCATGTCGGCGGTGGCGGTGGTGGTGACGCCTACGGCGCGGCCGGCGGTGAGGGCGGCGAACCAGTCGTCCTGGTTGGCGATGGGGAGGGTGGAGGTGGGGCGGGCCGTGGCGGGCCACAGGTCGAGGGTGGTGGTGCCGGAGACGGTGTTGAGGGCGATGGTGCGGGTGGCGAGGTCGGCGAGGGAGAGGGCGGGGCGGCGGGCCAGGGGGTCGTCGGCGGGGAGGCCGGCGACGCGGGGTTCGGTGGTGAGCTGGGCGGTGAGCAGGCCGGGGGTGTGGACCTCGCCGCGGAGGAGGGCCGCGTCCACGTCGCCGCGGGCCAGGCCGGCCGTGCGGTCGTCGATGCGGAGGAGTTCGAGCGGGGTGTCGGGGTGGACCTGGTGCCAGCGGCGGAGCAGGGCGGTGGTGTCCGTACCGGCGGCGGACCAGGCGTGACCCAGGCGGAGGGGCCAGGCGGTGTGCCGGCCGAGGCGCAGGGCGCGGTCGAAGGCGGTGACGGCGATGGCCGCCTGGTCGCGGAAGGCGGCGCCGTCGGGGGTGAGGGCGAGGTGGTGGGTGGAGCGGTCGACGAGCCGGCGGCCCAGTTCCTGTTCGAGCTGGCGGAGCGTTCGGGAGACGGCCGGCTGGGTCAGGTGCAGGCGTTCGCCGGCGCGGGTGATGCTCAGGGTGTCCGCGATGGCGAGGAAGCAGCGGAAATGACGCAGCTCGATGCTCATGCGTGCGGAGCATAACAAGAGGAAGAGCGGCATTTCACGGAGCGGATGGGCGGGCCTTAGCGTGGGGATGTGAACGCTTCGTCCGAGGGTCCTGAGGGACGTATTTCCGCCGCCTCCATCCACGATCCCGCCCAGGGCGGGGAGAGCGCGCAGGGGCATGGTCACGCGCAGGGTGCGCCCGGGCCGGGGATTCCCCGGCCGGTGCCGGCCTCGCCCGAGGTGCTGACGGCGGAGGCCGGGGCCGCGGGTGCCGGCGCCGGCGGGGCGCGCGGGCGGATCGGGTCGGTGGCGCTGGTGGTCGGCGGCATCGTGTCGCTGCAGTTCGGGTCGTCGGTGGCGGTGCTGCTCTTCCCGCGGGCCGGGGCGCTCGGGGTCGTCACGCTGCGGCTGGTCGTCGCCTCGTTGGTGCTGCTGATCGCCTGCCGTCCCAAGGTGCGCGGCCATTCGCGGGGGGACTGGGGGACGGTGCTCGCGTTCGGGGTGGCCCTGGCGGGGATGAACTCGCTCTTCTATCAGGCGATCGACCGGATACCGCTCGGGGCGGCGGTGACGCTGGAGTTCCTCGGGCCGCTGATCCTTTCGGTGGCCACGTCGCGGCGGCTGCTCAGTCTGGTGTGGGCGGCGCTGGCGTTCGGCGGGGTGGCGCTGCTGGGACGGGAGGGGTTCGACGGGCTGAACCTCGTCGGCGCGGGGTTCGCGCTGGCCGCCGGCGGGCTGTGGGCCGCGTACATCCTGCTCTCCGCCCGTACGGGACAGCGTTTCCCGCAGGCGGACGGGCTGGCGCTGGCGATGACCGTGGCGGCGCTGCTCAGTCTGCCGCTCGGGGTGTTCAGTGCGGGTGGTGCGTTGCTCGACCCGGTCACGCTGGGGCTGGGGGCCGCGGTGGCGCTGATGTCGTCGGTGCTGCCGTACACGCTGGAGCTGCTTGCCCTGCGCAAGCTTCCGGCGTCGGGTTTCGCGGTGATGATGAGCCTGGAACCGGCCGCCGCGGCCACCGCCGGGTTCCTGGTGCTGGGCCAGGCGCTGGGGTGGCCGGAGATCGTCGCGATCGGGTTGGTGGTCGTCGCGAGTGTGGGGGCGGTGCGGTCGGCGGCGCGGTGAACCGGCCGGCTCCGCCGCCGGGGCCCGCGGCCGGTGGTGTCCGCGGGTAGCGCGAACCGCGGTTCCGGGCGTTCCCGGGTGATCTTCGGCGTCGGTGGTGCGCCTGATCGTGTAGGAGGGCTGCACCCCCGCGCGGGCGCGGGGGTGCAGGGCTGAGTGGTCATTGCGTAGGCCGAAATCATGCAGGCGTGCTTGATTGTTTCTCGGTGCGCTGGCACGCTCGGACCGCACGTCGTCCAGTCATCACCCGATGAGTCAACGCCCCCTGCCGTGAAGGCAGTTGGGGCCGACGAGGGGAGTGCCCCGTGTCCGACCGTGACCCCGGTGCCGTATGGGCGGACCTCCAGGCCGAGAGCGAGGAGCTGGACGCGCTGGTGGCCGGGTTGCCGGCCGCGCGGTGGGCGGAGGCGACGCCCGCCGAGGGGTGGACGGTCGCCCATCAGATCGCGCATCTGGCCTGGACGGACCGGCAGGCGCTGCGGTCGGCGACCGACCCGGAGGGGTTTGCGCGGGCCGCGCGAGAGGCGCTCGCCTCGCCGCTGACCTTCGTCGACGAGGCCGCCGAGGCGGGCGCCGCGGTGCCGCCCGCGGAGCTGCTCGCCGACTGGCGGGCCGGCCGTGAGCGGCTGCTGCGGGTGCTGGCCGAGCGGCCGGCGGGGGAGAAGCTGCCGTGGTTCGGGCCGCCGATGAGCGCCCTGTCGATGGCGACCGGACGGCTGATGGAGACCTGGGCGCACGGGCAGGACGTCGCCGATGCGCTGGGCGTCACCCGGCTGCCCACCGCGCGGCTGCGGCACGTCGCCCGGATCGGCGTACGCGCCCGGGACTTCTCCTATGCCGCGCACCAACTCGTCCCGCCCGCCGAGGAGTTCAGGGTCGAGCTGCGGGCGCCGGACGGTACGGTCTGGGCGTACGGGCCGGCCGGGGCCGGGCAGCGGGTGACCGCGGACGCGCTGGAGTTCTGCCTGCTGGTGACCCAGCGGGCGCACCGCGACGATCTGCCGTCCGTGCGCGCGGAGGGGGCGGAGGCGGAGCGCTGGCTGGGCATCGCCCAGGCGTTCGCCGGCCCGCCGGGGAAGGGGCGGGCGCCCGGGGCCGGGGGAGCCACCGCGTGAGCGGCGGCGGGCCGCTGCGGATAGGCAACGCCTCCGGCTTCTACGGCGACCGGTTCAGTGCGTTCGAGGAGATGCTGACCGGCGGGCCGCTCGACGTCCTGACCGGCGACTACCTCGCCGAGCTCACCATGCTGATCCTGGGGCGGGACCGGCTGAAGGACCCGTCCCGCGGCTACGCCAGGACCTTCCTGCGGCAGCTGGCGGCGTCCCTCGGGCTCGCCGTCGAGCGGGGCGTGCGGATCGTCACCAACGCGGGCGGGCTCAACCCGGCCGGGCTCGCGGACGCCGTGCGGGAGGTGGCGGAGAAGGCCGGTGTGCCGGTGCGGGTGGCGCATGTGGAGGGTGACGATCTGCTGGGCCGCCGGTCCTGGGGCGACGGGGTGCTCACCGCCAATGCCTATCTCGGCGGCGAGGGCATCGCGGCCTGTCTGCGGGCCGGGGCCGATGTGGTGATCACCGGGCGTGTCACGGACGCCGCGCTGGTCAGCGGGGCCGCCGCCGCGCACTTCGGCTGGGCGCGGACGGACTTCGACCGGCTGGCGGGGGCGGTGGCGGCCGGGCACGTGCTGGAGTGCGGGGCGCAGGCGACCGGCGGCAACTACTCCTTCTTCGCGGCGCACGACGTGCGGCGGCCCGGTTTCCCGCTCGCGGAGATCGCCGCGGACGGCTCCGCGGTGATCACCAAACACCCGGGGACCGGCGGGGTGGTCGACACCGGGACGGTCACCGCCCAGCTGCTGTACGAGACGGCCGGTGCGCGCTACCCGGGGCCGGACGTCACCACGCGGCTGGACACCGTACGGCTCGCCCAGGACGGCCCGGACCGGGTGCGGATCGAGGGGGTGCGCGGCGAGGCGCCGCCGCCGGACCTCAAGGTGGGGCTGACCCGGCTCGGCGGCTGGCGCAACGAGGTCACCTTCGTGCTGACCGGGCTGGACATCGAGGCCAAGGCCGAGCTGGTGCGGACGCAGATGGCGGCGGCCTTCGACGCGGCGGGCCGGCGGCCGGCCGAGGTGCGCTGGACGCTGGCCCGTACGGACCGGGCCGACGCCGACGTCCAGGAGGAGGCCGGCGCGCTGCTGCGGCTGACGGTGCGGGACGCCGACCAGGAGGCGGTCGGGCGGGTGGTCAGCGGCGCCGCGGTCGAGCTGGCGCTGGCCAGTTACCCCGGATTCCATCTGACCGCGCCGCCCGGCAAGGGCGCCCCCTACGGGGTGTTCGAGGCGGTGGCGGTCCCGCGGGCGGAGGTGCGGCAGGTGGCCGTCCTCCCGGACGGGGAGCGGGTCGCGATCCCGCCGGCCGAGGAGTCGGCCGCACCGGTGCCGGTGCCGGAACCGCCGTTGCCCGCGCCGCTGCCCGCCACCGCCACCCGGCGGGCGCCGCTGGGACTGGTCGCCGGGGCCCGCAGCGGCGACAAGGGCGGCGCGGCGAACGTCGGGGTCTGGGCCCGTACCGACGCGGCCTGGCGCTGGCTCGCCCACACCCTCACCGTCGACCGCTTCCGCCACCTCCTGCCGGAGACCGCCGAGCTGCCCGTCGCCCGCCATGTCCTGCCGCGGCTGCGGGCCCTGAACTTCACCGTCGACGGGCTGCTCGGCGAGGGCGCCGCGGCCCAGGCCCGGTTCGACCCGCAGGCCAAGGCCCTGGGGGAATGGCTGCGCGCCCGGCACCTGGACATACCCGAGGAGCTGTTGTGACCGTACTGGGAACCGCACTCGACACCGCCGGCCCCGGCTACGCCGAGCGGCGCACCGCGATGCTCGCCAAACTGGCCGAGGTCGAGGCGGAACACGCCAAGGCCCTCGCGGGCGGGGGCGAGAAGTACGTCCAACGGCACCGCAAGCGCGGCAAGTTGCTCGCCCGCGAACGCATCGAGCTGCTGCTCGACCCCGACACCCCGTTCCTGGAGCTCTCCCCGCTCGCCGCCTGGGGAAGCGATTACGCCGTCGGTGCCTCGCTCGTCACCGGCATCGGCGTCGTCGAGGGCGTCGAGTGCCTGATCACCGCCAACGACCCGACCGTGCGCGGCGGCGCCAGCAACCCGTGGTCCCTGAAGAAGGCCCTGCGGGCGAACGAGATCGCGTTCGCCAACCGGCTGCCCTGCATCTCGCTGGTCGAGTCCGGCGGGGCCGATCTGCCGTCGCAGAAGGAGATCTTCATCCCGGGCGGCGGCATCTTCCGCGACCTCACCCGCCTGTCCGCCGCGGGGATCCCCACCGTCGCCGTCGTCTTCGGCAATTCCACCGCCGGCGGCGCGTACGTCCCCGGCATGTCCGACCACGTGATCATGGTGAAGGAGCAGGCCAAGGTCTTCCTCGGCGGACCGCCGCTGGTGAAGATGGCCACGGGCGAGGAGAGCGACGACGAGTCCCTCGGCGGCGCCGGGATGCACGCCCGCACGTCCGGCCTCGCCGACCACTTCGCCGTCGACGAGGAGGACGCCGTCCGGCAGGCCCGACGGGTCGTCGCCCGCCTCAACCACCGCAAGGCGTACGGCGATCCACCGCCCGCCGAACCACCCAAGTACGACCCGGACGAACTCCTCGGCATCGTCCCCGACGACCTGAAGGTGCCCTTCGACCCGCGCGAGGTCATCGCCCGCATCGTCGACGCCTCCGACTTCGACGAGTTCAAGCCGCTGTACGGGAGCAGTCTCGTCACCGGGTGGGCGGCGCTGCACGGCTACCCCGTCGGGATCCTCGCCAACGCCCAGGGGGTGCTCTTCAGCGCCGAGTCCCAGAAGGCCGCCCAGTTCATCCAGCTCGCCAACCAGCGCGACATCCCGCTGCTCTTCCTCCACAACACCACCGGCTACATGGTCGGCAAGGAGTACGAGCAGGGCGGCATCATCAAGCACGGCTCGATGATGATCAACGCGGTCAGCAACAGCCGCGTCCCCCACCTCTCCGTCCTCATGGGCGCCTCCTACGGCGCCGGCCACTACGGCATGTGCGGCCGCGCCTACGACCCCCGTTTCCTCTTCGCCTGGCCCAGCGCCAAGTCGGCCGTCATGGGCCCGCAGCAGCTCGCCGGCGTCCTCTCGATCGTCGCGCGGCAGTCCGCCGCCGCGAAGGGACAGGCGTACGACGAGGAGGCCGACGCCGCGCTGCGCGCCATGGTCGAGCAGCAGATCGAGGCCGAGTCGCTGCCGATGTTCCTGTCCGGGCGGCTCTACGACGACGGCGTCATCGATCCGCGCGACACCCGCACCGTCCTCGGCATCTGCCTGTCCGCGATCCACACCGCACCGTACGAGGGCGCCCGCGGCGGCTTCGGCGTCTTCCGGATGTGAGGTTCCCGTGATCCGTTCGCTCCTCGTCGCCAACCGCGGCGAGATCGCCTGCCGTGTCTTCCGTACCTGCCGTGAGCTGGGGATACGTACCGTCGCCGTGCACTCGGACCCGGACGCGGACGCCCTGCACGTACGGGAGGCCGACCTCGCCGTACGACTGCCGGGGGCCGCCCCCGCCGACACCTACCTGCGCGCCGACCTCGTCGTGCAGGCCGCCCTGGACGCGGGCGCCGACGCCGTCCACCCCGGGTACGGGTTCCTGTCCGAGAACGCCGGGTTCGCGCGGGCCGTCACCGACGCCGGGCTCGTCTGGATCGGGCCGCCGCCCGAGGCGATCGAGGCGATGGCGTCCAAGACCCGCGCCAAGGAGCTGATGGGCATCACCCCGCTGGGGGAGGTGACCGAGTCCGATCTGCCGGTGCTGGTGAAGGCCGCCGCGGGCGGCGGCGGGCGCGGCATGCGGGTCGTGCGCGAACTGGCCGACCTGGAGGGCGAGTTGGCGGCGGCCCGGGCCGAGGCGCGGTCCGCCTTCGGGGACGGTGAGGTGTTCGTCGAGCCGTACGTCGAGGACGGCCGGCACGTCGAGGTACAGGTGCTCGCCGATGCCCACGGCACGGTGTGGGTGCTCGGCACCCGCGACTGCTCGCTGCAGCGCCGCCACCAGAAGGTGATCGAGGAGGCGCCGGCGCCGGGACTCGCCCCCGCACTCGTCGCAGAACTCCATGAGTGGGCCGAGCGCGCCGTGCGGGCCACCGAGTACGTCGGCGCGGGGACCGTCGAGTTCCTCGTCACCCACGGCGCCGGAGGGCCCACCGCCCACTTCCTGGAGATGAACACCCGCCTCCAGGTCGAGCACCCCGTCACCGAGGCGGTGTACGGCCTCGACCTCGTCGCGTGGCAGCTGCGGATCGCCGAGGGCGAGGCCCTGGACGCCACGCCCCCGGAGCCGCGCGGACACGCCGTCGAGGCCCGCCTGTACGCCGAGGACCCGGCCGCCGGCTTCGCGCCGCAGACCGGCACCCTGCACCGCCTCGCCGTACCGGACTCCGTCCGCCTCGACACCGGGTACACCGACGGCGACACCATCGGCGTGCACTACGACGCCATGCTCGCCAAGGTCGTGGCGTACGCACCCACCCGCGCCGCCGCCGTCCGCACGCTCGCCGGAGCACTGGAACGGGGCGAGGTGCACGGCCCGGTCACCAACCGCGACCTGCTCATCCGGTCCCTGCGCCACCCCGGGTTCACGGCCGCCCGGATGGACACCGGCTTCTACGACCGGCACCTCACCGAGCTGACGGCCCCCGCCGAGGACCCCTACGCGCCGCTCGCCGCCGCCCTGGCCGGGGCCGTCGGGGCGTCCCGCTTCGGCGGGTTCCGCAACGTCCCCTCGCAGCCCCAGCGCACCCGCTACCGCTCCGAGCCGTACGGCACCGTGCACGAGGTCCGCCACCGGCACACCCGCGACGGACTCCAAGCCGAAGGAGTGCGGATCGTGCACGCCGCACCGACCCGCGTCGTGCTCGAAGTCGACGGGGTGCAAAGGAAGTACCGCGTCCACACGTACGGCGACCGCGTCCACGTCAACGACGTCGCCCTCACCGCCCTGCCCCGGTTCACCGACCCCGGCGAACAGCGCGCCCCCGGCTCCCTGCTCGCGCCCATGCCCGGCACCGTGGTCCGCGTCGCCGAAGGGCTCGCCGAGGGCGCCGCCGTCACCGCCGGACAGCCCCTGATCTGGCTGGAGGCCATGAAGATGGAGCACCGCATCGCCTCTCCCGCCGCCGGAACGCTCACCGCCCTGCACGCCGCCGTCGGCCGTCAGGTCGAGGTCGGCGCGCTGCTGGCCGTCGTAGACGTCGCGGACCTCGCCGACGTCGTACAGGAGGGAACGCCCGCATGAGCACCGTCCTCGAAACCGAAGAGCACCAGGCCCTGCGCGCCGCCGTCGCGGCCCTCGGCAAGCGCTACGGCCGCGCGTACCTGACCCGCGTCGTCGGAGCCGGCGGCCACCTCGACGAGCTGTGGACCGAGGCGGCCAAGCTCGGCTACCTCGGCGTGAACCTCCCGGAGGAGTACGGCGGCGGGGGCGGCGGCATCGCCGAACTCTCCATCGTACTGGAGGAGTTGGGGGCGGCCGGCTGCCCGCTGTTGATGATGGTGGTCTCGCCCGCGATCTGCGGCACCGTGATCGCCCGCTTCGGCACCGAGGAGCAGAAGCGGGCCTGGCTGCCGGGTCTGGCCGACGGCTCCCGGACCATGGCGTTCGGCATCACCGAGCCCGACGCGGGCTCCAACTCGCACCGGATCACCACCACCGCCCGCAAGGACGGCGGGGACTGGATACTCAACGGCCGCAAGGTGTTCATCTCCGGCGTGGACATCGCGGACGCCACCCTCATCGTGGGGCGCACGTCGGACGCCCGCACCGGCAAGCTCAAGCCCTGCCTGTTCATCGTCCCGCGCGACACCCCCGGCTTCGGCCGCAGCCACATCCCGATGGAACTGGCCGCCGCGGAGAAGCAGTTCGAACTGGCCCTGGACGACGTACGCCTCCCCGCCGACGCCCTTGTGGGCGATGAGGACGCGGGGCTCCGCCAGCTCTTCGCCGGGCTCAACCCCGAACGCATCATGACCGCCGCGTTCGCCCTCGGCATGGGCCGCTACGCCCTCGACCGGGCCGTCGACTACGCCCGCACCCGCCAGGTGTGGAAGGAACCGATCGGCGCGCACCAGGCCGTCGCCCACCCGCTCGCCCAGGCCCACATCGAACTGGAACTGGCCCGGCTGATGATGCAGAAGGCCGCGCATCTCTACGACGCCGGTGACGATCCGGCCGCCGGTGAGGCCGCGAACATGGCCAAGTACGCGGCGGGGGAAGCCTGTGTGAAGGCCGTCGACCAGGCCGTCCACACCCTCGGCGGCAACGGCCTCACCCAGGAGTACGGCCTGGCCTCCCTGATCACCGCCGCCCGGGTCGCCCGCATCGCACCGGTCAGCCGCGAGATGATCCTCAATTTCGTCTCGCACCAGACCCTGGGCCTGCCCAAGTCGTACTGAGCGGCAATGATCCTGTGCGGTGGGGCGGACCACCGCGACCCCGCCCCACCGCCCCACCGCCCGGCCCCGGAAAGATCCTCAGCCGTGCGGCGTCAACGCACCCGCCCGGGAAAGGAGTTCGACCGCCCGATGACCGACACACCCGTGACACCGCTGGTGACGCGCTCCCACGAGCGCGGCATCACCACCCTCACGCTGGACTCGCCGCACAACCGCAACGCGCTCTCCGCCCGGCTGGTGGCCGAACTGCACCAGGCCCTCGCGGACGCCGCGGCCGACGACGGCACCCGGGCGGTCGTGCTGACCCACACGGGCACGACGTTCTGCGCCGGCGCGGACCTCACCGAGGCCACGTCGGGCGCGGCGAAGGACGGGCCGCTGGAGCTCGCCCGGCTGCTGCGCGCCGTCGTGGCCCTGCCGCGGCCCGTCGTCGCCCGGGTCACCGGCCACGTCCGCGCCGGCGGCCTGGGGCTGCTCGGCGCGTGCGACATCGCGGTGGCGGGCCCGGCGGCCACCTTCGCCTTCACCGAGGCCCGGCTCGGGCTCGCCCCGGCCGTCATCTCGCTGCCGCTGCTGCCCCGCATCGACGCGCGGGCCGCGGGCCGCTACTACCTGACGGGCGAGACGTTCGGCCCGGCGGAGGCGGCCCGGATCGGTCTGGTCACGCTCGCCGCCGACGACGTCGACACCGGCCTGGCCCCCGTACTGGACGGCCTGCGCAAGGGCTCCCCCCAGGGCCTCGCGGCATCGAAGAAGCTGGTCACCGCGGAAGTACTGGCCGTCTTCGACCGTGACACGGACGCACTGGCGGAGGAGTCCGCACGCCTCTTCGCCTCTGCCGAGGCCCGCGAGGGCATGACCGCCTTCCTGGCGCGACGGGCCCCGGCATGGGCGCGCTGACCCCGGCCCGGGACGGCCGGACGGGCAACGAGCCGCGAACCGATGGTCGGCCGCAGGCGGGCGGCCGGCCGCAGACCGGCAAGGAACCGCAGCAGGACCGCAGCCGCGCCACCCGCCGCAAGCTGCTGGAGGCCGCGATCTCCTGCCTCGCCGAACGCGGCTGGAGCGGCAGCACGGTGTCCCTGGTCGCCGAGCGCGCGGGCGTCTCCCGGGGCGCCGCCCAGCACCACTTCCGCACCCGTGAGGACCTCTTCACCGCGGCCGTCGAGCACGTCGCGGAAAAACGCCAGGGCGCCCTGAAGGCGGTGGCGCCCAACCTGCCGCCGGCCGGCTCGATCGCCCGCACCCGGATCATCGTCGAGGAACTCGTCGGCCTCTACACGGGACCGCTGTTCCGGGCGGCCCTGCACCTGTGGGTGGCCGCCTCCGACGAGGAGCAGCTCCGCGAGCGCGTCACCGCCCTGGAGGCACGCGTCGGCCGGGAGGCCCACCGCACGGCGGTCGCTCTGCTCGACGCGGACGAGTCGGCCCCCGGCGTCCGCGAAACGGTGCAGGGCCTGCTCGACATGGCCCGCGGCCTGGGCCTCGCAAACCTCCTGACGGACGACTCGGCCCGCCGGGCGCGGGTGGTGGAGCAATGGTCAAAGATCATCGACGCGGTGCTGTCTGGTTGACGCCCCACGTAGTCGGCTGACCCGCCGCGGGGGTTGCTCGCCGTTGCGCTTTGCGGCGCCCCCGCACGTACCTGGCCGTCCCGCCGCGGGTCGTCTCGCCGTTGCGCGCTTTGCGGCGCCCCGTACGTTGTCGGCTGTTCCGCCGTGGTTGCTTCTCGCCGTTGCTCCCCCACTGCCTAAAGGGCGTGGGAGGTACCCCCAGCGGCGGGCGTGGTGTTGTCGGGTGCGGTGACAGCCCTACAGACTTCGTCCTCCGGTCTGTCCCCTCCCGTTGGTGGGGGTTGGGAGGCCGGTGGGGCTGAGCGTCGTCGTTCCGGGTGTGCCTCGCGTTGGGGGCGTGGGGGGTGCGGAATACCGCCCCAGCCCGTTGCGTTGAGGCCCTGCGAGGGGCGCTCGCAACCCTTACGGGTTCTGTTCGACCATCCCGTAGGGGTACTCAGGCTCCCTTGCATGCCTCAACGTCCACCCCCACGCACCGCATTCCCCCTCCCACAACGGGAGGGGACGGGCCGGAGGGGCCGGTTGTGTGGACGTAAAGCGTCAGCAGTCCACACAACCGGCCCCGGAGGTCCGTCACCGCACCCACCACAAACCCAGCCCGCCGCAGGCGCAACGGCGACCAAGACCCGCGGCGGGACGGCCAAGTACGTACGCGGCGCCGCAAAGCGCAACGGCGAGCGACCCCGACGGCGGGACGGCCAGGTGCGTGGGAGGCGCCGCCAAGCGCAACGTCAGCGAGCCGAAAGGCCCTCGTAGCCGGCGATCTCCCGGGGGCTCCGGGCCCCGGGCCCGACATACCGGGCCGACGGCCGGACCAGTCGGCCCGTCCGCTTCTGCTCCAGGATGTGCGCGCTCCACCCCGCCGTACGGGCGCAGGTGAACATCGACGTGAACATGTGCGCCGGGACCTCCGCGAAGTCCAGGACGATCGCCGCCCAGAACTCGACGTTCGTGGCGAGCACCCGGTCCGGGCGCCGGTTGTGCAGCTCCTCCAGCGCGGCCTTCTCCAGGGCCTCGGCGACCTCGAAGCGCGGGGCGGCCAGTTCCTTCGCGGTGCGGCGCAGCACCCGCGCCCGCGGGTCCTCCGCGCGGTAGACGCGGTGGCCGAAGCCCATCAGCCGCTCGCCCTTGTCCAGCGCCTGCCGGACGTAGGCCGCGGCGTCCCCGGTCCGTTCGATCTCCTCGATCATGCCGAGGACGCGGGACGGGGCGCCGCCGTGCAGCGGGCCGGACATCGCGCCGACCGCCCCGGACAGTGCCGCCGCGACGTCCGCGCCGGTGGAGGCGATGACCCGGGCGGTGAACGTGGAGGCGTTCATGCCGTGCTCGGCGGCCGAGGTCCAGTACGCGTCGACGGCCTTGACGTGCTTGGGGTCAGGCTCGCCGCGCCAGCGCTTCATGAAGCGCTCCACGACCGTCTCGGCCTTGTCGATCTCCTTCTGCGGCACCATCGGCAGGCCCTGCCCGCGCGCCGACTGGGCGACGTACGACAGTGCCATGACCGCGGCCCGGGCGAGGTTGTCGCGGGCGGTCGCCTCGTCGATGTCCAGCAGCGGTTTCAGGCCCCATACGGGCGCGAGCATCGCCAGCGCGGACTGCACGTCGACCCGGATGTCACCGGAGTGCACCGGGATCGGGAACGGCTCGGCGGGCGGCAGCCCGGGGTTGAAGGCGCCGTCGACCAGCAGCCCCCAGACGTTGCCGAACGACACGTGTCCCACGAGGTCCTCGATGTCGACCCCGCGGTAACGGAGCGCGCCGCCTTCCTTATCCGGTTCGGCGATCTCCGTCTCGAACGCGACAACTCCCTCGAGTCCGGGTACGAAGTCGGACATCAGGCGGCTCCTCAAAATGGGGACGGCATACGGTCCGTGACCGGCTGCCGTGCGGTCGTGTCTGCTGCGGTGCCGAAGCGGTTACGCGGCTGCGCCGGGCAGCTCGCGGTCCGTTCCGGTCACCCGGGTGATGCCCCGCCAGGGCATGGGCCACGCGGGGTGCTGCCCGCGGTGGGTCGGGCCGCGGGCCGGCGGACGCGGTGTCGTGCGGTACGGAGGTGCGGTGCGTCCCGTCAGGTGTGATTGCGTCCCGTCAGTCCGGACGGAACACGATAGCTCCCCCTGTCCGGGGGCCACAGTGGGCCGGGCCATGATTTTGGCGGGTCCCCCACCTGCGGGGAAGCGTGAGATCCGGCACACTGGTCGATTTGCCGGCGGGAGGGTTACGGCTGGTCGACGGGGGGCAGACTTCCGCCCCTCCCAGCTGACCGCGTCGCGGCCGATGTTGCAAGATGAGGCCGTGCACCCAGCCGACGCGCATCACGAGATCCCCGATCCCTCCTCCATGCGGGCGCACTACCGCGCCGAGGGACTCGCCGAGTCCGACCTCGCCGCCAGCCCGTACGACCAATTCGCGCGCTGGTTCACGGACGCGACCGTGGCCCGTCTGCACGAGCCCAACGCGATGGTCGTCTCGACCGCGGACGCCGCCGGCCGGCCGAGCTCGCGGACCGTGCTGCTCAAGGGCTTCGACGAGCGGGGCTTCGTCTTCTTCACGAACTACCGCAGCCGCAAAGGCCGCGAACTGGCCGAAAACCCCTATGTGTCGCTGCTGTTCCCCTGGCATCCCCTCGCCCGCCAGGTCGTGGTGACCGGTACCGCCGAGCGCATCGGCCGCGACGAGACCGCCGCCTACTTCCGCACCCGTCCGCACGGTTCCCAGCTGGGCGCCTGGGCCAGCGACCAGTCCGCCCCGGTCGCCTCGCGCACCGAACTGGAGCAGGCATACCAGGAATTGGCGGCCCGCTACCCCGAGGGCGAGCAGGTGCCCGCGCCGCCGCACTGGGGCGGCTACCGGGTCGCGGCCGAAACGGTCGAGTTCTGGCAGGGCCGGCACAACCGGCTGCACGACCGGCTGCGCTACGTACGCGAGAAGGCGGCCGACGCCGGGACGGGAACCGGGACCGCCGAGATCATCTGGCGCGTGGAGCGCCTGGCGCCCTGATGCTCCTGGCGCCCTGACGTCTCCCGGCGCCCTGCTGCTTCCCGCATCCCGACATCTCCTGGGGCCCTGATGCCTCCCGGAGCCCGGAGGCCTCCCGGCTGCCTGACGTCCTGCCTGACGTCTCCTGGCGTGCGCCTTCCGACGCGGGCCCGGCGACGTTCCGGCCCGGTCCCGGGCGGAACGCAGACGACCCGCGGGCTGCTTCCTCCGCGCTTGGTGGCGCAGAGGGCCGGTCGGACGAACCGGCAGCCCGCGGGTCGGGTGACTGCTTGGGATTGGCCGGCTGCGCATCTGCAGTATGCGCTGGTCCGGCGCTGCACTTCGGTGAAGCGTCGGGCCGCTAGCCCGCAGCCACCTCACGCGTCCGGTGCGAAATCATCTGCCGAACCACCTCCCTTCTCGTGTGCTCCACACATTAGGAAGCCGGCCCGCCCGACACAACGGTTTTTTTCCGGGAGCAACGATTTCCGGGAAACGGGCGTGTTGCAGGTCACGTTCCAGTTGAATGTGCGCAGGTGAGGCACGTGCAGCCGGGTTCGTGAGGGGTGCCAGTGACTGCTTCGTCGGCTTCTTCCGGTCTTTCGTCCGGTGCGTCGGTCCCGCCGCGCCGCGCCACCGAGGAGTCCGACGACTCCGGACTCCTCGCCGCCCTCCTGGACGGTATGGACGCCGCCCTGGTCGCCTTCACCGCCGACCGCACGGTCACCCACTGGAACCACGAGGCCGAGCGCATCCTCGGCTGGACCACCGCCGAGGCCGTCGGCCGTACGGGCCTGGCCGGCTGGGCGGCCCGCAAGGAGGACGCGCGGGGCATCGAGACCGCCCTCACGGCCGCGATGCGCTCCCCGGGCCGCCAGGTGCACGAATTCGCCCTGCTGACCAAGGACGGCCACCGGGTGCTGGTGCGCACCCAGTGCTCGGCGGTGCGCGGCCCGGACGGCCGGGTCGCGGGCGCGTACTGCGCCTTCAGCGAGGTGCACGTCCAGATCGACCTGGAGCGTTCCATCGCGCTGAGCGAGGCGCTCTTCGAGGACGCGTCGTGGGGCGTGGTGCTGGTCGACGCCGATCTGCGGCCCGCGGTCGTCAACGCCCACGCCGCCCGCACCCTGGGCGTGGGCCGGACCGCCCTGCTCGGGCGGCCGCTGGGCGAACTGCTCGACCAGGGCGCCGAGGAGCTGGAGTGCGCCCTGCAGCACGTCCTGGGCGAGGGCGCCCCGCCGGCCGTCGCCGAATTCTGGGTCACCCTGCGCTCCGAGGACGCCGAGCATCCGCGCCGCTGCTGGCGCAGCGGTTTCGTCCGGCTGGCCTCCCCGCTGGCGGAGGAGCCGGTGCCGCTCGGCGTCGCCTGGCTCTTCCAGGACGTCACCGACGCCAAACGCGCCGAGCAGGACGCCTCCCTGCTGCGCTTCCGGGCCCACCAGCTGCACCGCGCCGGCCGGGCGGCCGCGGAGTGCCCGGACCCGTCCGAGGCGGCCGCGGTCCACCTCGACTTCGCCCTGGCGGGCTTCGCCGACCACGGCCTGGTGGACCTCGCCACAAAGCCCGCCCCGGCCCCGTACGGGACGGTCACCGCGGACGACACGTACGAGATCGACGACGCGTGGGAGCCCCGGGGCAGGTGCGAGACGGACGGCGCGTGCGAGACCAAGGGCGGGCGCGAGACCGACGGCACGTGCGAGAGCAGTGACGGGGGGCGCGGGGCCGGGGGAGAGGACAGCCGTGACGGGGGACACGGGGTCGGCGGAGAGGGCGACGGGGGGCGGGAGCCTGGTGGAGCGGGCGAGGGGGGCATGGAGCCCGGGGGAGCGGGCATCGGGGGCGGGGAGTCCGTAGGGGAGCGGCGGGCCGGGGCGCAGTGCGGCCTGGTGCGGACGCTGGCCTCCCCGGCCGGTTCCCCGGGGCCCTGCGTGGCGCTCACCGCGACCGGCATCCCCGTGCCCTACGTCCCGGGCCACCCGGCGCTCCAGGCGTACGAGCGGCGCGGTTCGGTCCGTACGAGCGCCGGTGCGGCCGCGCCCGAGAGCTGGGCGGCGGCCCGCCACTGGCCGGACGGCACCGTGCACGGCCTGTGCGTGGTGCTGCGCAGCCGCGGCCGGACGCTCGGGGTGCTGACGTTCCTGCGGTCGCCCGCGCGCCGCCCCTTCGACCGCGCCGACGCCGACTACGCGGAGGAGGTCGCGGCCCGGATCGCCGCGGCACTGGACCTCGCGGGCGCGTCGTCCTGCTGACTTGCTGACCTGCTGACCTGCTGATCGCTTCGAGCCCGGGGTCCGGCTCACTGGTTCGCATTCGCTGGCCGCGGGTCCTGCTGACCGGCTTGCGGAAGCCTTTGGGTCCTGCTTGACCGGCTCGCCGGCCTCGGCGTCCGGCACCCGTTTCAGGTCCGGTAGAAGATCCGGTCCGCGTAGTCGCCCATCACCCGGGCGTTCCAGTCGTGCCCGCCGTCGACATTGCCGGAGCGCAACAACGGCGGATCGATGCCCCGGTCGGCGAGCGTGCCCGCCGCGGTGGCCACCACGGCCTGCATGATCGCGCTGGTGACGACCGTCGAGGCCGGAGCGAACGGTGCGTCGATGCCCGGCAGGGTCAGCTCCGCGTCGCCCACCGGGATCCGGCTGTCCAGGACGAGGTCGCAGTGATCCTTGAGGAAGCCGCCCGACGCGTGCCGCGACTTGGTGGCCGCCGCGTACGCCACCGACGTCACGCCGATGACCTTGATGCCGAGGGCCCGGGCGTTCATCGCCATCTCCACGGGGAGCGCGTTGCGCCCCGAGAGCGAGATGATCACCAGCACGTCACCGGCCTTCAGCGGGCTGGTGTCCAACACGGCCGCCGCCAGCCCGTCGACGCGCTCCAGGGCACTGCCGAGCGTCGCCGGTCGTACGTCCACACCGACGACCCCCGGGACCGAGAGCAGGTTCATGATCGCCAGGCCGCCGGCGCGGTAGACCGTGTCCTGTGCGGGCAGCGAGGAGTGCCCGGCCCCGAAGGAGAAGACCCGGCCGCCCGCCACTACGGTGTCCGCGATCAGCCGCCCGGCCGCGGTGATCCGCTCGCCCTCCTCGTCGCGGACCTGCCGCAGCAGCTCGATCGCGGCGTCGAAGTACGTCCCGGCCAGCCGGTCACTACGGTCGCTGTCAGCCATTGCCGCGGGCCCTCCCTCTCTTGGGGGTCTCGTATGCGTTCTCGTGCTCTCGGTGCGTGCGGTGCGGTGCAGCGCGGTGCCTTGCGGGGTGGTGCTGTGCCTTGCGGGGTGGTGCGGTTCGGCAATGGGGGTGCTGCGCCGCGCCGTGCCGTGCGTGCCGTTGGGTGCGGCCCGTGGACCCGTGGACCCGTGGACCCGTGGCCCCGTGCCCGTGGCCTGTGACTCATGGCCCCTGGCCCGTGACTCGTGGTCTGTGGGCGGCCGCCCTGGCACCGTCCGGCCGACCCCATGCCTCCCTCACCATTACGCCCATCCCGCCCACTCGTGATCAGTGGCGCGGATCACGTTGCGGTCTGGACCAGTGCCCTGTCAATACGGCCGAGCCATACCACCGTGAGGGTCCGGTGGGCGGACGAGGAGGCACCGATGTCAGTGGGATGCGTCAGAATTGAGTCCAGGGCCACCGCACCACACATCGAGGGGCACGCATGTCCGGACTTATCGACACCACGGAGATGTATCTCCGCACCATCCTCGAACTGGAGGAGGAAGGTGTGGTGCCCATGCGCGCCCGCATCGCGGAGCGGCTCGAACAGAGCGGCCCGACGGTGAGCCAGACGGTCGCCCGCATGGAGCGCGACGGGCTGCTGACGGTCGCCGGCGACCGTCATCTGGAGCTGACGGAGGAGGGCCGGCGGCTGGCGACCCGGGTGATGCGCAAGCACCGCCTCGCCGAGTGTCTGCTCGTCGACGTCATCGGTCTCGAATGGGAGCAGGTGCACGCCGAGGCGTGCCGCTGGGAGCACGTGATGAGCGAGGCGGTCGAGCGCCGCGTCGTGGAGCTGCTGCGGCATCCGACGGAGTCGCCGTACGGCAACCCCATCCCGGGCCTGGAGGAGCTGGGGGAGAAGGCCGAGGCCGACCCGTTCCTGGACGCGGGCATGGTGAGCCTGATGGACCTGGACGCCGGGGCGGACGGCAAGACGGCCGTGGTGCGCCGGATCGGCGAGCCGATCCAGGCGGACGCCCAGCTGATGTACACGCTCCGCCGCGCGGGAGTGCAGCCGGGCGCCGTGGTGAGCGTGACGGAGTCGCCGGCGGGCGTCCTGGTCGGCAGCAGCGGCGAGGCCGCCGAGCTCACCTCCGACATCGCCTCCCACGTCTTCGTCGCCAAGCGCTGACACCGTTTCGGCGGACTTCCGACCGACGGTTGCGACAGCCGTTTCGACCGATCGTTGCGGTAGCCGTTTCGGTGGCTGTGTCGGCGAGTTGCTTTGGCGGGCTCTTTCGTCGCGCTTTCTGGGCGGCGGTCAGCGGATCCTTTCGACGGGCCGTCTTAACGGGCTGTCTCGATGGGACGCCTCGACGGACCGTTTCGGCGGGTCGTTTTGGCGGTTCCATTGGGTGGGCTGTCTGAGCGGGCCGGTTCGGCGGTGTGCCGGGCGTGCGGGGCTTTCGGTGGCTGTCTCGACGGGCCGGCTTGGCAGGCGTTGGGTGGCTGAGCCGGTGGGCGGTTTCGACGGGCCTTTGGTGTGGCCGTCTCGGCAAGCTGCGTTGGCGGCCTTCGGTGGCTTCGGTGAGTTGGCTCGGCGGGCCGTTTCCGTGGGCCGTCTTGGTGCGGCGGGGCTTCTGCGGGGCCGGCGGAGGCGCGGTCAGCTACGGCGGGGGCGGACGCTCAGGCCTGGCGGGGGCCGAGGACCGGCAGGCGCCCCCCCGGCGGCGCGCCCGATCAGTCCCTCCCCGCGACTCCCCGCCGCGGAGCACCGCATCCTCGCTTCACGTCCTCATGCCCTCATGTCCCGAAGCTCATAGGACACGGCGCTCTCCGCAGGCCGGGCGCACGCTCGCCCCTCCCCGTAGTTCCCCCTCCGCGCCCTTCTTGACATCCTCCCCGGACTCCCCGATTTTTCCTTCCCGCCCCCACCGGCGTCATCCGCCACGAGCCCGCTGAGCTGCACTGATGCCCCGTTCGATGGGCTCGTCAAGTGATTGCCCGTTGAACGGACTTGTGCGAATCCGTGCGGTTCGGCCGGTTGCATGTCACCCTGGCGCATGGCCCTGCGTGGGCCTGTCCTGGCCGGGGAGGGGGATCGGATGCATCCACTGAGTGCGGGACGGTCAGGGCCCCGGCGCTGCGAGCAGCCGGGGCCCTGCCTCCCCATGTCCCCCACCCAAGACCCGGAGCCCCGAGCTCTCAGGGTCTTCCCCCACGGGCCCCCTTCCCGGTAGGGCCCGCCTCCCGGCAGATGTCTCCCCGTGACGAGCGCGGCCAATCCTTGAGGGAGGTCACTCGAACGAGGGGTGTTGTGCGCTGGAACGGTGCGTTCGAATAGGGGTTCGATAGTGTGGAGCTGCTCAAGGGACGATTGGGGGTGCCAGAGCACATGGTGCGGCGCATCGATGTGACAGGGGCCGATGGCGTACGACTCGCCGCCTGGGAATTCACCGACCCGCCCAAGATCGACGGCGGGCTGGAAGGGGACGAGCAGCGGCCCGGCGTGCTGCTGCTCCATGGCCTGATGGGCCGCGCCTCGCACTGGGCGGACACCGCCCGCCGGCTGAGCGCCCGGCACCGCCCGGTCGCCCTGGATCAGCGGGGCCACGGCCGCAGCGAGAAGCCCGCTGATGGGCCGTACGACCGCGAGGCGTACGTCCAGGACGCCATCGCGGCCATCGAGCAACTCGACCTGGCCCCGGTCGCCCTCGTCGGTCATGCCATGGGTGCGCTGACGGCGTGGCAATTAGCGGCGCGGCGCCCGGATCTGGTCAGTGCGCTGGTGATCTGCGATATGCGGGCCTCCGCGCTGGGCGCGGCCTCGCAGCATGAGTGGACCGAGTGGTTCCGCTCCTGGCCGGTGCCGTTCGCCACGCTCGCGGACGTCCGCAAGTGGTTCGGCGAGGACGATCCGACGCTGGAGCGACCGCGCCCGGCCCGCGGCGAGTTCTTCGCCGAGGTGATGGCCGAGCGCGCCGACGGCTGGCGCCCGGTGTTCTCCCGTCGCCAGATGCTCACCGCCCGCGAGACCTGGGTCCATGACGCCCACTGGGAAGAGCTCGCCCAGGTGACCTGCCCGGCCCTCGTCGTACGCGGCCTGGACGCCGAACTGGGCCGCGCCGAGGCTCAGGAGATGGTCCGCGTCCTCCCGCGCGGCGCCTACGCCGAAATCCCCGACGCCGGACACCTCCTCCCCTGGGAAAAGCCCGACGCATGGTGTGCCGCCATCGAACCCTTCCTCCAGACCGCGACGTTGCCGGCTTGAGCGGGGGATCGACTGCAAGAGGCCGGCCAGGCCCCGAGAAACACCGACCGACCAACGGACCGGTGCTGGTGCCCCCGGCATAAGGAGCCGACGCGTGCACCACGATCATTCGGCTGGCGGCTGGCGGCTGGCGGCTGGCGGCTGGCGGCAGGTGGTAGGCGGCACGAGGCGGGCGGCGGGGGTGCGCCACGGCCTCTGACAACAGGGCCGTGGCGCATACGCAGGCGCGTGCGGGGAGGGTGAGGCTGGGAAGGGGGGAGGCTCGGAAGGAGGCTGGCCGCCTGGCGAGATGCTGCCGGAGGCCAGGTTGGCCGCCGACCGGCAGCGCCAGCCGTTCGCCGGCCCTGACGGCAGCGCTCGCACCACCCTCGCCGGGGCTCCGCTCCGCGGCACTCGCCGGGCCGCGTCAGCACTCCTCGGCACTCGTCGGGGCCGGCCAGTGTCTTCGGGCGCGTCAGGGCTCCTCGGCACTGTCGGGGTCGGGTCAGCGCCTTCGGGCGCGTCGAGGCTCGCCAGTGTCCCTGGGGCGCGTCAGGGCTCGTCAGTGGCCCCTCGGGCGAGCCAGGCTCGTCAACGCTCCTCGACACTCGTGACGGCGGGAGTCAAGGACTCGCCGACCCTCCCCATCAACCACCCGCCAACACCCGCCCCATGGCCGGCCAAGCCGCCCGTCAACCCGCGCTGCTGAACTTCCAGATGAACGGGGACGCGCTCTGACCCTCGCCCGCCCAGTGGACCTCCACGGACTTGGTGCCCTTCGGGAGCATGTAGGTCTGGCAGATTGTGTGGCTCTGCCCGGCCTTCCAGTTCTCGATGTCGATGGTGTCCTCGCAACCGGGACCGTCCTCGGCGGCACCTATCAGCAGGACGCCGGGCCGGCCGTCACCGTAGAGCTCGGTCTCATTACCCACCTTGGGTATCTCCTTGACGACACCGCCGCCCTTGTTCGTGAACTTCACCCAAGCGGTCGCGGCCACCAGCCCCTTGGCGTCCTTCGGATCCGATACCAGCTTCCTGGCCTCCGCCTCGGTGCCCACGTGGACCTTCCGCGCGACGACCTCGTAGGTGATATCCCCGCTCTCCTCCTTGAACCGCCCGGTGCCGGTCTGGCCCGGCTTCCGCTCACCGCCGCCGGTCGGGTCCGACGTCTTTTCCGTCTTGGGAGCGTCAGCGCCGGTATTGCTCTTCTTGCCGTCCTGCGCGGCGGACGTGTCCTTCTTGTCGCCGCAGGCGGTCAGGGCCAGCGCCAGTACGGCGACGGGGCGCGGCTATGCGCAGCCAAGCGGTCTTCGTGTGCAGCAAAACGCTCTCCCAGCAGACGTTCTCCCCCGCGCACCCACACCATTCCAGTGTGTGCGAACGGCTGTTTCGGCGGAGCGTAAGGCTGGGTCGCAAGGCCGTGCAAACAGCTCTGTCGAAACGATTCTGGCAGCGGTCCGCGCGATCAACTGCAGCGGTGTTGCGCCAATTTCCCCAAAGTCGCGGTGCGGTCTAGGCGCAGTCGAGTTGCGGTCAAAGTGTGGGTGCAATGCATTCGCGGCGTTAGCCGCACTTTCTCTCCGTTTACTGGACAACTAGTATCGACATCGACGCGCACCTGTTTTTGATAAAGCGACGCAGTTTTCCCTGGCCCGCACGGGGACGGACGCCCGGACGCGGCTCGTCGCGTCCCGCGTCCTCCTCCCCGGTGGCGGTCAGCCCAACGTGCGGGTGAAGTCTCCGCGTTGGACCCGTCCGGCGAGCGAGTCACCGTCACCGCTCAGCAGCGAGCCGTACCCGGTGGCCGCCCAGAGGCTGTCCTCGGCGGGTATCTCGAAGTACGGGACCGGACGGCCGTCCCGCCGGTCGGTGAGCACTTCGGGGGCGCGCCGGGTCCGTACCGCGCGCAGGCAGGTCTCACAGGCGGCCACCCGCAGTTGCTCACGACGGCCCAGCGGCCGCCAGGGTATGCGACGCACGGCAGGACCGTGCAGCGGGTGGAAGAAGCACAGCGGGAGGGGCGCCGGAGCCTTGGACAGCGCCGCCCGACCCTCAGCGACCAATGCGAACACCCCGGCCAGGTCGACGGCTCCGCGCGCGCGGTCCAGGACCGTACCGGCCGCGGCGTACGCATCGAGGGCCCGCTCGACGGCCGCCGGATCGCCCTGCGCGGCGCGTGCCTCCTCACCCAGGCGCACGACCTCCTCGCCGGCCCGGTCACGCAGCCCGGCCTCGTCGGCCTGCCGGGCGGCGGCGAAGACCGAGCGCGGCAGCGCGAACGGCGTCGTGAGATCACGCAGCCGCGAACGCCGGCGCAACAACATTCCCGCCGCGGCCAGCAGCAACACCGGCCCGACGACCAGGCCCAGTAGCCGTACGAGAGGAGACCCGCCGCTCCCCGCACGGGAGGCAGCGTCCTTGCCCGTCCCGTCGGCCTCACCCGACGGCGTGGGCTTCGGTGTGTTGAGGCTGGCTGTGGCCTCCTCATACACCTTGTCGCCGTTGCCCGCCTTGATGATGCCGATCGCCCGGGAGACGCGCCTGGCCAGCCCCGCGCCCTTCATGTCGTCCTGGAAGAAGACCGCCGCGGCGGCATGCATCGCCTGATGGGCGCCTTCGGGCCATTCCCGGGCGGCGATATCGCCGGGCAGGTCCCCGAGCGTGATGAGGATGGACGGGCCGCCGCCCATCCGGTCGTGCACCACCTCGGCGAGCTGCTCGGGCTTGCCGCCCCAACTGTCACCCTCGACCAGCGGCACCAGCACGACGCGGATCGGCAGCTTGGTCTCCTTGATCTGCGCGACCAGCTCCCGCTTCTGCGCCGCATCAACGGCCGTCGCCAGCGAGGGATCCACATACACGGGCGAACCCTGCAGCGCCTCCGCGATCTTCTTCCCAGGGCTGACCGGGCCGTGGCCGGCCAGCCTCACCCGCCCGGTGGCGGCAACGGACGCGGCCACAGTGGATGTGGCCCCAGGGGACGTGGCCACGGCGGACGCGGCCCCAGCAGCGGGTGTAGCCATGGCGGGCGCGGCCGCACCGTACAGCAGGGTGGCGGCTGCTATCCCGAGCGTGAGAGCGAGCGAGAGCGCGGGCCACATCCGGCGGGTCTCCGGGGGGCTTGGCAGTGCGGCCGGGATGACCGGGCGGGGAGCTGTGATGTCTGACCGTGCGTCCCGGCTGGCGTCGGGTCGGCCGCTCGGATCCCGCCGCTGAGCAGCCTGGCCCGGCTGGGTGGCCTGGCTCGGCTGAACAGCCTGGCCCGGCTGATGAGCGGGTCGGCCACTTGGTTCAGTTATCCGGCCACGTTGTTCAGATATCCGTTCGCGTCGCTGAGCGATCCGGTCGCGGCGTTGGGCGATCTGGCCGTGTCGGTCGGCGGTCCCGTCGCGTCGTTGGGCGGTCCGGTCCTGTCGTCGGGGCGCGCCGGCAGGATCACGAGGGTCAGTGCACACCGAAGTACTCCCGTACATCGCGGGTGAGTTGATCTATTTCGGTGCCGTCGGCGAGCGTGGCCAGCGGCCCGGGCAGGGTGGCATACGGGACGTACGCTCCGCGCCCGTTGCTCTCCTGGGAACGCAGCCGCAGCACGGCCCCAGGCGTCACCCGGCACCCCTCGCACACCGGCAGCGTCCACATCGTGCTTCCAGCACGGGCCCTGCCGGCAGCGTGGCGAGTGCCGGAAGGACCGCCGGTGCCGCGAGTGCCGGCCGCGTCGGCCGTGCTGCGGCTGGTGCCGCCGGGGGTGCCGCCGCCCGGGCGTATCTCTGTGCGCTTACGGGCGGTGCCGTGCAGCGGATTGCGGTGGCAGACGTGGCGGGCCGCGGCCGGCTCGTCGATCGCCCTGCGGCCCGCGCGGGCCAGCACGATGGCACAGGCGAGGACGGCCGGGGTGGCATCCGCGTCGATCCGGCCGTCGCTGTCCCCGTCGATCAGCAACGCGGCCGCGTCCAGGCACTCCCATGCCCGGCGCTGGGCCTCCGCCGGCAGCGCAGCCATCGGTTCCGACGCTCCCCCCACCGGTTCCAGCACGGGCCTCGGTTCCGGCACGGTCCTCGGTTCCAGCGCTGCGGTGAGGGCGTCGAGGTCATGACGGGCGGCCCGCCGCAGCCACCCCAACGAAGGCCGCTCCGGAGCATGCGGGCCATGGGCGGCCCCTGAGCCGCCCCCCGCGCCGTAGCGCCGACGTCGGGCCGTCACGATCACGCGTATCGTCCCGCAACCGGCCGTCACCAGGCCCGTGACCAGGAGCGCAGCGAAGACGCCGAGTATCAGGCCGGGATGGAAGTCCCCGGTGAACAGGTCGGGCAGCGCTTGTTCCTTGACCGGATCGACCGCAGGCGGCGGGTCGTAGGCCAGGGGATCCGACCGGGGGGCATCCGACTTGCTGGTCGGGGCCTTACCGAGGTACGTCAGCAACTGATCGAGACGACGGCCGAGCGCCGGGTCGGCGGACTTGGGGTACTCCAGGTCGTGCGGCCGGTTCATGAGATACGTCGGGTCCACGCGGGTGCCGTAGTTGGCGACCTCGATCGCGCCGTCCGAGGGTTCGGCCAGCACGATCAGGACATGGCGGTGCAACCGGTCGTGCACCGCCTTGATCAGCAGCTCCTTCTCGCCGTCGGACTCGTCGTCCGGATTGCTGGAGACGGCGGCGATCATCACCGGGATGCGCAGCGCCCGCAGCTTCGCGCGCAGATGGGCGCGCTCGGCGGCGTCCATCGCGGGTGGGCTCTCCGGATCGACGTACAACGGGTCACGGCGCAGCCCCGAGGCCACCCGATCGATCCTCGCCCGCATATCGGCGACGGTGGGACGCGCACCGTCCCCACTGGTGGTGTCGTCAAAAACCTGGGATGCGGTGAACGCGACCAGGCCGCCCAGGACTACGGCCGCCGCCACCAGCGGCAGCATTTCCACACGCCGCCTGCCCGATTCCCCGACGCCCCTGGCCTTCGCGCCTTGCCCCGACGCGCTCCCTCCAGCGCCGCCCTTCCCGCTCCCCGTCTTGCCTCCCGACCTGCTTGCCGTCGTGCGTCCCGACTTGCCTTCCCGCGTGCCCTTCGGCCTGCTCCCGGACGGGCTTCGCTTCGCGGATGCCGCCCTCTTGGGGGCGACAGATCCCCTGCCGGGGCTCAGGGGATCGCCTGCCGCCTCAGCGCGCCGTACCCGCCGACGCCGCAAGGCGTACAGGGTGAGCAGCAGGGCCGTCAGTGGGACGCCGGTGACGGCAACGCCGGTCGCGAAGCTTTGGTCCTCGCGGGCGGTCTGGTCGGTGTGCAGGAGAGGCAACTCGTCCACGGAGCCGCCGTATTTGGCGTATGCCGCCTCGGCGCGCTGATGCGCATGGCCGGAGGTCAGCACGTCGACGAAATGCCGGAACACCTCGCGCGGGGTGGCGTCGTACGGCAGCTCGTACAGCGTCGCCCGGCTCGCGTCCTCGGCGCCGGGGAGGCTCACCCCGTACGTCTGCACCGCGTCCAGACCTGTGGGGCTCAGCGTCACATACAGTCCCTTGCGGCCCAGCCGGTCATGGACTCCGGCGAGCAGGCCGGTCGCCTCGGGGCCGTAGTGGGCGTTCGGCAGGACCATGACGTACGTCGGAACGCCCAGCCGCCGGGCTTCCTTGGCGAAGTCCGGCGCGGTCGAACGGGGCACCGCGCGCGGGATCTGGTCGCTGATGAAGACCGGGTTCTTGCGCAACTGCCCGGCGAGATACGCAGTCTGCGTCGGGGTGTCGGCACCGCCCGACGCGGCCTGCACCGCACCGGTGCAGAACAGCACCGCCAACCAGCCCATGACCAGCACAACTCCGGCGCGCAGCACCGCCCCCACCACCCCTCGTTCCTGTCGATGCCACGAAGCTACCGCCCCCGCCCGTCGCCCGCTGCACCCTGTGGATAACTTCACGACCAGCCCCAGCCGTCGTGTCCCGCCGCCTTCTGCATGCCGTGCCCCGCCCCACCGGTGAGGGCGCCAGCACAGCTGCCAACGAGGCCGCCAACGAGTCCCAGGCGCTGGGCTCACTGCGCCGTCCTATCACGCGACTTTGCGTACGCCGAGGCAGCTCAGCCGGGGGAGGGGTGAGCCACGGCCGCCCTCCTTCGGTCGGCCAGCGGCTTGCGCTCAGCGACTACACGGCGACGGCGGGTTGCTTGAGGCAGTGGCAACACGACGGGCTGCCCGAGGCAGCGGGGGCGCCGACTGGGCTGGCTCGCCCGCGGCGGCGTTGGGGGATTGGCTTCGCCCGCGGCGACACCGGCAGGCTGATCTTGCCCGAGGCGTCGCCGGGGGTTCCCCCGCCCCCTCCCCCTCTCCCCCTTCGGGGGAGGGGGCGGGGGGTGGGTTCGGGGGTGGGGGGATACGCGCGAGGCAACGAGCCGCAACCAGGCAACGAGCCGCGTACAGGCAACAGGCTGCACGCAGGCAGCGTCAGCCAGGCAGCGAGTTCAAGCAGCGCCAGTTCAACCAGCCCTGGCCAGGCACCGACAGCCAAGGCAGCCCAGTTCAAGCCCCCAGTCACGCGCTGGCAGCCAAGACACCGGCGAAGCCAAGGCAGCGGCCCCAGGCAGCCCCACCCCATGCAGCACCAGCCAGACTGGACCCGACCGGTCAGCCCGCCCGAGCGAAGGCACCCCAAAAGCCCGGGATGAAGTGGTCAGGCGCCCGCCCGAAGCGGCCCAGACGCCCGACCGAAGTAGCCCAGACACCCAACCAAAACGGCCAGACGCCCGACCGAAGTACTCAGAAAGCCAGCCGAAACGGCCAGACGCCCAGCCCAAGTGGTCAGGCGCCCAACCGGAACGTCCAGGCAGCCAACCGGAACGACCAAGCGGCAAACCCGCCCGGAGACCGCCCCGGTCCACCCACCCCAGCCCGTCCCGGCCTACCCCTCCCTCAGCTCTCCCTCACTCCTCCTCAGTCCCCCTCACCCCTTGCTCACCGCCGCGAGGATTTCCGGCAGGCGCTTGAGGGTGCGTGGGGCCGCCAGGCGGAGGCCCAGTTCTGCTGCGCCGGTGCCGTAGAGGACACCCAGGGGCAGCAGGATCCACAACAGGTGGTGGAGGTCGGCGAGGTGGAGCCAGATGGTGAGGCCCAGGAGAGGCGCGCACAGGACGGCGCCTACCAGGAAGCCGCCGAAGAGGCTGAACCAGGCGATCGAACCCTGGCCCGGGGCCACGTTCTTGTTGCTCTCGGAGGGGATCGAGTACGGGAAGATCGCCGAAGTCAGTGCGCCGGTTCCGATCAACGTGCCCAGCAGGGCCAGGGAAAGGCCGTACACCTGCAGGAAGTCGGACCACGGGCCGATGAACGCGGCGGCGCCGACCGAGACGAGGGTGACGTACGGGACGGCCACCAGCGCGAGGGTGAACGCCCGGGCGCGCAGCTCCTGGTAGGCGTCGCGCGGGGTGGCGAGCGTGGAAGCGACCATCCAGAAGGCCGAGGTGTCCTGGCCGAACTGGTTGTACATCTGTATGCCGAGCAGCGCCGGGGCCGAGAACGCGGTGTAGATGCTGCCGTTGCCCTGGATCGAGGAGACGACCGGGGCCAGCAGGCCGGCACCGAGGGCGGTCGCCCAGGACATCTTCGACTTGGGGTCGCGCCAGGCATAGCGCAGCGAACGGAGCATGACCGGACCCGTGCGGCCGCCGGGCAGCAGGCGTGCGAGCCGGCCCTCACCGTCCCCGGACCGGCGTGCGCTGTCCTTCTCCACCGCTTGGAGGGTGGAGGAGTCGGGGGACGTCATCAGGGCGGTCAGCGAGCGCTGCCACCAGAAGAGGAGGAGGGCCAGGGCTGCCGCCGCGAGGGCTATGCCGGCCACTGCGCGGCCGTAGGCGCCCTGGCCGGTGGCCTCGACCGCGCCGATCGCGGAGGCCGGCGGGAGCCAGCGCAGGACGTCCCCGAGCGGTTCCAGGACGGCCAGGCCGTCCGGGCGGCCGAGTTTCTGGGCGGCGATGTTGACGGCCTGGGCGCCGAGCGCGATGAACAGGCCGCTCAGGACGGCGAGATCACGGCCGCGGCGGCTGGTCAGCAGCCGTACCGACGCCGTGGCGATCGCGCGGGCCAGCGCCACGCACACCAGCACCACCAGGACGACCGCGAGGACGCCGACGAGGGCGGCGGCCGGCCCGTCCGCCAGTGCCACCACCGCGCCGGTCACCAGCGCCAGGGTGACGACCGGGCCGATGCCGATCAGGGACGTCACCAGTAGGGAGCCGATCAGCGGGCGCGGCCGCAGGGGCAGCATCACCAGGCGGGTCGGGTCCAGCGTCTCGTCGCCCGTCGGGAAGAACAGCGGCATCACCGCCCAGCCGAGCGTGAGGATCCCGGTCAACAGCACGGCCAGCGCGCCGACATGGACGTTGCCGCGCAGCGCGATCAGGCCCAGCACGGCGCCGGCCGCGAACAGCAGGCCGACGACGATCGAGCTGACGTACGCGACGGTGCGCCCGGCCGACTGGCGAAGCCCGTTGCGCAGCAGGGTCAGCTTCAGCCGTACGAAGACGGCGGTGAGGTTCGGTGCGGCGGCCGGGCGCGCGGCCCCCGCGGCGGAATCGGTGCTCATCGGGCGCCGCCACCGCCCAGCCAGTCCAGGCTCTGCCCGGCGCCGCGGTCGTTGGCGCCGACGAGTTCGAGGAAGGCGTCCTGCAGCGTGGGTGCGGCGCCGCGGACCTCGGCGAGCGGGCCGTCCGCGCGGATCCGTCCGCCGGCCATCACCGCGACCCAGTCGCACAGCGACTCGACCAGCTCCATCACATGGCTGGAGAAGATCACGGTCGCGCCGGAGGCGGTGTAGCGCTCGAGTACGCCGCGGATGGTCTGCGCGGAGACCGGGTCGACGCCCTCGAAGGGCTCGTCGAGGAAGAGGATCTCGGGATTGTGCAGCAGCGCCGCGGCGAGACCGATCTTCTTGCGCATACCGGTGGAGTAGTCCACGACCAGCTTGTGCTGGGAGCCGGCGAGATCGAGGACGTCCAGCAGCTGGCCGGCCCGCTTGTCGACCTCGTCGCCCGGCAGCCCCCGCAACCGGCCCATGTAGGCGAGGAGTTCACGCCCGGAGAGGCGCTCGAAGAGCCGCAGCCCTTCGGGCAGCACGCCGATCCGGGACTTGACGGCGACCGGGTCACCCCAGACGTCGTGCCCGCCGATCTCCACCACGCCCGAGTCCGGACGCAGCAGACCGGTCACCATGGAGAGGGTGGTGGTCTTGCCCGCGCCATTGGGGCCGACCAGTCCGATGAAGCGGCCCGCGGGGAGCGTCAGGTCGATGCCGTGGACGGCGATCTGCTCGCCGAACTTCTTCCACAGGCCCTGGATGCGGACGGCGGGCGCCCCGTCTCCGGCGCCCGGGGCCGCGGACGGCCCGCCCGGAGAAGTGGCCGATGTCTGCTCGGGCGGCGCCGCACCGGCCCGCACCTCGTTGTGTTCCGGCTCGTTGCCCACCGGTGCTGCCCTCCGACGTCCCCGCAGGAGCCGCCTTGACCCCCGTCCGCGTCCCACGATACGAGCGGCCACTGACAAGCCGGCGGGCGGAGGGCGTGCGGGGCAACAACCGGCCGTGCGGGGCCGATCGGGGGAACGGCGACCCGCCCTCACGGTTCTCAGTCCCCGCGGTTCAGATTCCCCGTGGTTCGCCGCCCCCACGGCTCACCGTCCCCGTAGTTCACCACCCCCGCAGTTCACCGCCCCCGGGCCGCCACCGCGTCCCGGGCGCAGGCGTACGCCAGGGGGCTGATCAGCTCCTCCGCGTCCGGCAGCCAGCGGTTGGTGGCGGTGGGGCGGCGCGCCCACTGCACGAGCCCGTGCGCCCCCACCCGGGTCGGCGGGGCGGCGATGTACTCACCCTCGCCCCGGCAGATCAGGTCGAGCACGGCCGGGGCCCAGCCCAGGCCCCGTACGAGATCGGGGACCTTCGCCGCGGCACCGGGGAGGACGAGGAAGAGCATCCGGCGGTCCGGGGTGCGGGTGACCGGCCCGAGCGTCAGCCCCATGCGCTCCATACGGGCCAGCGCCAGACAGCCCGCGGTCTCGGGCACGTCGAGTACTTCGAAGGTGCGCCCCGTCGGCAGGAGGATCGACGCCCGGGGCTGCTTGCTCCACATACGGCGGACGGCGGTCGCGCTGCCGGTCGCCAGGCCGGCCCAGCCGGGCGCCATGGGGTGCGCACCGGGCGCGGCGCAGTCGTCGGCGTCGCACGAGCAGCGCGGTGTCTGACCGTCGTGCTCCAGCCATGCGCCGGGGAACACGTCCCAGTGGCGTTCTTCCGCGTAACGCACCGCAGTTTCGAGCAGCTGCTCGCCGCGCTGCTTGGGGATCTGCGGGGCTCCTGTGACTCCGATGGTCTCTTCCACGCAGATGACAACTCCCCCTGTCACCAAGGGTTACGGCCAAATGGATGACCTGCCCGGCGCATCGTTCTCGCACGTGGGGCGCATGGGTGCACCCGTGGGGGCGCGTATGTGGACCGGGCCCGGTGGCTGGGTAGCCACCTGTGCGACGGGCGGAGAGGCCGCCCGACGGCAGGCCGCGGTGCACCAGGGGAGCCCTGCACGGCGGCGCCGTTACCAGTGCACGGGCACCGCCGCGCCATTCCCCACCAGCAGCACACGTCTCGTGAACCGACTTCGTGACCGGACAAGCGTGACCGAATCCCGTTACCGGAACCCGTGACCGAAACTCGTGACCGAATCCTGTGGCCGAGGCTCGTGATCCCGGAAGGCGTCTTCGGAAAGGGTCTTCGGAAACCGACTTCGTGCACGATTTCGGAGCACGTCTCGTGAACCCGCGCTTCGCACGCAAGTGCTCCGGATAGCGAGCAAACCGCACAGCATCCGGCATCGGCCTGCAAAGCGTGTATCGCTCAGATCCTTCCTATCGTGCGTATCCCGGATCTCTCGGATATCCGGGATATCCGTGGGGAAGCGATCCCGGGGAACGGCGTTCCAGGTGAACGCGCAGCAAACCAGGGGGTACAAGCATGGCCGCCAGGCCACTCGTCGCGCGGCAGCCCAACGAACGGCTGCAGGCGCTCATTCAGGAAGCCGGGTGCTCCAACGCGGGGCTCGCCCGCCGCGTCAACATGTGTGGGGCGGAACACGGCCTCGACCTGCGCTACGACAAGACCTCGGTGGCCCGCTGGCTGCGCGGACAGCAGCCGCGGGGCCGTGCCCCGGCCGTCATCGCGGAGGCACTGGGCCGCAAACTGGGGCGCACGGTCACCATCGACGAGATCGGGATGGCCGACGGCAAGAACCTCGCGTCCGGGGTGGGGCTGCAGTTCTCGCCGACCGTCCTCGGGGCGATCGAGCAGGTCTGCGAGCTGTGGCGCAGCGACGTCGGGCGCCGCGACTTCCTCAGTGGCTCCACGGTGGCGGCCTCGGCCCTGGTGGAGCCCAGCCGTGACTGGCTCATCACCGGTGCCGACAGCCAGGTCGCACGGAACGCCGGGGCCCGGGTCGGGGTGTCGGACGTCCAGGCGGTACGGGCCATGACCACGGCGCTCAGCGAGCTCGACCACCGTTTCGGCGCCGGGCACGTACGGCCCGTGGTGGTGCACTACCTCAACAGCGTGGTGTCCGGGCTGCTCGCCGGTTCGTACCGGGAGTCCGTCGGGCGGGAACTCTTCGCCGCCGTGGCGCGTTTGACGGAACTGGGCGGCTACATGGCCGTCGACACCGGTCAGCCCGGCCTGGCGCAGCGCTACTACATCCAGGCGCTGCGGCTGGCCCAGGCGGCCGGTGACCGGGGTTACGGCGGCTACGTGCTCGCCGCGAGCATGAGCCACCTCGCGGCCTCGCTCGGCAACCCACGGGAGATCGCCCAACTCGCCCGCGCCGCCCAGGAAGGCGCCCGCGGACACGTCACCCCGCGCACCGAGGCGATGTTCTTCGCGGCGGAGGCGCGCGGGCACGCCCTCATGGGCGACGGCCGGGCCTTCCAGGCGGTGGCCGGGCGGGCGCTCGCCGCGATGGAACGTGCCGACACGGCCACCGAAGCGGGCGACGACCCGGTGTGGATCGCCCACTTCGACCCGGCGTATCTGGCCGACGAACTCGCGCACTGCCACCGCGACTTGGGGCAGCCCGGCCCGGCCGCCCAACGGGCGTCGGAGGCGCTCAACGGGCATCCGGAGGGCCGGGCGCGGCGCCGTGCCATCGGCCTGCTGCTGCTGGCCGGCGCGCAGGCACAGCAGCGCGAGGTCGAGCAGGCATGTCATACGGGCACGCAGGCCGTGGAGCTGCTGAGCGGGCTGCGGTCGGACCGGGGCGCCGAGTATCTGGAGGACTTCCAGCTGCGCTTGGAGCCGTATCGGGATGAACCGGTCGTAAGGGAATTCAGTGCACGACTGGAGCTACCGGCCGTGGCGGCGTGATCCACGCCCGGGGCGCGTCCGGTACGGCACGGAGGCCGCTTTGTCAGGCGGAGTCGGGTTTGTCGCCGGGGTCGTCGCCGGCTTCGTCGCCGTAGTGGCCGCCGGCTTCTCGTAGGACACCGGGCGGGCCGTCGATCACGGCCCGCCCGGTGCGCGCCCCGTTCCCGTCCGGTGCGCGCCCCGTTCCGTCCGGTGCGCGGTGGGGGCGGAAGGGGGTGGTGACCAGGCGACGTGGTCGAACGTTGCTGCGACCCGGTAGCGTGCAGCCGACGATTCCGTAGGTCTGCACGTTGGTAGGAGTCACGGTGACGCAGAGCGGACAGGGTCACGACCCGCAGAATTCTGCGGCCGGTCCCGCGCGAGAGGGCATTGTGCTGCCCGCTAACGGTGAGCCGTACATCCCCGACCAGCAGGCCGCTCCGTCGGCGGGGCAACCCTGGGGCCAGCCCTGGGGCCCCGGCCAGCAGGCCGCTCCCGCACCGCAGAACGCCCCCGCCCCGCAGCCGTACGGGCAGGCACCTGCCCAGGGCCAGCACTACGGGCAGGAGCCGGGAGCAGCACAGAACTACGGCCAGGCCCCCGGACAGAGCTACGGCCAGGCGCCGGGTCAGAGCTACGGCCAGGCGCCGTCGCAGGGCTACGGATATCCGCCGGCGCAGGATGCGGGGGGCCCGGTTCCGGGTGCCCCGGCTCAGGGGGCGCAGGCTCCGGGCGCGCAGGCCCCTCTGCCGCCCCAGCAGCCCGGTGGGCAGGGCTTTCCGCCGCCCCAGGGCCAGCCCCCGGTGCCGCCCATGCCGCCGTCGATGCCGCAGCAGGCGCCCGGCCAGCCGCCCGTCCCGCAGCCCTACGACCAGCAGCCTTACGGCCAGCAGCCCCCGCAGCAGGCCCAGCCCCAGGCGCAGCCCGGGCAGCTCCCGACGTCCTCCGGTGAGCTGGTGCGGGCCACCCGGCAGGCCGGTGCGCCGCTCCCGCCCGCCACGGGCGACGCCGAGGCCACCACGGTGATCCCGCCGTTCGACGCCCGGTCCGGCGGCCCCGGTGGTGCCGCCCCGCTGCCTCCTGAGGCGGCGTCCCGCCCGGAGAGCCCCGACGAGTCCACGACGATGCTCCGGGCCGTGAAGCCGGGCCAGGGCGGGCCGCAGGGCCCGGGCCAGCCGATGCCCGGTGCCGCGATGCCCGGTGCCGGCGGCGGGAGCGACTCCGAGGCCACCCAGCTCATTCCCCCGGTGGGCGCCGGTGTGCCCACCCCGCCTCCTGGCGCGCCGTTCGGTGTCCGTCCTGGGGCGCCCGGCGACCGCCCCACCCCCGCCGAGTTCGACGGCCTGTTCCGTGACGGGCCGGCGGCGGCTTCCCCGGCGGGTGCGCCGGACGCCACCGCGCAGCTGCCCCGTTTCGAGGACCCGGGCCGGCCCCCGTACGGCGGCCAGGGGTACGGCCAGCAGTACCCGTCCGGCGGCTACGACCAGCAGGGCCCGTACGACCCGCAGGGCGCGTACGACGAGGACGGCGGCGGACGGCGCCGGCGGCTGCCCCCGATGGTGATCGTGGGCATCGTCATCGTGGCGCTCGCGGGTGCCGGCCTCGGTGTCGGCTGGGCGCTCAGCGGCGGCAGCAGCGACGACACGGCGCAGAAGCAGGGCTCCGGCGGCAGCAGCAGCAAGGCGGCCAAGGAGTCGGAGGCGCCGAAGGCCACCACGGACCCCGCCCAGGCCCAGGCGAAGGGCCTGGACGCCCTGCTGGGCGACAGCAACAACAGCCGGTCCTCCGTGATCGGTGCCGTCAACAACATCAAGTCGTGCAGCAACCTCGGCAACGCGGCGAAGGACCTGCGAGCGGCAGCCGGACAGCGCAACGACCTGGTCAAGCGCCTGCAGCAGCTGCCGGTCGACAAGATCCCGGACCACGACCGGCTGACCGCGGCGCTGACCAAGGCGTGGCAGTCCTCGGCCGCCGCGGACAACCACTACGCGGCCTGGGCCGGCCAGCTGGGCGGCAAGAAGGGCTGCCACAAGGGGCGGGCCCGCGGCACCAAGCAGGCCGTGCAGGGCAACGTAGCCAGCGGCCAGGCCACCCAGGCCAAGAAGCAGGCGGCGCAGCTGTGGAACCCGCTCGCCCAGAAGTACGGCCTGACGGAACGCCGCCCGGAACAGCTCTGAGCCGGCGGACGGCGCGGGACGGCTCCTGACGTCACCGCACGTGCGAGGTCAGCAGTACGTACGAGGTCAGCACGTGCGCGCTCAGCAGCACGTGCGTGCTCAGTAGTCGTCCGTACGACGGCGTTCCAAGGTCCTGGTGACGTTCACGAACCCGTCCTGCGCGGAGGCCAGTTCGCCGTTCCGCACCACCTGGTACGTCACCATGCCGTTCACGATGCGCGGGAAGTCCTGGACGGCGAGCATGTCGTCGTCGCGCCAGCGCAGCTTCGGGGTCAGGCCCCCGGTGTCGATGGCGTGCTCGCCACGGTCGAGGGTGGCCTGCAGGTCGTGCGAGGTGATGTCGGTCACGCCCGCGTCGTCGAGCTGCTCGATCAGCGAGTGCAGCACCGTATAGGCGATCCAGGTGGTCTGCACCCCTTGGTCGGCCGGATCGATGCGGTTGTCGTCGAAGGCGTAGTCGGTGATGACCTTCCGCATCGGCCGCCAACGGGGGTCGTCGGCCACCGGGTACCAGCCGGTGATGTCCGCGCCCTCCAGCGGGCCCGACGTGCCGCCCGAGCGGTTCACCAGCGCCTGGCCGACGCTGCCGAGGACGGATGCGACCCGCACCTTGGGGCTGGCCTCCTGGAGCCGCCGGAAGGCGTCGAAGAACGCGTCCGTGTGGTCGCCGAGCGACGCGGCCACGCACGCGCCGGGGGCCTTGCCGCCGGCCTCGGCCGTCCCGTAGACGGCCGGGTCCGCGCCCACCTGGCGCAGGGCCTGGGTCACCTGGGGCGAGTAGTCGGTGCCGTCCTCGGGCGCCCTGATGTCCTTGGCGGGGTGCCGGCTGCCGCTCTGCAGGCCGGAGTCGAGCAGGGACGGCATCTGGTCGCCCTGGATGGTGTCCGGGCGAACCAGTGCGACGCGCTTGCAGTCGGCCGCCAGTTGCCGGCCGTTGCCGGCGAGCAGGGACGCCTGGCCGCCGTTCACCGGGTACGACAGCGGGCTCTGGAACTCCTCGTCGGAGGCGCCGTAGCCCCCGATGAACGGGATGCCCTTGACCTCCAGGGGGGACATGAACGAGCGGCCGAACTGGCTGTAGGAACCGACGACGGCGACCGCGCCCTCGTCCACCGCCCGTTGGGCGCACTGCGCGGCGGCCACCGAGTCGTTGCGCTCGTTGCAGGTCAGCACCCGTAGTTGGTGGCCCCGGATGCCGCCGCGTGCGTTGACCGAGCGGGCGTACGCCTGGGCCATGGCCGGCATTCCCGGCATATTGGTCGCCCGGGTGCCCTCCGGTGCCCAGGTCATGACCGTGACCGGCTCCCGCTCCCCGGAATTCCCCACTCCGGGGAGGGAGCCGCAACCGGAGAGCAGCGACGCGATGGCCGCCGTACATGTCACCGCCGCGGAGATCTTGACCGCGGGAGCGTGGGGCAACAAGGGGCGGGGGAAGGAGCGTCGCCGTCCGGTCATGGCACCGCAGCCTTCCGTCCTGCCCGGAACGCCTGAGTGACGAAAGAGCAACGGATGGTGACGTGGCGGTGAACTCCGGGGGGCCGTGCGAGATCGTTCGCGCGGAACGTACGATCGAATGCTGTGCAAGGTTCGGAGAAGTCTTCCCGTCGAGGCCGCCGCTCGACCACCATGGGCGGCATGCCACTCAACGACATGCCGTGGTGGCGCTGGCGCTGCAATGTGCGCTCCGCGCTGCACATGCTCTCCGACCCCGCGTTCCACCAGGAGACCTGGCTGGCCGGACGGCCTGGATACGGGGACGTCACCGACGCCGTCTACCGGCTCGTCGAGGACACCTGGCTGGACAACTGGTCCGCCGACAAGTACGTCGGCACGATCTTCCGGGACGCCCAGGAGGCCCAGCTGGTCGACGCCGCCGTCCTGAGGGTGCTGCGGATCATGCACCAGGTCGGCGCGGACGCCCCGGTCGCCGCCTACATGGCGCACCAGGGCTGGGCCGAGGCCGTACAGGCGGCCCGTGCGGCCCACGTGCACATGGCGACGGCGGACGGCGAGGACCCCGATGCGCCGCCGCGCTCGCTGGAGGTGCTGGCCATCATGACGGGCGGCGCGGACGCCCCGGTCTGACCTGCTCCGCAGGTGTGCGACCCTATGAGGTCATGAGCGAGTCGCAGTCCACCCAGCCCGGTCGAAACGGTCGGAACGATCAAAAAGATCGGAACGATCAGTACGTGCTCACCCTGTCCTGCCCGGACAAGCAGGGGATCGTGCACGCGGTGTCCAGTTACCTCTTCATCACCGGCTGCAACATCGAGGACAGCCAGCAGTTCGGCGACCACGACACCGGGCTGTTCTTCATGCGCGTCCACTTCAGCGCGGACGCGTCGGTGAGCGTGGACAAGCTGCGGGCGAGCTTCGCGGCGGTGGGCGACTCCTTCGGCATGGACTGGCAGATCCACCGGGCCGACGAGAAGATGCGGGTCGTCCTGATGGTGTCCAAGTTCGGGCACTGCCTCAACGACCTGCTCTTCCGCTCCCGGATCGGCGCGCTGCCGATCGAGATCGCGGCCGTGGTCTCGAATCACACGGACTTCGCGGAGCTGGTCGGCTCGTACGACATCCCGTTCCACCACATTCCGGTCACCCGCGACACCAAGTCGCAGGCCGAGGCGAAGCTGCTGGAGCTGGTGCGGGCGGAGGGCGTCGAACTGGTGGTGCTCGCCCGCTACATGCAGGTGCTCTCCGACGATCTGTGCAAGGCGCTGTCCGGCCGGATCATCAACATCCACCACTCCTTCCTCCCGAGCTTCAAGGGCGCCAAGCCATACCACCAGGCGCACGCCCGCGGCGTGAAGCTCATCGGTGCCACCGCGCACTACGTGACCGCCGACCTCGACGAGGGCCCGATCATCGAGCAGGAGGTCGAACGGGTCGGCCACGAGGTCACCCCGGACCAGCTCGTGGCCATCGGCCGGGACGTCGAGTGCCAGGCCCTCGCCCGCGCCGTGAAGTGGCACAGCGAGCGCCGCGTGCTGCTGAACGGCAGCCGGACGGTGGTCTTCGCGTAGGCGGTGCCTTCGCGTAAGCGGTGGCCTTCGCGTAAGGCGGGGTGCGGCGTAACGGTGGTCTTCGCGTAAGGCGGCGTGCGGCGTAACGGTCGTCTTCGGCTGAGCAGGGGCCGTTGGTGTTCACCTAGGGGAGAGTCGAACAGATCCCGTAGGGGATCGACGGGCCCCCTGCACGGGCCACAACGTGGCGGGGCGGGGAGGTATTCCCTGAGCTCGGTGTTCCCTGAGCTCGGTGTTCCCGGAGTCCGGCATTCCCGGAGCCCGGCATTTCCGGAGTCCACCTGTACCGGCGTAGGCGCGGGCGCCTGCCTTCCGGCGCGCGCCCGCGCCATGGGTGATGTCCTCCCGGTCGGGGTTCAGAGGCGGGACAGGGACGCCGTGGCGAAGAGGACCTCGCGGATGGCGTCGCGTTCGCCGTGTTGGCCGGCGGCGGCGTCCTCGGGGGAGATGTGGCCGGCCGCCAGCTGGCAGAACTCCGCACTGTCCAGAGCGATATGGGCGACGGTGTGGTCGGGCGTGCCCAGCGCGGCCGGTGAGTCCAGCGCTATGTACCAGTGCCCGCCGCCGTTGCCCTCGACCTCCAGATGGAGCGTACGGCCCGGGGCGCCGGCCTCCACCAGCCGCTGCGGCGGGGATGCCAGCCCGGCCCGGCGGCGGTCGGCCAGTGCGCTGGGCAGCAGCCGGGCGGCGAGGTCGACCATGCGGTTCAGGTGCGCGGCGGCCGGGGCCTCGTACGGATAGTCCACCGCGTCCGCGATGTCACCGGCGTGTACCCAGCACTCGAAGGCGCGGTCCAGGAACGCGTCGCGCAGCGCGAGCTGGAAATCGCCGTAGGGAACGGTGAGTTGGGCCACCTTGCCGCCGGCGAACGACACCTGTCTCATCAGGGCGTAGCTCTGCTCGCGCCACGGCTCATGGGTGGCGAGCGGGCTGCCCGTGCCGCTGCAGCCGCGCCACAGTGTCTCCGTACGGACCAGCGGGTCCGGGGTGCCCGGCGGAGCCGCCGTGCCGAGCGGGTCGGGGAGCCCGAGCGCGGTGGCGACCAGGCCGTCCACCGCCATCAGATGCCCTATGACCCCGGCGACCGTGGTCTGCCGTTCCACCGGGCGTTCGCCCTCGAACCAGCGCAGCCGCACCGGTGCGCGCCACTCCGCCTCGCCCATGTCGCGCAGCAGGGCGTCCAGTTTCGCGGTCTCCGCGTCGTACGGCGCCGCCCACTCGGGCACCGGGATACGCGCCGGACGGCGGCCCAGGCAGCCCTCCAGCACCCGGGAGCGCAACAGCGGGTCGAGGTCGAGGCTGTCGGCGGGGTGCAGCAGGCCGACCGCGTCCCGCAGTCGCACCGCCTCGTCTGCGCAGGAGGCGCAGTCGGTCAGATGTGCCTCGACGGCGGCGGTCTCCTCGGCGGAGCAGGCTGCCAGCGCCCAGGCGCCGAGCAGCGACTTCAGGACGCGGTGCGGCGGGGCGGGCGCCGGGCCCGGGAGTGGGGCGGGCGGGGCGGCGGGGTCGGTCATGGGCTCGGCTTCCGGGGCACGCGAGGAGTGCTCGCGCGGGGCGTCTGCGCGCGGTGGTTCCGCGGGCGGGGCTTCGGCGTCCGTGGGTCCGCCCGTATTGCCCGTACTGCTTGTCGTGCTTGCCTTGCTCGTAGTGCCTGTGTGGAGCGCACTGTCTGCGGTGGCTGCGGCACCCGCACCGTCACCCGCATCGTCAGCCGGATCGGCCGACGGATCGGCGACCGGGTCGCGGAGCGGTACGGGTGGTACGAGGGGGTGGGACGGTGCGGGAGGGGCGGGGGTGGCGTCGGGGAGCGGGCCGTGGTCCTCGGCGGCGGGGCGCGGTGCCGGTATCCGCGGCCGTTCACCGGGTCCGCTGGGCAGCTCGGGGCCGTCCCACTCGTCCGGGCCGTTCACAGTGCCCGTCCGTGGCCCTGGCCGGGCGGGGCGGCGGTGCCGGGGGCGGAGGACGCGTAGGCCGAGCGGCGGGTGGGCGGCAGGGCGGTGGCGTTGTGGGCGGTGGACAGCAGTTGCAGGCCCAGACGCAGCCGGCGGCGGGCCTCGTCCTCCGTGACGCCGAGGTCGGCGGCGGTCTGGCGATAGTCCCGGCGCTGGAAGTACGCCAGCTCCAGGGCGGCCCGCAGGGGCGCGGGCATGGACGTGACGATGTAGTCGGCGCGGGCGGCGGTGGACGCTTCGCGGATCTTCTGCTCCATATCGGCCTGCGCCGGGGCGTCGTCGCCGTCGCGGGCACCGGCGGCCTCGGTCTGGCGGAGCCGCTGGACGGCCTGATGGCGGGTGAGGCCGGCGATCCAGGAGCGCAGCGGGCCCTGCTTGGGGTCGTAGGAATCCGGGTGTTCCCAGATGGCGGCGAAGACTTCGCGGGTGATCCGGTCGGCGGCGTCCTCGTCCTCCAGGACGCGGTAGGCCAGGCTGTGCACGAGCGAGGCGAAGCGGTCGTAGAGCTCACCGAGCGCGGCCGCCTCGCCGCGGGCGAGCCGCTGCTGCATCCGCCTGTCCCAGCGCGGTGGCGCGTCGTGTCCCATCGGACCCCCATCCCTGCCCGTCGCCTGCGGGCTCACACCTCAGCCGTCACTCCTGCGTATCTGTACACCTTCATGCCCGGAACGGTGGGCACGATCACGGAAACCTCCGTGCCTCGAATGTAATGCGCGGGTCTGACAACACACGCTCCTTTGCGGCAAATCGAACCTTGAGGGGGATGTGGGTGGTAAGGGGCTGACGGCCCGGGCTTGGCGTGAAGCGGCCCCGGAAAACACTCAGGAGAGGCTTGGGAGGAGCTCGGAATGCGCCCGGAAGCGGTAGGGGGGCGCTCGAAGTTGCTCGTTGGTGACCGTTCGTGCGCGTATGAGGCGATGTGTTATCCGGGTGTGATCAGAGGTGGGCGGAAAGTTGCCGCCCCTGGGGCATAGCCTTGGGCGTGAACGGCCTGTTACGTCCCACGGCTACCGCCGGGAACCAGGATGAGTTTCAGGACATCGAGGCCGGGCAGTCGAGCCGGGGAAGGATGAGTTCCGGATGTAACCGGGCGCATCCGGTCCGAAAGCGAGCGAAAGGCTTCGAGCGCGTGTCGTTGAAGGTGGCAGAGGACGCACAGGGCCCCTGGGCCGTACTCCAGGTTTCCGGTGAGATGGACCTGGTCACGTCTCCTGCGGTGCGCCAGCACGTGCACGATGCGGTGGCCGACGGTCGCAGATCCCTCGTGCTCGATCTCTCCGAGGTCCGGTTCTGCGATTCCAGTGGGGTCGGCGTGCTGATCGCCGCCCGCCGGCTGATGCGCTCGTGCCAGGGCCGGCTGCGGCTGATCCTGCCCGCCCAGGGGGCCGTCGACGGCTCGCACGTCAACCGGGTGCTGGCCGCACTCGGCGTCCGCCGGCTCTTCGAGGTCTACCCGGACCTGTCCACCGCCGTCGATGAGGCCGCCGCACCGCTCTCCGCCTGAAGCCCTGCCCCTCGCCTCGCGCCTTCAGCTCCCCCTCACTTCCTCACTCCCGCATTCCCCGTCCCCCCGTTCCCCGGTTCTCGGCCCCCGGTTTCCCCCATTCACCCGCCCCGTACGGGAATTCCGCGCGTACCACGAAGCCGCCGTCGGAGGTGTGCCGCGCCTCCAGCGTTCCGCCCAGGCTCTGGGCGCGCTCGCGCAGCCCCACCAGGCCGTGCCCGCCGCCGGGCAGCACCGGCGCGGTCGCCGTCGCGTCCGGCGGCCCGTTGCGGATCTCCACCCGCAGCCCCGGCCCGGCCTCCCCGCAGACCTCGTCCGCCGGATCGACCCGGACCTGCACCCGCGCCCCCGGCGCGTGCTTGCGGACGTTGGTGAGCGCCTCCTGGACCGTGCGGAAGGCCGCTCGCTCCACGGTCTTCGCACCGCCCGTACCGGCCACCACCCCGTCCTCGTACGTCACGTCCAGCGCGCTCATCTCGATCAGCCGCGGCAGCTCCTCCAGGTCGGGCTGCGGCGCCAGTCCGCTCGCCTCGCCGCCGTCCCCGCCGTCCGCCCGCAGCACCCCCACCATGTGCCGCAGCTCCTCCAGCGTCCGCACGGACAGTTCACGGATCGTCCGGGCGCCGGCCCGCGCCGCCTCGTCCTCCGTACTGACCTGCACGGCACCCGCCTGCAGGCTGATCAGGCTGACCTGGTGGGCCACCACGTCGTGCATCTCCCGGGCCAGCCGGGCGCGTTCGGTCGTCTTGACCCGATCCGCGAGCAGCCGGTCCTCGCGGCGCAGGCTGCGGGTCAGGTCCTCGACCCGGGAGGCGAGTTCGCGGCGGGTGCGCACCAGCAGGCCCAGCGCGATCGGCGCGGCCGAGGTGACACAGGCGTCGATCAGCACCAGAGTGTTCTCGCGGTACGCGGTGAGTTCGAAGTCGGAGATCGGGTACGGCAGGAAGTGCGCGGCGATCAGCAGCACCGCGCAGATCCCCAGCCGCCGCCGGCCGGGGCGCCGGGCCGCCAGGGTGTAGAGCCCGATCATCGGCGCGAACCAGATGTAGCCGATGTACAGGCCGGGCAGCGTCACGAGGAAGACCAGCAGCGGAAAGCGCCGGCGGAGCAGCAGGGCGGCCGCGGCGACCACCGAAACGCCCAGCTCCAGGGCGAGTTCCAGGCCGTTGACCAGCACCGCGTCGGCGATCGCCAGCAGTACCGGTACGACCACGGGCGCGATCCGGCGCAGCCGCCGCCCCCACGTCCCGGCCGCGAACGCCCGCCACCGGGCCGCCCCGCGGGCGAGCGGCCGCCCGCCGCCGGACCTCACCACGCCCCCCGGGGAGCCCCGGACACCAGGCCCGCACGGTCGGCGACGATGGCCGCCTGGATGCGGTTGATGCCCCCCAATTTGCTCAGGACGGCGCGGACATGGTCCTTGACCGTACTGGGCGCCAGTCCCATCCGCCCGGCTATCTGGGCGTTGCCCAGGCCCTCGCCGAGCAGCGAGAGCACCTGCGACTCCCGCGGTGTCAGTCCGCTGACCGCGCGGGCGGCCGCCGCCTGGTCCTCGGCCGTCAGGTAGCCGCCGATCACGGCCCGGGTCACGCCCGGGTCCAGCACGCTGCCGCCCGCCGCCAGCGTCCGTACGGCCCGCACCAGCTGTTCGGGATCGGAGTCCTTCAGCAGGAAGCCGGCCGCGCCCTCGCGCAGTGCCGCGGTCAGGTATTCCTGGGCGTCGAAGGTGGTCAGCATCGCCACCGCCGGCGGCTCGGGCGCGGCGCGCAACTGCCGCAGTACGGTCAGCCCGTCCACGTCCGGCATCCGGATGTCCAGCAGCACCACTTCGGCCGCGCAGCGCAGCACGGTCTCCACGGCCTCGGCGCCCCCGCAGTCCGCGACCATCTCGATGTCCGGGGCGGTCCCCAGGATCATCCGGAGTCCGGATCTGACCAGCCGTTCGTCGTCCACCACAGCGACACGGATCACCGGCCGCCCCTTTCTGCCTTCTGCTGGTTCACACCCGTTCCGGGCCCGCGGAACCGCCCGGCGCTGCGCGACTCCGTACCTCTGTCCCGGTCCCCGCCCTGCGACGGACCCGGACCCCCGCCGAGCGGCGGGGGTGAGCCCGGGACCTCGGGAGGATGCCATGCGGGCCCCCTCACGGGCAGAGTGGTCCACATGCTGCACCACTGAAGAGGCCACAAGCCCAGGACGCGTTGCAGTTCACATCGGCGGCCGCCGCGACCCCCACACGCGGCGGCCGCTGCATGGCGTGGCGGGGGCGGTTCGGAGGGGGATCTCCCCCGCACCGCCGGAAGCCCGCCCCTACGCCCCCTACGCCCCCTGCGCCCTTACGGGCCGTCCTACGGGAACCCCTACGGGAACCCCTACGGGCGTCCCGCCCCCGCCGCCCGGAGCCCCTCCGCCCGCAGTCCGCCGTACGGCCCGAAGCCGCGGCCGGTCGCCAGCACCACCACCGACGTCATCGCCGCTAAGCCGTACGCCGTGGTCGCCATCGACAGCGCGCCCTCGGTGGTCTCGAAGGACCGGTTGAAGAAGCCCGTGACGGTCAGCCACACCACCGTCCGCACGGTCAGATACAGCTCGACCGCCGCGAACATCAGCAGCGCCCCCCGTACGTCGTGCCGCCCCCGGAAGGCCAGCACCCCGAGGACCAGCAGCACGGCGACCGAACCGACGGTGGTGAACTCGATGGACGACTCCAGGTCCAGCGTGCCGTGCACCGATCCGTCCACCACCCCGCGCAGATAGCGCACCACGTCCGTCCCGCCGGCCGTCAGATCGCGTCCGGTCCAGCCCAGTCGGGCCAGGCCCATCAGCAGGAACAGCACCCCGCAGACCCGCGACGGGCGGCGCCACGCTGGGTCCGGGTCGGCGGCCCGCGGACCGGCCCCGGCCCGGCACCGGTCCGTGGCGGGCAACATCACGGCCAGTACGACCAGCGCCACCACCAGCCCCAGCCCGCGGGTGGCCAGCGTCCAGCCGCCCAGGGAGTCGTTGCGGTACTGGTCGCGGTAGGCGGGGTCGAAGAGGCCCACGCCTTCCCGCAGTGACAGGGCGAGCAGCAGGAAGCCGGAGAGCAGCGCCGCGGAGCGGGCCACCCGCCGCTGGGCCAGCGCCAGGCCCGCGACCACGAGGAACACCACCGTGAGCGACCACTCGTAGGGGCCGAGGATCTGCAGGACGGGCGAGGCGCCCGGGTTGAACAGCCCCTCCAGGAAGTCGCCCAGGGTGCCGTCCGACTGGACGATGCCGTAGACGGTCCAGGCGGCGAGCGTGCCGCCGTAGAGCGCCAGGCACAGTGCGGTGGCGAGGTAGGCGCCGCTGTGCTCGGGGGCGGCGCGGCCGGGGTCGGTGCCCGGTCGGACGTCCACCGTTCCGCCGTCCTGCATCATGCTGACCGACCCCCGCTCCGCGTGCCGCAGCCGCCGTACCGGCCGTTCCCGTACGGCAGCCTCACTGTGTCAAGGACGGTGGGAGAGCCGGTGGAGGTTCCACCCCGTGTGTCGTGCGGGCCGGTTGGTGTGTTCAGCGCACTTGTCGTGCGGTCGCCCACGACGAAGTCCCGGATGCCCCGGCGGCCGCGGACCGCGGGTCGCCGGAGGGTGGGTGACGCCGTGACCGGCGGGGTGCCGATGACGGCCGTGATGCGCGCAACGACCGTTCCCGTGACGGAAGTTGATCATGTGGGCGCGCTGCGGCGACCGCCCGCGAGCCCGTCCCACGGGCGGTCGGTGCAGGTCAGCGGCGGAGTGGGCGGATGCCGTCGCCGCGGTGGGGAGCCGCTCCCGCCGGGCGGGTGGCGGTGCGGCAAGATAGGGGGGCATGGGGATCTTCGGGGGCGAGGGCCGGCTGATCGGCGGGCGGTACCGCCTGGGTATACGGCTGGGCCGCGGCGGCATGGGCACGGTCTGGCGGGCCACCGACGAACTGCTGGGCCGCCAAGTGGCCGTCAAGGAACTGCACTTGGACGAGGCCACCGCCGAACCCGAGGCGCGGGTGCAGCGCGAGCGGGCGATGCGCGAGGCGCGTACGGTCGCCGGGATCAAGCATCCGAACGTGATCGTCGTGCATGACGTCGTCGAGCAGGACGGCCGGCCGTGGATCGTGATGGAGCTGGTGGAGGGCCCGTCGCTGGCCGACCGGCTGCAGAGCGGCGGCCCGGTCGCGCCGCGCGAGGCGGCCCGGATCGGCGTGGCGCTGCTGGGCGCGCTGCGCGCCGCGCACGCCCGCGGAGTGCTGCACCGCGACCTCAAACCGGCCAACGTCCTGATGGAGTCCGGCACCGGCCGGGTCGTGCTCACGGACTTCGGCATCGCCCAGGTCCCCGGCGTCACCACGCTGACCGACGCCGGCGGTTTCGTCGGTTCGCCGGAGTACACCGCCCCGGAGCGGATGGCCGGCCGGCAGACCGGCCCCGAGGCCGACCTCTGGTCGCTGGGCGTCCTGCTGTGCGCCGCGCTCAACGGGGAAACGCCGTTCCGCCGCGACTCGCTGGGCGGGGTGCTGCACGCCGTCGTGTACGACGAGATCGAACTCCCCGAGCCCGCCAGGCCGTTGCGGGCCGTGCTCGGCGGCCTGCTGGAGCGCGACCCGGACCGCCGGATGGGGCTGACGGAGACGGAACAGCTGCTGCGCGGCTACCTCCACTCGGGCCGCGCCCCGGAGCGCGACCCGGCCGGCCCGGCCGCCCCCGGCACACCTGCCGCCCCTGGCACACCGGCCGTCCCCGGTACGCCGTTCCCCGGCACCCCCGCCCTCGGCACGCCAGGTGGCGGTCCCGGTGCCCCCACTCCGCCGCGCGACCGCCCCGTCAGCGGCCCGCCCGGTGCGCCGCTGCCCGGCGAGCCCGTGCCCGGTGGCCATCCGCCCGCCGAGGAGCCCCTGGCCGCCGCCCCCGCGCCCCTGGGTCACGCCTCCGGCGGCCCCGGCAGCGGGCGTCCCGGCGGGCGGGCCCCGGGAGCGCCGATCCGCGACGCCCTCGACGAGCGGGCGCTGGCCGCGGCGGCCCGCCCGCACACCGGCCGGACCCGTACGGCGCTGCTGATCGCGCTCGCCGTCGTGGTGGTCGCCGGCGCCGGCGCCGGCCTCACGGCCCTGCTGATGCGGCAGGGCGGCACCGACGAGGCCGCCGGCCGGGGCGGCCGCCCCGGCCACTCCCAGCAGGCCTCGCACACCGGCCCGACGAAGAACGCCCGGCCGGGCGCGCCCCGCCCCACGGCCACCGTCACCTCCGCGCCCTCCCCGGGTGCCACCGGAGGCATCCCGGACGGCTACCGCCTCGTGAAGGATCCGGTCGGCTTCGCGCTCGCCGTACCGGTCGGCTTCACCCGCTCCTACGAACACGACCGGGTCTACTACTCCTCGCAGGGCAGGCGGTTCCGGATCGGCGTCCAGCTGCAGAAGCGGGTGCCGGAGGGGCCGATCGGCGCGATGCGCACCGCGGACGCCGAGGGCCCGGCGAACTACCGCGGATACCGCGCGGGCCAGGTCACCGAGACCACCCACAACGGACTCCAGGCGGGACTCTGGGAGTTCGTCTGGGACGGCAGCGCGGCGGACGGCGGCTCGCGCTACACCTACGACCTCAGCTGGGACGAGAACGGCCGGATGATCGACGTGTGGATCTCCTCGCCGGTCGGCTCGCGCACCGAGGCCAAACGTCACTTCGACACCGCCCTCGACGCCTTCCGGCTGACCGGGACGTGACGGTCGAAGATCTCTCCCGGGGCCGCCGGGCCCGCGGTCGTCCCTGACCAGAGCCCTTACGGCCAGCGGACGCTGGCGCAATGGTGGACGGCCGGTGAAAACCCGTTACTGCCGGGTACACAAAGCGTCCGGGGAGGAATACCCTCGCCGACATGACGGACTCGCAGGACACCGGAACAGCTGCCTCCACCGCCGCCGAGGCCGCCGAGGCCCCCGCGCCCGCCGAGGCCCCCGCAGCGCCGACCGAGGGCAATCCGGTCGCGGCCGCCCCCGCGGGCAGCCGCACCGCCGCCGAGGTGGTCACCCCCGAGATCGCCGCCCGGCTCACCCGCGGCGTGGTCGGCAGTGGCCGTACGGCCAACCACGCGCCGTTCACCGGCGAGAAGCTGGCCGACCTGCCGGAGTCCACCCCCGAGGACGTCGCCACCGCCTTCGAACGGGCCCGGGCCGCGCAGGAGCGCTGGGCCCGGGTCCCGGTCCGGCAGCGTGCCGCGGTCCTGCTGCGCTTCCACGACCTCGTCCTGCGCCGCCAGGCCGAGGTGCTCGACCTGATCCAGCTGGAGACCGGCAAGGCCCGGCTGCACGCCCACGAGGAGGTGCAGGCGGTCGCCGTCGCCGCCCGCCACTACGGCCGCAAGGCCCCCGCCTACCTCGGCCCCAAGCGCCACACCGGCGTCGTCCCGACCCTCACCAAGGTCACCGAACTCCGCCACCCCCGCGGCGTCGTCGGGCAGATCGCCCCCTGGAACTACCCCTTCGAACTCTCCATAGGCGATGTCCTGCCGGCCTTCGTCGCGGGCAACGCCGTGGTGATGAAGCCCGACACCGAGACCGCGCTGACCGCGCTGTGGGCCCGCGAGCAGCTCATCGAGGCCGGGCTGCCGGAGGACGTCTGGCAGGTCGTGATCGGCGACGGCCCGGTCGTCGGCCCCGAGGTCGTCAAGCACGCCGACTACGTCTCCTTCACCGGCTCGACCCGCACCGGCCGCGAGGTCGCCCAGGGCGCCGCCGCCCGCCTCGTCGGGGTCTCCCTCGAACTGGGCGGCAAGAACGCCATGCTGGTGCTCCGCGACGCCGACCTGGACAAGGCCGCGGCGGGCGCGGTCCGCGGCTGCTTCTCCTCCGCCGGCCAGCTGTGCATCTCCATCGAGCGGCTCTACGTCCACGAATCCGTCGCCGACGACTTCCTCGCGCGCTTCGCCGCCCGCACGAAGGCCATGCGGCTCGGCAACGCCCTCGCCTACGGCGCCGACATGGGCTCGCTGGCCGGTGAGCGCCAGCTCCAGGCCGTCGTCCGGCACGTCGAGGACGCCGTCGCCAAGGGCGCCGAGCTGGTCGCCGGCGGCCGCGCGCGCCCCGACATCGGCCCGTTCTTCCACGAGCCGACCATCCTCGACGGCGTCCAGGCCCCGATGGCCGTCTGCGACGAGGAGACCTTCGGCCCGGTCGTCTCCGTCTACCGCTTCCGCGACGAGGACGAGGCCGTGGCGCGCGCCAACGCCACGCCGTACGGCCTGAATTCCAGCGTCTGGACCAAGGACGGCCGGCGCGGCCGGGCCCTCGCCGCCCGGCTGCGCACGGGCACGGTCAACGTCAACGAGTCGTACGCGGCCGGCTACGGCAGCGTGCAGTCGCCGATGGGCGGCATGGGGGACTCCGGCCTGGGCCGCCGGCACGGCTCCGAGGGCATCCTCAAGTACACCGAGGCGCAGACCGTCGCCCACCAGCGGGTGATGCCGCTCGCCCCGGCCTTCGGACTGACCGATGAGAAGTACGCCCGGTTCATGACCCGCAGCCTGCGCGCGATGAAGGCGTTCCGGCTGAGGTAACGACCCCCCACGGCAGCCCAGCCCCTCCGCCCCGAACAGCAGGGAGAGCCAGTGCCCCAGGAGAACTCTGCCCAGAGCCAGGACCCGGACGGCACCCGGACCGACGGCTACGACTACGACGTCCTCGTCATCGGCTCCGGCTTCGGCGGCTCGGTCTCCGCCCTGCGCCTGACCGAGAAGGGCTACCGGGTCGGCGTCCTGGAGGCCGGCCGCCGCTTCACCCGCGAGACGCTGCCGAAGAACTCCTGGGACCTCAAGAACTACCTGTGGGCGCCGGCCCTCGGCCTCTACGGCATCCAGCGCATCCACCTCCTCGGCAACGTCATGGTGCTGGCCGGCGCCGGCGTGGGCGGCGGTTCGCTGAACTACGCCAACACCCTCTACGTCCCGCCGAAGCCGTTCTTCGACGACCCACAGTGGAAGGACATCACCGACTGGCAGGAGGAGCTGGAGCCGTACTACGACCAGGCCCGGCGGATGCTGGGGGTGCGGCTCAACCCGACGATGACGCCGTCCGACGTCCACCTGAAGGCGACCGCGGAGGCGATGGGCGTCGGGGAGTCCTTCCACATGGCGCCGGTCGGGGTGTTCTTCGGCGACGGCGACGACGCCGACGGCACGGCGCGGGCGAAGCCGGGCGAGGAGGTGCCGGATCCGTACTTCGGCGGCGCCGGACCGGCCCGCAGGGCGTGCACCGAATGCGGCGAGTGCATGACCGGCTGCCGGCACGGCGCGAAGAACACCCTCAACGAGAACTACCTCCACCTGGCCGAGAAGGCCGGTGCGGTGATCCACCCGATGACGTCCGTCGTCGCGCTCACCGAGGACTCCCGCGGCGGCTTCGCCGTCCGGACGCTCCCGACGGACGACAGGAGGAAGGGCGAGGGCAGGACCTTCACCGCCCGCCGTGTGGTCCTCGCGGCCGGCACCTACGGCACGCAGACGCTGCTGCACCGCATGAAGGACAGCGGGCTGCTCCCGTACGTCTCCGGCCGCCTCGGCGCGCTCACCCGCACCAACTCCGAGGCGCTGGTGGGCGCCCAGACCGACAACCGCCGCTACCGCAAGCGGCACGGCGCGGAGCGGGCCGACTTCACCAAGGGCGTCGCGATCACCTCGTCGATCCACCCCGACGAGAACACCCACATCGAGCCGGTCAGGTACGGCAAGGGCTCCAACGCGATGGGCGGGCTGACGATCCTCCAGGTGCCGTACCGCCCGGCGGGGCGGGTGCGGGGCTGGCTGGCCCACATGGCCCGCCACCCCTGGCTCGCGCTCCGCGCGCTCTCCAACCGGCGGTGGTCGGAGCGGACCATCATCGGCCTGGTCATGCAGTCCCTGGACAATTCCCTGACCACGTACCGGAAGCCGAGCGGCCTCGGCAAGGGCCTGCTCACCGCCCGCCAGGGCCACGGCGCCCCCAACCCGAACCAGATCCCCGAGGCCACGCGGGCGGCGACCCTGCTCGCCGAGGAGATCAACGGCTTCGCCGGCTCCAACGTCGGCGAGCTGATGGGCACCCCGCTCACCGCCCACTTCCTCGGCGGCTGCCCGATCGGCGACTCGGCCGGGACCGGCGTCATCGACCCGTACCACCGGCTGTACGGGCACCCCGGCATCTCCGTCGTCGACGGCGCCGCGGTCTCCGCGAACCTGGGTGTCAATCCGTCGCTGACCATCACCGCGCAGGCCGAGCGCGCGATGTCCCTGTGGCCCAACAAGGGCGAGGCGGACCCGCGGCCCGCCCCGGGACGGCCCTACGAACGGCTGGCCCCCGTGAAGCCGGTCCACCCCGCGGTCCCGGAGAAGGCCCACGGCGCGCTGAAGCTGCCGTTCCTGGCCGTGCCGCCGGTACCGCCGAAGAAGTCCCTGGCGTAGTACGACACAGGGCCGTTGGGGAGTCGGCTCCCCAACGGCCCTGCGGCTCACGGCCTGTGGTTACGCGGCCGCGGCACCGTTCCCGTCCGTCTTACGACGGCGGACGACGAAGAGCGCACCCGCGCCCACGACCATCGCGACCCCGCCCACGAGGGCGACGGTCGGCAGCGCGGACGAGGAACCGGTCTCGGCGAGCTTGCCGGTGACCGGGAGCTCCTTCAGGTCGCCCTGCGGAGCCGGCTTGTTGGGCTGCTGCTTGCCCGGCTTGCTCTTGGCCGGCGGGACGCTGCCCGGCTTGCTGCCGGCGACCAGGACGTCGAAGTCGTACTCCGCGACGTCGGAGAAGCCGCAGACGTCGTCCTCGTTGTGGTACGCGCCGATGGTGAACGCGAAGCCGTAGCTGCCCGGGGTCTTGGCGTCGACCTTCAGGCGGAGCTTGGCGTCGGCGTACTCACCGGGCTTGAGACCGTCCACGGACGCGAAGTAGCCGTCCTCGTCGGTGATGGCCTCCCAGGAGCGGGAGTCCTCGTCGTACCACTGCACGGTCAGCAGCTTGGAGACGTCGTCGAAGCTGTCGGTGCTGATGGCGTCCAGCGCGACGTACGCGTCGACCGACTTCATCGCCTTGTCGGAGGTGTTGGTGGCGCGGAAGGTGAAGTTCTTCCAGCCGGAACCGGCCACGACCTTGCTCGGCAGACCGCGCAGCTCGGTGCTGACCGCCGTCTCGTCCGACTGCTCGGCGCAGGTGTCGTCGGTCGGCTTCCCGCTCGGCTTGGCGGTGGGCTTGGCCGAGGTGGTGGGCTTGGGGTCGCTGGTGGGCTTGGTGTCGTCACCCGGGGTGCCGGGGCCGCCCGATGCGTCCGCACCACCGTTGCCGGTCTCACCGCCGGTACCGGTCTCGCCACCGTTCGCGGTCTCGCCACCGGTGGCGGACTCGCCGCCGCTACCGGTCTCCTCGCCGGGCTTGGTCTCGTCGCCCGGGGTGGTCTCGTCACCGCCCGCCGGCGTCTCCGGCTGCGTCGTGGTGTCGTCGGTCTGGTCCTGACCGGGGGTGCCCGGCGTCGGCTCGGCGCTCGCGGTGGTCTCGGCGTCGGCGCCGGTCGCGAAGGCGGCGGGGGCCGCCATCAGGGCGGCAGGGGCTATGACGGCCGTTGCAGCGGCAGCCGTCAAGGCACGGCGAAGCTTCATCGAGAAGACCTCTCGGGGTCCAATGTGCCGTGGGTCGGCACCAGTTGATAGCTGGCCGTCGCGTTGGGGGGCGCGGTATGGCCGTGCGATTTCACGTACATGACCGGCGATGGCCGAAAAAGGTTGCCCACTCGAACCGAATTCTTTCGGTGACCCCGGTCACATCTCTCACAGCCGCCACACAGTCGGCCCACAGCTCTCGCACGGTCGCCGCGCAGACGGGGCCGGCGGACGGTGGCGGAACGGACCGGCCGAGGGTGGTCGTGCGCCCGGCGTGCGCCCCCCCTGGCGAGGCTTTCCGGCCCCATAGCGAAGGGCCCCGGATGCCGTCCGCGAGGGGGGTGCGGACGGCCACGGGGCCCTTGGCTTTCGGTGCCGGCGTCAGGGCAGCGCCGGCACCGAGGTGCGGCGCTGGGGGGGGGGTAGCGCCGCTGGCTTACAGGGGTGGTGCGTGGTGCTCGATGGTGCGGTGCGCGCGGTGGTCCGGACCGATGCCGGTGCCGGGTCGTCGCGGTTCGCGGACACGCAGCACGGCAAAAGTCCATACCAGGCGCGGTATGTCGTTCGTCAAGCATCGTCCTGGATACGCCTCACCTGGCGCAACCGTTTCGACCGGATGCGGTCGGTCCCGGGCGTCCCCAGGACCGACCACCCCATCGGATGTGACCGGGCTGCTGTCCCCTGCTGACCGGTCACGGCACCGGAACGAGGTCCCACGACGCGGGCCGCGGAAGGCGGCCGGCGTCTCATCGCTCCGGCTCTTCCGCCCGTGGGGCGGCGTCTACGCGTAGTCCTGCAGGCCGCGCCTGGCTGGCGTGGCACCGGGCACAACGAAGTCCCGCGGCGCCCGGTCACGCGCCGTACGGGTGAGTCGGCAACCGAACTCAGATCCGGCAGCTGCGCCGGGCGCACACTCCTTTGCCCTGCGCCCCGCCTGCGCCCGCAGCCCCCGGAACCGGCAGCACACCGGCACGACGGTGATCGCGTCTCGCCCCGAACCGACCGCCCGCCGGCCGTCCGTCGACCGGAACGGACCCCTTCGGCGCACGAAACCGGCCACTGGCAGGCGCAGGCGGTCCGGCCGGCTCAGATCTGCCCCCGGGAGAGCTCCAGCAGGGTCATCGCCAGTGCGGTGCCCGGCTTGCCGAGCTGGTCGCGGTAGTGGGCGAGGATCTCCATCTCGCGGGAGAGGTTCACCCGGCGCCCGCCGGAGGTGATCCGTTCGCGCTGGATGACGGCCGAGACGGCCATCCGTTCCTGCACGAGACCGATGATCCGGCCGTCGAGATCGTCGATCCGGCGCCGGGCGTCGGCGATGAGCCCGGCGGCCTCCGGCGTATGGGCGCCGGTGTCGGGCGTGGGCGCGGGTGAGGGCGCGGATGAGGTGGCCGCGGTGGGGCCGGTGGTGGGACGGGTGGCCGGGCCGGCGGTCGAGGTGCTCATGTCCGTGTCTCCTGGGGGTGTGGCCCCGGAGCCGATGATCGAGATCCGGACAGACGCAGGCGCCCCGGACCTTGTCGGCCCGGGGCGCCTGGGAAGTTGCTCGTCAGTGGATCAAGCAGCACGACCATGGCAGCCGGACGGGCCGGTGCCATAGGTAAAGACGAAGGTCAGCTGCTGGAACATGGGCCACAGTATGAGCCCGTTAGAATCGAAAGTCCAACCCCGCTCCACACCGCCGGAAGGCCGCCGAAGTGCCATCAGCGCCCCCTGCCGCTGCCCCGGACGTCGTCCTCGTAGTCGACTTCGGCGCACAGTACGCCCAGCTCATCGCCCGCCGCGTCCGTGAGGCCCGGGTCTACAGCGAGATCGTGCCGTCCACCATGCCGGTGGCCGAAATGCTCGCCAAGAACCCCAAGGCGATCATCCTCTCCGGCGGGCCGTCATCGGTCTATGCCGAGGACGCCCCCAGCCTCGACCGTGCCCTGTTCGAGGCCGGTGTTCCCGTCTTTGGCATGTGCTACGGCTTCCAGCTCATGGCCACCACCCTCGGTGGCACCGTCGACAACACCGGCGCGCGTGAGTACGGCCGTACCGCCCTGACCGTCTCCCGTACCGACTCCACCCTCTTCGAGGGCACCCCCGCCGAGCAGTCGGTCTGGATGTCGCACGGCGACGCCTGCTCCGCCGCCCCCGAGGGCTTCCGGGTCACCGCGTCCACGGACATGGTCCCGGTCGCCGCCTTCGAGAACGACGAGCGCAAGCTCTACGGCGTCCAGTACCACCCCGAGGTCATGCACTCCACGCACGGCCAGCAGGTCCTGGAGCACTTCCTCTACCGCGGCGCCGGTCTCCAGCCGAGCTGGACCACCCACAGCGTGGTGGAGGAGCAGGTCGCCGCGATCCGCGCGCAGGTCGGCAGCAAGCGGGCGATCTGCGGCCTGTCCGGCGGCGTGGACTCCGCGGTCGCCGCCGCCCTCGTCCAGAAGGCCATCGGCGACCAGCTGACCTGCGTCTACGTCGACCACGGCCTGATGCGCAAGGGCGAGTCCGAGCAGGTCGAGAAGGACTTCGTGGCCGCCACCGGCGTCCAGCTGAAGGTCGTCGAGGCCGAGGAGCGCTTCCTGGCCGCGCTGGCCGGGGTCAGCGACCCCGAGCAGAAGCGGAAGATCATCGGCCGCGAGTTCATCCGCGTCTTCGAGCAGGCCCAGGCCGAGCTGGTCGCCGAGGCCGGCGCCGACGGCGAGGAAGTCGCCTTCCTCGTCCAGGGCACGCTCTACCCGGACATCGTCGAGTCCGGCGGCGGCACGGGCACCGCCAACATCAAGTCGCACCACAACGTGGGCGGCCTCCCCGACGACATCGAGTTCGAGCTCGTCGAGCCGCTGCGCCAGCTGTTCAAGGACGAGGTCCGGGCGGTCGGCACCGAGCTCGGCCTGCCCGAGGAGATCGTCCACCGTCAGCCGTTCCCCGGCCCCGGCCTGGGCATCCGCATCGTCGGTGAGGTCACCAAGGAGCGCCTCGACCTGCTGCGCGAGGCCGACGCGATCGCCCGCGAGGAGCTGACCGCGGCCGGTCTGGACCGCGAGATCTGGCAGTGCCCGGTGGTCCTGCTGGCCGACGTCCGCTCCGTCGGCGTCCAGGGCGACGGCCGCACCTACGGCCACCCGATCGTGCTGCGCCCGGTCTCCTCCGAGGACGCCATGACGGCGGACTGGACCCGGATGCCGTACGAGGTGCTGGCCCGCATCTCTACCCGGATCACCAACGAGGTCGCGGACGTGAACCGCGTGGTCCTGGACGTCACCAGCAAGCCGCCGGGGACGATCGAGTGGGAGTGATCGTCTGATCTCCCGATGATGTCAACGCAACGCCGTCGCTCATTCGTTTGGGCGGCGGCGTTGTCGTTCCCCCTCGGTACGCTGGCCCCACAGGCGAGACTCCGTCGTATGGGAGCAATCATGAGCGCCGCACCCGAGTTCGAGCTGGACGAGCAGTACAACTACCCCGTCCCGCCGCCGGGCGGCTGGACCGCGGACGACCTCGACCGGCTTCCGGACCTTCCTCCGCATACGGAGCTGATCGACGGGAGTCTTGTCTTCGTGAGTCCGCAGACCACATTCCACATGCGAACCATGCGCCTGCTGGAGAACATGCTCCTGGATCAGGCGCCGGATGACCTGGACGTCTTCCGGGAGTTCTGCATCCGGCTGGACAAGCGAAACAGGCCCGAGCCCGACGTGCTGGTGGTTCCGCTCGGCGTGGACACCGGCCCGAAGGACACCTGGCTCCGGCCGGAAGACGTCATCCTGGCAATCGAGGTCGTTTCGGAAGACTCCGAGGCCCGCGACCGGGACGTCAAACCCCGCAAGTACGCGGCCGCCGGCGTCCCTCACTTCTGGCGGGTCGAGAAGAGCAACGGGCTCCCGGTCGTCTACGTCTACGAGCTGGACCCGGCGACCGGTGCGTACACGCCCACCGGCATCTACCACGACCGCATCAAGGTTCCGGTGCCCTTCCCCATCGACATCGATCTCACCGCGCTCAACAAGCGGCGCTGAGCGGCAGCGGTTGACGGCATGCGGCCCACGACGGAGGATTGCTTTCGTATTGCGGCAGTCTGAATCCGCTATATGGAAGTAAGTGGGCGCAGCTATGAGCACCAGCACGATCGCTTTCCTCGGCCTCGGCATCATGGGCAGCCCCATGGCGGTGAACCTCGCCAAGGCCGGCCACACCGTCGTCGGCTGGAACCGCAGCGCCGGCCGGGCGGACGCGCTGGTCGCGGCGGGCGGCAAGGAGGCCGGATCGATCGCCGAAGCGGTCCGGGACGCGGACGTCGTCGTCACCATGGTCCCGGCGTCCCCGCAGGTCGAAGCCGTCGCCTACGGGCCCGACGGCATCCTGGAGAACGCCCGTCCGGGGACCCTCTTCATCGACCATTCCTCGATCACCCCGCAGACCTCCGTCGACCTGGCGAAGGCCGCCGCCGACAAGGGCATCCGGGTGCTGGACGCTCCCGTCTCGGGTGGTGAGGCGGGCGCTGTCGAGGGCGTGCTGTCGATCATGGTGGGCGGTGCGCGGGCCGACTTCGACGCCGCTCGGCCGGTCTTCGACGCGGTCGGCGCGACCGTCGTCCACTGCGGACCGCACGGCGCGGGCCAGACCGTCAAGGCCGCCAACCAGCTGATCGTCGCGGTCAATCTGCAGGCCCTGGCCGAGGCCGTGGTCTTCCTGGAGAAGTCCGGGGTCGACCTGGCGGCCGCGCTGGAGGTCCTGGGCGGCGGCCTGGCCGGTTCCACCGTCCTGGCCCGCAAGAAGGACGGGATCCTCGCCCGCGACTTCACCCCCGGCTTCAAGCTGGAACTGCACCACAAGGACATGGGCATCGTCACCGACGCGGCCCGCACCGTCGGCGCCACGCTGCCGGCCGGTGCCGTAGCGGCCCAGCTGATCGCCTCCGCGGTGGCGCGCGGCGACGGCGCCCTGGACCACTCCGCGCTGCTCCGCGGCGTCGAGCTGCTGAGCGGCTACGGGCGGGAGCAGGGGCATCACGCGTAACCCGCCCCATCCGGTCATCGGCGGCGGTCAGCTGCTTCCGTCCGCCCGTACGGCCGCTGCCAGCCGCTCCAGCGTCGTGGTCATGGCCGGGCCCATCCGCCGGGGAAAGCCGGGGAGTTCGACCACCAGGCGGGGGAAGCGGGCGCGGGACCAGTCGTAGGTGTGCGTGACCCGGGTGGCGGGTCCGTCCGCCGCACCGTCCAGGGGTGTCAGGGCGTAGCGCCAGCGCTGGCCGCCGACGAGCCGGCGGCCGCGCAGCTCGCCCCAGGTCTCCCAGGCGATCAGCCGGTCCGGCTCGTACTCCACCACGACGTTCACCGACCGGTACGGGATCGGGCCCTGGGCCATCCCCATGGTGAAGCGGTCGCCCGGGCCGAGCGGCGACGGGCCCTCGGGGCGGCCGCGCAGCGTCCCGGAGCCGTCCAGCGCGGCGTGCCGGGCCGGGTCCCGGAGGAGGGCGAAGAGCCGCTCCGGTGCCGCGTCGATGTCCTTGCTGACCGACAGCGTCCTGTGGGCCGTCATCGTCCACCCCCTGTACCGACGCCGTCCGGCGACCGTCGCCGGCACCCGTCCGGTGCCTCACGTCGTGCGCCCATCATGCCGGTGGGCACCGTCCGGGCACGTCGCGGGGCTGGTTACCTGGGGTAGCGGAGGGTAGTTTCCGCAGCGAGCCGCACGAGCCAGGTACATGCCAGAAGGAGAACGGCGATGCCCGAACCGACGCCGATACCCACCGACGAGCTGCAGTTCGCCATGCCGCCGACACACCGGACCGTCGAGGACGAGCGACGCCACCGCAAGGAGCGTCTGGTCGCGGCGCTGCGCCTCTTCGGGCGCTTCGGCTTCGAGGAGGGCGTGGCCGGGCACATCACCGCGCGCGACCCGGAGTTCCCCGACTGCTTCTGGGTGAACCCCTTCGGGATGTCCTTCAAGCACATCACCGTCAGCGATCTGATCCTGGTGAACGCCGAGGGCAAGGTCGTCGAGGGCCGCTACCACGTCAACCAGGCGGCGTTCGCGATCCATTCGCAGGTCCACCAGGCCCGCCCGGACGTCGTCGCGGCCGCCCACAGCCACTCCACCTACGGACGGGCGCTGTCGTCCCTCGGCGAGCTGCTGGAGCCGATCACCCAGGACGTCTGCGCGTTCTACGAGGACCACGCCCTCTTCGACGACTACACGGGCGTCGTGGTGGACGAGGAGGAGGGCCGCCGGATCGCGGCCGCCCTCGGGCCGCACAAGGCGGTGATCCTGCGCAACCACGGGCTGCTGACGGTCGGCGACTCGGTGGACGCGGCGGCGTGGTGGTTCATCACGATGGAACGCTCCTGCCAGGTCCAGCTGACCGCGAAGGCCGCCGGCAAGCCGGTCCTGATCGACCACCACAACGCCGTCCACACCCGCGAGCAGCTGGGCAACGACCTGGTCGCATGGATCAACTACCAGCCGCTGTACCAGCAGATCACGCGCAGCGAGCCGGACCTCTTCGACTAGGAGCCCGACGCGTGAGTGTCCCCCGGACTTCGCCCGGGGGACACTGCGAGCAGCACTTACGCCGTACGGTCAGCCACAGGGCTGGGGGCGCAGTACGAGGCGTGGCACAGGCGCGGTCAAAGGTGCGGGAAGAGGTCCCGGAACGGGTCCGCGCTGGCGGAGATGCCGCGGCTGAACGGCGAGTCGAAGTCCCAGACCAGGAACAGCAGGAAGGCGATCAGCGCGCTGAAGAGGCCGGCCATCAGCATCTCCCGGCCCGACCGCCGGATCTGCAGGGTGAACATGATGCCCACGGAGATCGCACCGCCGGTGATCAGCCCGAACCACACCACCCCCGGAAGCGTCGAATCGGCCGCGTCCGCCCGGGCGTTGCGGGCCCCGTCGGCCACCGAGATCTGGTCGACCAGGGGCTGGTAGGACTGCCCTTCGAAGTCGTTGCGCGGGTGGTAGTCGGTCACGTCGGCACGGACCTTCGTCAGCAGTTCCGTGCCCCGCACGGTGAGTTGGCCCTGGTCGGACATGACCGGCCACTCCTTGTGGACCACGTAGGAGACGTAGGCGTCCACGTCCGAGCGGATCCGGTCCCGTACCGGCGCGGGATAGGCCCGGGCCCGCGCGCTGACCTCGTGCAGCGCCTGCGCCTCGGCCCGTACGGTGTCCTCGGCCGCGCTCCGGGCCTCCCAGACGCCGGCGATGGCCAGGCCCAGCACGATCGCGTAGACCACCCCCACCATCATCGTCAGGTACTCGATCACATCGGGTGTTTCGGACGGGTCGTGGTCGTCGGCGATCCGGCGTTCCTTGAGGACCGTGATGATCAGGACGACGCCGCAGACCGCGGCCATGGCGATGCCCAGCACCAGCCATTGCGACATGGGGACCTCCTACGAGGAACGGCGCCCGGCGGAACCGGACGAGGAGCTCGAACGGGGACGGAGGGCGGCGCCGGCCAGCACGGCCGGGGCGGTGATCAGGAGGGTCGTGGTCACGACCGAGCGCCCGGCGTGCGCCTTGTGGTACGTCCGGGCGTAGTTGCGGGGCAGCACGGGCGCGGGCGAGGCGGGGCGGCGGGGCTCCGGCCGGGGTGAGGGCGGCGGGTCAGGGGCGTGCGTACGGGGGGCCGGTGAGGGGGGAGGGGATGGTGGTGCCGGTGGTGGTGTGGGTGGCGGGGGCGGTGGTGGGGGCGGGGGTGTCGGGGGTGGCGTCGGTCGGGGTGCGGGGGGTGGCGGGGCGGGCTTGGGGTGGTGCGGGCGCGGCGCCGGCGGGCGGGACGGAGCGGGCGGGCGCGTGGCCTTGGTGCAGGGGAAGTGCCAGCCGTGGGGCATGGGGAAGCCGGTCGGTACGTCCACGGGCGGTGCGGTCCCGGCGTAGGCGCAGTTGTCGCCGGCGGCCGGGCGGCCGTACCCGCCCTCGTACCGACTCTCGTACCGACTCTCGTGCCGGCCTTCATATCGGCCCTCGTGCCGGCCCTGGACGGCCAACCGCCCGCCGGCCGCGGCCGGTTCGCCGGCGCTCACCGGGGCCGCGGCGGCGAACAGCGCCACCATCCCCGTCAGCAGGACGGCGGCCGCGGCGGCCAGGCAACCCGCCTGCCTGGCCCTGGGGCGGTCCGGTCCGTGTCGTGGTGCGTGGTGTCGGTGGGGTGGTGCAGTTTCGTGTATTTGGCACACGGCGAGAGCTTGCGCAGCGGGCGAACGACTCAGCCGTCACCGTGCCCCGGTTCGCCCGAATAGGGGAAGTGTCGGCTTTCCGCGGTCGCCCGCCGAGCGGATGTGCGGAAGGCGGGGCGGGGGCCGGGCCGGGGAGGGGAGGGGGAGCGGGGGAAGAAGGGGCGTGGTGCGGGGCGGGAGCGGCTTGTGGTGCGGGCCGGGGGAGGGGAGGTCCGTCGTACGAGCTGGGGAAGGCCGTGTGGCGACGAGGCGGTGGCGAGGTGGTGGCAGGGTGGTGGGCGAGGTGGCGGCGAGGTCTGCGTGCCCTGGTGGGCCGGGCCGCGACGGCGGGGCGACGTGCCGAAGCCACGTCTACGTACCGAGCCCCACGTCTACGTACCGATGCCGCGTCAACCTGCCGATGCCGCTACCACTCGCCACCAACTGGACGTTTGCTGTCCGCCGGCCCGTGTACGGCACAATTCTCCTCCACACACGATGAGTTGATGGCAGCGGTGGCGGGACGGTAACGGACGTGTCGGTTGATACGGCGGGCAGCATGGCCGGAACGGGCGAGCCGGAGGGCGGCGCGGAGCATGCCGATGGTGACGAGTGCCGGTGTGGACGGTGCCCGCACGGCGCCCGGGCGGGCCACCGGCAGGCGGTCGCCGCGTTCGTCGCACTGCGCGAGGACTTCGCCGCCGGGCGCGGCGTCCCGGCCGGGCTCGCGCGCTCGGCCGGCGCCGCCCGGCAGTGGGTCTCCGACGAACTGACCCTGTCGGCACGCGAACTGGCCAGGCGCGGGGCCGCCGAGGGCGTCGCCTGGCTGACCGCCGTACGGTGGCGCACCCTGCTGGTGGTCTGGGGCGCGGTGGTGGCCCTGCTGGTCGGCGAGGCGCTGACCGCGATCGGCACCGGCTGGACGGCGTTCCGTACGGCGGCGCTGCTCGTGGCCGTCCTGCTGGCGCTGGGGCTGACGGCGGCGGCCTGGCTGCACCGGTCGCACGGCGGGGCGCTGGCGCCGCTGATCGGGGAGGACGGCCGGCTGTCCACCTCGCGGACCGTGGCCGCGGCCTGGGCGGCGGTCGTGCTGTACGCCGTGCTGATCATGGCCGTCCGGCTGGCGTTCGTGACCGCCCCCGACGAGCGGCACCACCTGCTCGACGGCCTGGCACTCGCCCACTCCGGCACGGCGCTGGGGCTCCTCGGCCTCGTCTGCGGGGTGGCGGTGCTGGCGTACGGGCTGGTGGCCGTGCGGGTACGGACCGGGTGGCTGCAGAAGGTGCCCGCGGAGCGGCCGCGGGGCGCCGACCTGCTGACCGACGATGCCGGCCGCGGCAGCTTCCTGGACGTCCAGTACGTCCTTGTCAACGCCGCGGTGCTGGCGTTCGCCCTGGTCCGGCTGGCCGGGCAGCCGGGTCAACTGCCGCGGCTTCCCTGGGGTTTGGTGGCCCTGGCGGGCGTCTCCGGGACGGCGTACCTCGCCGGGAAGCTGGTGACGGGCGGGCGTCCGGTGATCCTCTCGGTGGTCCGCGCCCGCGAACTGGGTGATCTCGCGGCGCCGGTCCGCACCGGCGACGACATCGAGATCCGCGGCGCCGGTTTCGTCCCCCCGGGAGCCACCACGCCCGACCGGCTGGCTCGCACCGTCGTACGGATCGGCGCGGTCCACGTCCCCGTGCCGCTGGTTCCGGTGGCCGGCGGCTTCGCCAACCCCACGGATGGCGTGCTCACGGTCCCGGTCCCGGTCGACGTCGAACCCGGCCGGGTGGAGGTCCGGGTCATCACGGCGGCAGGAGTCGAGACGGCGGCCTTTCCGATCGACGTGGCCGACTGAGCGATCGAGGCGGGGGCGGGGGCTACGTGAGTTCCTGGCCGAGGGGCGGGGGGCCTGGCCGATCGATGTGGGGACTCAGCGCGCGGGGCTGTCGAGTGGTGCCGGGCGGGGGTGCGTGGGTGTGCCGGGCTGCGGGCTCGTCTTCCGGGGGAGGGGACGGCGGCGGGATTGGTCTCCCGCCCGCCAGGGAGGGGACGGGCAGCGGGTTCGTCTCCCGCTCGGGAGGGACGGCGTCGGTTCTGGTCTCCCGATCGGGCGTGGTTTCTCTCCGGATCCAGCGCCCGGGTGACGATTCTGTGTGCGGCAGTCGCCGGAAGTGCAGCGGTCCGTTGAACCTCTTGCGCAGGTGCGTACGTACCTCCCTCTGAGGCGCGGGTGCGGGCACAATCGGCGCTCCCGGTGGCAACGGAGAGGCGGACGTCATGGTTCACGCGAATCGCACGATCGGTGCCGACTTGGCGGGCTCGGGCACCGACAGCCCTGCCGCCGGACTGCGTGGACCACTGGCGCGCCACGCGTTGCTCCCGCTGCGCCTCTTCCTGGGCGTCACCTTTCTCTACGCGGGGATCGACAAACTGACCGACCGGGCCTTCCTGGCGGCCGGCGGGTCCGGTTCGCTCGGGGAGATGCTGCGGCAGGTCCATGACGTGGCGGCGCTGCCGCAACTCGTCGATCTGGCAGAGAAGAGCCCGGTGGGCTTCGGTTACGCCATCGCCGCCGGTGAGCTGGCGGTCGGCCTGGGGACGCTGGTCGGACTGCTGGGCCGGCTCGCGGCGTTGGGCGGCGCGCTGATCTCGCTGACGCTGTGGCTCACCGTGAGCTGGGCGACCACGCCGTACTACTACGGCAACGACCTCGCCTACCTGATGGCCTGGCTGCCGCTCGTGCTGGCCGGCACGCCGCGCTTCTCCCTCGACGCGGCCCTCGCCAACCGCCGCAAACGACACGGTGCGCAGCTGTTCGGCTAGGGGCACCCTTGGGGCCCCGGGAGTCATGGGTGCGGTGTCGTGGGTGCCTCCTCGGTGCGGTCGGCGTGGTGGCGGCGGACCGTGGCCCACACGGCGGCGGTGATGCCGGAGAGGAGGAGGCCGGCGGGGAGCGCCAGGAGCAGCCAGGGGCCGGGCGCATCCCAGACGCCGAGGGCGTCGAGGCCGTAGCCCGTGCCGAGGGTGAGGGCGGTGACGCCGGAGATCAGCCGGGCCGGTTCGAAGGGGTGGCGCTTCACTGGGAGGCTCCCTGGCGGGTCGGGACGGCCGGTGCCGCGGCCGGTCGCGGGGCGGCGGGCGCCGTGGGCGTGGTGGCCGGCGGGACGGGCGCCGACGAGACGTACGTTGACGGCGTCGGCGTCGGGGTTGGCGTCGGGATCGGGGTTGGCGTCGGGGCCACGGCCGGCGCCGGGGTGGCGCGTTGGATGTCGACCTGGCCGGCGCCGACGCTGAGGTCCAGGTCGAGCGCCCCGTGCGGCTTCTCGCCCTTCTTCAGGCCCTCGGCGGGCAGCGTGATCGTCTTGTCCTGCCCGCCCGTCAGCAGCTCCACGTGGTCGGCCGCTTCGCCGGGCAGCTGGATGTCGCCCAGGCCGACCGATATGTGCAGACGGGTGGTGACGCCCGGCGGCAGGGTCACCTGGAGGCGGCCGGCGCCCACCTCGGCGCTGGTGTGGACCGTACGGCCGCCCTTGAGGGACAACCCGCCGAGGTCCAACTCGCCCGAGCCGGAGCCGAGTGCGTAGTGCGGCTGCACGGCGGCGACGGTGGTCGGGGCCCAGCTGCGGTCCTGCCAGTCGGCCGTGAAGGTGCGCGGCAGCACCGTCACGCCGGCCAGCGTCAGGGCCGTCAGCACCATCAGGAAGACCGTGCCGCCGCCGGTCCGCCCGAACCAGGCGCTGAGGACCAGCCCCAGGCCGAAGACGACCAGCGCGGCGGCCAGGCCCGCCTGGACGGACGGTACGAAGGTGTGGTGCCGGGCGACGGCGAGGGCGGTGCCGGCGCCGCCGAACAGGGCGAGCAGGAAGGTCCGGCCGCCTATCGGGCGGCCGGGGCGCCGGATTCTGCGCGGGCTGCGGGCAGGGTGGGCGCCGCCCGCCGGCACATGCGGTCCCGGCGGCCGGCCGGCGCCGGACCAGGCGCCCTGACCGGAAGCGGTGGCCGCGCCTGCGCCATGGGTGAAGCGGTAGGTGAGGTCCAGGGGGAGCGGGGTGGTCTCCGGGCCCCACAGGTAGCCCCCGCCGCCCGCGTCCCGCGAGCGCGGATCGCGCCACCAGGAGGGACTGGCGGGCACCGGCGGCGCCTTGGTCTCCGGTGGGGCGTCGGCGACCGCCTGGGCCGTGGCGGCGTCCATCGACTCCGGGCCCTGGGCCACCGCCTGCCGGCGCCGCCGCGACCAGTACGCCGAACCGCCCACCGCCAGCAGCAGCATGATGGCGAACGACATCATGCTGCCCTTGGCGAGCGTGGTCAGGAACAGTCCGCAGCCGACCAGCGCGAAGAGCAGGGCGGTCAGCGCGGAACCCTCGACGCGGCCGGAGAGCAGCCTGCGGCCCTCGTTCTCCTCCTCACCGTCGAGGGGGATGGCCAGCCAGGCGAAGCCGTACAGGATCAGGCCCACGCCGCCGACGGAGAGCACGGCCAGCACGATCCGGAAGATGACCGGGTCCAGGTCCCACTGCCGGCCCAGCCCGCCGCACACCCCGGCAACGACCTTGTGCCGCCGGCTGCGGCGCAGCGGCGGATGCGGTGGGGTGGGGCCGGCGGGGTCGGACGGTGCCGGCTCCGCGACGGGGGCTGCTTCGTTCATGGGCCCATGGTGACAAGATCCACGCGGCCGCGGCATCCGTGAAAACCCTGGCAGATCCCTGAGATCCGTCGCCGGCATCCCCGAGACCTCTCAGGGCCGTGCGGAAATCCCCCGCCGGCGGGCATATGCCACGAGCTCCCGCCCGGACCGGCGGACACGAGCCGGCCTACGGTGGGCCGTGGGCTGACCGCCGGCGCCGGAGACTATGGTTGCGCCTCGGATACGTACGGGTTTCCGGAGGGGCGTGCGGTGACGGAGGCGGCGTCGGTGGACGAGGGGCGACTGGTCGCCGGGCGGTATCGCCTGGTTGAGCGGATAGGCCAGGGCGGTATGGGTACCGTCTGGCGGGCCCGGGACGAACTCCTCGGGCGTCAGGTCGCCGTCAAGCGCCTGCATGTGTCGCCACAGCTGGAGGCGGACGAACTGGCGACCCGCCATGAGCGCACCACCCGTGAGGCGCAGGCCGCGGCGCGCATCAACCACCCCAACGTCGTGGGCGTCCACGACGTCGTGGACGACGCCGGGCTGCCCTGCATCGTCATGGAGTACGTCCCGTCCACGACCCTCGGCGACGCCATCAAGGAGGCCGCGCGGACCGGTGGTTCGGTCAGCCCGCGCGAGGCCGCCCGGATCGGCCGCGGCATGATCGCGGCACTGCGGGCCGCGCACTCCGCCGGTGTGCTGCACCGCGACGTCAAGCCCGGCAATGTGCTCCTCGGCGCGGACGGCCGGGTCGTGCTCACCGACTTCGGCATCGCGGTCGCCTCGGGGACCTCCACCCTCACCAAGACCGGCGAGTTGGTCGGCTCCATCGACTACTTGGCGCCGGAACGCGTCAAGGGCGGCACCCCGGGCCCCGCCTCCGATCTGTGGGCGCTGGGCGCGACGCTCTATCAGGCGGTCGAGGGACGGCCCCCGTTCCGTAAGAACACCGCGGTCGAGACGGCCTACGCGATCGCCATGGATCCGCTCGACCCGCCGCGCAACGCCGGGCCGCTCACCCGGCTCGTCGAGGCGCTGCTCGCCAAGGAACCGGAGGACCGGCCGACCGCCGAGGTCGTCGAGCAGGCGCTGCGGGCCGCCGAGAGCGATGCGGAGACCGCACTGCTCGGCTGGCCGCCGCTCGCCCCCGGGTCGGCGGGCGAGGAACCGACCGCGCCGGACGAGCGCTCGGAGGCGACGACCCGCGCGGTGCCGCACCCGGGCGGCGTGCCGCCCCGCCCGGGCCGCGCGGGAGCAACCACCGGTACCGGGACGGCCCTGGCCGCCGACGGCGGCGTCACGGGCCGGGTGGCCCTCCCGGACGTCGGCCTCGGCGGCCGGCCGGGCGTACGGTCCGGCGCCCCCGCGTCCCGTAAGCGGCGGGGCGGCCGGGTGGTGGCCGTGAGCATCGCCGGGGCGCTGGTCGCCGGTGGCGGCGCCGGAGCGGCCTGGTACCTGACGCAGCGCGAGGAGCCCACCGCGGCCAACAAGGTGGCGGGCGACAAGGTGACGGGCGGCAAGGCGACGGGCGAGAAGGGGGTGCCCGTTCTGCCGGGCGGTCCGAGCAGCAGCATCGGACCGCCGCCGCCCCTCCCGGCCGGCTACCACAAGGCCACCGAATCCGCGGTGGGCGTCACCTTCCCGGTGCCCGACGGATGGCGGCGCCAGGTCAAGGACGGCGGCCGGCAGATCGTCTACGCCTCCGACGCCGAGCGTGCCCAGCTCACCGTCAGCGTCCTGGACTTCTCCTCGGCCGACCAGGTGCAGCACTTCAAGGACGTCGAGGTCGACTTCAGGAAGCTGTACCCGGTGTACACCCGGCTGCGCCTGCAGGACACGGTCTTCCAGGGCGACCCCGCGGCCATCTGGGAGTTCACGTTCGAGGGGCGGGCCCGCACGTTCCGCGGGATCGACCTGGGCTTCGGCCGCGAGGGCGGCAAGGAGTACGCGATCTACGTCACCGCGCCCGCGGCGAACTGGACGAAGTTCGAGAAGGTCTTCTCGGACGTGAAGGACGGCTTCCGCAAGATCGCGCCCAAGAGCTGACCCCTGACCGGCTCAGGGTTACCTCAGGGCCGGTTCAGGGTCGACCCTGATGCCCCGGCCGCCCGGCGCGTGTGACGATCGGGGACATGACCACCGCACCACCGCGCGCCGAGACGATCTACGCCCCGGCGCCGGACCCCGACGAGCCGCCCGTGCGCAAGCTCTACCGCAGCGCCGACGGGCGGCTGCTCGGCGGCGTCGCGCGTGGCCTCGCCGGGCACCTCGGCCTGCCGGTCTCCTGGGTGCGGATCGTCTTCGTGGCCCTCTTCATGGCCGACGGCATGGGCGCCCTGCTGTACGCCGCGTTCTGGTTCTTCGTCCCGCTGGGCTTCGGGGGCGTGGAGCACCGGCAGCCCGCCCCCGGCGACGGCAGGCGGCGGCTGGCCCGCCGGCCCGACCGCGGGCAGGTCTTCGCGTTGATCGCCCTGCTGATCGGCGCGGCCGTGGTCGCCTCCCGCTTCCAGCTCGGCCAGGCAAACGGCTACCTCTGGCCGGTGCTGCTGATCGGCGCCGGCGTCGCCCTGGTGTGGCGCCAGGCGGACAACTCCCGGCGTGCTCAATGGCTGGAGCTCGGCCGCCGCAAGGCGCTGCTGCCGGTGCTGCGCGGCGCGGCCGGGGTGCTGCTGGTCTGCGTCGGCGTGACCGGCATCGTGGTGCTCCAGGGCTCGGTCCGGCACCTCGGCTCGGTGCTGCAGGCCGCGCTCGCCGTCGTCGTCGGCATCGCCCTGCTGGCCGGCCCGTATCTGGTGCGGATGGCCCAGGACCTCTCCGAGGAGCGGCTGATGCGGATCCGCGCCCAGGAGCGCGCCGAGGTCGCCGCCCACGTCCACGACTCCGTGCTGCACACCCTCACCCTGATCCAGCGCAACGCCGACGACCCCCGTGAGGTGGCGCGGCTGGCCCGGGCCCAGGAACGCGAACTGCGCGCCTGGCTCTACAAGCCCGAGGGCCGCGGCAAGGAGGAGGACGAGGAGCCGGCCACGCTCGCGGAGGCGGTGCGCAAGGCCGCGGCCGAGGTGGAGGACCACCACGGCGTTCCGATCGAGGTCGTGGTCGTCGGCGACTGCCCGCTGGACGAGGCGCTGGGCGCCCAGATGCAGGCCGCGCGCGAGGCGATGGTCAATGCCGCCAAATACGGCGGCGAGGGCGGCGCGGTCCAGGTGTTCGCCGAGGTGGAGGGCTCCTCGGTCTTCGTCTCGGTGCGCGACCGCGGTCCCGGATTCGACCTGGATGCCGTCCCCGCCGACCGGATGGGCGTCCGCGAGTCGATCATCGGCCGCATGGAGCGCCACGGCGGCACCGCCCGGCTGCGCTCCGCCCCCGAGGGCGGCACGGTCGTCGAGCTGGAGATGGAGCGCACCGCGCAGGAGCCCGACGCATGACCGGGCCGGCACGGGATGATGACCGGGCAGACAACGAGGGAGGGACGGAAGACATGAGCAGCGAGGGCGTGCAGCAGGACGGCAACGGCGGCGCGGAGGACGGCGACCGCACCGTACGGGTGGTGTTGGTCGACGACCACCGGATGTTCCGTACGGGCGTCCAGGCCGAGATCGGCGAGACCGAGCGGACCCGCGTCGAGGTGGTCGGCGAGGCCGCCGACGTCGACCAGGCGATCACGGTCATCACCGCCACCCGCCCCGAGGTCGTCCTCCTGGACGTCCACCTCCCGGGGGGCGGCGGCGCCGAGGTGCTGCGCCGCAGCGCCACGATGATGGCCGACCCCGAGCACCCGGTCCGCTTCCTCGCCCTCTCGGTCTCCGACGCGGCCGAGGACGTCATCGGCGTCATCCGTGGCGGCGCCCGCGGCTACGTCACCAAGACGATCACCGGCACGGACCTGATCAGCGCGATCTTCCGGGTGGCGGACGGCGATGCGGTCTTCTCCCCGCGGCTGGCCGGCTTCGTCCTGGACGCCTTCGCCTCGACGGACGCCCCGCCGATCGACGAGGACCTGGACCGCCTCACCCAGCGCGAGCGCGAGGTGCTGCGGATGATCGCCCGCGGCTATGCGTACAAGGAGTGCGCCAAGCAGATGTTCATCTCCGTGAAGACGGTCGAGTCGCACGTCTCGGCGGTGCTGCGCAAGCTCCAGCTGTCCAACCGGAACGAGCTGACCCGCTGGGCCGCGGCCCGCCGCCTGGTCTGACGGACGAGGCGGCCCGGGAGACGGCAGGAAGGGCGGGCGGGCGGCGCAGGGACAGCGGGACGGAGGTCACACGGACCTCACCCGCACCACACGGGACGTGAAGGGGGGTGTGAAGAAGGGCGTAAAGAAGGACCAAAGACGGGCAACCAGGACCACGCGGTCGCCATCTAAGGGCGCGGAGAGGCTCACTGCCGAAGGCGGGGCCCGAACCACCCCACCCCACGTCCTTCGCGTCATGCGTTCCTGGAAGCGAGTTCCCGATGAGCCTGACGGGCACGCCCTTCTTCCTCACCTCGATCGCGCTGCTGGTCATCGCCGTTGTGCTGCCGCTCGCCATCTGGAGCCGGATAGCCGGGCCGCCGCTGCTGCGCGCTCTCGCGCGCCTGCTGATGCTGCTGTTCGCCCAGATCACCGCCATCACCGTGGTGTTCGTCCTGGTCAACAACGCGAACAACCTCTACGACACCTGGGGCGACCTGCTCGGCACCGACAGCCATGTCGCGGTCGCCAAGGACCTCGGACCGGACGGCATGGGCGGCCGGCAGATCAAGAACCAGCCCCGGCAGATCCAGCAGTTCCGCCCCGCCGACGACCCGAAGGTGGGCCCCGGCGTGCAGATGACCAACCTCAAGGGCCGCATCTCGGGCGTGGTCGGCGAGGTGTACGTCTGGCTGCCGCCGCAGTACAACGACCCCGCGTTCAAGGACAAGAAGTTCCCGGTCGTCGAGCTGCTGCCCGGGTACCCCGGGTCGGCGAAGGCCTGGTTCGGCGCACTGCACGTCGCGGAGCAGCTCGGCCCGAAGATGCAGCGCGGCGAGGTCAAGCCCGCCATCCTCGTGGCGCCGCGCACCACCCTCCTCACCGGCGCCGACACCGGCTGCGTCAACATCACCGGCAAGGTCAACGCGGACAGCTGGCTGACCGTCGACGTCCGCCAGATGATCGTCGACAACTTCCGGGCCGGCGCCCAGCCGCACTCCTGGGCCCTGGCGGGCTACTCGGCCGGTGCCCACTGCGCCGCCAAGCTGGCCCTGGCCCACCCGGACCGCTACCGCGCCGCGGTCGCCATGTCCGGTTACAACGACCCGGCGCTGGAGCCCGACTCGCTCGCCGGCAAGGACCCCCAGCTGCGCGTGCGGTCCAACCCGCTGCACATCCTGAAGGCCGCCAACGCGGCCGGCCACCCGCCGCGCACCGCCCTGTACGTGTCGGGCGCGGCCGGCGACGGCTATCAGGCGGGCATCGGCCTCCAGCAGCTCGCGAAGCGCCCGACGACGGTCACCGTGCACCAGATAGCGGCGAACGCCGGCGGCCACACCACGGTGGTGTGGCGCAACCAGGTGCCGGAGATCTTCCGCTGGCTGGGCCTGCAGCTGCGGGCCTGACCCGGCAGACCGGACCCCCGGCCACCGGCGCCAGCCGCATGGCCCGCACGCCGGCCGAGCAGCTCCCGCACGCCGGCCGCGTGGCTCCTACGCCGGCCGCGTGGCGCCCGCGAAGGGCATCTGGTCGATCGGCGCGATCCGCACCGGCGCGCCCGGGTGCGGCGCGTGGATCATCTTCCCGTCGCCGATGTAGAGCCCCACATGGCTGACGGCCGTGTAGAAGAACACCAGGTCCCCGGGCGCCAGTTGGGAGCGGTCGATGCGCGGGCCGGCGTTGATCTGGGTGTAGGTCGTGCGCGGGAGGGAGACCCCGCCCGACCGCCACGCGGCCTGGGTCAGCCCCGAGCAGTCGTACGCGGAGGGCCCGGTGGCGCCCCAGACGTACGGCTTGCCGAGTGCGGCGTAGGCGAACGCCACCGCCCGGGCGGCCCGCGCGTTGGGCGCCCGTTGCGCGGAGGCGGTGGCCGCGGCCGCCGAGCCGGTGGGGATCCCGCCGAGCAGACCGCCGTCCCGCCCGCCGTCCCCGCGGTCCGCCCGGCCGCCCGCCGTCCCGGCCCGGGAGCCGTCCCGGGCGGCCATCCGGCCCCGCTGCTCCGCCGTCAGCCGGGCCAGCAGCTGCTCCGCGGCGTCCAGTTTCCGGACGACGGTGACCCGGTGCTTCTTCAGCGTGGCCTCGTTCCGGGTCAGCCGTTCCGCGGTCTCCTCGGCCCGTTGCCGGACCTGCCGCACGCTGCCGAGCCGGCGCGCGTACCCGGCCACCGCGCTCGCCTGCTGGCTGCCCGTCCGCTCCAGCACCGCGGCGCCGTCCAGATAGCGCTGCGGATCGCCGGACAGCAGCAGCCGCACGGTCGGGTCCACGCCGCCGGAGCGGTACTGGGAGGCGGCCAGGGCGCCCAGCCCGGCCCGCGCGGTGTTCAGCTTCTGGGTCCGGCGGGCGGCCTCGTCCTGCAGTCTGCTCAGCTCCTCGCGTGCGGTCTCCGCGGCTTCCTGCGCGCCGTCGTACTTCTGTGTGGCCACCTCTGCCTCCTGGTACAGCGCATCGACCCGGCCCTTGACCTGGGCGGGGGTGGAGAGGTCCGCCGCCTGGCCGGTGCCGTCGAACGCGGTGGCGGTGGCGGCGCCGGCGAGGGCCAGCGTGGCGGCCGTACGGGCGGTGCGCGCGGTGCGCGAGCCGCCGGTGAGCGAGGCGAGCGGATGCTGCCTGGGCTTGCGGTGCGAGGCCACGGTGGCCGTCACTTCCTTCCCTTGCGGCGGGGCGGGAGTCGGCCGCCTGGAGGAGGACGCTAAGCCCGGGTGTCACGGAGGTGGGCTCACTTGCGCGGCATTGTCCGGTTTCGACCACTGCCCGAACGCGGCTGACCGGAGCGTCATCGCCCGGTCGCCGGGGCCGCTCCGCGCTGACCGAAGCGGCGAATGTGGACGCCCTGCCGGAAAGGGCGTGCTATGCGGCGGATACGATCCGACCCCATGGACGTCGTCATCAATATCTTCGTCGCACTGCACATCATCGGCATCGCCTCCCTGCTGGGCGGCTTCCTGACGCAGATGAAGGCGATGGGTGCGGGCACCGCCCGGTTCGTTCCGGCCATGCTGCACGGCGCGCTGACCATGCTGGTCACCGGCATCGTGCTGGTCGGCCTCAACCAGGCGCAGGGCCATCCGGTCAACAACATCAAGATCGGCATCAAGATGGCCGTCCTGGTGGTGATCCTGGCACTGGTCTACGTCAAGCGGGACGAGGAGCAGATCGACAAGGCGCTGTTCGGCGCGGTCGGCGGCCTCACGATGGCCAACATCTTCATCGCGGTCCTCTGGACCTGAGCACGCCGGCTGGTCCGGGGGCGCCGGCCGGACCTGCAGCACACCGCGCGGTCGTCGCACTCCGGGATCCGGAGGCGACGACCGCGCGGTGGCGTGTGGGGGGTGCCGTGGGGGGTGGACGGAGGGGCAGCGGGGCCGGGCGTCAGCCCAGGCGGACGCTCCCGTAGATCGGCATGTAGTAGATCGACTCCTCCCGGACGTTCGCGCCCGGGTGCGGCGCGTGGATCATCTTGCCGCCGCCTATGTACATGCCGACATGGCTGATGTCGTCGAAGAAGAAGACCAGGTCACCGGGTTGCAGGTCCTTGGTCGCCACCCGCTGGCCGACCTTGACCTGTTCCCAGGTCGTGCGCGGCAGATCGACCCCGGCCGCCTTCCACGCCGCCTGGGTCAGCCCCGAGCAGTCGTAGGAGGAGGGCCCGGTGGCGCCCCAGACGTACGGCTTCCCGATCTGGGCGCGGGCGAACGCGAGGGCCTTCTCGGCCTTGGTGGACTGCGAGCCCCCGGTGGAGCCGCCGGTGTCCCCGCCGGTCTGGCCACCGGTGGAGCCGCCGTCCTGCTGCCGCTGCCGCTCGCGCTCCTGCTGCTTGCGCGCCTCCTCCTCGGCCCGGCGCTTGGCCGCCGCCTCCTTCTGGCGCTCCAGTGCGGCCAGCCGCGCCTTCTCCTGGGCGGTCAGCCGGGACAGCAGCTGCCGGGCCTCGGCCAGCTTCTGCTGCACGGAGCGCTTGGACTCCTTCAGGGCGGCCTGCGAACTCTGCAGCTGATCCAGGCTGCGGGACGCCTCGGCCCGCTGCCGGGCGGCCGCCGCGGCCTGCTGCTGGTAGTCGCTGACGGCCTGCTGCTGCCGCCCGGTCAGCCGCTCCATCAGGTGGCTGCGGTCGAAGAACTGCTGCGGGTCCTTGGCGAGCATCAGCTGCGCGGTCGGGTTCATCCCGCCGGTGCGGTACTGCGCCGAGGCGAACGTCCCGAGCTCCCGCCGGGACGCGTTCATCTTCTCGGCCCGCTTGGCCGCGGCGTTGAGCAGTCCGTCCACGGTCTCGCGCTGGTGATCGGCGCGCTCCTTGGCGGCGTTGTACTTCTGGGTGGCCACCTCGGCCTGCCGGTAGAGGCCGTCGACCTTCTGCTTGACCTCTTCGATGGTGGGCCTGGGGGCCCTGGGGGCGGCGTCGGCGGTCTGCGAGAGCAGGGTGACCGAGGCGAGCGCTGCGGTGGTGAGCCCGGCCGCCGTACGGCGGCTCCCGGGCGAGGTGAGAACGCTGGTGCGCGGCTTGCGATGGGACGCCAAGGCCGGCAACTCCTTCCGTGGACCGCCTACCGGGTTAGCTGTCGGGTTCGGGCGGTGTCGCTGACGGAAGGCCGTGCCCTACGGTCCGTACGTCCGCTGGCGTCGGTCGGACGGATCGATTCACCCCGGTGTTGCTGGTGGGTCCCCGGCTCCGGGTGACCCGGGCGTGACCGGAGGGACACGTCGCGGGCAGGGCCGGACTCGGCGTGGGCGGCCCGTGCGGACGCTGTCGTCCGCGGGGAGGCGGGCTGCCCGAGCGAGGACGTTAGCCAACTCGTGTGGCTCCTGTGAAGGCTGATGTTCGATATGCCCGAAACCTTTTCGTGACCTGAGAGATATCGTTCCGCTTTCGGCCGTATCGTGCGGCCGCCGTCCGCACCGCGCGTTCTCCGGCCGTCCCGGCCACTTGTCCACAGTCCCCGGCACGCTGTCGGTGCGGCGGCCTAGACTCGGTGGGCGATGAGCAGCCTCTTTGACGACAGCTTCCTGGCGGACCTCGGCCACAAGGACGAGGAGCCCCCGCCGCCTCCCGAGGACGAGCACGGGCCGGTCCCCGAGGAGATCCCCGCCGACCTGTTCGGCGGGCGGTTCGACGCGCCCGTGCCCAGGGACGCGTACTACCGCGACGGCGCCGCCCGCCCGGCCCTCGACCCCGCCGCGCTGCTCGAGGGGCTCAACGACCAGCAGAAGGCCGCCGTGGTGCACACCGGCGGCCCGCTGCTGATCGTCGCCGGCGCCGGGTCCGGCAAGACCCGGGTGCTCACCCACCGCATCGCGCACCTGCTCGCCGAGCGGCACGTCCACCCCGGCCAGATACTCGCGATCACCTTCACGAACAAGGCCGCCGGCGAGATGAAGGAGCGCGTCGAGCAGCTGGTCGGCCCGCGCGCCAACGCCATGTGGGTCTCCACCTTCCACAGCGCCTGCGTGCGGATCCTGCGCCGCGAGTCCAAGAAGCTCGGCTTCACGTCCTCCTTCTCGATCTACGACGCCGCCGACTCCAAGCGCCTGATGGCCCTGGTCTGCCGCGATCTGGACCTCGACCCCAAGCGCTTCCCGCCCAAGTCCTTCAGCGCGAAGATCTCCAACCTCAAGAACGAGCTCATCGACGAGGAGACCTTCGCCGGGACGGCTGCCGACGGATTCGAGAAGACGCTGGCCGAGGCGTACGCGATGTACCAGGCGCGGCTGCGCGAGGCCAACGCCCTGGACTTCGACGACATCATCATGACGACGGTCAACCTCCTCCAGGCCTTCCCGGACGTCGCCGAGCACTACCGCCGCCGCTTCCGGCACGTCCTCGTCGACGAGTACCAGGACACCAACCACGCCCAGTACACCCTCGTCCGCGAGCTCGTGGGCACCGGCACCGCCGACATCCCCGCCGCCGAGCTGTGCGTCGTCGGTGACGCCGACCAGTCGATCTACGCCTTCCGCGGCGCCACGATCCGCAACATCCTCCAGTTCGAGGAGGACTACCCGGACGCGACCACGATCCTGCTGGAGCAGAACTACCGCTCCTCGCAGACGATCCTGTCCGCCGCCAACGCCGTCATCGAGCGCAACGAGAACCGCCGCCCCAAGAACCTCTGGACCGACGCCGGTGCCGGTGCCAAGATCAACGGCTATGTCGCCGACACCGAGCACGACGAGGCGCAGTTCGTCGCCGACGAGATCGACCGGCTGACCGACGCCGGCGACGCCAAGGCCGGCGACGTCGCCGTCTTCTACCGCACCAACGCCCAGTCCCGCGTCTTCGAGGAGATCCTCATCCGGGTCGGGCTGCCCTACAAGGTCGTCGGCGGAGTGCGCTTCTACGAGCGCAAGGAGGTCCGCGACGTCCTCGCGTACCTGCGCGTGCTCGCCAACCCCGAGGACAGCGTCCCGCTGCGCCGCATCCTGAACGTCCCCAAGCGCGGCATCGGCGAGCGCGCCGAGGCGATGATCGACGCCCTGTCGCTCCGCGAGAAGATCACCTTCCCGCAGGCCCTGCGCCGGGTCGACGAGGCGTACGGCATGGCGGCCCGCTCCGCCAACGCCGTCAAGCGCTTCAACGTCCTGATGGAGGAGCTGCGGACGATCGTGGAGTCCGGCGCCGGGCCCGCCACGATCCTGGAGGCCGTCCTGGAGCGCACGGGCTACCTCGCCGAACTCCAGGCGTCCACCGACCCGCAGGACGAGACCCGGATCGAGAACCTCCAGGAACTCGCCGCGGTCGCCCTGGAATTCGAGCAGGACCGCGGCGAGGCGAATCCGGGCACGCTCTCCGAGTTCCTCGAACAGGTCGCGCTGGTCGCCGACTCCGACCAGATCCCCGACGAGGACGAGGAAGGCAGCGGCGTGGTCACCCTCATGACGCTGCACACCGCCAAGGGCCTGGAATTCCCCGTGGTCTTCCTGACCGGCATGGAGGACGGCGTCTTCCCGCACATGCGCGCGCTGGGCCAGACCAAGGAGCTGGAGGAGGAGCGCCGGCTGGCGTACGTCGGCATCACCCGCGCCCGCGAGCGGCTGTACGTCACCCGCTCGACGATGCGCAGCGCCTGGGGCCAGCCCTCGTACAACCCGCCGTCGCGGTTCCTGGAGGAGATCCCGGACGACTACGTCGAGTGGAAGCGGACCGGCCCGGCGACGCCCTCCGCGTCGATGGGCGGGCTGTCGTCCCGGGGCGGCGGCGGTGGCGGCTTCGGCGGGGGCATCGGCTCCGCGCTGTCCTCCCGCGCCAAGGGGCCGAGCGGATTCGCCACCCGGCGGACCAGCGACCGCCAGGTGGTCTCGCTGGCCGTCGGCGACCGCGTCACGCACGACAGCTTCGGGCTGGGCACGGTCGTCGCCGTCAAGGGCAGCGGGGACAACGCCGAGGCGACGATCGACTTCGGCGGCGAGAAGCCCAAGCGGCTGCTGCTGCGGTACGCACCGGTGGAGAAGCTCTGACGGAGTCCTGGAAGCCCTGACGGAGTGCTGCAGCGCCGGCGGTGGCCGGCGCTGCGGGAACGGTACGCCTGGCGTCAGTTGGGGTTCAGGCCGTGGCTGCGCAGCCACGGGATCGGGTCGACCGCCGCGCCGCCCCCGGGACGCACCTCGAAGTGCAGATGCGGCCCGGTGGAGTTGCCGGAGTTGCCCGAATAGGCAATCTGCTCACCGGCCTTGACCGAACCCGACCGGATCTTGGTGCTGCTCAGATGGCAGTACCAGGTCTCCGTGCCGTCCGGCGCGGTCACGATCGCCATGTTGCCGTAGGCGGAGTTCCACTGGGTCCGGACGGTGCCGTCGGTGGCGGACATGACCGGGGTGCCGTAGCTGACCGGGAAGTCGATTCCGGTGTGCACGGACATCCAGTTCACACCGGCCTGGCCGAAGAGCGCGCTGAGCCCGTGCTGGGTCACCGGCAGGACGAACTTCGGCCGCATCGCCTCCTTGCGGGCGGCCTCCTCCGCCTTCCGCTTGCGCTCCTGCGCCTGGCGTTCCTTGAGGTCGAGCCGTTCCTGGGTGCGGCTGGCCCGGTCGCGGAAGTCGTCGGCGCCCGCGCTGAGTCCGGCGAGCTGGGTGTCGAGCTTCTTGTTGGCCGCGGCCCGCTGGACGCCGCCCGGGTCGGGCGCGGTGGCCTGGGTGGTGGTGTCGTCCTTGTCGTTGCCGCCGAGACCGGCGACGGACGCGGCGGCCACCCCGCAGACGCCCATGGCGGCGACCGACGGCACGGCGACGGTCAGCAGTGCCGAACGCTTCGCCGGGCGGCGCCGGCCGCGGCCGCGGACCGGCTTCCCGGCGGCGGGCCCGGTGACCCGCCGGCCGGCCGGGGCGGGGGCCGGAGCGGTCAGCGGCATCGCCTGGGTCGGGGCCTCGGCCACGGCGGCGGCCTCTTGGCCCGGGGCCTCGTCGGTGGCGCCGGTGTCGTCGCGGTCGTCCCAGGCGGCGGAGTCGGCCGGGGGCGGGCCGGGCTGGGCGGGGATGCCGGTCATCAGCGGCTGGTCGGTGGTGGACCAGATCGCGGTGGCTTCGTAGCTCGCGGTGTCGAGCTGGTCCGGGCGCAGCGCGTCGACGCCGACGGTGTCGAAGGTGGCGGTCTCGAAGGACGCCATTTCGAAGGCTGCCGTATCGAAGGCCGCGGTCTCCTCGACCGCGGTGGCCTGCTGCCCGAGGGCGTCATAGCCGCCCGGCGTCCCGTACGTCCCGGCGGGCTCCTGCGTGCCCAGCGTCTCGTAGGCCCCGGTCGTCCCGTACGCCTCGTACGCGCCGGCGGCGTAACTGCCGGTGTCATAGCCGGTGGTGGGGTGGTTCCCGGTGTCGTACCCGCCGATGCCGTAGACCGTGGCGCCGTGGGCGTCGTAGCCGCTCGGGTCCTGCGCCGGGGTTTCGTAGGCGGTGTGCGCGTACGGGTCGTAGGCGCCGGTGTCCCACTGCGCCGTGGGGTAGCCGCCGGTGTCGTACGTGCCGGTGGCGTAGCCGTCGCCCGCCGTGGGGTACGTGCCCGTGCCGTAGTCGCCGGTGCCGTAGCTGCCCGTGCCGTAGGTGCTCATGTCGTAGGCGCCGGTGTCGTACGTCCCGCCGGGATAGCCGCCGGTGTCGTAACCGCCCGTGGCGTGGGCACCGGTGTCGTATGCGCCGGGCAGCGAGCCGAAGAGGGGGTCGCCGTCGCCGTATTCGGCACCGCCGGCCGGGGCATGCTGCTGTCCGTAGGACTCGTAGGCCGGATAGTGCGCATACGAGGCGTCGGAAGCGGAGCCGGTCGGAAGCGCGGCCTCCGATGGGTGACGGTCGTTCACCAACTTCTCTTTCGCCTCGGCAGCAGGAGAATTAGCGGCGACTGTACCCGGCGGTACACGACGGCGACAATCTTCCACGGGTTTTACGCTTCGCGAGACCGGGCATTTGGCCGCCTTTCGGCAGAGCCCATGCGAGTTCTTGGCGCCCCGTTCGATAGCCGTTCGATCGCCGGTCACGGAGCGGAGCGGCCTCAGGCCACGGATATGGCTCCGCCGGCTCCCTCTTCGGCTGCCGGACCCGCCGCGGCCAGTGCCTCCCGTATGCCGGCCGCGACGGTGCCGTTCACCGGGAGGGCGAGATGTCCGACACCGGCGACATGGACGTTGTGGGCGAGCAAATCCGGGTGATCGATTCTGGCCGCGGTGGCTGGAATCATCACCTGATCCGCCTCACTCCAGAAAGCGACAAATTGCGTCCGGCAATTCGGCGCCGGCCGCGACAACTCCGCTATCACCTCGGAATCGGGGCGCATCTGGCGGACGATCGGGTGCGCCGACATCAAGGGGGCTATGCGGGTGCCGGCGTGCGGGGTGCCGAGGGTGACGACCCTGCGGACCCGGGCGTCGCCGCCGAGCCGCTGGACGTAGTAGCGGGCGATCAGACCGCCCAGGCTGTGCCCGACGAGGTCCACCCGGCGGTGACCGGTCCGCACGCAGACGTCCGCCACGTGCCGGCCCAGCAACTCCGCCGCTTTCCGCAGGTCGCAGGTCAGCGGGGAGTAGTTGAGCGCCTCGACATGGCACCAGCCGTGGCGCAGCAGCGAACGGCGCAGCAGCACGAAGACCGAGCGGTTGTCGATGAAGCCGTGCAGCAGGAGGACGGGCGGATGCGCCCGGCCCTCGGTCGGGAGGAGCGGAGGGGCGTCCTCCGTCGAGCGGGACGGCCCCGGCACGGGACGTTCCCGGTGCATGCCGGTGGGATAGAGGAGCAGATGCCCGGCGAGGACCGCCAGGTCCACCAGCGTGGTGCGAAGACAGGGCAGGGTCTGCATGACCGACCTCCCGAACGGCATGCGGCAGGCGGCGCTGACCCCGATGCCCTCGTGGGAAGCCATGAGCGGCGGCGCACGGGCGCACTCGCCCCGATGCGCGTGACGATCCATGGTGCGGCGGCCCGGCTGCGGCTCCCCGGACGCCCGGCCCGCGCGCACTCCGCCCGGCCCTGGCGGCACGACGCACGGAACGCGGCGCGTAGCGAACGTGTCCCAGGTGTGATTTCCCCCTCGCCGGATGTCACGAAACGGCTGGATACTGGATGCTGGCGATAACGTTCGTTCACGTCGTGGCCGCCGGATCGCGGTCGCGCGCCCGATTGTCGGCTTTGCGGCACCACCGTGCCGTGCAGGGCTTGGAGGCAGTGATGAGTGTGGCTCGGCAGGACGGAGCGCAGGCGGGGACCCCTGGCGTGGCGGGCCGGTCGGGGCCGATCCGTGTCGTGGTGGCCAAGCCGGGGCTGGACGGGCACGACCGGGGCGCCAAGGTCATCGCCCGGGCGCTGCGCGACGCCGGTATGGAGGTCATCTACACCGGGCTGCACCAGACCCCGGAGCAGATTGTCGACACCGCGATCCAGGAGGACGCCGACGCGATCGGGCTGTCCATCCTCTCCGGCGCGCACAACACCCTCTTCGCGAAGGTCATCGCCCTGCTGGCGGAGCGCGACGCGGCGGACATCAAGGTCTTCGGCGGCGGCATCATCCCCGAGGCCGACATTCCCCCGCTGAAGGCCCAGGGCGTCGCCGAGATCTTCACGCCCGGCGCGACCACCGCCTCGATCGTGGAGTGGGTCAACGCGAACGTGCGCCCGCTGGCGGTCTGAGGCCCCGGGGGCGACGGGAGTGATCATGGTGCCGACCCGTCGTCCGGGACGGCGGTAGCGGCAGCCGTATCGACATCGGTGGCAGCAGCGGCATCGGCGGTGGTCGGGCCGCTGCCGTCGGTGGCCTCGGCGTCCGGCGGGAGGAGCTCGGCGTGCATCGTGGCGCGCAGCCGGAGCGTGCCGACCAGCCGCTGGAACGCCTCGGACCAGTAGCCGCCGGAGCCGGGTGAGGCGCCCTCGGGCTCGTCGGTGACCGCGGTGAGCATCGCGAGCCGGTCCGCCGCCGCCGGGTCGAGACAGCGCTCGGCCAGGCCCATCACCCCGCTGAAGCTCCACGGATAGCTGCCGGCGTCCCGGGCGATGTCCAGGGCGTCGACGACGGACCGGCCCAGCGGCTCGGCCCAGGGGACCGCGCACACCCCGAGCATCCGGAACGCGTCCGACAGGCCGTGCGCGGCGATGAACTCCGCCACCCAGCCGGCCCGTTCACCGTCCGGCAGTACGGTCAGCAGCTTCGTCAGGTCCCGTGCGGAGCCGGCCGGTGCGACCTCGCCGGTCCGGGACGGCGCGCCGGGCACGCCCAGCAGGGCCCGCGCCCAGGCGGCGTCCCGCTGGCGCACGGCGGCCCGGCACCAGGCGTCGTGCAGCTCGGTCCGCCAGTCGTCGGCCACCGGGAGCGCGACGATCTCCTCCGGACCGCGGCCGCCGAACCGCTCCTCCCATCCGCCGAGCGGGGTCGCCTCCACCAACTGGCCCAGCCACCAGGACCGTTCGCCCCGGCCGGAGGGCGGCTTGGGCACCACTCCGTCCCGCTGCATCCCCGCATCGCACTCCTGGGGCGGCTCGACCCGGATCACCGCCTCCTGGCCCGTCGAGGGGTCCAGGGTCACGCAGACGTGTGCCCGCTGTGCCATCCGGGCCGCGAGGGCCGAACCGGGCAGCGCGGTGAGCAGCTCGGCGGCGGTGGCCCGGACCGTGCGGCTGCGGTCGGACAGCGCCTGCTCCAGGAAGGGTTCGTCCCCCGCCGTGAGCCGCTCGCGCAGCGAGTCGAGGAACATCAGCCGGTCCTCGGCGCGCTCCGTGGACCAGGTCGTCCGCAGCAGCTCCCGGCCCGCCTCCGGGTCGCGGCGGCGGACCGCCGTCAGCAGGGCCACCCGCTCCGCGAACAGCCCCTCCTCCCACCGCCGCGCGATCTCCTCGGGCGCCTCTCCCTCGGGCAGGACGGCCGCGCCGCCGGTCCCCCGGAGCGCGAACTTCCAGGCGTCGTTGAGCCGCGCCAGCCACAGCGCCCGCGGCCCGGCCAGCGCCAGCGCGGCCGGCCGCAGGTCCGTACGCGCCCGGGCGGCGTCGAGCAGCGCGGGCAGCAGGGCCGCCGGGGCGCGGTAGCCGTACTCGCCGGCGGCGGCCAGCCACTGGGGCAGCAGTTCGGTCAGGTCGGGGGCCGCGCCGCGGCGGCTGCCGCCTCCCGTACCGCCGCGGTCGGCGAGCAGCAGGGCGAGCCGGCGGCGGGCCGCGGCCGGCAGCGGCGGCCGCGGGTCGTCCGGTGCCGGGGCCGGCCGCTCACCGGCCGGGGCGGGGCGCAGCGCGGCGCGCCGCCGCACCGTGCTCACCGCGGCCGCGTCCAGCAGGGCCGCCGCGGCACTCTGCCCGGGCCGTACGGTCACCGGCGGCAGCCGCCGCTCGGTGCCCAGGAGCGCCGCGCTCACCAGATCGGGCCAGGGGGCCGGGGCGGTGGCGGTCGTCGGGGGAGTCGGGGGTGTCGGGTGGGTCTCAGGGCTGGTGGTGGTCGTCATGCTCGTCCTCCAGGCATCGGTGATGGATGGGGTCCTTTGGAGCGCGCGCTCCGGCGCGGCCGGGAATCGGGGTCACAGGGACACCGGGGACGGGTCCCAGGCGGTCAGCGGGAGGAAGCCGCGGTGGCCGCACTCGCCGAAGACCGTGACCGGCGCGCCGCCCGATATGGCGGCCAGCTGCCAGACGCCCGTACCGCCCAGGCAGCGCGGGTCCAGCGGCAGCGCCGACTCGCCGTCCGCGTCGGCCAGTTGCCAGCCCCGGCCGTCGCGGCCCGGTATCGGGGTGACGTCGGCGAGCACCACCGGCCAGGAGTCCAGCCAGGGCTCGTCGCGCAGCGCATCGCCGTACGCGGCCAGGGCGGCGTCGATACCGCAGCCCGGCGGCACCGGGCCCGGGACCGCCGGGGCGTACCGCTCGCCCAGGGTGGCGCGCAGCGGGCGGGCGCCGGGGTAGTAGGCGAGGTCCGCGTCGATGACCAGACCGGGTGGCAGGGCCAGCTCCAGAGGGCGGTTGGCGCCGGCGAACGACAGATGCAGTGCCATCCGGCCGGTGCGCTCGCCGCGCAGGAAGATCCGGCGGGTGGTCAGCCTGCCGTCGTCGCTGTCCTGCTGGGCCAGCACCAGCCAGCGGTCCCGGACCGGCGCCGCATCGGGGCCGGTCAGCAGGTCCGCCGCATCCGTGGTCAGCCCGACGCGGGCGCGGACCGTGGCCGCCAGCGGGGCCGGCAGCCGGTCGAGGCCGAGGAAGCCCTGGTCGAGGAGGTGCAGCAGCGCGCACTCCTCCAGCAGCCGGGCCGGCCAGTCCGCGCCGGACGCCACCACCGGGCCCAACTCCCGCACCCGGGAAGCGAGACCGGGCGCCTGGGCATCGACCATCCGCGCGGCCGTCTCCTCCCACGAGCGTCCCCCGCCGTCACCCGGCGCGCCGCCACCCTCCCGGCCGGCCGTGGCCAGGCCGGACTGCAGCAGATCCGCCAGCCGCTGCTCCAGCTCCGTGGCGCCCGCGCCGATCCGCTGCATCCGGCGCTCCGCCCGGCGCCGAGCGGCCTCCGGATCGGCCGGCGCGCGCGAGGCGGCGGCACCGGACGGCCCGGCCGCCGGCCGCTCCGCGCGCTCCCGGCGCGCGGCCAGCCACTCACCGGCCCACTGCGGCGGCTCACCGGCCGCCACCGCGCCCTCGTCCCCCGCCCAGAGCAGCAGCAGTCCCAGCGCGTGCTTGCACGGGAACTTGCGGCTCGGGCAACTGCACGTGAAGGCCGGTCCCTTGACGTCCACGACCGCTTGGTACGGCTTCTTCCCACTGCCCTTGCACAGCCCCCACACCGCGCTGCCGTCCGCGCCGGTCTCCGACCACGGGCCGGGCGCCGCGAGCTTGCCGCCCGCCTTGCGTGATGCCTCGTCAGGCGCCAGTGCCAGCACCTGATCCGTCGTCCAGCGTTCCCCCTGCGGATTCATGTCTCCGACGCTACGACGGCCCACTGACAATGCCCTTCCCGCTCGGTGAACTCGCAGGTCAGAGACGGTTTTCGGGGCGTTGTCAGTGGTGTGGTGCAGGCTGGAAACAGCAAGCGGCCGGAGGGATTCTTCCCGGGCGCCGGCCGCGGATTCTTGCGACGAGGGGGACCCATGTCCGAGCTCATCAACGACACGACGGACGGCACGCACACGACGGCGGAGGGGGCCGGGGGCGGCCAGGTGCTGCGCCCGCACGCCGAGGACAGTTTCGCCGACGAACTCAAGGCCCTCGCCGCGGCCGACGACCGGCCGCGGCCGGCGCGCTGGCGGCTCTCGCCGTGGGCGGTCGCCACGTACCTGCTCGGCGGCACGCTCGCCGACGGCACGGTCATCACGCCCAAATACGTCGGCCCGCGCCGGATCGTCGAGGTCGCCGTGACGACCCTCGCGACCGACCGCGCGCTGCTCCTGCTCGGTGTGCCCGGCACCGCCAAGACCTGGGTGTCGGAGCATCTGGCGGCGGCGGTCAGCGGCGATTCCACCCTGCTCGTGCAGGGCACCGCCGGCACCCCGGAAGAGGCGATCCGCTACGGCTGGAACTACGCCCGGCTGCTCGCCCACGGCCCCAGCCGGGAGGCGCTGGTGCCCAGCCCGGTGATGCGCGCGATGGCACAGGGCATGACGGCACGGGTGGAGGAGCTCACCCGGATCCCCGCCGACGTCCAGGACACGCTCATCACCGTCCTGTCGGAGAAGACCCTGCCCATCCCCGAGCTGGGCCAGGAGGTGCAGGCCGTCCGCGGCTTCAACCTGATCGCCACGGCCAACGACCGCGACCGCGGGGTCAACGAACTCTCCAGCGCGTTGCGCCGCCGCTTCAACACCGTCGTCCTGCCACTGCCCGCGACACCGGACGACGAGGTGGACATCGTCTCGCGGCGGGTCGGCCAGATAGGGCGTTCGCTGGAGCTGCCGCCCGCGCCGGAGGGCCTGGAGGAGATCCGCCGGGTCGTCACGGTCTTCCGCGAGCTGCGCGACGGCCTCACCACCGACGGCCGGACCAAGCTCAAGTCCCCGTCCGGCACGCTCTCCACGGCCGAGGCCATCTCGGTGGTGACGAACGGCCTGGCGCTCGCCACCCACTTCGGCGACGGCGTGCTGCGCGCGGGCGACGTGGCCGCGGGCATCCTGGGCGCGGTGGTCCGCGATCCGGCCGCCGACCGGGTCGTTTGGCAGGAGTACCTCGAAACGGTCGTGCGCGAGCGCGACGGCTGGAAGGACTTCTACCGCGCCTGCCGTGAGGTGAGCGCATGAGCACGCACGGCACGGGAGCCCCGCCGGACGGCCGTGGCCCGTTCCTGCTGGGGGTGCGGCACCACGGCCCCGGATCGGCGCGCGCGGTCCGGGCCGCCCTGGAGCAGTGCGTGCCCGCCGCGGTGCTGATCGAGGGCCCGCCGGAGGCCGACGACCTGGTGCCGCTGGCCGCGCGGGACGGCATGCGGCCGCCGGTCGCCCTGCTCGCCCATGTACAGGACGATCCCGGCCGGGCCGCCTTCTGGCCGCTGGCCGAGTTCTCCCCGGAGTGGGTGGCGATGCGCTGGGCGCTGGAACACGGTGTCCCGGTCCGGTTCATCGACCTGCCCGCGGCGCACACCCTCGCCATGACGGACGAGACGGACCAGACGGACGAGAGGGACCGCGACCCGGACCGCGACCCGGAGCAGGAGCAGGATCGGGACCGGGTCCAGGAGCAGGACCAGGTGCGGGTCGATCCGATCCGGGTGCTCGCCGAGGCCGCCGGGTACGACGACCCGGAGCGCTGGTGGGAGGACGTGGTCGAGCACCGCGCCGGGACCGGCGCCGCCCGCCCGGGGCGCCCCGACGCCGACGCGCTGGCCCCGTTCGCGGCGCTGGCCGAGGCGATGGGCGCGCTGCGCGAGACGTACGGCGACGGCGGCCATGACCGTGACCCGGTGCGCGAAGCCCATATGCGGCTCCAACTCCACGCCGCGCGACGGGAGTTCGGTGACGCGGTGGCCGTGGTGTGCGGGGCCTGGCACGTCCCGGCGCTGCGCCGCCGCACCACGGTGACCGCCGACCGCCGGCAGCTCAAGGGCCTGCCCAAGGTGAAGACCGCGGTGACCTGGGTCCCCTGGACGCACCGGCGGCTCTCCCGGCGCAGCGGCTACGGCGCCGGCATCGCCTCGCCCGGCTGGTACGGCCACCTTTTCAGCGCCCCCGACCGCCCCGTCGAACGCTGGCTGACCAAGGTCGCCGGGCTGCTCCGCGAGGAGGACTACGCGGTCTCGTCCGCACACGTCATCGAGGCGGTGCGGCTCGCGGAGGGGCTGGCCACGGTGCGCGGCAGGCCGCTGGCCGGGCTGACCGAACTGGACGACGCGGTCCGGGCCGTGATGGGCGACGGCTCCGACGCGCCCTCCGCGCTGATCCACGACCGGCTGGTGGTCGGCGAGGTGCTGGGCGAGGTCCCGGAGGACGCTCCGGCGGTACCCCTCCAGCGGGATCTGGCCCGCAGTCAGCGCACCCTGCGGCTCAAACCGGAGGCGCTGGAACGGGAGCTGGAGCTGGACCTGCGCAAGGAGACCGACGGCGGCCGCAGTCGGCTGCTGCACCGGCTGCGGCTGCTCGGCATCCCCTGGGGCGAGCCGGTCCGCTCCCGCGGCAGCACCGGCACCTTCCGGGAGACCTGGCGGCTGCGCTGGGAACCGGAGCTGGCCGTGCGGGTCGCCGAGGCCGGCATCTGGGGCACGACCGTGCGTGCCGCCGCCACCGCCAAGGCCGCCGCCGAGGCGTCCGGGGCGGCCGCGCTCGCCGAGGTGACCGCGCTCGCCGAGCGCTGTCTGCTCGCCGGGCTCCCGGACGCCCTGCCGGTGGTGATGCGGGCGCTGTCGGACCGTGCGGCGCTCGACGCGGACGTGGGCCATCTCGCCCAGGCGCTGCCCGCCCTCGTCCGGTCGGTGAGGTACGGCGATGTGCGCGGCACGGACGCCGGGGCGCTCCGGGAGGTCGCCCTCGGCCTGGCCGAGCGGGTCTTCGTCGGCCTGCCACCGGCCTGCCACGGCCTGGACGCCGACGCCGCCACGGAAATGCGCGGCCACCTCGACGCCACGCACCGCGCCGTCACCCTGCTCGCCCAGCCGCACGCCACGTCCAAGCCGCACTCTGCGCCGGAGTCGCGGCCGTGGCCGGAACCCGCGGACGAGGAGGGTGCCGGTCTGCGGGGGCGCTGGGCCGGGGTGTTGCGGGCGGTCAGCGGCCGGGAGGCGGTTCCCGGGCTGGTCCGGGGGCGGGCGGCGCGACTCCTGCTGGACGACGGGGGGTTGGGGGCCGACGGGGCCGAGCAGCTGATGGGGCTCGCTCTGTCGCCCGGCACCCCGCCCACCGACGCCGCCGGCTGGCTCGAAGGGTTCCTGGGGAGCGGGTCCGGCGGGGACGGCGGCATGCTGCTGGTCCATGACGAACGACTGCTCGCCCTGGTCGACCGCTGGCTGACCGGCGTGCCGGACACCGCGTTCACGGACGTACTCCCGCTGCTGCGCCGCACGTTCGCGGAGTACGAGTCCGGGGTGCGGCGCACGCTCGGTGAACTGATCCGCCGCGGCCCCGCGGCACCTTCGCCCGGCCCCACCGGACCCGCCGGCCCTGTCACCGACGCCGTGCCCGCGCCCGGCTTCGGCCCCGGTCTGGACCGCGACCGCGCCGCCGCCGTCCTGCCCACCCTCCGCCTGCTGCTCGGCATCGAACAACACGGCTTCGACGAGGAGCGCCCCGGCGCGCACGATGCCCGCAACCGCCTGACAGGAGCCATGAGGTGACCACCCGACTTCCCGGCCCCCAGGCCGGAGCCACAACAGCCTCCACTCCGGCAACCACCGCCGCACCCACCCCGGCAACCACCGCCGCAGTCCCCTCGGCAACCACTCAGCCAGCCACCTCGGCAACCACGGCGGCCTCACCCTCCGCCCTCACCCCCACCCCTGCCCCCACCCCCGTCCCCACTACCGCCCCCACCTCCGAAGTCGAACGCCTCCGTCGTTGGCGGCTGGTGCTCGGGGGTGGCGGCGCGGACGGTACGGGACATGAGCTGCGGGGGCGGGATGCCGCGATGGACGGGGCGCTGGCCTCGCTCTACGGCCGTGAGAAGGCTCCCGGCGGCCGGCCCGCGGACGGCGGCCGGCGCACGGCCGGGCTCGGCGCCTCGGCGCCCGGGGTGGCCCGCTGGCTCGGCGACATCCGGACGTACTTCCCGTCCTCCGTGGTGCAGGTGATGCAGCGGGACGCCATCGACCGGCTCGGGCTCTCCGCGCTCCTCCTGGAGCCGGAGATGCTGGAGGCGGTCGAGGCGGACGTCCATCTGGTGGGCACCCTGCTCTCGCTCAACAAGGTCATGCCGGAGACGACCAGGGAGACCGCACGGGCCGTCGTCCGCAAGGTCGTTGAGCAACTGGAGAAGAAGCTCGCGACCCGCACCCGCGCCACACTCACCGGCGCGCTGGACCGCTCCGCCCGGATCGCCCGCCCGCGCCACCGCGACATCGACTGGGACCGCACGATCCGTGCCAACCTCAAGAACTACCTCCCCGAGTACCGCACGGTCGTCCCCGAGCGGCTGATCGGCTACGGCCGGGCCGCGCAGGCCGTGAAGAAGGACGTGGTGCTCTGCATCGACCAGTCCGGTTCGATGGCCGCCTCGGTCGTCTACGCCTCGGTGTTCGGGGCGGTGCTGGCCTCCATGCGGGCGCTGGACACCCGGCTGGTCGTCTTCGACACCGCGGTGGTCGACCTGACGGACCAGCTGGACGACCCGGTCGACGTCCTCTTCGGCACCCAGCTCGGCGGCGGTACGGACATCAACCGCGCGCTCGCCTACTGCCAGTCCCGCATCACCCGCCCCGCCGAGACCGTCGTCGTGCTCATCAGCGACCTCTACGAGGGCGGCATCCGGGACGAGATGCTGAAACGGGTCGCCGCGATGAAGGCGTCCGGCGTGCAGTTCGTGACGCTGCTCGCACTGTCCGACGAGGGCGCGCCGGCCTACGACCGGGAGCACGCCGCGGCCCTCGCGGCCCTGGGCGCGCCGGCGTTCGCCTGTACGCCTGATCGCTTTCCGGACGTGATGGCGGCTGCGTTGGAGAAACGCCCGTTGCCCATACCGGACATGACGGAGCAACGGTGACAGGCGCGCCGGAAGGAGTTGCAGGGCACCTGGCGATTCATGCAAGGATCAGGACATCGCTCGATCGCCCGCGATGTGGGTGACCCCGAGGCTTATGCCCGGATGTCCCCTCCCCAAGCTACCGCCGGGCGGTTCTTCCAGCCCAGCATCCGTATGGGAAGGCCCCTCCTTGTCTGCTGCGTTCGCTCTGCCCGGACCTGTGCGCCTGTCGCGCACGGTGGCCGTGCGGCGCGCGCTGCTGGCGGGGCTCTTCCTGGTGGGCTTCGCCGTCCTCGGCTTCGCCTTCGGACCCGGCGCCCATGCCGACGACCGTGCGGGCTCGCCGGCGCCGTCCGAAACCACGTCCCCGGCGCAGACCCACGCGCACACGCAGACCCACGCACACACGCAGACGTACACGCAGACCCACGCGCACACGCAGACCTACCCACAGGCACAGACGCCCACGCAGGCGCCGACCGCCTGCGAGCGGACCACCGCGGCCCGGCCCGTCACGGACCGGCCCGTCACGGACCAGCCCGTCACGGGTCGGACCGCCACGGGCGCCACTGACCGGACCGCCGGAGACCGGGCCCGCACGGGCCGGTCGTCCGCGGGCCGGACGACCCCGTACCGGGCCGCCACCCGGTACGGGGCGGCCGAGCGTGCGGACCACGAGTCCTGGGCGCACCGCTCGGCCGGTTCCGGTACGGCCGTCGAGCAGGAGGGCGCCGCAGCCGGCGCCCGGTTTACCGCGCACGCGGACACCGCCGGCAGCGCACTCGCCGACGCCGTACGGCCCGCCGCCGAGCAGGCCGGGCCGGTCGCCGGCACGGTCACCCGCCCGGTGACCGGTGCCGTGCGCGAGATCAGTGACGCGTTCGGCGACGCGTTCGGCGACGCGTTCGGCGGTGCGCTGCCCGTGCAGCTGCCGTCCGTCGAGCGCCCGGGCCGGCCCGGAGCCGGCGGCGGCTCGCCGCACGGCGGTGGCGTGACCGGCGGCGACCGGCCGTCCGGTGCGCGGTCCGTGGGTCCGGACGGCGGTTTCGACGTCGTCCCGCCGGCGTACTGCGTCCAGGGGAAGGCCCAGCAGAACGCCCCGGACCTGCCGTCCACCGTCTCCGGTCAGCGCGACGCGGACCGTCCCGGCCTGCCGGAGCAGCAGCTCCCGCAGGGTCCGACGGCGCCCACCCCGCACTCCGCCGGCGACCAGCAGGGTCCCCGCGGCGGGGACCAGCACGCCGCCGCACCGGCGGACGCACCGCGCTTCCGGCTGCTACCCGGTGGCGTCCGCACGGCCGACGGCGCCCCGACGCGCCGCCGTGCCGAAGAAATCCTCGAATTCCCGGGCTAGGGCAGACCGCTCCGCGTCTCGACCGGACCTGCCGCGCGGGGGCGGGACAGGTCTGCCCTTCACCCTTCTGAATTCAAAGGACTTCATTTCCATGCGTACGAACATTCGTCGCGCCGTCGTCGTCGCCGCTGCCGCCACCGGTCTGTGGGCGCTGGGCTCGGTCGCCGCCAACGCGGCCGAACTGCCCGTCGGCACCCCGGAGCTGCCCGCCACCGCCGCGGCGACCGGCAGCGCCACCCAGCAGCTGCCCACCGGTGACGTGACCGGTACGGCGACCAAGGCCGCGGGCACCGCCACCGGCACCACCACCGGCACCGGCACCGTCACCGGCACCGCGCAGAAGACCGTGGGCGACGTGGCGGGCAAGGCCACCGGTGTCCTCGGCGGCGGGGTGCCCACCCAGGGCCTGCACCTGCCCACGTCCGGCACCGGATTGCTGACCAAGGCCACCGACGCGCAGCCCACCAAGCAGGCCAAGCAGGCCAAGCAGGCCAAGCAGGCCAAGCAGGCCAAGCAGGCCAAGCAGGCCAAGCAGGCCAAGCATGCCCTGAAGGCCGTCAAGAAGACCGTCGGCGGCGCGGGCCGGCTCGCCGGTGACGCGGCAGGCCGGACCGTTCCGTTCGGGATCGTGGTCGGGAGCCGGGCGCAGCTGTTCGCGCAGGGCACCGGCGCGGCGGTCGCTCCGTTCGCCGAGGGCCTGGTCACCGTCGTCGTGGCCGACGGCAGGGCCACCGTCACCCAGGCCGTCGCCGGTGTGCGGGGCGCGGCCCCGGCGCGGGCCGTCCCGGCCGTGCCCGGTGACCTGACCGACGCCGCCGGCGTCCCGGCGCTCCCGGTCCTGCCGGCCCTCCCGGTCCAGGGCGTCTGAGGCTGGTAGGCCGACTACACCGGTTCCGGCCGCGGCGGCGGCCGGGCACCGGAGCACCCGGAAAGCAGCCGGGCGGTCCTCTGTGGGGGAGGGCCGCCCGGCTTCCGTGTGTTCCGGGGTCGGGAAGCTTCGGCATAAACGCCGGTACCGGCGGGTGAGCGCACCGTTAAAGCGAGAAAAAGTTGAGAAAAGGGGAGGAGAGCCGCGAGTGGGGCGAAGCCCCGGCCGCTCGGTCACCGGTCGCGCCTCTCTCTCGCGCGAGCCGCCAACTCACCGATGAATAAGGGGAGTTGAGAGGGCGCGGTGGTCCGGCACCGGGACGGCCCCACTCCATGATCCACGCGCCGAAAACCGGGCGGAGACCGAGCGTGGCCAAAGCATCTGTGACCGTAATCACCGCTGGAGTGTGATCTGCGATTTAGGACCTCAAGTCCTGCGGCGATAACCTGCGAGACGGACATGCCGCGTATCCGGTCACCGTGTATACGCCTCCCCTGTGACAGCGCCGTCACGTTGCCCTTCGCGGCACGCCCATCGCAGACAACGAACCGCGATCACTACGGCGATTCTGAGAAGACAAGGGACGGACGCGCGTGGACCTGTTCGAGTACCAGGCGAGGGACCTCTTCGCCAAGCACGGTGTACCGGTGCTGGCCGGTGAAGTCATCGACACGCCTGAGGCGGCCCGCGAGGCGACCGAGCGGCTGGGCGGCAAGTCCGTCGTCAAGGCGCAGGTGAAGGTCGGCGGCCGCGGCAAGGCCGGTGGCGTCAAGCTGGCCGCGACCCCGGACGAGGCCGTCGCCCGCGCGACGGACATCCTCGGCATGGACATCAAGGGCCACACGGTCCACAAGGTGATGATCGCCGAGACCGCACCGGAGATCGCCGAGGAGTACTACGTCTCGTACCTCCTCGACCGCACCAACCGCACCTTCCTGGCCATGGCCTCGGTGGCCGGCGGCATGGACATCGAGGAGGTCGCCGCGACGACCCCCGAGAAGCTCGCCAAGGTCCCGGTCGACGCCAACGAGGGCGTCTCCATCGAGAAGGCCCGCGAGATCGTCGCCCAGGCGCAGTTCCCGGCCGAGGTCGCCGAGAAGGTCGCCGAGGTCCTCGTCACCCTGTGGAAGACCTTCATCGCCGAGGACGCGCTCCTCGTCGAGGTCAACCCGCTCGCCAAGGTCGCCAGCGGTGACGTCATCGCCCTCGACGGCAAGGTGTCCCTGGACGCCAACGCCGAGTTCCGCCAGCCGGAGCACGAGGCCCTGGAGGACAAGGACGCAGCCAACCCGCTCGAGGCTGCCGCCAAGGCCAAGGGTCTCAACTACGTCAAGCTCGACGGCCAGGTCGGCATCATCGGCAACGGCGCGGGTCTCGTCATGAGCACCCTGGACGTCGTCGCCTACGCCGGCGAGCAGCACAACAACGTCAAGCCCGCCAACTTCCTCGACATCGGCGGCGGTGCCTCCGCCGAGGTCATGGCGAACGGCCTGGAGATCATCCTCGGCGACCCGGACGTGAAGTCCGTGTTCGTCAACGTCTTCGGTGGCATCACCGCCTGTGACGAGGTCGCCAAGGGCATCGTGCAGGCCCTGGAGCTGCTCAAGTCCAAGGGCGAAGAGGTCACCAAGCCCCTGGTCGTGCGCCTCGACGGCAACAACGCGGAGCTGGGCCGCCAGATCCTGTCGGAGGCCAACCACCCGCTGGTGCAGCGCGTGGACACCATGGACGGCGCGGCCGACAAGGCCGCCGAGCTGGCCGCTAAGTAAGAGGGACGAGGACACTAACAACCATGGCTATCTTCCTCACCAAGGAAAGCAAGGTCATCGTCCAGGGCATGACCGGTGCCACTGGCATGAAGCACACCAAGCTGATGCTGGGTGACGGCACCAACATCGTCGGCGGTGTCAACCCGCGCAAGGCCGGCACCTCCGTCGACTTCGACGGCACCGAGGTCCCGGTCTTCGGCTCCGTCAAGGAAGCGATGGAGAAGACGGGCGCCGACGTCTCCGTGCTCTTCGTCCCGCCGGCCTTCGCCAAGGCCGCCGTCGTCGAGGCGATCGACGCCGAGATCCCGCTGGCCGTCGTGATCACCGAGGGCATCGCGGTCCACGACTCCGCCGCCTTCTGGGCGTACGCGAAGGCCAAGGGCAACAAGACCCGCATCATCGGCCCGAACTGCCCCGGCCTGATCACCCCCGGCCAGTCCAACGCCGGCATCATCCCGGGCGACATCACCAAGCCCGGCCGCATCGGCCTGGTGTCGAAGTCCGGCACGCTGACCTACCAGATGATGTACGAGCTGCGCGACATCGGCTTCTCGTCGGCCGTCGGCATCGGTGGTGACCCGGTCATCGGCACCACGCACATCGACGCGCTCGCCGCGTTCGAGGCCGACCCGGAGACCGACCTGATCGTGATGATCGGCGAGATCGGCGGCGACGCCGAGGAGCGTGCGGCCGACTTCATCAAGGCCAACGTCACCAAGCCGGTCGTCGGCTACGTCGCGGGCTTCACCGCGCCCGAGGGCAAGACCATGGGCCACGCCGGCGCCATCGTCTCCGGCTCCTCCGGCACCGCCCAGGCGAAGAAGGAGGCCCTGGAGGCCGCCGGCGTCAAGGTCGGCAAGACCCCGTCGGAGACCGCGCGGCTGGCCCGCGAGATCCTCGTCGGCTGACCTCGGCCGAGCCCGGCAGACGCGCTGCCGGCCTGCGCGGCGTCGGCACCGCCGGACCCGTCCTGCGGCGCAGTGCTCGCCGTGCAACCGGACGCGGGCCCGTACCCCTGGTGGGTGCGGGCCCGCTCCCGTTTCCGGGGGCCGGTCAGCGCACCTCGGGCAGAAGCCGGGCCTGGTCCGGGTGGGTGCGGTGCACGGCCCGGCTCGTGCCGGACCCGGGATGGCGGGTGGCCGGTGCCTTCGCGACGGGCGGTACCGGCGGCGCGGTGTAGTGGTCCGGTGTGGTGACCGCGACGGACAGGGTGACCAGCGCGAACAGTCCGGTCAGCCCGAACGCGGCCCGGGTCGTCCGGCGGGCGCTGCGCTCGCCGCCGGCCCGTACCTGCGCACCGGTCAGCGGCGGCTCCCCGGTGGCGGGTCCGTCGTCCGCCGGGCCGGTGAGGAGGGCGGCCAGCCGGTCCCGCAGGATCGCGCCCTGCCGCGCCGGCGGCTGGCCGGCGAGACCCAGCTCGGGCAGCCGGGCGGCGAGCAGGTCCCGGGCGTGGGTGAGCCGTCCGGCCGCGGCCCGGGTGCTGGCCTCGACCTCGGCGGCGGTCGCGTGGAGGCCGAGCCCGAGGCCGTCGTGGAGCAGCAGCACCCGCCGGTACGGGGCGGGCAGCGCGGTGATCGCCTCCCGTAGCGCACGGTCCGCGTCGTCCCGGGGCGCCTGGTGCTGCGTACGGGCGGCCGTCCGCCCTCCCGGCACCAGGCGGTGCCACGGCCGCAGTGCGTGGTCGTACACCGCGGCCCGTACCCAGCCCGCCGGGTCCGGGGCCACCGCGACCTCCGGCCACCGCTGCCAGGCCAGGTGGAAGCCGTGCCGTACGGCCCGCCGGGCGAGCCGCGGCTGCCCGGTGAGCAGGTACGCCTGCCGGGTCAGCGCGGCGGCGTGCCGGGTGTGCAGCGCGTCGAAGGCGGTGGCGGCGGGGGACCGCCCGGCAGCGGGCGGACAGGCGTGCGCGGTCATGCACAGCAGTGTGGAAAGCGGCGAACCGGCATCAGTCACGACACGTGCGACACGACGATCATTTCGCCGGTACGTGGTGGAAATTCGCTTTCTTGGCAGCATGGCGGCGTGAGCGAGTACCTCGGCAGCGGCCCCGCATGGTCCCCGTCCGGCCGGACCGCGACCCGGCGCTCCTCCGCGCTCGGCGCCGCCTTCCTCGGCGGGGTGACCGCCGCCGGCCTCGGCCTCGGCGCGCTGACGGTCGCGGTGCTGCTGCTGTGGGTCGCCGCCCCCTATCCCGACACCAGCCTGTCGCGGGCGCTGCACCTCGCCGCGGACCTGTGGCTGCTGGCGCACGGCGGGGGCCTCGTACGGGACGTGCCGCACTCGGCCGTTCCGGCACCGGTGGCGCTCACCCCGCTGCTGCTCGCCGTCCTGCCGGTGTGGCTGCTGCACCGGGCCGCCCGGCACACCCTGGCCACCGCGGACGACCCCGCTCCGTCGGCCGGCCCGACCGCGCCGCGCACCCTGCTCGGCGCGCTGCTCACCGGATATCTGCTGGTCGCGGGCGCCGCTCTGGGCTACGCCTCGGTCGGCCGGCTGGCCGCCGACCCGCTCAGCGTGCTGCTGTACGTCCCGGGCACCGCGGTCGCCACGATGGCCGTCACCACCTGGCGGGTCCTGGGGCACGGCGGGGCCGCCCTGCTACCCGAGGGCGTCCGACGGGTCCTTGCGAAGGTGCCGCGCCGACTGCGGACCGCCTTCGGAGGCCACCGCCTCGCCGCCGCCCGCCGGGCCGCCGGCGTGGGCCTCGTGGCGCTGCTGGTGGGCGGCGCCCTGCTCACTCTCGTCGGGCTCGCGGTGCACGGCGGCCGGGTGCGCCACGACCTCCTGACGCTCGCCCCGGACTGGGCGAGCCGCGCCACGGTGCTGCTGCTGTGCCTGCTGCTGCTCCCGAACGCGGCGGTCTGGGGCGCCGCCTACGGGCTGGGGCCCGGGTTCACGCTGGGCGCCGGCAGCACGATCGGCCCGCTGGGCGCCTCGGCGCACCCCCCGGTGCCCCGGCTGCCGCTGCTCGGCGGGGTGCCGGAGGTGGGCCCGGGAACGCCGCTGACCTGGGCGGTGGCCGTGCTGCCGGTGGCCGCCGGGATCTGGCTCGCCCGCTCGGTGGCCCGTATGGCGACGGACCCAGCTTCCGCGGACGGACCCTGGTCGAAGTCCTGGCCTGCGCCCTGGCCGTGGCGGCGGACGGCCGGTGTCGCGGCGTTCGCGGCCCTGCTGTGCGGCGTCGGCGCGGCGGTGCTGGCGGGCCTGGCCGGCGGGGCGCTCGGGCACGGCGCGCTCGCCGCGTTCGGCCCGAGCGGCTGGCGCACCGGCCTCGCGGCGGCCGCCTGGACCGCCCTCACCGGCGTCCCCGGCGCCCTCGCCCTGCGCTCCTGGCAGCTCCGGCGCACCCGGAAAGCGGCACCGGCGGACGGCGTCACCGCGACGACCGACGGGACGGTCGGGGAGACGACCACAGGCGGGGAGACGGCCGCGGACGGGAAGGCGACCACGGACGGGAAGGCGCCGGCAGAGGGAGAGGCGGCGGCCGAGGGCAAGGAGACGGCCGACGGGGAGGCGACGGCCGACGGCAAGGCGGCGGCCGCCGCGGCTCCCGGGGGCTGAGCGACCGGGTCGGCCGCCGTGGTGCGGGGTTACTCCTCCACGCTCAGCAGCGGCCGCAGCTCCCTCGGCAGGAGCTTCTCGCAGGACTTGCCGGACGACTGCGTCAGGGCGTCGTTCACGCAGGTGAAGTAGTCGCGGTAGACGATCTGGACGGTGAACGTCGCGGCCACCAGCATCAGCGCGAGCGAGGCGGTCACCAGGCCCCCGACGGCCGCGGTGACCTGCGGCCGGGTGCCGGCGGCGGCACCGGGGCGCGGGCCCTGGGCGGACGGCCGGTGGGGGGCGGGGCGGCCCTCCATGGCGGCGGTGGTCGCCGATGCGGCGGCCTTCGCCGGGTCCGGCTTGGCGCGCAGCGCGCTGATGCCCCAGTAGATCGCCAGCGCACCGAGCAGCAGCGCGACCTCGGAGAGGCTGAAGAGGACGAAGAAGAACGCCCACATGCCGGCCAGCAGGGCGTAGCGGGCCCGGCGCTGGGCCGGGTCGGTGGGGTCCCAGCGGAGGTTGCCGGGGCCGCCGGGGCCGCCGCCGGGCTGGTTGTTGCGGCTGCCCGGGCGGGTGCCGAAGCCGCCGCTCTGCCGGCCCGGCTGCCGGGGACTCCACTGGCTGCCCCAGCTCGGCGCCGGCTCGTCCGGTCCCGGCTGCGGCCGGTCGCCGCCGTCCTGGCCCTGCCCCTCTCCCTGGTCCTGGTCCTGGCCCTGAGCCTGGTCCTGGCCCTGGGTGTACGGGCCCGGATGGCGGGGCCGCCATTCCTGGTCGGGGGTGCCGGCCGGCGGCGGCGCGAACGGGTTGTCGCGGTCGGGGCCCGGAGAGGAGGGACCGGAGGACGACGTCATGCGGCCGCGCGGCAGCAGCACCACCCCGGGGGCGGTGGCGGGCCGGGGGTGCCTCCCAGCGGTGGCCGGGGGAGGGAGCAGGAGGGCCGCGCGGCGGCGTCGGTCCGTCATCTGGAGTGTGTCTTCCCCTTGTCTCGTCCGTACGCGGGCCTTCGCGACCGGCGCCCGGATACCACGAACTGCGTGCAGTCTCACGCCCGACGCTACCTCCCGTCCCCGCCCCCGTCCCGCGGGGGCCGCTCGGTGTGCCGGTATCGTTGCTGACGGTCGGCGCCTTCGTAGGGTTCCCCGGATTTGCGGTACCCGCGGTCTTGTACGACCACACAAAGCATGTGAGCTCACTGCACGCGAGATCGAGAAAGAGCCCCGCCGTGGCTTCGTCCCCGCCCCCCGCCCCGCCCGCCCGACCCGCCGGGCCCGCCCGTCCGGCGCGCCTCGTCGTGCTCGTCTCCGGTTCGGGCACGAACCTCCAGGCCCTGCTGGACGCCATCGCCGCCCGCGGAGCCGAGGAGTACGGCGCCGAGATCGTGGCCGTGGGCGCGGACCGCGGTGCCATCGCGGGCCTGGAGCGGGCCGAGAAGGCGGGCCTGCCGACCTTCGTCTGCCGGGTCAAGGACCACGGCACTCGCGCGGAGTGGGATGCCGCGCTGACCGCGGCGACCGCCGCGTACGAGCCGGACCTGGTGGTGTCGGCCGGCTTCATGAAGATCCTGGACAAGGAGTTCCTGACCCGGTTCGGCGGCCGCATCGTCAACACCCACCCGGCGCTGCTGCCGAGTTTTCCCGGTGCCCACGGCGTACGCGATGCCCTCGCGTACGGCGCGAAGGTCACCGGATGCACCGTCCACTTCGTCGACGACGGGGTCGACACCGGCCCGATCATCGCGCAGAGCGTGGTCGAGATCCGGGACGAGGACGATGAAGCCGCGCTGCATGAGCGCATCAAGGAAGTCGAGCGATCGCTGCTCGTCGAGGTCGTGGGGCATCTGGCCCGGCACGGCTACCGCATTGAGGGACGAAAGGTACGTATCTCGTGACCGCCGAAGGTACGAAGCGGCCCATCCGCCGCGCGCTGGTCAGCGTCTACGACAAGTCCGGGCTGGAGGAGCTGGCCCAGGGCCTGCACGCGGCGGGCGTCGAGCTGGTCTCGACCGGGTCGACGGCCGGGAAGATCGCCGCCGCCGGGGTGCCGGTCACCAAGGTCGAGGAGCTGACGGGCTTCCCCGAGTGCCTCGACGGCCGGGTCAAGACCCTGCACCCGAAGGTGCACGCCGGCATCCTGGCCGACCTGCGCCTGGACGCCCACCGGCAGCAGCTGGCGGAGCTGGGCGTGGAGCCGTTCGACCTGGTGATCGTGAACCTCTACCCGTTCCGGGAGACCGTCGCCTCCGGCGCCACCCCCGACGAGTGCGTCGAGCAGATCGACATCGGCGGGCCCTCGATGGTCCGGGCCGCCGCCAAGAACCACCCCTCGGTCGCGGTCGTCACCAGCCCGGCCCGGTACGCCGACGTGCTCGCCGCGGTCCGTGACGGCGGTTTCGACCTGACCGCCCGCAAGCGGCTGGCCGCGGAGGCGTTCCAGCACACCGCCGCCTACGACGTGGCGGTCGCCTCCTGGTTCGCCGACGACTACGCGGCCGCCGACGACAGCGGCTTCCCCGACTTCCTCGGTGCGACGTACGCGCGCAAGAACGTGCTGCGCTACGGCGAGAACCCGCACCAGGGCGCCGCGCTGTACGTGACCGGCGAGGGCGGGCTGGCCGAGGCCGAGCAGCTGCACGGCAAGGAGATGTCGTACAACAACTACACGGACACCGACGCCGCGCGCCGGGCCGCGTACGACCACGCCGAGCCCTGTGTGGCCATCATCAAGCACGCCAACCCCTGCGGCATCGCGATCGGCGCGGACGTCGCCGAGGCGCACCGCAAGGCGCACGCCTGCGACCCGGTCTCCGCGTACGGCGGTGTGATCGCCGTCAACCGCCCGGTGTCGGTGGCACTGGCCGAGCAGGTCGCCGAGATCTTCACCGAGGTCATCGTGGCGCCCGGCTACGAGGACGGCGCGGTCGAGATCCTCGCCCGGAAGAAGAACATCCGGGTGCTCCGCGCCGAGGGTGCCCCGGCCGCCCCGGTCGAGGTCAAGCAGATCGACGGCGGTGCGCTGCTGCAGGTCACCGACCGCCTCCAGGCCGACGGCGACGACCCGGCCAACTGGACGCTGGCGGCCGGTGAGGCGCTGGCGCCGGAGCAGCTGGCCGAGCTGGCGTTCGCCTGGAAGGCGTGCCGCGCGGTGAAGTCCAACGCGATCCTGCTCGCCAAGGACGGCGCCTCGGTGGGCGTCGGCATGGGCCAGGTCAACCGCGTGGACTCCTGCAAGCTGGCCGTCGAGCGGGCCGGCGAGGAGCGCGCCCGGGGTTCGTACGCGGCCTCCGACGCCTTCTTCCCGTTCCCCGACGGCCCGGAGATCCTCATCGCGGCCGGCGTCCGGGCGATCGTCCAGCCGGGCGGTTCGATCCGTGACGAGCTGGTCGTCGAGGCCGCCACGAAGGCCGGCGTGACGATGTACTTCACCGGCGCCCGGCACTTCTTCCACTGAGCCGCATCGCGTACGCCGAAGGGCCGCACCCCCGCCTCGGGGGTGCGGCCCTTCGCCGTTGGCGCGGCGCGTCAGTAACGCGGCCGGTTGAACCAGGCGTTGCCCTCGTCCTTGGAGACGAAGACCAGCACCAGGATGCCCAGGACCGTGTGGACCAGGCCGAGCGGGAAGGTGAGCAGGCTCAGGATGATGTTGCCCACGCCGTAGACGATCGTGCCGATGCGGACGCCGGAACCGCCGTTGGCGAACTGCGCGGCCAGGGTGATCGCGGTCACGGTGAAGATCACGATGATCACGATGACCGCGATCAGCACGCCCTTGCCGATGTTCATCGCCGTGATGTCGTCACTGGTGGTGTACGCCGAGGCGCTGTGCGACGCCTTGCTGACGCCGCCCAGCCCCATCACGGCGAGAACCAGGCCGATGAGGTTCAGCCCGGCCAGCACGAACAGCATGACGCGGGCGGCCTTGACGCCACCGGGCATCACCGTCGGGTACTGCGGCTGCATGCCGGGCACCGGGCCGCCCGGGTACGGGCCGTACGGCGAGGGCTGCGGCGGCTGCTGGGGATAGCCGTAGCCGGGCTGGCCGGGCTGCTGGCCCGGAGGCGGGCCGTAGGGGTTGGGGTTGGGGTAGCTCACGAGCGGTGTCCTTCAGGCGACTTGAACGGAGCCGCGAAGGCCCCGATCGCGCTGTTGCGAGGGGGCCTTCGAGGAGTGGCGCACGTCCGTCGGGGCGGTGCCCCGGCCGGAATGCCGGTGCGTTACTGGGACTTGACGACCACCGTGCCGGCGATCTTGTCCGCGAACGTCTGCGACTTCTCGTCCCACAGCGGCCACAGGTAGCCCAGGCAGCAGAACCCGTCGAGGATGTGGCAGAGCTTCCGGACGAAGGCCATGCCGAAGCCGATCGGCTGGCCGGTGGCCTCCTTGACGAGGCGGATGCCCAGGGCCTTCTTGCCCGGGGTCTGGCCGGTGCTGCCTTCCTTGGCGAGCACGAACAGACCGGCGGCCAGGCCGATCAGACCGGCGATCGCGATGAGCACGAACGAGCCGACCGGAGTGGCGGTGTCCGCGGCCTTGTTGTAGGCGTCGCTGATGCACTGGATGTCGCCCGGCGGGCAGGACGAGGTGTCCGGCGTGACCGTCGCCGCGCTGGCGGACATGGCCAGGGCGACGAAGTACAGGATCGTCGGGAGCAGACCCACGATCAGGTAGTCGATGAGGTAGGCGCCCACGCGCGCGCCCCAGCTCGCGTAACCCTGCGGCATGCCCGGCATGCCGTAGCCGGCCTGCTGCGGGTAGCCGCCGTACGGCTGCTGCGGCGGGACCTGACCCTGCTGGGGGTAGCCGTACGGCTGCTGCGGGGCCTGCGGCTGCTGCGGGTAGCCGTAGCCGGGGCCGCCCTGCGGGGGCACCGGGGGCTGCTGCCCGTAGGGCGCCTGCGGGGCCTGCGGGGGCTGGCCGTAAGGGTTGTTCGGGTCGCCGAAGCTCATGTGGTGTTTTCCTCCGTTGGGTCAGTGGGGGACGACGCAGCGTGACTCGGAGGAAAAACAGGTTTCACTGGCCCGCCCCCGACGATGCCTGCGGCACTGCGGCGTCAATCCTTCTAGGTGGGCGTTGACTCTGTCCAGTCAGATAGCGGAGCCGTTGTCCAAGTGCAATGATCACTTCCGGCCATATCATGTCCGGAAAATGCAGGGGCAGATGGGCCCCGGATCCGGCCGGCGCGCCACCGGGCCCGCGGGCGCCGCGCACGCCCTGATTGGAACGTGACCGCCCTCATCCGGGAGTATGGAGACATGACTGCCCAGATTCTGGATGGCAAGGCCACCGCAGCCGCTATCAAGTCCGAGCTCGCCGCCCGCGTCGAGGCCCTGAAGGCCAAGGGCGTCCAGCCCGGCCTGGGCACCCTCCTGGTCGGCGACGACCCCGGCAGCCGCTGGTACGTCAACGGCAAGCACCGCGACTGCGCACAGGTCGGCATCGCCTCGATCCAGCGCGAACTGCCGGAGACCGCCACCCAGGAGGAGATCGAGGCGGTCGTCCGGGAGCTGAACGAGGACCCGGCCTGCACCGGCTACATCGTCCAACTCCCGCTCCCCAAGGGCATCGACGCCCACCGCGTCCTGGAGCTGATGGACCCGGCCAAGGACGCCGACGGACTGCACCCGATGAGCCTGGGCCGGCTGGTGCTCGGCATCGAGGGCCCGCTGCCGTGCACCCCCTTCGGCATCGTCCAGCTGCTGCGCCGCCACGACGTCGAGATCAAGGGCGCCCACGTCGTCGTGGTCGGCCGGGGCATCACCATCGGCCGCCCGATGCCGCTGGTGCTCACCCGCAAGTCCGAGAACGCCACCGTGACCCAGTGCCACACCGGCACCAAGGACCTGTCCGCGCACCTGAAGCAGGCCGACATCATCGTCGCGGCCGCCGGTGTGCCGCACATCATCAAGCCGGAGGACGTCAAGCCCGGCGCGGCCGTCCTGGACGTCGGCGTCAGCCGGGACGAGCAGGGCAAGATCGTCGGCGATGTGCACCCCGGCGTGGCCGAGGTGGCCGGCTGGGTCGCCCCCAACCCCGGCGGCGTCGGCCCGATGACCCGCGCCCAGCTGCTGGTCAACGTCGTCGAGGCGGCCGAGCGCGCGGCCGGCTGAGCCGCCCGTTGCCCGTACCCTCGAAGATGTCAGGCCCGGCCGCGGACGGCCGGGCGGACCGCCGGACCAGGAACCGAAGGGACTGCCAGCCATGCCAGCCGAAGCGCATTCGGACGGCGCCTCCGAGCCGCAGCGCTCTCGCCGCTTCCCGACGCTGACCCGTGACACGGCCCGCCCTGAGGGCGGCGGACGGGCCGCCTCCGGCGAGCACTCCGCGCCCGCCCGGCAGTGGCCGCTGCTCACGGTCATGGGCGGGGTCGCCCTCGGGCTGCTGCTGGTCGCGCTCGACGCGTTCCGCATCGGCAGCCTGGTCGTCGGACTGTCCCTGCTGGCCGGCGCCGCGCTGCGCTGGGCACTGCCGTCGGTGGGCATGCTCGCGGTGCGCTCCCGCTTCACGGACCTGGCCACGTACGGCGTGCTCGGCTTCGTGATCGTGGTGCTGTCGATGATGGTGCAGCCCAAGCCGTGGATCCACGTCCCGTTCCTGGACGACATCGTGCACTTCACCGTGCGCTGACGCGGCGCCGCGACGCACGGCACGACGGCGGCCCGTCCTCTCCCCCGGAAAGGACGGGCCGCCGCCGTGTGCTTCAGGGCCTCAGCACCACTTGTTCGAGTAGAGGGTCATGAGGTTGGCGCCGATGAACTTCCAGCCGGTGCCGCGGTTGAGCTTGGCGTGGTGGCCGCGGAAGTTGGGCTTCTCCCAGACCGTCACGTTGCAGCGGGTGCCGTTGTTGTACGCCGACAGCGGGTAGTTGAAGGCGCCGCCGTAGCGCCGCAGGTCGCGGTTGTTGCCCGCGACCTTCTTCGGGGTCCCCTTGTAGTTGGCCTGCGGGTAGACGCACAGGTAACCGCGGGGACAGTTGCTCGGTGCCCGCAGGACGGTGGCCGAGCCCTGCTTCGCGGGGGCGGGGGCGGCGCTGGCGCTGACGGCCGGGGCCAGCGCGAGCCCTCCGGTGACGGCCGCGGCGGCCGCGGTGAGGGCGAGGCGCTTGCGAGCGTTCATGATCGGGTTCCTCCCCGTAGGTGGTCAGGAGGCGGCGCGGGGTGGACCGCGCCGCCGTGGTGCGTCACCGACTGTGCGCCCCCCGCCGCACGGCCGCCACAGACTCCGGACCGATGGGGACCCTCTGGGACGTCCCAGCCGCTGACCTGCGGGGACGCCGGGTCCGCGGACGCCGCGGTGGGACGGCGGGGCGAGGGGAAGGCAGCGGTACGGATGTCCGGATACCGTGCGGAAACCGTAAAAAGGGCAACCGGAGGGTGCATCCGGGCCATCATCGGTGCGTAGGGGGCTGCTGGCCTCGGGGGAAAAGCAGACGCGTATGGGGTGGAACATGTCGCGTTGGAAAGGGCTGCCCGACACGCTCGACCATCGGGTGCGGCAGCTCGTCGTACAGCTGCGGAGACTGAAGGACCACAGCGGGCTGAGCCTGGCCTCGCTCGCCGCCAAGACCGCGTACAGCAAGTCGTCGTGGGAGCGCTACCTCAACGGCAAGAAGCTCCCGCCGCGGGAGGCCGTGGTGGCGCTGGCGCGGGTCTGCGGCGCCGACGCGACCCGGCTGCTGGCGCTGCACGAGGTCGCGGCGCAGGCGTGGGGCGCGGAACGGGCGGGGGCCGGGCCTGCCGGGCCTTCGGAGCCGGCGGGGCAGTCCCGCTCCCCGGCGGCCGCGGAACGGGCCGGGGCCGCCGCGCCCACGGAGGACACACCCGCGGCGCCCGCGGAGGACGCCCCCGCCGCGCCCGCAAAGGACGCCCCCGCCACCCCGGCACCCGTCCCCTCAACGTCCGCCGCCCCCGCGCCCGTTGCGGTGCCCGGCCGTCCGTGGCTGCGGCGCGGGCCGCTCGCGCTGCTCGGCGGGCTGGTGGTGGTCGCGGTCGCCGCGGTGGTGCTGCTGGCCGTCCGGCCCTGGCAGGACGACGGTGGCGGCGGACGCGGGAACGGCACGGCGGCGGCCGGCCGGACCACCGCCGCCACACCGGCGTTCAGCCACCGCGTGGGGGAGACCTTCCGCTGCCATGTGCGGCGCGCCGCGGGCGTGTTGACCGCCGACCGCAGCCGCAGCACCACGGCGATCCTGGCCAGCGGCGCGACCGGCTGGGAGGTGGTCGAGGCGCAGTGCCTGCTGAACCACCGGGGTTACGACCCGGGCCCGGTGGACGGCATCGTCGGGGAGCACACCATGCGCGCCGTCAAGCGGTTACAGGCCGCCGCCGGGCTGCCCACGGACGGGATCGTGGGCCCCGACACCTGGAAGGTGCTGCGCCGGTGAGCGGCCCCGGCAGCGAGCTGTGCGAGGGCGTCGAGGGCGTCGAGAGCTCCCGACTGGCCGCGGGAATGCGGGAGTTGCGCGGCCGTACGGGGCTGAGCCTGGCCGCGCTCGCGGCCCGCACCCCGTACAGCAAGTCCTCCTGGGAGCGCTATCTCAACGGCAAGAAGCTGCCGCCGCGGGACGCCGTGGAGGCGCTGTGCCGGCTGGCGGGCGAGCCGGCCGGGCGGCTGCTGGCGCTGTGGGAACTGGCGGACGCGGCCTGGAGCGGACGGGCGGCGCCCGCGGCGGCCCGGGCGGAGGCCGCGGCCGAGGCTCACCCCGCGCCGCCGCACCCTCCGCAACTGCCGCAGCAGCCGCCACCCCGCTGGAGGCACCGACGGGTGGTGGCCGTGGTGGCCGGGGTCGGTGCCGGGGTGGTGGCGCTGGTCGTGGCGGTGACGTTCCTGGCGGGGGAGCGGGCGGGGGAGGCCCGCGGTGGCCCGGCCGCGAGCGCCGCGCCCAGCGCCTCGGCGGTGACCGGCTGCCGCGGGCGGTCCTGCGACGGCAAGGACCCGCAGTCGATGTTCTGCGGCGGCGAGGGCATGGTGGACACGGTCATCGAGGCCACCACCGCCCACGGGAGGCACGTCCAGGTGCGGTACGGCACGGCGTGCGCGGCCGCATGGGGACGGCTCCGCGGCGGCCGGATCGGGGACCGCATCGAGGTCACCGCACCGGGGTCGCTGCCGCGGTCGGTGCGGGTCAGGGACCGGTTCGACGCCGAGGGCTACCTCGTCACGCCGATGGCGGCGGCCCGCGGCCCGCGGGGCGTCCGGCTCTGCCTCTACCCCGCGGGCGGCGGCCCCCGCGAGTGCTTCACGCACTGAGCGGACCGCCGGTGCCGCGGACCGCCGGTTGCCGCGGACCGCCGGAGGCGCGGGTGCGGACGGCGGTGCGGGGCGCGTCCGGGAGGCACGGCGAAGGCACGACGACTGCCCGAATGCTCCCGTGCGCCCAGCGGGAAAGGGACGTTCCACTGGATGGCGGTGTCCCTCCTGGGGGTGAATAGGGCGGGTCCGGGGGAGTCGCGCCGCGGTACGGCGCGTGAGTGGGCGAACAGGGGGAGCCATGCCTCGCTGGAAGGCACTGCCGGGAGAACTCGACCCGGCGGTAAGGGAGTTCACGGAACGGCTGAGGGGTCTGGTGGACCGCAGCCGGCTGAGTGTGGCCGCCGTCGCGGACCGCACCGGTTACAGCAAGACGTCGTGGGAGCGCTATCTGGACGGGCGGCTGCTGCCACCGCGCCGCGCCGTCGTCGCGCTCGCCGAGGCGACCGGCACCGACCCGGGACACCTCGTCATGCGGTGGGAACCGGCCGAACGCGCCTGGAGCCGGGCCGAGCTGCGGCACGACGTACCGAGGGAGGCGATACGGGCCGCCCCCGCGTGGGCCGTACGGGAGGCCGCGGCGGCGCCGGGCGCGGTCCGTACCCAGGTCGCGCAGCTGCCGGCCCGGGACGAGGACTGGGGGGAGGGCAGGAGGCAGGAGTGGAGGGCGGAACGGGACGCGGACGCCGGCGGGCCGGGCCGGGCGGCGGCGGTCGCCCCGGAGCCGTCGGCCGGGCCCGGTGCGCTCGACGGCCGGCGGGCCCGTCGCCTGCGGGCGCTGATGCTGGCGGTCGGCGCGCTGGGCGCCCTGCTGATGGCCCTCGCCGCCGTGCTCCTGCTGGCTCCCGGACGCTGACGGTCGGCCCCCGGACGCCGGGGTCGGCCGCGGCGGCGCGGGGCACCCCGCTGGCCGGGAATCGACGGCCACCGGGCGTTCGGTGAAAAAAGGGGGGCATGCACCCGGTTATCCGGGGCAGGCGCCGGTTATCCCCCCACGGGTGTGGCAAAACCCGGCGGCCGCCCGCCTCCCCCCTCCTTGAGCGGGCGGCCGCCGCCACGATCCGTGCGGGCCGGTCGGAGGACGGGCGGGCCACCGTCCGGGCGCCCCGGTACACCCGGTGAGGCGTGCCACACCGACCCGTCACCGGCACCGGGCAGGGGTCCGATAGCCTGACGGCCGGGTCTCTCGATACCAAGAGACCTCGATAGCTGGGCAGGGACACCCACCGCCACCCCTGGTGGTCCAGGGGCTTGCCCCCGGAAAACACCGCGCAGGAGATCGCCATGACCCGCACTCCCGTCAATGTCACCGTCACCGGCGCCGCCGGCCAGATCGGTTACGCCCTCCTCTTCCGCATCGCTTCCGGTCATCTGCTCGGCGCGGACGTGCCGGTCAAGCTGCGCCTCCTGGAGATCCCGCAGGGCCTGAAGGCCGCCGAGGGCACCGCCATGGAACTGGACGACTGCGCCTTCCCGCTCCTCCAGGGCATCGACATCTCCGACGACCCGAACGTGGCCTTCGACGGTGCGAACGTCGCCCTGCTGGTCGGCGCCCGCCCCCGCACCAAGGGCATGGAGCGCGGTGACCTCCTGGAGGCCAACGGCGGCATCTTCAAGCCCCAGGGCAAGGCCATCAACGACCACGCCGCGGACGACATCAAGGTCCTGGTCGTCGGCAACCCCGCCAACACCAACGCGCTGATCGCCCAGGCCGCCGCGCCGGACGTACCGCGCGAGCGCTTCACCGCGATGACCCGCCTGGACCACAACCGGGCCATCTCCCAGCTCGCGCAGAAGACCGGCACCCCGGTCTCCGAGATCAAGCGCCTGACGATCTGGGGCAACCACTCCGCCACCCAGTACCCCGACATCTTCCACGCCACGGTCGCCGGCAAGAACGCCGCCGAGACCGTCAACGACGAGAAGTGGCTGGCCGAGACCTTCATCCCGACCGTCGCCAAGCGCGGCGCCGCGATCATCGAGGCCCGCGGTGCCTCGTCGGCCGCCTCCGCCGCGAACGCCGCCATCGACCACGTCCACACCTGGGTCAACGGCACCGCCGAGGGCGACTGGACCTCGATGGGCATCCCGTCGGACGGCTCCTACGGCGTCCCGGAGGGCCTGATCTCCTCCTTCCCGGTCACCACCAAGGACGGCACGTACGAGATCGTCCAGGGCCTGGACATCAACGAGTTCTCCCGCACCCGCATCGACGCCTCCGTCAAGGAGCTGACGGAGGAGCGCGAGGCGGTCCGCGGTCTCGGCCTCATCTGAGCCACCCCGCTTCCGCGGCGAGCCCGCACTGCCTCAACGGCGGTGCGGGCTCGCCCCGTTGGCGGCTTCTCACGCCCGGTGAGGATGCCGCCGGATCTCGACATTGCAGTCCGACACCTTCGACCGGTCCCCCACCGCATACGCCGCCACCCGCTGCCGCGCCAGCGCCTCACACACATCGCACCCGGCGGCGGGCGCGGGGTCCCGCCACAAGTCCGGCAGTTGAACGGGGTGACCGGCGCCGCCACTCACCACACCACCTCCGGCATGCGGCGCGCGTACTGTCGCCGCTCGTGCGCGATCAGATACGGCCGCACGAGGGCGGAGTCCTCACCCCGCAGCAGCTCCGTGTGCCGTACGGGCACCCATCGGGGCGGAACGACGGGTGGTGGTGCCACCGGCGGCGCCTCCGCGGGCCGGTGACGCCCGCTCCCGGGCAGTAACAGCCGTAGCAGGGGCTCGAAGAGCCGGATAACGTGGTGCATGTCATCAATCTCTCTGGGTTGAAGGCCACGCCCCCGGACGTCTGCCAACGTCGCGGGGGTTCGCCGTTCGTTACTCTGGGTGTGTTCATCGTTGCTCAGCGGGTTGGGTGATGACAACGCCGAGCGCGTGTCAGTGAGCAACTGTCACAAGGGGGTGCCGTGAGGCGGCGCAATGGCACGGGGGGAGTGGCGGCCACGACGGCCGCCGTGTTCGGCGAGGTGCTGAAGCACCACCGGGAGGGGGCGGGCCTCACCCAGGAGGCATTGGCCCGCAAGATCCCGTGCGACCGCTCGCATGTCGCACGCGTTGAGGCGGGCGAGCGCGTACCGCACGACACGTTCGCCGATACGTGCGACGAACTGCTCGCCACGGGTGGGGTGTTGCGGCGATTGTGGGAGCGGATCGACTGGTATCCGGAGGTGCAGCATCCGGACTGGTTCGAGCGCAGGGCCCAGATGGATGCGATGACCGTAGCCCTGCGTGCGTATCAAGAGCGGGTCGTCCCGGGCCTTTTGCAGACGCCTGATTATGCGACGGCGCTGTTCTCGCAGGTCCTGAGCGGGCCCGAGGTCGAGGAGCGCGTTCGCGCCCGATTGAGCCGACAGCAGCGCTTCCTGGCTGATGGCGGCCCGCTGTATGTGGCTCTGCTGGACGAGAGTTGTCTGCGCAACATGGTGGGAAGCGCGGCCGTCATGCGGGACCAATGTGCGCACCTGCTGGAGGCTGGCCGGCGCCCCAACATCCGTATCCAGGTGGTCCCAACGGACCGACCGGACGTCGTGCGCCCCAACGGCTCCATGTCGCTGATCGAGCTTCCCGACGGACATCGGTGGGTGTACTCGGAGTCGTTGGACCGCGGCCATTTCAGCGACGATCCGGCGCTCTTCAGGCGGCACAGCCAGGCTTACGATGTGCTGAGGGCGGACGTTCTGTCAGCCCGTGACTCCGCCGCTCTGATCAGCGACGTGATGAAGGGGTACGAGCAGCATGAACAGCCACGACCTGAGCGCGGCGATCTGGATCAAGAGCAGCTACAGCGGAAACAACGGCGGGGACTGCATCGAAGTAGCCCCCGGTATCCCCGACGTCGTCCCCGTCCGGGACAGCAAGAACGCTGACGGGCCCGTGCTGTTCTTCCCGGTGGGGGACTGGTCGTCCTTTGTGACTGCCGTCAAGAAAATGACCCTGTCGTGACCTTGCGTTAACTCCCTGACACGGAGTGCTTCCCTGGCCTATGCTGCGGCTTCCGTGAGGCTTTATGGGGGAGGCCGATGGTCCGGATGAACGTACCCGCGCAGCTGACGAAGCCCGCCCCGCTCGAACCCGTCCCGCCCGGTGCCAGTGAGGCCACCCGGTTGCTGTGCGCCGGGACGTACCTGGACGAGGGGTTCCGGGACGCGGTGATCGACGAACTCTACGTCCACGAAGAGCGGTTGGCCGCGCCGTCGCTGGGCATCGACGCGGCCCGGGTGCTCGCCCACGCGCTGCGGGCCCGGCGCCTGGAGCTGGGCTGGGCGGCGGCGATCCTCGGATTGTGGATCGTGGCGATACCGCTGTCCGGCGGGATGGTGACGTTCTACCTCCTCCCCGTCATCCTCATGGGGCTGGGCCGTTGGGTGCGCCGAGCGCCCCTGCCGCAGTGGCTGGCCCGCTCGGCGTCCTTCGTGCTGCGGTGGTACGGGCGCCTCTCCCTACTCTTCTTCATGGTGGGGATGCTGGCCGCTGCGTTCACGGTCAGCATCTGGGTGCCGCTGCCCACCCGGCTGATCCCGGACCTGATCTCCCTCTTCCAGTCGGACAGCGGCGGGAGCGACGGCAGCGGCTATGACGGCTCCTCGTCCGGTTTTTCGTACGACAGCGGCGGCTACGGCGTTTCCTCGGCCATCGTGGCCGTGGCGTTCTGGGTGACGTTGTTGCTGCCGTTCGCACTGGCCGTGCTGGTCGGGCTGCAACAGGGGCAGTTCGCCCGTTCGCTGGCCCGGGAACTGTCCAAGGAGCGGTTCCCCGACGTGATGTCCGATCCGGCGGAGCGGGCCGAGGGCTTGCGGTTCCGGCGGTTGCGGGACCGGGTGCGGATCGAGCAGCACGGGCCGCTGGTGATGTACCGGGCGGCCAACCCGTTCTGCGGCGCCGGCTACCCGTACAAGACCTGGTCGCTGTCGGTGGAGCTGGTCCCGCACCCGGACCGGGAGACCGAGCCGCTGGACAACAGCGCGATCCTGGCCCGGATCGTGCCGCTGGTGGAGGCGCTGCGGGTGCCGTCGCCGCACGGATCACCGCAGGCGGCGGCCGCGGTCCGCGACCGGCTGCGCGCCCTGGAGATCGACGAGTGCGTCTTCCTGCCGGTCGAGGGACTGCCCGACCGGGCCGCGGCACCGTACGGGCCGCAGGCGTTCGAGCAGCACCGGGCCGCTGCCGTCGAGGAGGGCGGCGAGACCCGGCGGCACTTCCTGCGGATCCGGGTCGGCGGCTGGAACGAGGGCATCGTCACCACGGTCTTCGTCCGGGTCCACACCCAGGGCGGGATGCTGATGCTGGAGGTCGCGCCGCACGTGCTGTGGCCGCTGCGGCAGCTCTTCCAGGACGCCGACCGGCTCGCCCACCAGTACCGGCACCACCACCACTTCGGCAAGGCGGTCTGGGCGCTGGCCCAGACGCCGCGCTCGGCCGGTAACGCGCTGCTCACCCTGGGGCGCGGACTGCTCTCGGCGTGGCGGCTGGCCACGGCCGGGCACGGCGCGGCGCTCCCGGAGGGCCCGGGCGTCTCCGTGCGCGAACTGGGGTCGTACGGCGAGGCGTCGCTGTTCCAGGACATGGATGTGGCGCGGTATCTGAAGACCGTGCAGCAGCGGGTGACGGCCGGGGTGACCACCGCGCTGCGCGAGGCCGGTTACCAGACCGACGAGTTCGAGCAGCGCATCGTGCACGTCGCCGAGGGCGGCGTCTACGTGGAGTCCGCCCAGGGGGCCGTCGGCATCGGCGACCACAACACGATCACCCAGAACACGACCACCGGTGGCACCGCCCCGAAGGGAAGGAAGAAGAGTGGCAACGGCTGACGCGCGCGGCAACGGCATCCACATCGGCAGCGTCCGGGGCGCCTTCGCCATCGGCGACCACAACACCGTGACGCAGAACGAAGGCGGCGGCGCACCGGCCGCCGACCCGGCGCAGGAGGAACTGCTGCGTGCGGTCAGGGAGTTGCGGGGCGATCTGGCCCGGGCGGTGCAGAGCCCCGAGGTGACCGCCCTGGACGAGGAACTCGCCGGGACCGAAGGGGACATCAGCGACACCGGGGCGGCCGGGGCCGGGCGGCTGGCGCGGCTGCGCGCGGCGCTGACCGACGCCGGCGCGGTGGTCGGGCTGCTGGCGTCCGGGGCCGCGGTGACCCAGGCGGTCGCGGCCCTGGTGGGAGGGTGACGATGAAACGTGGCGGGCCGGCCCGCTGGAACGACGAGACCCAGAGCTGGGAGGACGGCACGCCGGCCCCGGCGGCGTACACCGGGCCGATGCCGCCGCGGCCGTCCTTCGCCCCGAGCGTGGGCGAACCACCGCCCCCCGCCTCACCACCGCAGCCGCCCTCCGGCTGGTTACCCGACCCCGGGGCCCGTCCGGGAGACGCCCCCGCTCCCGGTCCCGTTCCCGGCTCCGGGCCTCGCCGCCGTACCACCGTCGCCCTGATCGCCGGGGCGGCCGTGGCGGCCATCGGTGCCGGTGCCGGTGGGGCCTATCTGATGTGGGGCCGGGACGGCGACGCACCGCCTGCCGCCCGCACCCGGGCCTCCGCCCCGCACACCCCCACCGCTACCGCCACCACCGCGCCCAGCACCGACAGCACGCCGCCCACGGACGCGGTCTCCTCTCCTTCCGTGCCCGCCGGCTACCGCCTCGTCCACGACGCCAAGGGCTTCACCACCGCGGTGCCGGACAGCTGGCAGCGCAGCGAGCGCAAGACCGGCGTGTTCTACACCGCGCCGGACGACCGCGGACTGATGCAGATCTTCGAGATCACCGAACCGGACATCGGCCCGCGCGCGGCACTGGAACAGGCGTCGAAGGGGCTGGCGGGCAACCCGGGATACGAGGAGCTCAGCCTCGGCGCGTTCGACGGCCCGGCGCCCGGCACGGACGCCGCACAGCTGGTCTACGCCTATGACAGCGAACGGCTCGGTACCCGCGTCAAGGTCGTCGACTGTGCCTTCACCACGGATGACGGCCGGCAGTTCGCCGTCCTCGTCCTGGGCACCGAGGCCGACTGGCCGCTCCAGCAGGAGACCCAGCGGATCGCCCTCCAGGCGTTCGCCCCGCGACGCTGACGGTGCGCCCGCCCCCGCCTGCTCGCCGGCCCCGCCTACTCGGCGATCTCGGTGCGCTCCCACCACTCGTAGACCGGCAGCGCGCCCTCGGAGGTGTGCTGCTGGCGGGTGGTGGGCCGGAAGTGTTCGTAGCCGCCGCGGAAAGGGATCTTCAGCTCGCTGCCGTGCGGATCGGCCGGCACGATCCGCGCGGGCAGGTCCGCGGGGCCGCCCTCAAGCACTGCTTTCGCCGCTGTCTGCACCATGTCTGCATTCTCACTCCGTCGGGGACGTCTCGCGCGCCGCGGATCCCTGGCGGGGGAATTCGTCGGTGGCGAGGGTGAGGCCCACGACGGTGCCGGTGAGGTCGATCGGCTCGCCGTACGGCACCGGGAGGTCGCACTTGTACTCGCCGTCCTGCGGCTGGGTGAAGACGCGGCAGCGGCCGATGTAGGGGTCGGCGATCACATAGACCGGGATGCCGGCCTCGGCGTATGCCTTCTTCTTCGCGCCGTAGTCGTTCCCCGCGGTACTCGCGGAAACGACCTCGGCGACGAACTCGATGTCCCGGTAGTGCCAGCGGCCGTTCACGTCCTTGGCCGAGTCCTCGGCGATCGCGAGCACGTCGGAGGCGAACCCGTTCAGCTTGCCCGGGAAGTCGACACGCACGTCGGACATCACGCGCTTCCTCGGATAGCGGGTCCGCAGTTGCTCGACGATGTCCAGGATGGTTTCCCAATGGGCGGCACGCTGCGGCGACATGAAGATGGTTCCCCCGACGATCTCGAACTTGTAGCCCTCGGGGACGGAGTTCTCCAGCCGCTCGAACAGCTCGTCCAAGGTCGGCTCTTCTTGCTCGGCCATCTCCATCCCGTCGATCGTGATCGTTTCGGTCCGCTCAAGGCTGATGGTCATCGTGCCGCTCCTCCCCGCTGCCACGTCGCACGGGCAGCCGCACGGTTCAACGATAGGCATCCGAGCCGGTTACGCGCTGTAGCGGCATATGCCACTCGCGCCGTTCATGCCCCTCACGCGGTGTGCGTCCCCTGTAGCAGGTCCTCCAGGGCCGAGATGTCGACCGTTTCGCCGGGGGCGGGGGTCTTGTCGGGGACCGGGGTGCCGTAGTTGCTCAGGAGGACGGTGCTCTTCTGGTCGTCGGCCTCGGCGGTGAGCTTGAGGGGGTAGTGGGTGCCCTTGATGGCCACGTAGAGGGTCTCGGTGACGCCGTCGGTGTGTTTGACGACGGGGAGAACGGGGGCGCCCTCGTGGGTCGTGGGGTGGCCCTTGGTGAGCTTGGCGGTGGGGGTGGGGGTGGGCTCGCCGGACGGGGGCGGCTCGTCGGGGCCGGCGGCGGACTTCTGGAAGGCGGTGAGGTCGCAGGCGGTGGCGAGGTTCTGGAGGAAGGCGTCGTGGTCGGCGGTGCCGTGCAGGAACGTGTTGCGGTACTTGGCGGCCGCCCGGGCGCCCTCCTCGCCGGGCAGCTGGCTCTTCCAGAACGCCGCGTCCGGTTTCATCCACACCTGGTTGCCGCGCTTGATGATCTCGACGCGGCCGAGCTCGCCCTTGCTGATCGCGCCGGCGCAGTTGCCGGCCTTGTCGAGGGTGATGTCGAGCTTGGTGGGATCGGCGGTGGTCTCGGTGCGCAGGCGCAGGGATTTCGCGGAGACGAGCTGGTGCAGGGCGTCGTCGGAGATCTGCTGGGCCGATTTTCCCGCGAGGTCGCCCTCACCGTCGGGATCACCGGCCGCCGCGGCGGCCGTACAGGCGGCCCCGGCGAGCAGGGCCGCTCCGCAGCCCAGGGCGGTGGCGGTGACGGCACGCCGTCTGGTGGTCATCTCGATACCTCCGGGCGGAGGGGGCGGAGGGGGCGGAGGAGCGGTGTGAGGGACGGCCGCACGGGCCACCTGCTGCCGGCGGGTCGTACGGCGTGATCTCCCCGCTTGGACATACGGCTATTCAGGGTACGTTCTAGGACATTCCGCTGCACACCGAGTGAGTCGGCTCACTTTCCATGAATGTTTGGGCATAGGTCAGGCCGTTCCGGGGAGGGGTCCTCGTTGCTGGTGACGCCAGTGGTTGCACCAGTGGGAACAACTTCGGAAACCGGAAGGCAGAAACAACGTGTCGGCAAGCGAGACCATTCACATAGCCGGGGTGTGGCGGGCCGCCGCGTCCGGGGCCACCCGCGAGGTCCTCGACCCCGCCGACGCGACGACCCTCCAGGTGGTGGCCGAGGGTGGTGCCGAGGACGCGGACGCCGCGGTCGCGGCCGCCGCCGGGGCCTTCGACGGCGGCGCGGGCGCCTGGCCCCGTACGCCGGTCGCCGAGCGCTCCGCGCTGCTGCGCCGGGTCGCCGACCTCCTGCAGCGCGACCGCGAGGAGATCGCGCTCATCGAGAGCCGGGACACCGGCAAGACCCTGGAGGAGGGCCGGGTCGACGTCGACGACGTCACCAACGCCTTCCGGTACTTCGCCGACGTGGTGATGAACGAGAGCGGCGGCCGGGTCGTCGACGCCGGTTCGGCCGATGTGCACAGCGTGGTCGTGCACGAACCGGTCGGCGTCTGCGCGCTGATCACACCCTGGAACTACCCGCTGCTCCAGGCGAGTTGGAAGATCGCGCCGGCCCTCGCGGCCGGCAACACTTTTGTGATCAAGCCCAGCGAGGTCACCCCGCTGTCGACCGTGCACCTGGTCAAGCTGCTGGTCGAGGCCGGGCTGCCGGCCGGGGTCGCCAACATCGTCACCGGTGCGGGCCTCCCGGTCGGACAGCGGCTGGCCGAGCACCCGGACGTCGACCTGTTCTCCTTCACCGGTGGCCTGGTCAGCGGCACGAAGGCCGGTGCGGCCGCGGTCTCCGGTGCCAAGAAGATCGCCCTGGAGCTGGGCGGCAAGAACCCCAACGTGGTCTTCGCCGACGCCTGCGCCACCGAGGAGGGCTTCGACACCGCCGTCGACCAGGCGCTCAACGCCGCGTTCATCCACAGCGGGCAGGTCTGCTCGGCCGGCGCCCGGCTGATCGTCGAGGAGTCGGTGCGCGACCGCTTCGTCGCCGAACTCGCCCGCCGCGCCGAGAAGATCAAGCTCGGCCGGGGCACCGAGGACGGCGTGGAGTGCGGTCCCCTGGTCTCCCAGCAGCAGCTCGACAAGGTCGAGGCGTACGTCGCCTCCGCGCTGGCAGAGGGTGCCCAGCTGCGGTGCGGCGGGGCCCGGCCCGAGCCGTCCGCCGTCCGCCCGGCCACCGGCTACTTCTACGCGCCGACCGTGCTGGACGGCTGCCACCGCGAGATGAAGGTGGTCCGCGAGGAGACCTTCGGGCCGATCCTGACGGTGGAGACCTTCACCACCGAGGACGAGGCCGTCGCGCTCGCCAACGACACCGAGTACGGGCTGGCCGGCGCGGTCTTCTCCGCCGACACCGCGCGCGCCCGCCGGGTCGCCGCGCGGCTGCGGCACGGCACCGTCTGGATCAACGACTACCACCCCTACCTCCCGCAGGCGGAGTGGGGCGGCTTCGGCAAGTCCGGCATCGGCCGGGAACTCGGCCCCACGGGTCTGGACGAGTACCGCGAGAGCAAGCACATTTACGAGAACCTCCGGCCTGCGCCGGTGCGGTGGTTCGCGGGCTGAGCGACCGCCGCTGACCAGCGGCCGCCCGCCCCGATCCCCCCGACCCCCGCACCCCCAAGGTCTTTGCAAGAAGGAGCACCCTCCATGCCCGTGTACGACTACGTCGTGGTCGGCGGTGGTACCGCCGGTTCCGTCATTGCCTCCCGCCTCACCGAGGACCCGGACGTCACGGTCGCCGTCATCGAGGGCGGCCCGTCCGACATCGACCGCGAGGACGTGCTGACGCTGCGCAAGTGGCTCGGCCTCCTCGGCGGCGAGCTGGACTACGAGTACACGACCACCGAGCAGCCCCGCGGCAACTCGCACATCCTGCACAGCCGGGCCAAGGTCCTCGGCGGCTGCTCGTCGCACAACACCCTGATCTCCTTCAAGCCGCTGCCGTCCGACTGGGACGAGTGGGAGGCGGCCGGCGCCACCGGTTGGGGCGCGAAGGAGATGGACCCCTACTTCGGCAAGCTGCGCAACAACATCGTGCGGGTGGCGAAGAAGGACCAGAACCAGATCGCCACCGACTGGATCGAGGCGACCAAGACCGCCCTCGGCGTGCCGGAGGTCGTCGGGTTCAACGACAAGCCGTTCGACGAGGGCGTCGGCTTCTTCGACCTCTCCTACCACCCCGAGAACAACAAGCGGTCCTCCGCCTCGGTCGCCTACCTGCACCCGCACATCGAGGCCGGCGACCGGCCGAACCTCACGCTGATGCTGGAGACCTGGGCGCACAAGCTGGAGCTGGACGGCGCCACCGCCAAGGGCGTCCACGTCCGTACGAAGGACGGCGCGGAGGTCTACGTCGAGGCCGCCCGCGAGGTGCTGGTGTGCGCCGGCGCCGTCGACACCCCGCGGCTGCTGATGCACTCCGGCATCGGGCCGAAGAAGGACCTGGAGGCGCTCGGCATCCCCGTCGTGCACGACCTGCCGGGCGTCGGTGAGAACCTCATCGACCACCCCGAGTCGGTGATCGTCTGGGAGACGAACGGGCCGATCCCGGGCAACTCCGCGATGGACTCGGACGCGGGTCTGTTCGTCAAGCGGGACCCGGAGCACAAGGGCCCCGACCTGATGTTCCACTTCTACCAGATCCCGTTCACCGACAACCCCGAGCGGCTGGGCTACGAGCGCCCCGAACACGGCGTCTCGATGACCCCGAACATCCCCAAGTCCCGCTCCCGCGGCCGCCTGTACCTCACCTCCGCGGACCCCGAGGTCAAGCCCGCCCTCGACTTCAAGTACTTCGAGGACGAGGACGACTACGACGCGCAGACACTCGTCGACGGGATCAAGCTGGCCCGCAAGGTCGCCCAGGCCGAGCCGTTCAAGAAGTGGCTCAAGCGCGAGGTCTTCCCCGGTCCCCACGTGACCGACGACGCGGAGATCAGCGAGCTGGTGCGCAAGGCCGCGCACACCGTCTACCACCCCGCCGGCACCTGCAAGATGGGCGCCGCCAACGATGAACTCGCCGTCGTCGACCCGGAGTTGAAGATCCGCGGTCTGCACGGCATCCGGATCGCCGACGCCTCGGTCTTCCCGACGATGCCGGCCGTCAACCCGATGCTGGGCGTGCTCATGGTGGGGGAGAAGTGCGCCGAACTGCTCCAGAAGATTCCTACCGAGGGAGGTGATGCGTGATGGCTACCACCTCCGCCGGCGCATCCGAGATACCCGCTGCCCGCAAAGCCACCGACGCAGCCGAGGACGGCCGTGAGGTCGTCTTCTCCGTCCGCCACCTGTGGAAGGTCTTCGGCCCCAAGGCCGACAAGATCCCCGATGACGCCTCGGTCGCCGGGCTGAGCGTGACCGAACTGCGCGAGCAGACCGGCTGCACCGCCGCCGTCCGCGACGTCTCCTTCGACGTCCACAAGGGCGAGGTCTTCGTCGTCATGGGCCTGTCCGGCTCCGGCAAGTCCACCCTCGTCCGGTGCCTGACCCGGCTGATCGAACCGACCAGCGGCGACCTGGAGATGGACGGCGAGGACGTCCGCGCCATGGACCGCAACGCGCTGCGCGAACTGCGCCGCCGCCGCGCCGCCATGGTCTTCCAGCACTTCGGCCTGCTGCCGCACCGCACCGTCGTCGACAACGTCGCCTACGGCCTGGAGATCCAGGGCGTCGGCAAGGCCGAGCGGCGCGAGAAGGCCAACGAGATGGTCGACAAGGTGGGCCTGACCGGCCTGGAGAAGCGCCGCCCCGGCCAGCTCTCCGGCGGTCAGCAGCAGCGCGTCGGACTCGCCCGCGCACTCGCCGTCGACCCCGAGGTCCTGCTGTTCGACGAGCCGTTCAGCGCGCTCGACCCGCTCATCCGCCGCGACATGCAGGAAGAGGTCGTCCGCCTGCACCGCGAGGAGGGCCGCACCATGGTCTTCATCACCCACGACCTCGCCGAGGCGCTGCGGGTCGGTGACCGGATCGCCCTGATGCGCGACGGCGAGATCGTCCAGCTCGGCACCCCCGAGGAGATCGTCGGCTCCCCGGCCGACGACTACGTCCGCGACTTCGTCCGGGACGTCCCCCGTGAGCAGGTGCTGACCGTCCGCCGCGCGATGCGCCCGGCCGAGGACGGCGAGGCCGACCAGGGCCCGGCGCTGGCCGCCGACACCCTGATCTCGGACGCCATCGAGGCGGTCGCCCGCTCCGGCGGCGCCGCGCGGGTCGTCGACGGCGGCCGCTGCCTGGGCGTCGTCGACCACGCCTGCCTGCTCAACGTGGTCGCCCGGATCGACGAGGACCGGCCCGGCGAGGTGGCTGCCTGATGATGTACGCCGCCACCGCCCGCCACGGCGCCGTCCGCGCCGTCGGCTCCAGAGCCCCCGTCGCCTCCCGCCGTACCCGGCTGCGGACCGCCCTGCTGCGCCGCTGGCGCGAGGCCCAGCGCGCCGCCGCCCTGGGCGTGCCGACCGGCACCGTGAAGCGGGGCCGCGCATGAGTACCGCATCCGCACCCCCCGCCGTTCAGCGCGGCCTCGGCGCCGACGCCCCCAAGGCCGGCCCGCTCCAGGCCCTGCTGGACCGCCGCGGCCTCGCCAAGCTCCTGCTGCTCGCCGTCGCCGCGGCCGTCCTGGTCCCGCTGGTGCACGCCGCCTGGCCCGGCGCCGCCTGGCCCTCCGCGCTGACCGTCGACGTGTCCGGACCGCTCGGGAAGACCAGCGACTGGATCATCAACAACCGCGACAACCACTGGCTGTTCGTCTACTTCCTCGGCCACCTCTCCAACGCCGTGGTCATCTCCGTCCGCGCGGTCTACCTGCTGCTGCTCGCCCTCGGCTGGACCGGTGTGACCGCCGGCGTCACGCTGATCGCCTGGCGGGTGGCCGGCTGGCGGATCGCCGCCACCGCGCTGGTCTCCCTCCTCGTCAGCGGGGCGCTCGGGATGTGGGTCCCGACCATGCAGACGCTGGCGCTGATGGTCGTGGCGGTCGCCGCCTCGGTCGTCGTCGGCGCACTGCTCGGACTGGCCGCCGGCCTCTCCGAGCGGCTGTTCCGGATCCTGCGCCCGGTCCTCGACACCATGCAGGTGCTGCCGGCCTTCGCCTATCTGCTGCCCGTCGTGCTGATCTTCGGCATCGGCGTGCCGGCGGCGCTGCTGGCCACCGTCATCTACGCCGCCCCGCCGATGGCCCGGCTGACCGCGCTCGGACTGCGCGGCGCCGACCCCGGCGTACTGGAGGCGGTCTCCTCGCTCGGCGCCACCGGACGGCAGCGGCTGCTGACCGCCCGCCTCCCGCTGGCCCGCAAGGAGCTGCTGCTCGGCGTCAACCAGACGATCATGATGGCGCTGTCCATGGTCGTGATCGCCTCGATGATCGGCGCGGCCGGCCTCGGTGACCGCGTCTACCAGGCGCTCGCCTCCGTCGACGTCGGCGCCGCGCTCTCCGCCGCCATCCCGATCGTGCTGCTGGCCATCGTCATGGACCGCACCACCGCCGCGGCCGGCGCCCGGATCGGCGCGACCGGCAGCACCACCGGCCCGGCGTGGCTGCGCGGCTGGCAGGTCTGGACCGGCGTGGCCGCGCTCACCGCGCTGCTGGCCCTGGCCGGCCGGCTGACCGGCTCCGCGGTCTGGCCCGGCGCCTGGTTCGTGGACATCGCCCACCCGGTGAACGACTTCAAGGAGTGGATGGTCGACCACCTCTACTCCGGCGTCCCGGTCATCGGCGGCACCGCCGACTGGGCCGCGCACTTCACCAACTGGGTGCTCAACCCGCTGCGCGACGGCCTGACCGCACTGCCCTGGTACGGCACGCTGCTCGTCGTCGCCGCGCTGGCCTGGCTCATCGGCACCTGGCGCACCGCCCTGACCGCCGTCCTCGCGATGGCCGCCATCGGTGTGCTGGGCGTGTGGAAGCCGTCCATGAACACCCTCTCCCAGGTGCTCGCCGCCCTGGTCGTGACGCTGGTGCTGGGCTTCGGCGCCGGCATCCTGGCGGCCGGCAGCAAGCGGTTCGAGGCGATCCTCCGCCCGGTCCTCGACGTCATGCAGACCATGCCGCAGTTCGTGTACCTGATCCCGGTCGTCGCCCTGTTCGCCGTGGGCCGCGCCCCGGCCGCCGCGGCCGCGGTCGTCTACGCGCTGCCCGCGGTCATCCGCATCACCACCCAGGGCCTGCGCCAGGTCGACCCCGCCGCGATGGAGTCGGCCCGCTCGCTGGGCGCCACCCGCTGGCAGATACTCCGCCAGGTGCAGCTGCCACTGGCCCGGCCGGCCCTGCTGCTCGCCGTCAACCAGGGCGTGGTCCTGGTCCTCGCCGTCGTCATCATCGGCGGCCTGGTCGGCGGCGGTGCCCTCGGCTACGACGTGGTCACCGGCCTGGCCACCGGAGACCTGGCCCTCGGCCTGGTCGCGGGCGTGGCCATCGTGTGCCTGGGCCTGATGCTCGACCGGGTCACCCAGCCCACGGAACGCCGTACGACGGGGAAGGGAGCCTGATCATGTCCCGTACGCGCACAGCATTCCTCGGTACGGCCGTGCTCGCCGGCACGGTGGCGCTCTCGCTGTCCCTGTCCGCCTGCGGCAAGGCCGACATGACCAAGCAGACCTCGCCGTTCGCCGCGGCCAAGGGCTCGAAGTCGGTCACGCTGTCCGTGCAGACCTGGGTCGGCGCGCAGTCCAACGTGGCCGTCGCCAAGTACCTGCTCGAACACCAGCTGGGCTACCACGTCGACACCGTCCAGGTGGACGAGATCCCCGCCTGGGACGCCCTCAGCCAGGGCCGGGTCGACGCGATCCTGGAGGACTGGGGCCACCCGGACCAGGAGAAGCGGTACGTCAAGGACAAGAAGACGATCACCGCGGGCGGCGGCAACGGCGTCACCGGCCACATCGGCTGGTACGTCCCCAAGTACTGGGCCGACAAGCACCCCGAGGTCACCGACTGGAAGAACCTCAACAAGGTCGCCCAGCAGCTGCGGACCTCCGAGAGCGGCAACAAGGGCCAGCTGATGGACGGTTCGCCGTCCTACGTCACCAACGACAAGGCGCTGGTGAAGAACCTCCACCTCAACTACGAGGTAGTGTTCGCCGGTTCCGAGGCGGCCCAGATCACCCAGATCCAGCAGTTCGCCAAGGAGAAGAAGCCCTTCCTCACGTACTGGTACGAGCCGCAGTGGCTCTTCAACCAGGTGCCGATGGTGGAGGTCAAGCTCCCCAAGTACACCGACGCCTGCGCGGCGAAGGGCGCCAAGGACCCGCAGTCCATCGACTGCGCGTACCCCACCACCCCGCTCCAGAAGTACTTCAACACCAACTTCGCCAAGAACGGCGGCAGCGCCGCGGCGTTCCTGAAGAACTTCAAGTGGACCAAGGACGACCAGAACGAGGTCTCCGAATCCATCGCCTCGGGCGGCCTGTCCGCCGACGAGGCGGCCAAGCGGTGGGTGGACAAGCACCCGGACGTCTGGAAGAGCTGGCTGCCGAAGAAGTAGGCGGTCCCCGGCCGGACGTCGGACGAAGGGGGTGCGGGCCCATGGGGCCCGCACCCCCTTCGCGTGTGTGGTCGGCCGGGTGGGGCTCACCCGTTCGGATGGCGGCCGGGGAGTTCCGCCCGGTGGACGGGCGGGGACGCCCGAGGATGCCACCATGCCGCTTCCACCGAAATGCCCCACGACCGACTGTGACGCCTGGTTGTGGAAGGACACCACCCAGACCAGTACCGACTGGGACAACTGGCGTTGGTGGTGCTGCCGTTGCCAGAAACAGTGGTACCCCACGGCGGAACAGCTCGGGGAGTTCCGCCATGGCGCATCAGGCGGCCCGGGGGGACCGGGTGGCCCCGGCCGGCAGCCGCGTGCCGCCGCCTACCGGGACCCGCGGGTGGCCGCCGCCCGCCCGTGACGCGCGGCGGCCCGCACCGGCTCAGGCGTTGTGCAGGCTCGCCCGCCAGTAGCCCAGTACCCCGGCGTCCAGCGCCTGGACCTTGTTGAGCGCCTTGCCGAAGGAGGCGTAGCGCGGGGTGGCCTTCCAGGTGGCGGAGAGGGTGGCCGCCCCGCGGACCAGGTGCGGCGTGCCGCCACCCTTGATGTCCACCGCCGCGTTGACGTTGCTCACCGTGGCGCCGCCGCCCTTGAGGTGGGTGGCCCGTCCGCCGCTGGCCAGATACTGCACCCACACCTTCTCGGCGGTGACCGGGATGCCGAAGATCTCCTCCGACATGGCGAAGGTGACGCGGGTGTCCAGACCGGCGATGGTCCCCTTGGCCGTGACCCGCACCTCCTTCACGAACGACACGTCCGCGTTGTACGGGACGGCGCGGCGCAGGCCCCCGGGCCGGGTGGTGCCCTTCAGCGACGCGGTGAGCGCCTCGTAGACCTTGCGGTTCTGGAGGTAACCGACGAACTTCTGCTGCTTGGCCTTCGGCAGCGCACGGAACGCCTTGAGGGTGCGCTTCGCCTCGGGGGTGTTCCGGGACGCCAGGTACTGCCGGTAGTCCGCGACCGTCAGCTTGCTCCCGAGCGACTGCTCCGCGGTGCCCGCGGGGGCCGCCGCCGACGGCCGGCCGGTGGCCGAGGCCGCGGGCGCCAGGACCGCGAGCGCCGCCGCGCCGGCCACGGCGGCCGACCCGATCCGGCGCATGGTGGAACCGTTGCTCATGGAATCTCCTCTTGCTCTGTTCCGGGGTACGGAGGGGAGACCGAGAGTACGAAGGGGGCCGCGCGGGCGGTATTGAACCTTTGGCCGGTGCCCACCAGGACAGGCCGGGCTCCTGGAGATCCACTTCTCAAACTCGTACCGGCGGTTTAGGAACCCTTTAAGATCTGCGGTAAGTGCTCTTTCCGGCCATGTGGCCTCGCTTTGCTGGGCAGTTACCGACCGTGACGTCGCTCATGCCGGGCCGAGGTCGCGTCGGGCGGTCACCGCGCCCGCCTCCCGGAGTCACCCGCCGGGGGCGGACCGCGGACCGCAGCGCACGATGACGCACGCCCATGTTCGTCCGCCGGACCCCGACTCGACCAACCGGGGAGAAAGCGGCGAGCGTGCCCAGCAGGACTCATAAGCAGAATACGGGGAAGGTAGAACTGCTTTGTCTCAGAGTCATACGTGCAACAAAAGTGAACTATCGGCTGCGCGGATAACCGTGGCGTACCCCACGAGCCCGCGCCCGACACCGGGAGACCCCTCCAGAATCCCTCATCTGACGCCGCGCGAACGCCAAGTGCTCATTCTCATCGGAAAGGCCGCGTCCAACCGGGAGATCGGGCAGCAACTCGGCATCACCGAACGCACCGTCAAGGCTCACCTGGCCAATCTCATGACCAAGATCGAGGTGGCCACCCGCATCGAAGCGGCCATCTTCGCCTACGCCCATCATCACGACATCAGCCCGCCGGACGGGAGTATTCCGGTGGACCGTTCGTAATCCCGGCAGGCCGCCGGAAACCTCCTCGCCCTCGGGACGGGCGAGGAGGTTCCTTTACCTCCGGCGGAATTCCCCCATTCCCCTGCGCACGGCTCCCCTTCGGCCGATGGCCGGAGGTCCGTTGGCCATCCGTCCGATGCCCGAAGAGGCAATAGCGGAATGCCGGACGGCGACGGAAGACTCCTTCCGGCGATCACCGACAACCGGTGCGCCGCGAAAGAGAGAAGAGGAGTTCCATGCGCAAGACGATGCGGATGGCCGCCACCGCCCTCGCCGCAGCGGTCACGCTGGGTATCGCGGCACCCATGGCCAGTGCGGTCCAGCACTCCCGTACCCCGGTCGTCTCCTCGGTCCAGGTGGGCGCGGTCCGCTCGGCCGGTGACGTGAACACCCTCACCGCGGTGACCTACGCGGCCGGCCTCGACAAGGCCCAGGTGCCGGGCATTTCGGGCAAGGACGCCAAGGACCGCGCCAAGGCGATCGTGAAGTTCCTCAAGAAGGTGCTCGGCAAGCACTACAAGGAGGCCCGGGCCGCCGCGAAGAAGGGCGTCGCCGCCTTCCGCAAGTGGGTGAAGACCCTCAAGCCGTCGAGCCCGGTCCGGATCGTCCTGGAGAAGGTCGACACGTACGTGCTGGAGCTGATCGTCAAGCTCCTGCGGTAACGCCCCGCCCACAGGCCCACCTCCAGGAGAGGCTCAGGACCGACCCCCGAGGTCCTGAGCCTCTCCGCCTTCCGTCCCCCGACCGCTGTCTGCCTCCTGTGGGGGGAGTGCGGGCGGCGCCCGGCCCCGTACCGCTGCTGCCGGTGCGGGGCCGTCCGACGTGCGGCAACCCCTCCCGTTATGTCCCCGGCCGCCGGGCCCTGGCCGTCCACCGGGCCCTGCGGCGCGGCATAGTAGGGCCCAGTCCGAGACGGGACATGACACACCACACCATGGCGCCGCGAGCCGCGGCCGCCACGCACCGGGGGGACTTCCGCTTCCATGCCAGCCATCCGCCGTTCCACCGCCGCGGCCGCCGCCGTGGCCGCGCTGCTCGCGGTCACCGCCACCGGCTGCGGCCCCAGCGACGACAAGGCCGCCGCGCCCGGCAGTTCGGCCGCCGCCGACCAGAAGGGCCCGGGCGACGGGGGCCTGAAGCTGCCCAAGGGGATGCCGACCAGCATCGACGGCCTGAAGAAGTGGAAGGACGGCGGCTGGAACGACTGGGGTGACTGGGCCCGCAAGGCCTCGGACTTCGCCAACCCGATCATCAAGGACCACTGGAAGGCCGACCGGCTGGCCAAGGCCAAGGCCGCCCCGGAGATAGGGGTGAACGCCACCGGCGCGGGCAGCGGATCCGCCGCCTCCGACCCCGAGCCGCGGCCGGTCACCGCCGAGCAGGTCGCCCGGCCGTACCACCAGCACATGGCGCCGGTCGGCAAGATCTTCTTCGACAGCCCCAAGGGCCCGATGGTCTGCTCCGGCACGATCGTCGAGGACCCGGCGCACCCGGGGAAGTCCAACCTGGTGTGGACCGCCGGCCACTGCGTGCACTCCGGCAAGCAGGGCGGCTGGATGCGCAACATCGTCTTCGTGCCGTCGTACAACGACAACGGCGTCCCGATGAACCAGGTCGGCAACACCCCCGGCCAGCAGGTCACCCCCTACGGCCGCTTCTGGGCGGACTGGATCACCACCTCCGGTGAGTGGATCAACATGGGCAGCGAGGAGACCGGCAACGGCGGCTCGGCCTACGACTTCGCGGTGCTGCACGTGAAGCCGGAGAACGGCGGCGCCAAGTCGCTCCAGGAGACCGTGGGCGCCGCCGCCCAGGTGTGGTTCAACGCCCCCTCCGCCGACGGCATCAGCTCCCTCGACGCGTTCGGCTACCCGGCCGCGCCCCCGTACGACGGCGCGCGGATGATGAACTGCCCCGCCCGCCCCGGCCGGCTGGTCATGCAGCAGGGCACGCCCGCCATGCACCGCATCGGCTGCACGATGACCGGCGGCACCTCCGGCGGCGGCTGGTTCGTCAACCGCGGCGGCAAGCTGACCCTGGTCTCCAACACCTCCATCAGCTCCAACGCCCACACCTGGCTGGCCGGCCCGCACCTGGGCCCCGAGGCGCAGCGGGTCTTCGACGGCATCAGCCGCAAGTTCGCCGGCCAGTAGAGCCGGTCCGCCTTTGGGGCGGTGCCTTCCTACGGCCCCGGCGGCAGTGCCCGGCACAGCGCCGCCAGGGCCGCCGGGAAGGCGCTCTCGGACGGGGTGGCGTAGCCGACGACCAGGCCGTGCCGGGGCGGCGTCGGGGCGTCCGGATGGCGGTACTCCGACAGCCCGTCGAGGGCCAGGCCCTGCCACCGGGCGGCCCGCAGCGCGGCACGCTCGTCCGCCGCACCCGAGCCGTCCGGGAGTTGGAGGACGGCGTGCAGCCCGGCGGCGATACCGGTGACGCGCAGCTGCGGCGCATGGCCGGCCACCGCCGCGACCAGCTGGTCCCGGCGCCGCCGGTAGCGCTGCCGCATCCGGCGGACGTGCCGGTCGTACGCGCCGCAGATCAGGAACTCCGCGAGGGTGAGCTGGTCGGTGACGCCGGCCCACGCCTCCCGTTCGCCCTTGGCCGCGAGGACGGCGTCGACCAGCCGGCCGGGCAGCACCATCCAGCCCAGCCGCACCGCGGGCGAGAGGCTCTTGCTGACCGAGCCGAGGTGGATCACCCGCTCCGGGTCCAGGCCCTGGAGGGCGCCGACCGGCCGGCGGTCGTAGCGGAACTCGCCGTCGTAGTCGTCCTCGATGACGTAACCGCCGCTCGTCCGCGCCCAGTTGACGACGGCGGCCCGGCGGTCCGGATGCAGCGGGACGCCGGTGGGGAACTGGTGGGCCGGGGTGAGCAGCACCGCCCGCACCCCGTCCAGCTCCGCCAACTGCCCGGCTTCCGCGCCGAGTTCGTCGACCGCCAGGGGGCGGGTGGTGATGCCGGCGGCGGCCAGGAGCTGCCGGTGGAACGGCAGGCCGTACGACTCGACGGCGAGCGGGCCGGCGAGGACGGCGGGGAACAGCAGCCGCAGGGCGTGCGCGAAACCGGAGCAGACGACGATCCGGCCGGGGTCGGTGCGGACGCCGCGGGTACGGGCCAGATAGTCGGTCAGCGCGCGGCGCAGCTCCGGACGGCCGCGCGGATCACCGGGCCCGAACGCGTCGTCGGGGGCGGCGGTCAGCGCCCGGCGGGCGGCAGCGACCCATGCCGTACGGGGGAACGCGGCCGCGTCCGGCTGCCCCTGGAGGAGGTTGTGGCGGGGGCGGGCCGCCGGGGCGCGGTGGGTCACGGCCCCGGTGGGGGCCAGCGGCTGCGCCCGGTGTGCCACGCGGGTGCCGGAACCCTGGCGGGCGGTGAGCCAGCCCTCCGCGACGAGTTCGGCGTAGGCGTCGGCGACGGTGTTGCGGGCCAGACCGAGGTCGGCGGCGAGCGAGCGGTACGGCGGCAGGCGGGTGCCGGGGGCCAGCCGCCCGGACCGTACGGCCTCGCGGAGGGCGCGCAGCAGGGCGGCGCGGCGGCTGCCCGGACCGGTCAGTTCCACATGCAGATCGGCGCCCAGACCCTCGGCGGAATTGACCCATGATTCCGGCATGGAAATGCACCCTACAGCCGGTCGCCCGGGCTCCTAGATTCGAGGCATGACGAACACCGCAGCGCACACCACGACGACCCCCGCACCCGCCGACGACACCACCGGCGCCGCCCAACTCCGCACCCCCCGGGTCAATTTCGCCAAGGCCGCCCCCAAGGCATTCCGCGCGCTGATCGGCTTCGACGCCGCGGCCCGCGAGGGGCTGGACCCGGCCCTGGTCGAACTGGTCCAGATCCGGTCCTCGCAGCTCAACAAGTGCGCCTACTGCCTGCACATGCACACCACCGACGCCCGTAAGGCCGGGGAGAGCGAGGAGCGGCTGCACATGGTCGCCGTCTGGGAGGAGGCGGCGCACTTCTTCACCGACCGGGAGCGGGCGGCGCTGGCGCTCACCGAGGCCGTCACGCTGGTCGCGCACGGCGGGGTGCCGGACGCGGTGTACGAGCGGGCCGCCCGGCATTTCGCGGAGGACGAGCTGGCCCGGCTGCTGGCGCTGATCTTCACGATCAACACCTGGAACCGGATCGCGATCAGCACGGGCAAGGTCCCCGGGACCGACGAACGCTGACGCCGCGTGGGACGCGCGGGGCGGAACCGCCCAGGGCGGGCGACCCCTGTACGCCCGCCCCACCGCGTCCCCGGGCTTCCTCCCGCCCGTAGCGGCTAGCCCTCCGCCGGGCGCCCGCCCCGCAGCCGCTCGGCCACCTCAGCCAGCGTCGCCATCGCCGCATGCTGCAGCCCGCCGCCGAAGGTGATCCGGGCCGCGCCCAGCGCGCCCAGCTCCTCCGGGGTGGGCCCGCCGGGCACCGCGAGGGCGTTCACCGGGCGGCCGACGGCGGTGGCGAGCGCGGACAGCAGCGCGGGCGGGGCGAGGATCGGGTAGACGCAGTCGGCGCCCGCCGCCGCGTAGAGCAGACCGCGGCGCACCGTCTCCGCCGTCTCCCGCTCGCCCTCGACCCCGCGCAGATACGTGTCGATCCGCGCGTTGATCACCAGCGCGTCACCGGCCTCGGCCCGTACCTCCGCCAGCCAGGCGGCCTGCTCCTCGGCGTCGCGCAGGGCGCCGGTGGCGTGGTCGGTGTCCTCCAGATTGCAGCCGGCCGCCCCGGCGTCGAGCAGCCGGCCCACCAACTCCCGTGCGGACAGCCCGTACCCGGCCTCCACGTCCGCCGTGACGGGCACGTCCACGGCCCGCACGATCCGGGCGATCGCGGCGAACATCTCCTCCGGCGGCGTCCGGCCGTCCTCGTGGCCCAGGGAGGCGGCGATCCCCGCACTGGGCGTGGCCAGCGCCGGGAAGCCGGCGTCCGCGAAGACCCGGGCGGCGGCCGCGTCCCACGGGCCGGGCAGGACCAGCGGAAGCCCCGGGCCGTGGTGCAGCGCGCGCAGCGTCGCGGCGGCGCTCACAGCTCGGACCCCGCCGGCTGGCGGACCGTGACGTTGACCCGGTTCCAGTTGTTGATCGCGACGATCACCGCGAGCAGATGGGCCAGTTCACGCTCGTCGAAGTGGGCCGCGGCCCGCTCGTAGACCTCGTCCGGGACGTGCCCTTCGGTCAGCACGGTGACGGCCTCGGTGAACGCCAGCGCGGCCCGTTCACGCGCCGAGTAGAGGTCGCCCGCCTCCTCCCACGCCGGCAGCAGATCGATCCGCTGCCGGCTCACCCCGGCCTCGCGCAGATTCTTCACGTGCATGTCGATGCAGAACGCGCACCGGTTGAGCTGCGAGGCGCGCAGCACCACCAGCTCGGTCAGGACCGGGTCGCCCAGGCCCTTCTTGGCGGCCATGGTGAGCGCCAGCTGTGCCTGGTAGAACGCGGGCTGACGGCCCCAGAACTTCATCCGATGGGTCATCGGTTCAGGCCCTCCCCGGGGTCATGCGGGTGCTCACGCCGAAACGGTTCCAGGCGTTGATGGTGGTGATCAGGGCGATGAGCTGGGCGAGCTCGGGCTCCTCGAAGTGGGCCGCGGCCCGCTCGTAGACCTCGTCCGGCACGAAACCTTCCGTCAGGACGGTCACGGCCTCGGTCAGCGCCAGCGCCGCCCGCTCCTTGTCGGTGTAGTACTCCTCGGCCTCCGCCCAGGCACTCAGCAGATAGATCCGCTCCTCGGTCTCCCCGGCCCCGCGGGCGTCCCTGATGTGCATGTCGAGGCAGAAGGCGCACTTGTTGAGCTGGGACGCCCGGATCTTGACCAGCTCGACCAGCGTCGGGTCCAGGCCCTTCTTCGCCGCCGCGTCCAGCGCGATCATGGCCTTGTAGACCTCGGGCGCGAGCTTCGCCCACTGCATCCGGGGACCGGCGGATCCCGTCGATTCCGTCGCTGCCGCTGCTGTCGTCGCTGTCGTCGCTGTCGTTGTCATGCCTACGAAGCTACGACCGCAGTGGCACACCGGTATGGTCCACTTCCATGGCGGATTCCTGGGCCACTTTCGGTCGCGACCTGCACCTGGACCTCACCGGCCCCGGCGGGCTGCGGGCCGCCCTGATCGGCGCGCTGCGGGACGCCGTACGGACCGGACGGCTGGCCCCCGGCACCCGGCTGCCCTCCTCCCGCTCGCTCGCCACCGACCTCGGCATCGCCCGCAACACCGTCGCCGACGCCTACGCCGAGCTCGTCGCGGAGGGCTGGCTGAGCGCCCGCCAGGGCTCCGGCACCCGGGTCGCCGACCGCGTCGAGCCGCTGGGGGCCGCCCCCGCCCGGGCCCGCCGCCCGCCCGGCCCGGCCACCCGCCCCGGCCGACCGCGCTTCGACCTCACCCCGGGCACCCCGGACGTCTCCGCCTTCCCCCGCACCGCCTGGCTCGCCGCCGCCCGCCGTGCGCTGACCGCCGCCCCCAGCGAGGCGTTCGGCTACGGCGATCCGGCCGGCCGCCCCGAACTGCGCGCCGTCCTCGCCGACTACCTCGCCCGGGCCCGCGGGGTCCGCACCGACCCCGACCGGATCGTCGTCTGCACCGGCTTCATGCAGGGCCTGGCGCTGCTCGCCCGCACCCTGGGCACCGGCCGGCTAGCCGTCGAGTCGTACGGGCTGGACTTCCACCGCGACGTCATCACCCGCGCCGGACTGGGCACCGTCCCGCTCGTCGTCGACGCGCACGGCGCCCGCACCGAGGACCTGTCCGGGCTCGACGACGTCCGCGCGGCCCTGCTCACCCCCGCCCACCAGTTCCCCACCGGCGTCCCCCTGCACCCCGACCGCCGCGCCGCCGCCGTCAACTGGGCGCGGGCCACCGGTGGTTACGTCCTGGAGGACGACTACGACGGCGAGTTCCGCTACGACCGGCAGCCCGTCGGCGCCCTCCAGGGCCTCGACCCCGACCACGTCGTCTACCTGGGCACCGCCAGCAAGAGCCTGGCCCCCGCCCTGCGGCTGGCCTGGATGGTGTTGCCGGACCGCCTCGTCGACCCGCTGCTGGCCGTCAAACGCACCGGCGAATGGTCCTCCGGCCAGCTGGAACAGCTCACCCTCGCCGAGTTCCTCTCCTCCGGCGCCTACGACCGGCACCTGCGCGGGATGCGGCTGCGCTACCGGCGCCGCCGCGACCAGCTCGTCGCGGCCCTCGCCGAGCGGGCACCGCACGTCCACGTCTCCGGCATCGCCGCCGGCCTGCACGCCGTCCTCGAACTCCCGCCCGGCACCGAGCAGTCCATCGTCCAGGCCGCCCGCTGGCAGGGCCTCGCCCTGGACGGCCTCACCCACTTCCACGCCCCCACCGCTCCTGACACCCCCCGAGACGCCCTGGTGGTGGCATACGGCAGGCCACCGGAGCACGCCTTCGCGAACGCACTGGACGCGCTGTGCAGGGCGCTGCCCGGGCATCAGGACTGAGGGCGTCCGTCGTCTGCCGAACGCGGATCACGCGAGGTCACATTCAAGATGTCCAGTCGACCGAATCCACGGCGGAAACATTGCCTTGCGAGAGTTCCAGGAGAAGGGCCACGACGTCGTCCCATGAATCAAGCACGGCCTCGCGAGGCGGTGGCGCGTCCGAGCTTTCCACGTTCTCCCACACCACGGACCGGTCCGGATAAACGCTGAGCGACCAGCCGGACTCGTGGTTCAGGGCGACATCTGCATGCTCGTCATCGGAGTTCTGCAGCTCTGCCAGGATCCGACGAATCCGGGATTCGTCCGGCTCGTCGATGGATTCCCCCATGACGGTGTACATGAAGTAAGACATACAGCTACCTGCTCCTACGATTCGGGGGTGCGCCGTTCGGGATGGCCCACTCAGCGTATCCACCCGAGTTGCCGGGATGCAGGACATCCCACCAGGGTGACCCCGGGGTGTGCTGGTAGGTCGGTACCAGGCGCATCACACCGGTACGGCCACCGGCGTTGGACGAGGGTTCGTGCTGCCACGTGTGCCCCACCGGCGTGCGCCTGCCTCCGGCTGAACTCACTCGTTGTGCGATACCGGGAGAGAACTGGTCCAAATGCCTGCCGAGTTCAGGATCGGCCCGTATTGCGGCGTCGAGAGCTTCGTTGGCCCGGTTGAAGTGCACGCTGCGACTCCGTCCGTAGTCGGCTCTGTCCAGTTCCATTTCGTAGAGCGACGTATACCCGCGTGGGTTGATCGGCCGTCCGGTCTGCGGGCACCTTCCGGGGGAGAGGCCGAGCGTATCGATCCAAAGGAGTGGGTTGTCGACGTACGCGACGGGGTTCGGGGCGGGTGCGAGCCCCAGGGGGTCGGGGCTGAGAAAGCGGGCGCTTTGCGGGTCGTAGGTGCGGAAGTAGTTGTAATGGAGTTCGGTCTCCGGGTCGAAGTACTGGCCGGGAAATCGAAGCGGGGTGTAGGCGCTGGCGTCGGTGTTCCAGGTGGTGGTACCCCACAGAGTGGTGCGGGTGCGGGCGGCCACGGTGCCGTGCTCGTCGAGGAGCTCGGTGGGCGTGCCCACGAGATCGGTGGCGATGGCGAAGAAGCGCTGGTCGATCTCGTGTTGGGGAGTGTGGGCCGCCGTGAGACGCTCGCGCTGGGTCAGGGGCGTATGGCCCTGATGGTCCCAGGTCAGGGTCAACTGGCTGGAGTGCCCGTGGACGAGGGTGGTCTGCTCACACAGGTTGGTACCGTCCCAGGTGAAGACCACCTGCTCGGCGATGTGCTGCCCGTCCTCGCTCAGTCGTAACTTGGCGGTACGGCGGCCGAGGGGGTCGTAGGTGTAGCGCCAGGTGGTGCCGTCCGGGGTGATGCAGCCGATCAGACGGTCTTCGGCGTCCCAGGTGTAGCGCCAGGTGTCAGCTTTGCGGGAGAGACGTGTCGTCCGGCGCAGCGTGGTACGGCCGGCAGCATCGTATGCGTAGCTCACGGCGCCGGCACGGTTGATGCGGGTACCGGTGTAGGTGCGCTCGCCCCGGGCCTCGGGGCCGGGGTGGCGGTCGGGCCACGTGGCCCGGGTCTGGTTTCCGGCCGTGTCGTAAGCGTAGGTCTCGGTCCAGTTGGGGGCGGAGACGGTGGTGACCCGACCGGCGGCATCGAGCTCGAAGCGACGGACACCGTTGAGACGGTCCTCGATGCTGGTGAGGTATCCGTCGGCACGGTAGGTGTAGCCGCGGTGCTGGAGGGTTTCCGATGCCGAGGTGATGTGCTGGTCGATGAGGCGGCCGAGGGCGTCGAAGGTGTGGGCGAAGGCGATGTCGCCGACACTGCGTGCGCGTTCCTGGCCGGCGGCGTCGTGGGCGAAGGCCACGGTCCGGCCGGAGACGTCAAGTTCGCTGCATCGTCCGGCTGCGTCGTAGGTCCACCGGCTCACCGCACCGGTGGGGGTGGTGCGCGATATTCGACGCCCCAGGGGATCGTAGGTGAAGGTCGTGGTACGGCCGTTCACCGTCTCGGCGATCAGCGCTCCGAACTGGTCGTACACAAAGGTGAGTTCGCTGCCGGGGCCGGTGATCCGAGTGGCGCGCCCGGTGGCGTCGTAGCTGTAGGTGGTGAGTGCGCCACCGACGTCCTTGGTGATTCTGCGGCCCAGCGCGTCGTGGGTGAAGCGGATCGTGTGGCCGAGCGCGGTGGTGCGCGAGGTCAGCCGGCTCGCCGCGTCGTAGGTGTAGGTCTGGGTGCGGCTGTCGAAGTCCGTCTCGGATATCAGACGGCCGGCCTCGTCGTACTCGTAGCACCAGGTCAGCCCTTGGGCGTTGGTGGCCTTCGTGAGCCTGAGTTCGCTGTCGTGTGTGAACTCGTGGCGGACACCGTTCGTGTCCGTGCGCGCAGTCAGCTGGTCGAAGTGGCCGTATTCGAGGGTGGTGACCTTGCCCAAGGGGTCGGTGTGTGAGGTGCAGTTGCCCTCACCGTCGTGGACCCAGGATTCCTGGGTGCCGTCCGGGTTCAGGCGGGTCGAGAGGTGCCCCTCCACGGTCCACGTGTAGCGGGTGACGTTGCCGAGGGGGTCGATGACGGACGCAGGGCGACCGAAACGGTCCCGGCGCAGCTGTGTGACGGCGCCCAGGGGGTCGGTGATCGTGAGCGGGAGACCTGCCTCGTCACACACGACCCGGGTGGTGCTTCCCATCGGGTCGGTGACCGCGGTGAGGTTGCCGCGTTCGTCGTAGGTGAATCGCGTGGTCCGGCCGGCGGCATCGGTGACGGCAACCGGATTGCCCCTGGTGTCGTACTCCTGGCGGAAGGTGAGGCCACCGGGTTCCGTGATCTCCGCCGGGAGACCGAGGTCGGTGTAGGTGACGGTGCTGGTGGAGCCGTCCGGGCGGACGGTGGAGACGAGGTGCCCGTCCTCGTCGTAGGTGAGGTGGGTGGTGTTGCCGAGCGGGTCGGTGATCTGGACGGGCCGGTCGCCGCTGTCGTAGGTGGTACGAACCGTGTTGCCGAGCGGGTCGGTGATCGCGGTGACCTGGAGCCGGTCGTTGACGAGGTACCGGGTCGAAAAGCCTTCGCCGTTGGTGCGGGTGGTGGTGCGGTGCCCCGTCTCCGGGTCGGGCTCGCCGTAGGTGAACCGATTGGCCAGGTGACCTTCGGCGCCGGACTGGGCCGTGCAGCGGTGGCGGTGGTCGTAGGTGTACTCGTAGCGGGAGTCGTTGGAGTCGACCCAGGCGACCATGCGGTGATCGCCGTCGTACTCGAATTGGGTTACGGCTCCTGCGGAGTTGGTGACGGCGGTGAGGTTGCCGTCGTCGTCGTGCGCGTAGGAGCGGATCAGCTGGTCCGAGCCGTCGTCGGCGGCGCCGGCAAGGTGGAGGGCAGTGAGGCGGCCGTTCTCGTCGCAGGTCAGTTTCAGCTCGTAGCCGGCGCTGTGGCGGATCGCGTACGGGATGCCGGTCTCGTCCGCGTAGTCGAAGGTGATCCGGTGCCCGTTGCGGTCCGTGATCTCGTCGGGCAGGGCCAGGCCGGGGGCGTGCAGGGCATCGCTGAAGTAGCGGGTGTGTCCGGTCCCGGGGTCGTTGACGGCCCAGTCGCCCTGGAGGGTGCGCATCAGGGGCCAGCGCGGGCCGTGTTGGGGCAGTACGCGCTCGCCTGTCTCCGGGACGGGGTAGCGCAGCAGCATCCCGGCCTCGGTGACGAAGATGACCTCGTCGGCGCCGATCTCCAGGCGCTGGTCGAGGGTGGAGGACCAGGACGGGCCGATATGGCGTCCGATGCGGGTCGAGGACTCGTACTTACGGGAGAAGACCAGCGGAAGGGCGCCGGGCAGAGCGATGTCGGTCTGGGTCAGGAACACCCTGCCCGTGGCGAGGTCCACGGGGTCGGTGCCATCGGTGCACTTGCCCTCGTCCTGGCGGTTCTTGTCGTGGGGGTGGCCGGCGTCGGCCTCCTCGTGGGCCCCGCCCGTCCGGCCCCCGCCCGACGGCCGACCGCCCCCGCCCGTACCGTGCGGCGCGTGCGGCATGCCCTCCTTGTCGCCCTTGAGGTGCTTGCCGAATGCCGCGGCCTGCTTGGCCTCGTTCTCCGCGTGGTTGGTGGCGACCTGCTTCATCCGGTGACCCGTCCCGTGGTACAGGTCCTCGACCGCCTTGCCCGCGTCCTTGCCGAGGGTCTTGCCCAGCTTCTCCGCCGCGTGCTCCAGCGCCTTGACGATCGGATTGCTCATTCGAAGCTCGCCCCCGCAGCCTTCGTCTGGAATTCCGCGGCGTGCGACGCCACCGTCCGCGCATGCTCGTGCAGCTTCTCCGCGCGCGCGTGCAGCGCCTCGGGGTGGATGGAGAAACTCTCCCCCGCACGCCGCCCGGCCCCGCCGGCGGAGACCCCGAGGGCGGACTCGGCGGCCTGGAAGACCAGACCGCCCACCGCCTTGCCGACGGTCTCGATCAGCGGATCGACGGCCGCCTCGATGACCTGGCCGATGATGTACTGCTCCAGCTGCTGGACGAGGTAGTCCATGAGCTTCTCGGCCGCTTCCACCACCAGCGCTTCGGCCGCCTCCGCGATCCCGAGGGTGGCGACCGCGGCGGCCTGGTCGGCGATGAACGTGATGGCCAGCACGGTCAGTTCGGCGATCGCCTCCAGCTTCATCGCCACGATCGTGTCCGCCGCGATGTCCAGCGCGTCGGCCACCACATGGCAGGCGTTGACCAGCTCCGTCATGTGGCTGTCGGACATCTGGCCCCACTTGGCCAGCAGCGCCTCGTAGGACGCGCCCTGGTAGACGTCCTGCAACTGCTTGACCGTGGACGTGGATTCCTTGTGGGTGTCATCCACCTTCTGCGCGAAATCCCGCACGTGAGAGGCGAATTCGCGGACCTTGTCCTCGTCGATGTTCGGCCAGTTCACCCCGATGAACTGGAGGAACGACACCACCTGTTCGGGCAGCTCGATCGCCATACTGCTTCCCCCTTGTCGCAGCCACACAGCAGCTCATCAGACGACGTTCAAGCGGGCGCCAGGGGGAAGCAAACGAATGCCCTAGGCAGGGTCAGTGGTGCGTCTACTGGGCGGGGATTGGCCAGAAACTGCCCCTCTGCGGTCAACTCACCTGATAGCGCTGGGAGTTACAGCTCCCGCACGAACGACACCCGGTCCAGGCCCGGACCGTCGTAATCCGCGTGCACCGGGGTGCCGTGCTCGTCGAGGTGGTCGCCCGGCTCCAGACGGAAGCCCATGCGGGTGTGGTACGCGACGGAATCACGGTTGTTGGGACTGGTGATGCAGCGGACCTGGGTGCGGCCGGCCTCACGGGCGAGGGCGAAGAAGCGCTCGTAGAGAGCCCTGCCGATGCCGGCGCGCTTGCCGTCCGGGCAGACCCCGACGAAGTGGATATAAGCCGCTGCCGAGTCGGTCTGGGACAGAAAGCCGATCAGGAAGGCGTGCAGGGTCCGGTCCGGGCGCTCGACGAGAAAACTGGTGCCCGCGAAGTGCTGCAGGAAGAGCCTCGGCACGAGCAACTTCCGCTGCAACGCGCCCGCTTCACCGCCCAGGCCGCCCCACCAGTCGGCCAGCGCCACCTGGAGGCGTGGGTGGTCCGACGGTGCGGGGTGGCGCAGCGTCAGGCCGCCCGGCATTGCGCCGGGCGAGGGCACCGGAGCGCTTTCAGTCATGGCGTCACCTTTCCGAACGTTTCCGAAGGTTCCCAGAACTTTGCGGGCCCTTGCGGCCCCTTGCGGGCCTTTGCGAACGTTTCCGAACTTTGCCGACCTTTCCGGCTGAGAGGCCGGCCTCGTTGCCCGGAGCCGGCCTCGTTGCCGGGGCCGGCCTCGTTGCCCGGGGGCGGACCCGGCAACGAAATGTACCGACCGCATGTGCCCCCGGTGTGGTCCGCGAAGTGTCCACGCCCGCGGAGTGCGCCGTGCGTGACGCGCGGCCGCCGAGCGCTGCGCTATCCGGGGGAAACGGGGGAGCGGCTATGGCGCGTACGAGTGAACGGCGCGCCTACTGATGCTATCGATCGGCGGTTTGCCACCTGTCGGGGGAGGACACCGGTACGCGGCAGTCCGGGACGCCGGCTGCCCTGACCGCCCACCCCCTCGTACAGGAAGTCGTCGCTCACTGCGGCCTTCCGGGCCAGGTGGGGGCGCACGGCGCCGCCCTCCACGCACCCATCGAAGGGCCGCACCATGGCATTTACCTTCACGTTGGTGTCCGCGGCGCCGAATCCGGCGGTCTTCGGACAACCCGTGACCTTAACCGCAACCGTGATCCCGCTCGGACTGGGCACACCCACCGGCACCGTCACCTTCTCCGTGAGCGGCGGGCCCACCGTGACGGCACCGCTCGTCGGCGGTACCGCGACGGCGACCGTCAACAACGTGAGCGTCGGATTCCACACCGTCACGGCAAACTACAACGGCAGTGTCAATTTCTCCCCCTCCAGCGGTGTCGGCTCGCTCACCGTCGTGCAGGCCTCCACGACCACCACGGTCACCTCGTCCCCCGACCCCTCGCTCTTCGGCCAGACGGTCACCCTCACCGCCCATGTCGCGCCGGTCGCGCCGGGCGGAGGTACCCCGACGGGCACGGTCACCTTCGTCATCGGAGGCGGCGGGGGCGGCACCCTGACGGCGCCGCTCGTGGGCGGCAACGCCAGCGTCACCACCAACACCCTCACCGTCGGCACCCACGCCATCACCGCCACATACAACGGCAGCACCAACTACGCGGCGTCCTCCGGGACCGACACCCAGACCGTCCAGGGCATGGCAGCGACGACCACCACGGTCACGTCCTCGCCCGACCCCTCGGTGTTCGGCCAGCCGGTCACCTTCACCGCCACCGTCGCCCCCTCCCCACCCGGCCCGGGCACCCCGACCGGGACCGTCACCTTCGTCATCTCCGGCGGTCCGACGCTGACGGCGCCGCTGGTGGGCGGTACGGCGAGCGTGACCACCAGCAGCCTCAGCGTCGGCTCGCACACGGTCACCGCCACCTACAGCGGTGATGTCAACTTCACCGGTTCCAGCGGCACGGATACCCAGCTCGTCAACAAGGCGTCGACGACCACGACGGTCACCTCGTCCCCGGACCCGTCCGTCGTTGGTCAGCCGGTCACCTTCACGGCCACCGTGGCACCGGTCTCCCCGGGTGCGGGCACTCCGACCGGCACGGTCACCTTCGTCATCTCCGGCGGCCCGACGCTGACGGCGCCGCTGGTGGGCGGTACGGCGAGCGTGACGACCAGCAGTCTCAGTGTCGGCTCGCACACGGTCACCGCCACCTACAGCGGCGACGGCAACTTCAACGGCTCTAGCGGCACGGACACGCAGACGGTGAATCAGGCGTCGACGACCACGGTCGTTTCCTCGTCCCCGGACCCGTCGCTCTTCGGTCAGACGGTCACCTTCACGGCCACCGTCGCGCCCGTGTCTCCGGGTGCGGGCACTCCGACGGGCACGGTCACCTTCGTCATCGGGGGCGGTGGGGGTGGCACCCTGACGGCGCCGCTGGTGGGCGGTACGGCGAGCGTGACGACCAGCTCCCTGGCCGTCGGTACGCACACCGTCACGGCGACCTACAGCGGCGATGCCAACTTCACCGGCTCCAGCGGTACCGACACGCAGACGGTGAGCCAGGCGTCGACGACCACGGTCGTTTCCTCGTCCCCGGACCCGTCGCTCTTCGGGCAGACGGTCACCTTCACGGCCACCGTGGCACCGGTCTCCCCGGGTGCGGGCACCCCGACCGGTACGGTCACCTTCGTCATCTCCGGCGGCCCGACGCTGACGGCGCCGCTCGTGGGCGGTACGGCGAGCGTGACGACCTCCGCACTCGCCGCCGGCACCCACACCGTCACGGCCACCTACAGCGGCGACGGCAACTTCACCGGTTCCAGCGGTACCGACACGCAGACGGTGAGCCAGGCGTCGACGACCACGGTCGTTTCCTCGTCCCCGGACCCGTCGCTCTTCGGGCAGACGGTCACTTTCACGGCGACGGTCGCGCCCGTGTCCCCGGGTGCGGGCACTCCGACGGGCACGGTCACCTTCGTCATCGGGGGCGGTGGGGGCGGCACCCTGACGGCGCCGGTCGTGGGCGGTACGGCGACCGTCACGACCAGCTCCCTGACCGCCGGTACGCACACCGTCACGGCCACCTACAGCGGTGATGCCAACTTCACCGGCTCCAGCGGCACGGACACGCAGACCGTGAGCCAGGCGTCGACCACTACGGTCGTTTCCTCGTCCCCGGACCCGTCGCTCTTTGGGCAGACGGTCACCTTCACGGCCACCGTTGCGCCCGTGTCCCCGGGTGCGGGCACCCCCACGGGTACGGTCACCTTCGTCATCGGGGGCGGTGGGGGTGGCACTCTGACGGCGCCGGTCGTGGGCGGTACGGCGACCGTGACGACCAGCTCCCTGACCGCAGGTACGCACACCGTCACGGCCACCTACAGCGGCGATGCCAACTTCACCGGCTCCAGCGGCACCGACACCCAGACCGTGAACCAGGCAGCGACCACCACCACGGTCACCTCCTTCCCCGACCCCTCCGTGACCGGACAGCAGGTCATCTTCACCGCTTTCGTGGGCCCGGTGGCCCCCGGCGGCGGCGTCCCGACCGGCACCGTCGCGTTCACCGTCACCAACGGGGTCACCACGGTGAATCTCACCGGCACCCTGGACGGCGCCGGCGTCGCGACCGTCACCACCAACGGGCTGGTGACCACGGGCGTTTACACCGTCACCGCGACCTACGCGGGCGACGCCAACTTCACCGGCTCCAGCGACACCGACACCCAGACGGTCACCCCGGCCTCGACCACCACCACGGTCACCTCCTCCCCGGACCCGTCCGTGGTCGGACAGACGGTGGCCTTCACGGCCACGGTCGCCCCGGTGTCCCCGGGTGCGGGCACCCCCACCGGTACGGTCACCTTCCTCGTGACCAACGGTGTGACCACCGTGAGCCTGACCGGGACACTGAGCGGTGGCACGGTCAGTGTCAGCACCAACGGGCTGGTGACCGCCGGGACGTACTCCGTCACCGCGACCTACAGCGGAGACGGCAACTACACCGGCTCGGTCGGCACGGACACTCAGACCGTCACCCAGGCCTCCACCACCACGTCGGTCACCTCGTCCCCGGACCCGTCGGTCTTCGGCCAGCCGGTGACCTTGACGGCCACCGTCGCCCCGGTGTCGCCGGGCGCGGGCACTCCCACCGGCACGGTGACGTTCGTCGTCGCCGGCGGTCCGACGCTGACCGGCACGCTCTCGGGCGGCACGGCCAGCGTCACCACCAGTGCCATCCCGATCGGTACGCACACCGTCACGGCGACCTACAGCGGCGACGGCAACTTCAGCGGCTCCAGCGGGTCGGACACCCAGACGGTGAGCCAGGCGTCGACGACCACGTCGGTCTCCTCGTCGCCGGACCCGTCCGTGGTCGGGCAGACGGTGACGTTCACGGCCACGGTCGCCCCGGTGTCCCCGGGTGCGGGCACCCCCACCGGTACGGTCACCTTCCTCGTGACCAACGGTGTGACCACCGTGAGCCTGACCGGGACGCTGAGCGGTGGCACGGTCAGTGTCAGCACCAATGGCCTGGTGACCGCCGGGACTTACTCGGTCACCGCGACCTACAGCGGTGACGGCAACTTCACCGGTTCGGTCGGTACGGACACCCAGACCGTCGGCGTGTCGGCGACGACCACGACGGTCACCACCTCTCCCGATCCGTCGGTGTTCGGCCAGCCGGTGACCTTGACGGCCACGGTCGCCCCGGTGTCGCCGGGTGCGGGTACCCCGACGGGTCCGGTCACCTTCGTGGTCACCGGTGGTCCGACGCTGACGGCGACGCTCTCGGGCGGTACGGCGAGTGTCACCACCAGTGCCATTCCGGTCGGGACCAGCAACGTCACGGCGACCTACAGCGGTGACGGCAACTTCACCGGTTCCAGCGGGTCGGACACCCAGACGGTGACCCAGGCGTCGACGACCACGTCGGTCTCCTCGTCGCCGGACCCGTCCGTGGTCGGCCAGACGGTGACCTTCACCGCGACCGTGGCGCCGGTGTCGCCGGGGGCGGGTACGCCCACCGGCACGGTCACGTTCGTCGCTACAGACGGTGTCACGACCGTGAGCCTGACCGGGACGCTGAGTGGCGGAACGGTCAGTGTCACCACCAACGGGCTGGTCACGGCCGGGACTTACGCCGTCACAGCGACCTACGGCGGTGACGGCAACTTCACCGGTTCCGTCGGCACGGACACCCAGACGGTGACCCAGGCGTCGACCACCACGTCGGTCACGACATCTCCGGACCCCTCGGTGTTCGGCGAGCCGGTGACCTTGACGGCCACCGTTGCTCCGGTGTCGCCGGGTGCGGGTACCCCGACGGGTACGGTCACCTTCGTGGTCACCGGTGGTCCGACACTCACCGGCACCCTCTCCGGAGGCACGGTAAGTGTGACGACCAGTGCCATTCCGGTCGGGACCAGCAACGTCACGGCGACGTACAGCGGTGACGGCAACTTCACCGGTTCGGTCGGTACGGACACGCAGACGGTGAGCCAGGCGTCGACGACCACGTCGGTCACCTCGTCCCCAGACCCGTCCGTGGTCGGCCAGACGGTGACCTTCACCGCGACCGTGGCGCCGGTGTCGCCGGGGGCGGGTACGCCCACCGGGACGGTCACGTTCGTGGCCACCGACGGGGTCACGACCGTGAGCCTGACCGGGACGCTGAGTGGTGGCACGGTCAGTGTCAGCACCAACGGCCTGGTGACCGCCGGGACTTACTCGGTCACCGCGACCTACAGCGGTGACGGCAACTTCACCGGTTCCGTCGGTACGGACACCCAGACGGTGACCCAGGCATCGACGACCACGTCAGTCACGACATCTCCGGACCCGTCGGTGTTCGGGCAGACGGTGACCTTGACGGCCACGGTCGCCCCGGTGTCCCCGGGCGCCGGCACTCCCACCGGCACGGTCACCTTCGTGGTGACGGGCGGCCCGACCCTGACCGGCACCCTCTCCGGGGGCACGGCGAGCGTGACGACCAGCGCGGTGCCGGTCGGTACCAGCAACGTCACGGCGACATACAGCGGTGACAGCAACTTCACCGGCTCCAGCGGTACGGACACGCAGACGGTGACGCAGGCGTCGACGACCACGTCGGTCACGACGTCTCCGGACCCGTCGGTGTTCGGTGAGTCGGTGACCTTGACGGCCACGGTTGCGCCGGTGTCGCCGGGTGCGGGGACGCCGACTGGTACGGTCACGTTCGTCGTTTCCGGTGGTCCGACGCTGACCGGGACGCTTGTGGGCGGTACGGCGAGTGTCAGCACGAGTGCCATTCCGGTCGGGACCAGCAATGTCACGGCGACGTACAGCGGTGATGGGAACTTCAGCGGCTCGGTCGGTACGGACACGCAGACGGTGACGCAGGCGTCGACGACCACGTCGGTCACGACGTCTCCGGACCCGTCGGTGTTCGGTGAGTCGGTGACCTTGACGGCCACGGTTGCGCCGGTGTCGCCGGGTGCGGGGACGCCGACCGGGACGGTCACGTTCGTCGTTTCCGGTGGTCCGACGCTGACGGCGACGCTTGTGGGCGGTACGGCGAGTGTCAGCACGAGTGCCATTCCGGTCGGTACCAGTAACGTCACGGCGACGTACAGCGGTGACGGGAACTTCAGCGGCTCGGTCGGTACGGACACGCAGACGGTGACGCAGGCGTCGACGACCACGGTGGTCTCCTCGTCGCCGGATCCGTCCGTGGTCGGGCAGACGGTGACCTTCACCGCGACCGTGGCGCCGGTGTCGCCGGGGGCGGGTACGCCCACCGGGACGGTCACGTTCGTGGCCACCGACGGTGTCACGACCGTGAGCCTGACCGGGACGCTGAGTGGTGGCACGGTCAGTGTCAGCACCAACGGGCTGGTCACGGCCGGGACTTATGCCGTCACGGCGACGTACAGCGGTGACGGGGACTTCGCCGGCTCCAGCGGCAACGACACCCAGACGGTCACCCTGGCCTCGACCACTACCTCGGTCACAACGTCCCCCGACCCGTCGGTGTTCGGCGAGTCGGTGACCCTGACGGCCACGGTAGCCCCGGTGTCCCCGGGCGCCGGCACTCCCACCGGCACGGTCACCTTCGTGGTCACCGGTGGCCCGACGCTGACCGGGACGCTTGTGGGCGGTACGGCGAGTGTCAGCACGAGTGCCATTCCGGTCGGTACCAGCAATGTCACGGCGACCTACAGCGGTGACAGTGGCTTCAGCGGTTCGGTCGGGTCGGACACCCAGACGGTTGCGCCGGCCGTGACCACCACGTCGGTCACGACCTCCCCCGACCCGTCCGTGGTCGGGCAGTCGGTGACGTTCACGGCCACGGTCGCCCCGGTGTCGCCGGGGGCGGGGACGCCCACCGGGACGGTCACGTTCGTCGCCACCGACGGGGTCACGACCGTGAGTCTGACCGGGACGCTGAGCGGCGGAACGGTCAGTGTCAGTACCACTGGGCTGGTGACGGCCGGGGCTTACGCCGTCACGGCGACGTATGCCGGTGACGGGAACTTCATCGGCTCGGTCGGTGCGGACACGCAGACGGTGGCTCAGGCGTCGACGACCACGTCGGTGTCGACGGCCCCCGACCCGTCGGTGGTCGGTGAGTCGGTGACCTTGTCGGCCACCGTTGCTCCGGTGTCGCCGGGCGCGGGCACTCCCACCGGTACGGTCACCTTCGTGGTCACCGGTGGTCCGACGCTGACCGGGACGCTCGTGGGTGGTACGGCGAGCGTCAGCACGAGTGCCATTCCGGTCGGTACGCACACCGTCACGGCGACCTACAGCGGGGACACCGATTTCACGGCCTCCAGCGGGACCGACACGCAGACCGTGACCCAGGCGTCCACGACGACGACCGTCGCCTCCTCGCCCGACCCCTCGGTGTTCGGGGAGCTGGTGACCTTCACCGCGAACGTCGCCGTCAACTCGCCCGGGGCGGGCAGCCCGACCGGCACCGTCACCTTCGTCATCGACGGCAACACGCTGACCGGCACCGTCGTCGCGGGGACCGCGACCGTCACCACCAGCACCCTGGACGCCGGGACACACAACGTCATCGCGACCTACAACGGTGACGCCGACTTCGCCAGCTCTGTCGGGACGGACACCCAGACGGTGAACCAGGCCTCGACGCTCACCACGGTCACCTCGTTCCCGGACCCGTCCACGACCGAGCAGACGGTCACGTTCACCGCCCTCGTGGTGCCGGTGCCACCCGGCAGCGGCGTTCCGACGGGCACGGTCAACTTCACCGTCACCGACGGTGTGAACACCGTGAACCTCACCGGAACCCTGGACGGCAGCGGTGTCGCCACGGCCAGTTCCACGCTGGCCACACCCGGCAGCTACCTGGTCACCGCCAACTACACCGGAGACAGCAACTTCGGCACCTCCACCGGCACCGACACCCAGACCGTCGTGTAACCGTCCACCCCGGCAGTCGTCGGTCGCCGGCACCCACCGGCGGCCGACCATCGGCAACCGTCCACCACCGACCATCCACCGAGGTCACCCACCGATAACCGGCCACTCCGATCCATATCCACTCACTCACTCACCGCACCGTGCCGGGCCGTCCGAAGGGGCGGTCCGGCGCCGTGTCGTGTGCCCCTAAGCTTGCTCCCCGTCGTACAGATGTCCGTCCACGGGGAGACAGAAAATGGCCGAGAAAGCACGCCGTCGGCTGCGGTCGAGCACGGTGATCCTGGGCGGTATGGGTGCCCTGGCCGCCGCCCTGACGTCCTGCGGCTCCGACCCGGACAAGCGCTGCGTGGACCGCAACAGCTACGACCTCGTCAAGGGCTACCGCGTCGTCGACGCCAAGAGCTGCTCGGCCGGCAGCGGCTCGTCCACCGGCAGTTCGGGGACCGGCGGCGCCGGATCCGGTACGTCGGGCCGCGGCAAGCGGCCGGTCGACGCCCAGTGGTACTACGACCCCGACAACGGCGGCGGCAAGTACGCCGACAACGGCACCTTCAGCCGGACCACGGCCGTCAACCGCGGCGGTTTCGGCTGCTCCGGAGGCCACGGCGGGCACGGCAGCCACCACGGCTCCTTCGGCGGCTGAGCGGACACCGTACGGGCATGGAACGCCACACCATCGAGCCCCGCCCCGGCTGGCAGCAGACCGTCGAGGCGCAGGGCCTGATCTACCCGCTCACCCGTTACCCGGACGACTCGCTGCGCCCCTACTGGGACGAGAGCGCGTACTACTCCTTCACCCTCCCGGAGGTCGAGGCGCTGGAGGAGGTCGTCGAGGAGCTGCACGGCATGTGCCTGGCCGCCGCCGAGCACATCGTCGCCCGCGACCGCTTCGCCGACCTCGGGATCACCGACCCCCGGCTGGCCGCGCTGGTCGCCGAGTCCTGGCGCCGGCGCGCCGAACTCCCCTCCCTCTACGGGCGGTTCGACCTGCACTACGACGGCACCGGCCCGGCCAAGATGCTGGAGTACAACGCCGATACGCCGACCTCGCTGGTCGAGGCCGCCAGCCCCCAGTGGTTCTGGATGGAGGAACGCTTCCCCGGCGCCGACCAGTGGAACTCGCTGCACGAGCGGCTGGTCGCGGCCTGGAAGCGGCAGGCCGCGCTGCTGCCGCCGGGTGCCCCGGTGCATTTCGCGCACTCCGCGGGTGACGAGCTCGGCGAGGACCTGATGACCGTCGCCTACCTGGAGGAGACGGCCCAGCAGGCGGGCCTCGCGACGGCCGCCATCCCCGTGGAGGAGATCGGCTGGGACCGGCTCTCGGGCCGCTTCGTCGACCAGCGGCTGCGCTTCGTACGGGCCTGCTTCAAGCTCTATCCGTGGGAGTGGCTGGCCACCGACGACTTCGGTCCGCACGTCCTGGACACCCTCGACAACGGCGGCGGCACCGGCTCCACCCTCTGGATCGAACCCGCCTGGAAGATGCTGCTCTCCAACAAGGCGCTGCTGGCGATCCTGTGGGAGCTCTACCCCGGCCACCCGAACCTGCTGCCCGCCTATCTGGACGGGCCGCGCGAGCTGGCGCACACCCGCGGCTACGCCGCCAAACCGCTGCTGGGCCGGGAGGGCGCCGGCGTCACCCTGCACCAGCCGGGCGACGAGCCGGTGCTGCGCGGGCCCGACGACCCGTGCTGCTACCAGGAGTTGGCGCCGCTGCCGGACTTCGACGGGAACCGGGTGGTGCTGGGTGCCTGGGTCGTCGAGGACGAGGCGGCCGGCCTCGGCATCCGCGAGTCGGCGGGACCGGTCACGGACGAGTACGCCCGCTTCCTCCCCCATGTGATCCGCTGAGCCGGCCTTTCCCCGTGCGACCCGCCGAGCCGGTCCTTCCGCCCTGTGATCCGCCGCGCCGGACGGGCTGGCGCGGGGCTCGGCACGGGCCTGGCCTGGCACAGCGAGCGGCCAGGGCCTCGCGCCCGCCGCCGGCCGCCCGCTGCACGTCCGCCGCCCCCTCGCGCCCCCCGCCACGCCGTTCCTCACACCCTCCTGTCCCTCCCGTCCCGCGCCCTCCGGCAGGCCCCCCGTCACGCCTCCAGGACGTCCCGCAGCCGTTCCAGCCCCCAGTCCAGGTCCTCCTTGCTGATCATCAGGGGCGGCGCGAGCCGGATCGTCGCGCCGTGGGTGTCCTTGACCAGGACGCCGCGTGCCATCAGCTGCTCGGAGACCGCGCGCCCGGTGCCGCGGGACGGGTTGACGTCCACGCCCGCCCACAGTCCGCGGCCGCGCACCGCGTCCACCGTCCCGCCGCCCACCAGCAGCCCCAGCTCGCTGTGCAGGTGCTCGCCCAACTCCGTTGCCCGTTCCTGGTATTCGCCGGTCCGCAGCATCGCGATCACCTCCAGCGCGACCGCGCAGGCCAGCGGGTTCCCGCCGAACGTCGAGCCGTGCTCGCCCGGCGCGAAGACGCCCAGCACCTCGCGGGAGGACACCACCGCCGACACCGGCACCACCCCGCCGCCCAGCGCCTTGCCGAGCACGTACACGTCGGGCACCACGCCCTCGTGCTCACAGGCGAAGGTCCGGCCCGTGCGGCCCAGCCCGGACTGGATCTCATCGGCGACGAACAGCACGTTCCGCCGCCGGGTCAGCTCGCGCACGCCCGCCAGATAGCCGGGCGGCGGCACCCGTACGCCCGCCTCGCCCTGGATCGGCTCCAGCAGCACCGCGACGGTCCGCTCGTCGACCGCCGCCTCCATCGCGGCCAGGTCGCCGTAGGGGACGATCTCGAAACCGGGGGTGTACGGGCCGAAGCCGGCGCGGGCCTCGGGATCGGTGGAGAACGAGACGATGGTGGTGGTCCGGCCGTGGAAGTTGCCGTCCGCGACGACGATCTTCGCCCGGCCGTCCGGGACGCCCTTGACCTGGTAGCCCCATTTGCGGGCCGTCTTCACCGCGGTCTCCACCGCCTCGGCGCCGGTGTTCATCGGCAGCACCAGTTCCATCCCGCACAGCTCGGCCAGCCGGGTGCAGAAGTCGCCGAACCGGTCGTGGTGGAAGGCGCGGGAGGTGAGGGTGACCCGTTCCAGCTGGGCGCGGGCGGCGGCCAGCAGCCGCGGGTGGCCGTGCCCGAAGTTCAGCGCGGAGTACCCGGCGAGCATGTCCAGATAGCGCCGGCCCGTCACGTCCGTCATCCAGGCACCCTCGGCGGTCGCCACGACCACCGGGAGCGGGTGGTAGTTGTGCGCGCTGTGGGCTTCCGCGGCGGCGAGGGCGGCTGCGATGCCGGGTTCCGTGGCGGCTGCGGTGCCGGGTTCCGTGGACGTCACCGTGACTCCGTTCCGGTAGACCGTACGGGGTGTATGGAGTGAGTTTCCCTATATGCCCCTCTATATTGCCCCGCAGGCGGTTCGTCCGGAAGCCGCCAGGACGGTCGGGTGGTGCCGGCACCAGCTTGTGGGGCAGAAGGGGTGTTCCCGGCACCGGGGCGCGCACGGCCGTCTAGACTCGGCGGTGCGCATCGCGACTGGCGTACGGGGAAGCGACCCCGAGGGAGCGCTGCGTGGCCACCACCACGAGGTGTCGCCCCGCCTGGGCACCCCGGGACCACGACCGGACCACCGATCGACCGCCCCGGAGGACGCCATGTCACTTCCGCAGTCCGCGCACGCCCACTCCGCGCACCCGCAGTCCGCATCCCTCTCCCATCCCGCGCTGAGCGCCGCCGACCCCGAACTGGCCGCGCTGGTCGGCGCCGAGGAGCAGCTCCAGGCCGACACGCTGCGGCTGATCCCCAGCGAGAACTACGTCTCCGCGGCCGTCCTGGAAGCCACCGGCACGGTCCTGCAGAACAAGTACAGCGAGGGATACCCGGGCCGTCGCTACTACGAAGGCCAGCAGAACATCGACCTCGTCGAGACCCTGGCCGTCGAGCGCGCCAAGGCCGTCTTCGGCGTCGAACACGCCAACGTCCAGCCGTACTCGGGCTCGCCCGCCAACCTCGCCGCCTATCTCGCGTTCGCCGAGCCGGGCGACACCGTGCTCGGCATGGCGCTGCCGATGGGCGGCCACCTCACGCACGGCTGGGGCGTCTCGGCGACCGGCACGTGGTTCCGCGGCGTCCAGTACGGCGTACGCGCCGACACCGCGCTGATCGACTTCGACGAGGTGCGCGACCTCGCCCGCAAGGAACGCCCGAAGATCATCTTCTGTGGTGGTACCGCCGTCCCGCGCACCATCGACTTCGCCGCGTTCGGCGAGATCGCCCGCGAGGTCGATGCCGTCCTCGTCGCGGACATCGCGCACATCGCCGGGCTGGTCGCGGGCGGCGCCCACCCGTCGCCCGTCCCGCACGCGGACGTCATCTCCACCACCACCCACAAGACCCTGCGCGGACCGCGGGGCGCGATGCTGATGTCCCGGGCCAGCCACGCCAAGGCCGTCGACAAGGCGGTCTTCCCCGGTCTGCAGGGCGGCCCGCACAACCACACCACGGCCGCCATCGCGGTCGCCCTGCACGAGGCCGCCGCCCCGACCTTCCGGGAGTACGCGCACGCCGTCGTCGCCAACGCCAAGGCGCTCGCCGAGGCGCTGCTCGCCCGCGGCTACGACCTGGTCTCCGGCGGCACCGACAACCACCTGGTGCTGATCGACCTCACGTCGAAGGACGTCCCCGGCAAGGTCGCGGCCAAGGCCCTGGACCGGGCGGGCATCGTCGTCAACTACAACACCGTCCCCTTCGACCCCCGTAAGCCCTTCGACCCCTCCGGCATCCGCATCGGCACCCCCGCGCTCACCTCCCGCGGCCTGGGCACGGACCGGATGCCGCAGGTCGCGGAGTGGTTCGACCGCGGCGTCCAGGCCGCGGCGAAGGGCGACGAGGACGCCCTCACGGTGATCCGCACCGAGGTCGCCGAGCTGATGGCGGCCTACCCGGCGCCGGGACTGGCTGTCGGGGAGTAGGCGGCCGTGGGGGAGTAGACGGCCGGGGGATCACCGACCGCCGGGAATCCTCGACCGCCGGGGATCACCGACCGCCGGGAATCCTCGACCGCCGCCGAATCCCCGACCGCCGGGGAATACCCGCCCCCACCTGCACGTTGTGGCCCCGCAGGGGGCCTCGCCATCCCCTAGGGGATGTGTTCGAGAACCCCCTGCGGGATCACCCCTACGAACCCCCACCCTCACCCCCGAGGCCCGCCCCCGCCCCCGCGCCCACCGGACGCCCTACCGCCCCCCGCGACCTGAGACAATCAATCCCATGGCTCTCGAACGTCCTCGTGTGCTCTCCGGTATCCAGCCCACCGCCGGCTCCTTCCACCTCGGCAACTACCTCGGCGCGGTGCGCCAGTGGGTGGACCTCCAGGAGTCCCACGACGCCTTCTACATGGTCGTCGACCTCCATGCGATCACCGTCCCGCAGGACCCGGCGGAACTGCGCCGCAACACCCGGATCGCGGCCGCCCAGCTGCTCGCGGCCGGCCTCGACCCGGAGCGCTGCACGCTCTTCGTCCAGAGCCACGTGCCCGAGCACGCCCAGCTCGGCTGGGTCATGAACTGCGTCACCGGTTTCGGCGAGGCCTCCCGGATGACCCAGTTCAAGGACAAGTCGGCCAAGCAGGGCGCGGACCGCACCACCGTCGGTCTGTTCACCTACCCCGTGCTGATGGTGGCCGACATCCTCCTCTACCAGGCTGATCAGGTCCCGGTCGGCGAGGACCAGCGCCAGCACCTGGAGCTGACCCGCGACCTCGCGGATCGCTTCAACACCCGCTACGGCGACACCTTCGCCATCCCCAACCCGTACATCCTCAAGGAGACGGCGAAGATCTTCGATCTTCAGGACCCGTCGATCAAGATGAGCAAGTCGGCGTCCTCGCCCAAGGGCATCATCGACCTGCTCGACGACCCCAAGGTCACCGCGAAGAAGGTCAAGAGCGCCGTGACGGACACCGACACGGTGATCCGCTTCGACCGCGAGGCCAAGCCCGGCGTCAGCAACCTCCTCAGCATCCTCTCCACCCTCACCGGCACCGCCATCCCGGACCTGGAGAAGTCCTACGAGGGCAAGATGTACGGCGCCCTCAAGACGGATCTGGCCGAGGTGATGGTCGACTTCGTCACACCGTTCCGGGACCGTACGCGGGAATTCCTCGACGACCCCGAGACGCTGGACTCCCTGCTGGCCAAGGGCGCGGAGAAGGCCCGCGCGGTCGCCGCGGAGACCCTCGCCACCACCTACGACCGGCTCGGACTCCTGCCGGCCAAGCACTGACGGAACGGTCCGCGCGGCCCGCCCCGGCCGGCCGCGCGGACCCCGCCGGGGCCGCCGCCCCCACTCACGGGGGCACAACGGCCCGGCCGTCCGAGGGCCGGGGACGCTCCCCGTCAGGGGTGCGCACCCGGCACACTAAGAGGGTGCGCGAGCGCGCCGCACACACGTCAGGAGGGAGAGGCCAGTGGGGACCGTAACGCTGGGCGTTTCGATCGCGGTCCCGGAGCCGTACGGCAGCTTCCTCCAGCGGAAGCGCGCCGGCTTCGGGGACCCCGCCGCACACGGCATCCCCACCCACATCACCCTCCTCCCGCCCACGGAGGTCCAGGCCGACGCGTTGCCCGCCATCGAGCGCCACCTGGCCGGTGTCGCGGCCGCCTCCCGCCCCTTCCCGCTCCGGCTGGAGGGCACCGACACCTTCCGCCCGCTCTCCCCGGTCGTCTACGTGAAGGTCACCGAGGGCGCGGCCGGCTGCACCGCCCTCCAGGCCCGGGTCCGCGCCGCCTCCGGCCCGTGCGCCCGTGACCTGCAGTTCCCGTACCACCCTCATGTGACGGTCGCGCACGGCATCGCCGAGGACGCCATGGATCACGCCCGGGCCGAGCTCGCGGACTTCTCCGCGACCTGGACGATCGCCGGGTTCGCCCTCTACCAGCAGGGCGCGGACGCCGTCTGGCGCCTGGAGCGCGAGTACCCCTTCGGCCCGCAGGCCCCCGCCGTCCCGCGCCAGGCCGTCGACCTCTCCCGCCCGCCGGCTCCCTCCTGCTGACACCGGCGCGCGGTCTGCCGCCGGCCGGATGCACCGGGCCGTTACGGGGCACCGGATGCGCAAAGGCCGTTACGGGGTAGTCGGACCTTAGGGTTCCGGATCACCGGGGTGACCGACTGCTGCACGAGGGGAGCGCCGTGGACTGGTTGAGGAAACTGCCGGTGGTCGGGCCGGCCGTCGGCTGGCTGATGACCACTCACCTCTGGCACGCCTACGAACGCATGCTCCGGGTGCACTGGACCCGGCTCGCCGCCGCGATCACCTTCACCAGCTTCGTCGCCCTCTTCCCGCTGCTCACCGTGGGCGCCGCGATCGGCGCCGCGCTGCTCAGCGACAGCGACCTGCACAAGCTGGAGGGCAAGGTCGCCGAGCAGCTCCCCGGCATCTCCGGGCAGATGGACATCGCCGGGCTCGTCGCCAACGCCACCACGATCGGTCTGGTCGCCGGCGCCGCGCTGCTGTTGACCGGCATCGGCTGGGTCGACTCACTGCGCGACTGCCTGCGCGCCGTATGGGAGAAGGGCGACGACGACACCAACTTCTTCGTCGGCAAGCTCCGGGACGGCGCCCTGCTGCTGGGACTCGGCGGGGTCGCCCTGCTCTCGTTCGCCTGCTCGGCCTTCGCGTCCTCCGCGGTCGGCAAGGCGGCGCACGCGCTCGGCCTGGCGGAGGGCGGCATCGGCACCGTCCTGCTGTCCGCCGCCGGCTTCTGCATCGCCGTCCTCGCGGACTTCCTGCTGCTCGTCTACGTCCTGACCAAACTGCCCGGCGCCCACCCGCCGCGCAGCGCCGTGGTCATCGCCGGCCTCCTCGGCGCGATCGGCTTCGAACTGCTGAAGCTGCTGCTCAGCGGCTATCTGCAGGGCGTCGCCTCACGCAGCATGTACGGCGCCTTCGGCACCCCGATCGCGTTGCTGCTGTGGATCAACTTCACCGCGAAGCTGCTGGTGTACTGCGCCTCGTGGACGGCCACGGCGGGGGAGGAGACGAACGGGGCGACCGGGGCGGAGGAATCCGGCGACGCGGGACCCGGAGCCGCCGAAGCGGCGACGGGAGCCGCATAGCCCCCGCCCCGCCGGCTCACTCGCTCCGCAGGCTCACTCCGCCCCGCCGGCTCATTCCGCCCCCGGCTCACTTCGCGGCGCGGCGCCGCCGCACCACCAGTGCCACCGCGCCGAGGACCACCACCGCACCGCCGGTGATCCCCACCGCGGTCCAGGTGCCGCCCGAGCCGGTGCTGTCCAGCGCCGCCTGGGTGCTCCCCTGCCCGCCCTTGTGGCGCTTGCCCTGGGCGCTCACCGCGCCGGTGCCGTCGTCCTCGCTGCGCGGCCCGACCAGCCGGCCGACCGGCTCGACCTTGTCGGCCGCCGCGAACCCCCAGTCGAGCAGCTTGGCGGCCTCGCGGTAGGCCTCGTTGTGCACCGCCTTCTCCGGGTGCATGACGGTGACCAGCAGCTTGCGGTCGCCGCGCTGCGCCATGCCGGTGAAGGTCGACCCGGCGTTGGTGGTCGAGCCGTTCTTCACGCCCGCGATCCCGGGATACGGCTTGATGTCGTAGTCCCCGCTCAGCAGGCGGTTGGTGTTCTGGATCCCGAACGTCGCCCGCTTGCCGTCCTTGCCCTTGTCCCCGGGGAACTGGGCGCTCGCGGTCGAGCAGTACTCGCGGAAGTCGGCGTTCCGCAGCCCGGCCCGGGCGAACAGGCTCAGGTCGTACGCGCTGGAGACCTGCCCCGGAGCGTCGTAACCGTCCGGCGTGACGACGTGCGTGTCGTTGGCGTTCAGTTCCTTCGCGTGCCGCTGCATCTGCGTGACGGTGGCCTTCGTCCCGCCGTTCATCGCCGAGAGCGTGTGCACCGCGTCGTTCCCGGAGCGCAGGAACACCCCGAGCCACAGGTCGTGGACCGTGTAGGTCAGGTTCTCCTTTATCCCGACCAGGCTGCTGCCCACACCCATGCCTGCGAGATCGGCGGGCTTGACCGTGTACTTCCGGTTCTTCGGGAACTTCGGCATGACGGTGTCCGCGAACAGCATCTTCAGGGTGCTGGCGGGCGCCAGTTGCCAGTGCGGGTTCTTCGCGGCCAGCACCTTGCCGGACGCGGCGTCCGAGATGATCCAGGACCGGGCGGTCAGCGCGTCCGGCCCCGGCAGCTTCGGCGCACCGGGCTTCAGCTGCACCTGTACGCCGGGTGTGCCCAGCCGCTCCCCGCCGATCTGCGACATCTTCGCCGGCGGCGCGGGGGCCTTGGGGTCCTTCTGGTCGGCGTACGCGGTGCCGGCCAGCAGCGGAGAGGCCAGCAGCCCGGAGACGGCCAGTGCGGCGGCGGCACGCAGGGACCGGCCGCGACGCACCGCCGCGCGCCCGACGGCGCCGGAGGCACGGGCGGTACGGGAGGCTCCGGCGGCGGCCGGACCGGACGTGCCGGACGCATCGAGGGCGTCCGGGGCGCCGGGGGACGTGGAGGGACGGGCAGGGACGGAAGCCGTGAAAGCACTGAAGGTCGTCGGCACGTCGCTGAACGTACCCCTCTTCGTCCCGGTCGCCGACAGCACCCCACGGAAGAGTGCCCCTCCCGACGGCCGGATGGAGCCGCTGCCCATACTGGAACCCATGAAGCTCTCTCGCCCCGTCTCCTGGTTCCTGCTCGCCTTCGGGGTCTGGAGCTGGTTCATCTGGATCACTTTCGTCAAAAACCTCTGCAAGGACGGGAGCGGTCTGGCCTTCAACGACGCCGGCGACCCGACCGCATACTTCTGGGTCCATCTGCTGCTGGCCGTGACGTCCTTTCTGTTGGGGACGGCAATCGGCGTGATCGGGTTCCGTGGCGTACGGGCCCTGCGCCGCGCGGCGGCGGACAAGTAGCGGACGGGGCGGCTCCGGCGAACTCCCGGGGGCGGACCGGCTCCTCGGTCCGCGCCGCCCCGCCCGGGCCCCCGTCGCCCCGCCCGGTTCGGCCCGCGGCTTACTCACCCTCCGTAGAACCGCCGTAATCGTCCCGGGATGTGAGCGATTCGTCGCGAGGAATTTTGCTGGGGGGTTTTCCCAGAACCGCTTCCGCCGGTCACAATCACCAGGCGACTTCCCCCGTCTCCTGCGGACCCGGCGCTACCCGGGTGCGGTCACGGCTGCCCTGCCGTGCGCCGCCCCCGGCGCCGGGTGCCGCCCGTGCGGGGTGGGTGCTATCGGATGCGTGAAGGAGATGATCTCCCGTCGAGGAGGCATGTAGGTGGAAGGAAGGCTGTCCATGACGTCGGACGCGCGTGGTGAGGTCGAGGCATTCATCCTGGGGGACCGGTTCTCCTGCCTGGCGGGCCGTTCGGCCTGGCGCCAGGGCGGCATCACACACCGGCACTATGACGTGCTGGGGAGCGAGGAGGCCGCCCGGCTGATGGCGCTCGATCTCGCGGAATTCGTCGGCTCGGCGGATTGGAGCGCCCGGTCCTTCACCAGCTTCATCGCCACCTTCGAGCAGCCCCGCGGCGTGGACGAACTGCGCTTCGAGGAACTCCTCTGGCAGCAGCTCCAGCTCCTCCACGAGCAGGACGCGGAGAACCACCGGTGGGCGACGGGCTATGCCTCGGACCCGCAGGCCAGGGAATTCGCGTACAGCGTGGCCGGACACCCGTTCTTCGTGATCGGCCTGCACGAGACCCACCGCCGCTGGGGCCGCCGCCCGCCCTTCCCGATGCTCGCCTTCAACTCCCACGAGCAGTTCACCCGCATCAAGGGCGCGGGAATGTGGGACCGCCTGGCGGAAAAGATACGCAAGCAGGACATCAAGCTGCAGGGCGATATCAATCCGAATTTGCAGGAATACGAGGAGCTTTCCGAGGCCCGCCGCTATTCCGGCCGTCCCAAGCCCGCGGAATGGCAGTGCCCGTTCGTCCCCGTCCCCGCCCCCGCCCCCGGCGAAGCGGGCCAGGGCCGGGAAGGGGAGCTGGACCGGGACCGGGACCTGGACCGGGACCGGGAACTGACTCCCTCGGGGGCCTGAGCGAGCGAGGCGCGTGGGGGGCCTGAGCGAAGCGCGTGGAGGGCTGAGCCGAAGCGCGTGGGGGCTGAGCGAAAACGCGTGGGGGGCGGGCCGACTGGCTGTCCGGCGGCCTGTGCCCCCACGGCCGGGCGCTGCTTCCCCGTCCCGGTCCGCCCGCCCGATAGCGTGTCCATGCCCACGCCGATTCCCCTGACGGTGCCCGTGCCCAGGGATCGGTGTGTACGGGGGCCGGTGACTACTCGGGAGACGCGGTGATCTTCGCTCTGATCGCGGTGCCGGTCCTCGGCCTGTTCTTCGGCGTGCACCGCTACGTGTGGTGCCGCCTGGTCCGCGACACCACCGCACCCGGCAGCCGGACCCGCCGCGCCGGCACCGCCGCCGCCTTCGCCCTCCCACTGCTCTCCCTCGGCGCCCTCCTCTCCGGCCGGGCCGGCGCCCCCTTCGTGCTCCAGCAGGTGCTGGCCTGGCCCGGGTACCTCTGGCTGGCCCTGCTGCTGTACCTCGTCCTGGCACTGCTGGCCGGCGAGGTCGTACGGGCGGTGGGCCTGCGGCTCCTCCGGGGACGGGAGACACCGGCCACCACGCCTTCTGCCGCCCTCCCGTCCCCGTCCCCGTCTCCGTCCCCGTCCCCCTCGCCCGAGACCCCCGACGGCCCGCGGGCCTCCACCCCCTCCTCCACCCCCACTCCCTCCTCCGCCCCCACCCTCCTGCCGCCCCGCACCCCCGCCCTGCCCCCGCTCCCCACCCCGCCCCGGCGGCTCTTCCTCGCCCGGGCGGTGGCCGCCGGTGCGTCCCTGGCCGCCACGGCCGCCGTCGGGTACGGGACCGCGACCACCTTCCGCGGCCCGTCCGTGAAGCGGGTGACCGTGCCGCTGGCCAAACTGCCGCGCGCCACCCACGGGTTCCGCATCGCCGTGGTGAGCGACATCCACCTGGGGCCGATCCTCGGCCGCGCACACACCCGGCGCGTCGTCGAGACGGTCAACCGCACCTCTCCCGACCTGATCGCCATCGTCGGCGACCTGGTCGACGGCAGCGTCGCCGACCTGGGCCCGGCCGCGGAGCCCCTGCGCGAGCTGCGCGCCCGCCACGGCGCATTCTTCGTCACCGGCAACCACGAGTACTACTCGGGCGCCGCCCAATGGGTGGACCACGTACGGGAGTTGGGCATCCACCCGCTGGAGAACGCGCGGACCGCGCTGCCCGGCTTCGACCTCGCGGGTGTCAACGACCTCGCCGGTGCGACCGAACACGCCGGTCCCGACTACGACCTGGCGCTGGGCGACCGCGACCCGGCCCGCGCCGTCGTCCTCATGGCGCACCAGCCGGTCACCATCCACGACACCGTGCGGTACGGGGTGGACCTCCAGCTCTCCGGCCACACCCACGGCGGCCAGATGTGGCCCTTCACCTACGTAGCCGAGGCCACGAACCCGACCGTGGCGGGGCTGGAGCGCTACGGCAACACCCAGCTGTACGTGACCCGCGGAGCCGGCGCCTGGGGCCCGCCCGTACGACTGGGCGCACCCCCGGACGTCACGGTGGTCGAACTGGCCTCCCTGCGAGCGTGATCAGGAGGCTGTGGGAAGCTAGCGGGCCGATCCGTTGTGCAGGTAGCAAGGAACGCCACGAGTCATGGCTTCTGTGGCCGCCAAGAAGCGGGACCGCAAGCGCTGTGGAAGCATCGAGGTCGCTCGCGAGTGAGGTACGAAGGCAAGTTGGGACAGCTCTTCGTCGCGCGGTCGCGCCCCGGTTGCTTCGTTGGCATCCAACACGCCGCCATCGAAGATGAAGGCGAGCTGATCATCCCAAGCCTCATGGGGAGCCACCCAGTCCACCACGAGCAACCCATGGAGCGTGATGGTCAAGCCCAGCTCTTCTTTGACCTCCCGTACTGCTGCGCAGGCCGGAGGCTCGTTCGCTTCCGCCATTCCGCCGGGCAGGTCCCATCCTGGTTTGTACGTCGGCTTGACCAGGAGGAAGTCGCCGGCCCCGTTCCTCAGCAGCACATCGGCAGCCACCCGTTTGCGGGCTTGCCGTGCGTTGCCCTCAGCCAAGTACGCGTACCAGGCTTCAGGGTCATCAGGTGTGGGTGTCATGAGAGTGTGCCTTCGTTACTGGGCGCCATGATGTCGGCAAGGAGCAGCAGGCGTGTCTTCGCTGCAACGTCGAATCGCTCAAGGAAGTCCCGCACGGGACGATGGGCGCGGTGACTGTCCAGCATGCGCCGAAGATCGGCCAACTGATTGACCACCCGCACCGAGCCGAGTGACGGGTTCGTCGTCAAGAGCATCACACCGAAGTGCAGGACCGCGTCCAGGTCGCCGCGGTCAGCGTGGGTCGCCACCAAGTTGATCTGGCTCATGGCGAGGGAGCGTGCCCGCCCTGACTCCCTGAGCGTCACCGCCCGATCGGCGTGTTCCAAAGCTTCGTCGTAACGCTTCATGTCCCGATACGTAAGGGCGCTCTCACTTGCCAGCGAGGCTTCATCAAAGGGACTGATCCAAGGATGGGTTGCTTCCGCAGAGCCAGCGAGCGCATCGTGGGCCCGCTCCAGTTCCCGCAAGGCCACTGTTCCTTGATCGGCGACAGCGAGTGCCCGTGCGTGCATGGAGTGGAGCCGAGCTGTCAGCGAGGGGATGAGTGGCCCCTGGCCAGCGAACTGAAGGCCGACCTTCGCCCAGTGCACCGCCTCTCCCACTTCTCCCACTTGCAAGGCGAGATGGCTACTACTGGCTGCAACGTTGGCAGCCAATGGCGCGTCCCCTGAAGTCCGCGCCAAGGGCAACGCTCGCGCGAAGTGGCTTTGGGCCCGGCCGTCACGCCCAGAGTCGTGCGCCATCCATCCCGCCATCTCACTGAGGGCAGCGGCAGCAGCAAAGACTTGCGGTTCGCTCCCCGCGTCTACCAGGCGACGCGCAATGTTTTCCTTCAGGTGACGGATCACCGCAGCGTAAAGGCGACCGCCACCCGTCTGCTTGTCTGCGTTTCGGAATGCGTCTATGGCTGCAAGGTCGTTGCCCTCCGGTTCCCAAGCCGGGCCGGCCACCGGTTCGGCCCCCCGAGGTTCCCAAGGCCGCCGGGCCAGCCCCAACATGGCGCCTGGAATGCGCAAGGCATCGGAAATTTGCTCAAACAGGGATAGTTTCTCCACGCGGCTCTTGTTGTTCATGTAGTCGTAGAGTCGCCCCTGCGTGACCCCTACAGCAGCCGCAAGGCGCCGCGTGCTCAAGCCGCGGTGATTCAAGAGCCGGAAAACAGCGCCCATATCGCGCTCAGAGCAGGCGCGTTGGAATCGGACGTCACTTAGTAAGCCGGCTACAGCTGTCTGTAGGTCCTGCTGCTCACGCCCCACTGGTACCACCCCTGCTTCAGCGTAAGTCTCGGCTGGAGGCGTTGTCCGCCGACTGACTCCATCTTGAGGTCACCCGCTGGAGTCCCTTTCCCTGCCCGGACCATCGTTGACTGAGCGTCGCACGCCACGCGAACGATGTGCAGGAGGACCAATGGACTCGCAGGACGGCTATCTGAACCTCAGCGCACGAGGTCGCAGGTTGGCTGCCCGACTCAACACCCAGATGGCGTCGCTCGGCATCCACTTGGAGGCCATGGGTGACGTGCCGTCGGGAACGACCGCGCGTGTACGCCTTGGCACCGTCGACGAGGCCACGGTCAAACGCCTCTTGGCGGTCGCACAGAGCGCACCGCCCGAGCACGACGAGCAGGAGCAGTAATGAGCGACCCGAAGGAGCCCCTCACTCCGCCGCCCCGACCGAGGCCGACGGTTCGCGTATTCCGTGCGAACCGGTACGGCCAGGTCTACGTATGGGAGGAACCGGCCCAAGGCGCGTCGCCTCGGCCTTGCGCTCAGCGGAGAAGCGAGGACTCAAAGAGTGCTGAGGGGCTGGAAAGTTATTAGCGACGGCACATTCTGGGGTGGTGCCTTCGCGCTGCTCACGGGGGGTTCCAGCGTGATTGTTTTGACCCTCGCGGCGACCGGCAGTCTTTGTTTGGGTCGCTGACCACATGCTGTGCCCTAAAGGCGGACATGAGCTCATCCCGGTCGGCGATTACGTATACCGGTGTGAACGCCATGGCCTGACTGTCTCGCTCGGTTCAATCCAGAGCCGAAATCCACTCAGTTCCTCGGCACTCGAATGCCGCCAAGACCCTCGGTCTGACGCCGAGCGCCCCACCCCGCGCGCTCCGCCCCCGGTACTGGCCAGACAACCGGCCGGGGACGGAGCGCCATCACCGCACCAAACCACGAAAGGAAGCACACGGTGACCATCACACAAGAGCACACGACGTTGCCGGAGGTGAAGAGTGCCCGCAAGCTCATCGCTCCCGAGCAGTTCCTCGATGTCGCCAGCACGGTGCAGGGCAACAACGAGGGCATGGCTGCCAACGTCGCGGAACGAATCACCGAGGAGGCGTTGAAGTTCGTCGCAGCCTGCTCGGCGGCACCGCGCGCCCGCCTCAAGCCGTCACGGGTCGTCGATGAAGGCTGGCATGCCCTGATCCTGCACACGGCCGTATACGCCGAACTGTGCCGGTCCCTGCCCCGATTCGTGCACCACGTACCGGAGCGGCCGGACGTCTCCCGGCACGACCCCGATGCGCTGGAGCGGACTCAGGCCGCGATCAAGGCGGCCGGTTACGACCCCGACCCGGCCATGTGGAACGGACCGACCGACAACGCGATCTCCGTCGCTGCCTCCTGCGAGCACTCCGAACCGGCGCCGGCCGGCTGCGGCGCCGATTGCTCCAACACCGGCCCGAACTAACGCTCCCTCTGTCCGCGGACCCCCAACGGCCATACGGTCGTTAGGGAACCGGGAGGCGATGACATGACCGAGTGGACCAACCCCGCACACGCGCAGGCGGTATCGGCGTACCGGGAAGTTGTGAAAGCGGGCGGGCACCCTCGGCCCCCGCGTAGCAAGTGGCGCAAGCACCCGACACGACGGTGCTCCGGTGGCGTGGTCGTAGTCGACCAGGCGACCGGAAAGCCTTACACGCTGCCGTGCGCCTGCCCCGGCCAGAGCGAGTAAGCCCGCACTGAGGGGCCGTCCGCAGCACGCGGGCGGCCCCTCAGTGGGGTGTGCATTCTTTAGCGTGGTTGCCGGCAACCACGAGTACCACTCGGGTGCCGCGCCAATGGGTGAACCACGTACGGGAGTTGGGCATCCACCCGCTGGAGAACGCGCGGACCGCGCTGCCCGGCTTCGACCTCGCGGGTGTCAACGACCTCGCCGGTGCGACCGAACACGCCGGTCCCGACTACGACCTGGCGCTGGGCGACCGCGACCCGGCCCGCGCCGTCGTCCTCATGGCACACCAGCCGGTCACCATCCACGACACCGTGCGGTACGGGGTGGACCTCCAGCTCTCCGGCCACACCCACGGCGGCCAGATGTGGCCCTTCACCTACGTCGCCGAGGCCACGAACCCGACCCCTGATCCCCACCCACCCTGATCGCCTACGGTCAGAGCGGACAGCAGGTTGCGCTCGCAGGTAACAACCCTTCTACAAAGTGCGGCACCATCCTGCGCTAAATCGGACAGATCATGACTTTCGATCTTGCATCGAAGGCACCCAACTCCCTAGTATTTATTGACTTTATGTTGCCCTTAGCGACGGCTTCACGGGGCGGTGCGTGGGGGAACGAGCCGGGGCAGACGGGGAACGGGGAGAAGGAATGAGCGAGCGCTTCAGGGTCGATCTCGACGAGCTGGACAGCGTGGTGCGCCAACTCCGCCATCTTCGGGGCGACATGGACGAACCCAGCCAGAAGGTGAAATACAGCACCACCATTCCGAAATCGGCGTTCGGCGTGAATTTCCTTGAGGCGGGCGACCTCGCGAAGGCCCATGACGACATGCAGTCGTACATGTCGCAGGTCATCGACGCGCTCCAGGACCTCATCCACAAGTTCGGCGAGAAGACGGAAGCCAGCCGCGGCGCGTACGAGGACCAGGAGCACGAGACCAAGACGTCGATGAACGGCTGAGCGGGACGCGACAGTGGGTGCACGAGAGGCGGAGATGAACGCGAAGGGGGGCCTGCATGGTTGACGCCAAGCAGGAGTACGACAGCGCCAAAGACATGGAGCGGCAGCGCAAGGAGCACGAGCGGGATGAGCGGCTGAAGTCGTTCAAGGGCCAGCGCCTCACCCCACGGTCTCCGTCCGACTTCCATCACCACGGGATCAACGCGCTCCGCGCCATGATCGAACACGCCAGCCCCGAGGCGATCGAGACCTCTGGCCACCACTGGCGCGCCTCCGCCGACCGGCTGGGCGGCGAGGACGGCCACGGCGGCATCCGCAAGGCATTCATGGACGCGGTCGACCACGCCTCGGCGCACTGGGAGGGGTCGGCGGCACAGGCGTTCCGCAGGGAAGCCGGCAAGGTGCTGGAGAAGATCGATCGGACGTACCAGCTCTCCCGGAATGTGGAATCCACGCTGATCGGTTCGAGGACATCCGGGCCGGAAGTCGGTGTCGCCCACAATCTTCGCGAAGCCAAGAAAGCCATGTCGAAGATCCATGACCCGGGGGTCGTGGACCGTGCCACCGACGAGAGCGGCGATGACAGCCAGTTCAAGCGGGACATGGCGAACCCCAAGATGGACACCCGCATGGCGCTGGAGCTCAACCGGGACAACCTGTCCCTGAGCAAGGAGCGTCAGGTCGAGGCGGTCATCGTGATGGATGAGCTGGCGGCCAACTACGACGGCCACGGCGGCATCCTCAGGGAGAACACCGACCCCGCCGGCCCCACCGGCGACTGGCCCAAGCAGCCGTCGACGCACACGCCGCCGCCTCCGGTGCGCATGCCCGTCACGGGCGGCACTCACCCGCATCAGTCCGCGATGCCGAAGATGCCGAACGGCGCGGGTGGCGGCGCCGTTCCGGAAGGGTTCGACGCACCCAAGCTGCACCGCCCCGACGTGCCCGTGACCACCGGTCTCGACAGCGTGCAGGGCGGCACCCTCGCCCCGCCGACGGGCGGCGGCACCTTCAGCGGCGGGACGACCGGCGGCAGTCACGGCGTGACCGGCGGCACGGGGGGCTTCCCCGGCGGCGCGGTCCCGCCCGGTGTCGTCGGCATGCCCGGCGGCATGGGCGGATCCCGGGGCGCCGGCGGTGCCGGCGGGATGCGCGGTGGCATGCCGGGCGCCGGAGCAGCCGGCAAGACGGGCGGCATCAAGGGCGCGGCCGGGCGCAGCGGTCCGCAGGCCCGTACCCGCGGCGGACTGGTCGGCAAGCCGGGCGGTCCCGCGGGCGGTGCGAAGCAGGGCGGCTCGGGCCTGCACCGCAGTCGCGGCGGCAAGCAGGCGGGCGTGATGGGCGCCGCCGGAGCGAAGGGCAAGGGCAAGGAGAAGGAGCGCACCACCGGACAGCGCCCCGACTACCTCGTCGAGGACGAGGAGACCTGGAACCCGCAACGTAACGTTGCCCCTCGCGTCATCGAGTAGGCCGACGATAACGTCGCATGCGGCCAACGAGGAAAGGCCCCGCACTCCCATGTGTGCGGGGCCTTTCCTCAGGCGGAACAAGGCCGCCGGACAGCACAGCAAGAAGGAGCGAAGGATGAGGGTCACCCGAACACTGCGCGCGACGGTGGGTGCTGCGCTGACCGGAGCACTGCTGCTGTCCGCGGGCGGGACCGCCTCCGCGGACGAGGTGCGGAAGGCTCAGTGGCCGCTGGAGGCGTTCGGGGCCCAGCAGCTCTGGAAGGAGGCCACCGGCAAGGGCGTGACGGTGGCCGTGCTCGACAGCGGCTTCCGTACGACCCACCAGGACCTGACGGGGCAATTCCTTCCCGGGCCGGACTTCGGAAAGGCGACGGAGGCCGAGGGCGCCAAGTACCTCAAGCCGAACGAGGACATCCGCGACCACGGCACCGCGATGGCCGGGATCATCGCGGGGCACGGCCACGGGCCGGGCGGCTCCGAAGGCGTCAAGGGCCTGGCGCCCGACGCCAAGATCCTTCCTGTCCCGGAGTACAAGAACTCCGGACAGGCCACGCGGTGGGCCGTGGAACACGGCGCAGACGTGATCAACATGTCCTACGGCGGCGACCTGCAGGGCGACACCTGCGAATCCATCCACTACGCCCTCGACAAGGGTGTCGTGGTCGTGGCCGGCGTGGGGAACGACGGCTGGACGCACAAGAGTTACCCGGTCGGCTGCCCCGGGGTGATCGGTGTGGGCTCGGTCGACCAGTACGGCAAGGCGGCCGACGCCAACAACTACAACGCGGACACCGACCTGCTCGCTCCCGGTGAGAAGGTCGCCGTCGCCATGGGCAAGAGCGACCACGACTACGACACCGCAGCGAACGGCAGTTCCGCCGCCACCGCCTACGTATCGGCCGCCGCCGCCCTGCTCAAGCAGAAGTTCCCCGACCTCACCCCCGGTCAGATCGCCAACCGCCTGGTGAAGACCGCCGGTCTCGCGCAGGCCGAGAAGGCCAAGCACCTCAAGCTCCCGGACGCCCACTACGGCTACGGCTTCATCCAGCCCGGTCCCGCCCTGCGCCGGGACATCGCGGCAGGCCCGGCGGCCGGCCCGCTGCCGATGCCGAAGGGCAAGTACTCCGACACGGCCGCCGACAAGCCCTCCGACCCCAATCCCCCCATGGGCGGCAAGCAGACGGCCCTGCTCATCGGCGGCATCGCCCTCGGTGTCCTGGTCGTCGCCGGCATCATCATCGGCATCGTGGTCTCCGTGCGCCGCCGCAACAAGACCGGCAACCAGACCTGGGGCTGAGCCTCCGCTCCGTACCACTGCCGCGGCCGCTCCGCTCCGGAGCGGCCGCGGCGCATGTCTCCACCACTTCTGGCAGTGGCGGCCGCCGCGGCCCCGGAGAGGACGGGCCTGAGGCCGGCGCTCTGCGGCCCGTCGTTCCCGGCAGCGAAGAAATCTGCGAACCGTCGTTCCCGGGGGCGAATAAATGGGACGACGCCTCCGGGCGCCCGCTGTTAGTTTCGTACACCATGGACCCCGTAGGTGAAAAAGCGATACGTGCCTCCTTTGTGAATTGCTCGAAGGGGGAGGCGAGCCGGATCAATCTGCCGGTGGGGCTGGGTGACCTTCGCTGGGAGGATCTCGACTTCCTCGGGTGGCGGGATCCGGGTGCGCCGGACCGGGGTTATCTGGTCGCGCCGCACGGCGACGGGCTCGTCGGAGTGACGTTGCGGGTGCCGCAGGGGGTACGGCGGAGTTTCACCAAGACGACGGTGTGCTCGGTGTGTGTGACCGGCCATCCGGGATCCGGTGTCAGCCTGCTCGCGGCGCGCCGGGCGGGAGCCGCCGGGCGGCAGGGGAACACCGTCGGCGCGTATTTCTGTGCTGATCTGGCGTGCTCCCTCTACGTGCGTGGGCGCAAGCGGTCCCAGCTCGCCGGGCGGCACGAGGAGACGCTGCCGCTGGAGGCGCGGATCGAGCGGACGGTGCGCAACCTGGACGAGTTTCTCGGCAAGGTGCTTGACGGCTGAGCCGGGTGAGCCGGGTGAGCGAGGGCGTGTGGGGGCGTGCGAGGGGACTCCCTCAACGCCCGAGGGCATCCCGCACACCCCCGCCGCACCTCACGGGTTCTGGAACAGGACCTCCGGGTTGGCCGCGGACGGGCCGTTCAGCAGCGGGCGCGGGAGGCCGCGCAGGTGCTGGTCGAAGAAGGCGGTGACGTAGTCGCGGGTGATCTCCCCGGAGCGTTTGCCGGGGAGCGGGGCGGTGGGGTCGGTGACGCCGAGCTGGCCGCCCAGGACCGGGATGTCGATGAAGGTGAAGTGTCCGGCGTCGCGGACCGTGAGCCAGCGCTTCCAGCCGTCCAGCCGCCGCCAGGCACGTAGCCAGCTGGCGTCCTCGTCGTGCGGCGAGTGGCCGTTGAGCGTGCCGAGCATCAGGAACGGTCGGCCGTCGAGCCCGGCGCGGGGGACGGGCGCGGAGAACGTGCCGTCCATGTTGATGCCGGCCCGGATACGGGGGTCGGCGGCCATGGCGGCCGAGGCGGCGTTGCCGCCGATGGAGTGGCCGGCGACGCCGATCCGCCGGGTGTCGATCATGGCGGAGTAGCGCCATGCGGTCCGCTTCCCGTGGCCACCCGGCCTCGTCAGGACGTCGAGCACGAAGCGGATGTCGGCGGCGCGGCCGGTGGCGACCTTGGCCATCAGCCGCTTCTGGGCGCCCTCGGGCGCCTTCTCGACCGTGTCGCAGGCGACACAGGTGAGGGTGCGGCCGCCGGGGAAGGCCGTGCCGAAGGACTCGTAGGCGTGGTCGAGGAGGGCGACGACGTAGCCGTGCGAGGCGAGTTCCTCGGAGAGCAGGGAGAGCGTGGCGCGGTTGAGGGAGAAGCCGGGGGAGAGCACCACCAGCGGATGGGTTCCGGGGGCCGGCCGGGCGTCGGTGCGGGAGTGGGTACGGGTGGCGGCGAGCGCCTTGGTCAGCGGGGCGTCGGCGCGGTGGATGCCCTGGAGGAGGAGCTGGGCCTCCTTGGTCTTCATGTACGGGGCGCTGTGGTGGCCGGTGCCCGGGCGGGCCGGGTAATACACCGAGGCCATCAGCTCCCGTGCGCCCGCGGAGGGCACCCACGGGTCCCGGCGCTGCTTGTCGGTGAGGTGCAGGGTGTCGCGTCCGACGGCGTAGGGGCCGGTGGGGCGCGGGAGGTGCAGGGTGGCGGCCGCCGCGGGAGCCGGGGCGGCGGCCGGAGCCGCCCGGCCCGCGTGGGGGGCGGCGAGGGCGGCACCGGCGAGCGGGAGCGGCAGCGTGGCGGCGAGCGCCAACGCCACCGCCCCGCGGCGGAGTTGGTTGCGGACGTGCTTCCCGTGCTGCAAACGGTTCATGGCGCCCGAGCGTAAGCAGGGCGGTGCGCGGACGGTACTGACGAACGTCAGGGGTCGGCAGATGCGTTCGCGGGTACCGGACCGCCGCCTCACAGCCCGTGCTTGGCCAGGAAGGTGTGGATCAACTCCTGCCATTCCGCCGGACGTTCGACCATCGGGAGGTGGCCGGTGGCGATCTCGGCGTACTCGGAGCCGGGGATGTGGTCGGCCAGGTAGCGGGAGTTGGACGGGTGCAGCAGGGTGTCCAGAGTGGTGGCGATGACCAGCGTGGGCACGGTGATCGTGGGCAGGTCGGCGGTGGTGTCCAGGACGCGTACCAGGGCGGCCTGTTCGGCGGAGCCGGCGGGCGGCAGGGACGGGTCGGGGTCCAGGACGGCCGCGCGCTCGGCGGGGGAGAGGGCGTTGAAGCTCTCCGGGGTCAGGCCGGCCAGGGCCCGCGCCTGGGCGAAGCCGACGTGATCCCCGCGCTCCAAGAGGTGCAGCCAGAGGTCGAGCCAGACCGTGGTCCGGGCGTCCGCCTTGGCGAGGCCGGCGGTCAGGACCAGTCCGCGGACCCGCTCGGGGTGCCGGGCCGCGGCCCGTACGGACACGGCGGTGCCCATCGAGTAGCCGATCAGGGTGAAGGAGTCCATACCGGCCTCGGTGGCCTCGGCGACCAGGGCGTCGGCCAGGGCGTCGAGCTCCAACGGGCCGGTGGCGCGCGGGGTGTTGCCCGAGCCGGGGTAGTCGGGGGCCACGACGTGGTGGCCGGTGGCGGTCAGGGCCGGGATGAGGGCGCCGTAGTTGCTCCCGACGCTGCCGGTCGCGCCGTGGGCCAGCAGGAGGCCGGGCCCGGCGGGGTCACCGGCGACGGTGGTGGACAGTTTCGGAAGGGTGGTCGGCGATGCGGGAATCTGCGTCATGCGGAAGAGGTTGCAGTGTGACACCGGTGTCAAGGTCAAGTCGGTGCCGGGCCGTCCCGTTCGGCCCCGGCGCCTGAAGGGGAATCGGATGCGGATAGGGGAGCTGGCGCGGCGGACGGGAGTCAGTACGCGGGTGCTGCGCTACTACGAGCAGCAGGGGTTGCTGAGTGCCGAGAGGGATGCGAACGGCTATCGGCGCTATCGGGGCGAGGAGGCGGTGGAGGCCGTACGCAGAGTGCGGGAGCTGCTTGCCGCGGGGCTGAACACCGAGGAGATCCGTGGGCTGCTGCCCTGCGCCCAGGGCGGTGGTGGCCTCACCCCGTGCGCACTCTCGGCCGGGATCGTAGAGCGGAGGATGGCCCAACTGGACTCGGAAATGGCCGAGTTGACCCGCCGGCGGGCGGCCCTGACGGCGTATGCGCAGGTCATGCGGAAGCGCCGGGAGGAGGACGCGGCACTGGCGTCGATGGCCCTGCGCTCGGCCTGACGGGACCGGGCGCCCCGCCCCGAAGAAGGCCGTAAAGCTCCTTGCGTTCTTTCCGATCCTTCTTGTGCTTTCCGCTTGCCATGAGCCGCCCGTCCGGCCGATCCTCGTGTGCACGCCGTTCGGGGGAGCGGTGGGGAAGCAGGGGGCTGCCGTGTTACGAGTGCACTTCACCGGGCAGGATCTGGCGCGTACGAGGGTGGCGGAGGGCGCCGACCCGCTCTGGGAGACCGTGCTGAGCCTGCAGATCCTGCGGGAGGACCGCGGCGAGCCGGCGCTGGCCGCCTGGCGGCAGCACGCGGTGCGGCACGGCCCCGGCCCGCTGCGGACCCTGTTCCCGCTGGTGCCGCTGCGCGGCTACTTCCCTGACTTCCTCACGCCCTACGCGGCGCTGGAGGGCGTCGAACCGGGCCTGGAGGCGGTGATGCGCACCCCGCGCACGCGGCTGCGCGCCGAGGTGGCGCTGCTGGCCGGGCACCGGGCGCTGCCGGGCGAGGCGCGCGGGATCGGGGACGGCGAACCGGCCGCGCTGCGCCAACTGGCGCGCAGCCTGCGGACGTACCACCACCTCGCGGTCGCGCCGGCCTGGCCGCGGATCGCCGGGCGGGTGGGCGCGGACCGGGCGTTGCGGGTGCACGCCCTGGCGCAGTCCGGGGCGGAGGCGATGCTGCGGACGTTCGGGCCGGCGATGCGCTGGCGGCCGCCGGTGCTGGAGGTGGCCTACCCGGTGGAGCGGGAGCTGTTCCTCCAGGGGCGGGGGCTGGTGTTCGTGCCCTCGTACTTCTGCCGGGGCGTGCCCATCGCGCTGGTGGACGACGCGCTGCCGCCGGTGCTGGTGTACCCGGCGGCGGAGCCGGAGGCGGCCGGGCACGCCGAAGGGCCCCGCTCCCGTGCGTACGGGGGCGGGGCCCTCGGGGACGTTCCGGCCCCGGCCGGCGTCCGGGCCGGGGCCCGGGCCGCCGTCCGGCGCTGAACGGCGGTACTAGAAGCGCCGGGTGATCAGCGCCCGCTTGACCTCCTGGATGGCCTTGGTGACCTCGATGCCGCGCGGGCACGCCTCGGAGCAGTTGAAGGTCGTCCGGCAGCGCCAGACGCCGTCCTTGTCGTTGAGGATCTCCAGGCGCTGCTCGCCGCCCTCGTCGCGCGAGTCGAAGATGAAGCGGTGCGCGTTGACGATCGCCGCCGGGCCGAAGTACTGGCCGTCGTTCCAGAACACCGGGCACGAGGACGTGCAGGCGGCGCACAGGATGCACTTGGTGGTGTCGTCGAAGCGCTCGCGGTCCTCGGCGGACTGCCGGCGCTCACGGGTCGGCTCGTTGCCGGTCGTGATGAGGAAGGGCATCACGTCGCGGTAGGCCTGGAAGAAGGGCTCCATGTCGACGACAAGGTCCTTCAGCACCGTCAGGCCCTTTATGGCCTCGACCGTGATCGGCTTCTCCGGGTTGATGTCCTTGATCAGCGTCTTGCAGGCGAGACGGTTGCGGCCGTTGATCCGCATGGCGTCCGAACCGCAGATGCCGTGGGCGCAGGAACGGCGGAAGGTCAGCGACCCGTCCAGCTCCCACTTGATCTTGTGGAGGGCGTCCAGGACGCGCTCCTTGGGGTCGATCTCCAGCTGGAAGTCCTGCCAGCTGGCCTCCTCGGAGACCTCCGGGTTGAACCGGCGGATCCGGAAGGTGACCGTGATGTACGGGGAGTCGGCGAAGCCGGGCTCGGGCTTGTCTGCCTCGGCCGCCTTGTCCAGGGTCGGGGTAGCCATCAGTACTTACGCTCCATCGGCTGGTAGCGGGTCTGCACGACCGGCTTGTAGTCGAGACGGATCGACTCGGCGCCGTCGTCGCCCACCTCGCGGTACGCCATGGTGTGCCGCATGAAGTTGACGTCGTCGCGGTTGGGGTAGTCCTCGCGGTAGTGACCGCCGCGGGACTCCTTGCGGGCCAGTGCGGACACGGCCATGACCTCGGCCAGGTCGAGCAGGTTGCCCAGCTCGATGGCCTCCAGCAGGTCGGTGTTGAACCGCTTGCCCTTGTCCTGGATCGACACGTTCAGGTACCGCTCGCGCAGCTCGCCGATCTTCTCGACCGCGGTCTTGATCGTCTGCTCGGTGCGGAACACCATCACGTTGGCGTCCATGGTCTCCTGCAGCTCCTTGCGGATCTCGGTGACCCGCTCGCTGCCGGTGGCGGTGCGCAGCCGCTCGACCTGCTCCTCGACCAGCTTCGCCGGGTCCTCGGGGAGCTCGACGAAGTCGGCGGTGGCCGAGTACTCCGCCGCGGCGATGCCGGCCCGGCGGCCGAAGACGTTGATGTCCAGCAGCGAGTTCGTGCCGAGACGGTTCGCGCCGTGCACGGACACGCAGGCGACCTCGCCGGCCGCGTACAGGCCGGGGACGACGGTGGTGTTGTCCGCCAGGACCTCACCCTCGACGTTCGTCGGGATGCCGCCCATGGCGTAGTGCGCGGTCGGCTGGATCGGGATCGGGTCCGTGTAGGGCTCGATGCCGAGGTACGTCCGCGCGAACTCGGTGATGTCCGGGAGCTTGGCGTCCAGCTGCTCCGGCGGGAGGTGCGTCAGGTCGAGGTAGACGTGGTCGCCCTCGGGACCGCAGCCCCGGCCCTCGCGGATCTCGGTGTAGATGGAGCGCGAGACGACGTCGCGGGACGCGAGGTCCTTCATGACCGGCGCGTACTTCTCCATGAAGCGCTCGCCGTCCTTGTTGCGGAGGATGCCGCCCTCACCGCGGGCGCCCTCCGTCAGCAGGATGCCCATGCGCCAGATGCCGGTCGGGTGGAACTGGAAGAACTCCATGTCCTCCAGCGGCAGCCCGCGGCGGTAGACCGCGGCCTGGCCGTCACCGGTCAGGGTGTGCGCGTTGGACGTCACCTTGAAGAACTTGCCGCAGCCGCCGGAGGCGTAGATGACGGCCTTCGCCTGGAAGACGTGGATCTCGCCGGTGGCGAGCTCGTACGCCACCACACCGGCCGACTTCTTGACGCCGTCGACCTCGGTGATCAGCTGGTCGAGGACGTAGAACTCGTTGAAGAACTCCACGCCCTCCTTGACGCAGTTCTGGTACAGCGTCTGGAGGATCATGTGGCCGGTGCGGTCGGCCGCGTAGCACGACCGGCGGACCGGGGCCTCACCGTGGTTGCGGGAGTGACCGCCGAAGCGGCGCTGGTCGATCGTGCCGTCCGGCGTGCGGTTGAACGGCAGGCCCATCTTCTCCAGGTCGAGGACCGAGTCGATGGCCTCCTTCGCGAGGATCTCGGCGGCGTCCTGGTCGACCAGGTAGTCACCGCCCTTGACCGTGTCGAAGGTGTGCCACTCCCAGTTGTCCTCCTCGACGTTCGCGAGGGCGGCGGCCATACCGCCCTGGGCGGCGCCGGTGTGGGAGCGGGTCGGGTAGAGCTTCGTCAGGACCGCGGTGCGGCTGCGCTTGGTCGCCTCGATGGCGGCACGCATGCCCGCGCCACCGGCGCCGACGATGACGGTGTCGTACTTGTGGATCTTCATGGTTCCAGTCAGCCCCGGCTTCAGGAGATGTTCGGGTCGAAGGTGAAGATCACCAGCGTGCCCAGAAGGACGGTGAACACCGTCGCGGTGTACAGCAGCATCTTCAGCCAGAAGCGGGTGTTGTCCCGCTGCGCGTAGTCGTTGATGACGGTGCGCAGGCCGTTGGCGCCGTGCAGCATGGCCAGCCACAGCATCAGCAGGTCCCAGACCTGCCAGAACGGCGAGGCCCAGCGGCCGGCGACGAAGGCGAAGCCGATCTTGGAGACACCGCCGTCGAGCACGAGCTGGATCAGCAGGTGGCCCAGGACCAGGACGACCAGCACGATGCCGGACAGCCGCATGAACAGCCAGGCCTGCATCTCGAAGTTGCCCCGGGAGGCGCGGCCGGTCTTCTTGGTGCGCTTGCGCGGCGGCTCGATGACCGGGGCCGGGTTGTCCACGTCGTAGAGGCGGACGTCGCTCGCGGTGGCGCCTGCGGAAGTGGTTTCAGCGGACATCTCGCGTCAGCTCCCGAACAGCGTGCGCAGGGTGTGCTGCAGCACGGGGTAGAAGGCACCGGCCATCAGCACGACCCAGACACCCACGACGGTCCACAGCATCTGCTTCTGGTACCTCGGGCCCTTCGACCAGAAGTCGACCAGGACGACCCGCAGGCCGTTGAGCGCGTGGAAGAGGATGGCGGCCACCAGGCCGTACTCCATCACATTGACGATCGGCGTCTTGTAGGTCGCAACGACGTTGTCGTACGCGTCGGGGGAGACGCGGACGAGAGCGGTGTCGAGGACGTGTACGAACAGGAAGAAGAAGATGAGGACGCCGGTGACTCGGTGAGCCACCCAGGACCACATGCCTTCCCGGCCGCGGTACAGCGTTCCAGCCGGCACGGAAAAACCCTCCGGGAGCGGGGATTGGGGCGCCAGCCGGCTTCTCTGTCGGTCGGGCCCGGCCGGGTACGGTCCACCGGCCGCTCGTCATCGTATCGACGAGCTGTCGGTTCCTCGCGCGGGGGTCCTTAGGTGTGATCAAACAGGCACCAACGGGCTATCACACAAGGACGAACCGGACTTTGCGGGGCGTACGGCGTGATTGCCGCGAGCTCGTGCCCGTACCGCGGCGGGCGCCGGCCTCAGGGGGCGAGGTGGCGCAGCCGGCCGCGGACCACCCTCCGGAGCTGCTCCGCGGTGACCGACCGCTCCTCGTCCGGGCCGTTGCCCAGCCGCATGCGGATGCCGAACAGGATCTGGTCGAGCGCCTCCTCCTCCCGGCAGCCGTCCAGGCAGATCACGAACGCATGACGGAAGCGCTGCTCGTAGGCGGCGTAGGCAGCATTCAGGGCGGTACGGGCGGCCGGTGCGCCGGGCCCATGGGTGCCGGCCGGGGGCCGCGGCGGGGACTCGGCGGCGAGCGCCTCGTCCAGACCGGCCGCCGGAAGGCCCGCGAAGGCCCGGTCGGCGGCGGCGAGCAGGGCCTCCGGATCCCGGTACGGGCGCCGGTCGGCGAGCTGGCCGGCCCACTCGCGGCTGCCGCAGCAGCGCAGCAGCGCGGCCAGGGCCCCGTCCCGGTCCAGGGCATTGAGGCGGCGCAGCCCCGTGCCGTCGGGGCGGGGGCGCGGCAGGGCGGCGGAGGGGACCTGCGAAGGTATGCCGCACCGTGCGGACTGGGGGCGCAGCGTCGGCCGGGCGGCCGGGGTGTCACCGGACAGCGTGGGCTCCTCGGACGGATGCGATCGGAACGGTTCGACAGGTGCGGGGCGGGCGACTGACGGAAGCTGAGGGAAGCGGACCGACGCCGGGACGCGGAACGAAGCGGCGACGGGTGTGGCGGTGGTGCGTGGAACACGACACCCCAGCGGTATCCGGCGGTTCCAGTAGGGCCCTGGGAAAGGGGTGACGAACGAGGACGCCACGCTAACGACGCCGGTCGACAGCTGTCCGACGGATGCGCGAATTTCACCCGGAGGAGAGAGTTTCCGCGTATCCGGTGGACGACCGGCCCCGCACACCTGGCAATGCCTTCGCCCCGAAAAGTGAGGATTGCACGATGTCGAACCCGATGCGGCCGTCGCGCGCCGCGCTGCCGGCCGCGGCGCTCACCGGCGCGCTGCTGCTCGCCGGCTGCTCCCACTCCGCCGGCACCGAGTCCCCCGGCAGCACCAGCGCCAAGGTGAACCCCTCGGCCGCAGCGACCCCGAGTTGGCCGCCGGTCACCGGAACGCCGCAGGTCATCCCGGCTGTCCGCAAGTTCCACCGGGCCGAGGGGCGCGGCTGGCGCCCCTCCAAGGGGGCCCGGGTGGTGGTCCCGGCCGGCAAGCGGAGCAACGTCGCCGACGAGGCCGCGCTGATGGCCCGTGACCTGGGCGGCCTGACCGTCGTCTACGGCGACGAGCCGGTCCACCCCGGCGACATCGAAGTGAAGCTCTCCGCGAAGAACGCCACCGAGCAAGGCAACAACCTGCCCGCCCGGAGCGCCGACGACGAGGCCTACACCCTCACCGCCAAAGGGACCCGGCTCACTCTCACGGCCCCCACCGACGCCGGAATCTTCTACGGCACCCGCACGGTCAAGCAGGCCGTACGCGCCGCCGGCGGGCTCCCCGAGGGCAGCATCCAGGACCGTCCGGACCGCCCGCAGCGCGGCATGTCGCTGGACAACGCCCGCAAGCCGTTCACCGAGGCGTGGATCGAGGCGCGGCTGCGGGAGATCGCCGACCTCAAGCTCAACCAGTTCCAGCTGCACTTCTCCGACGACCAGGGCTTCCGCATCCAGAGCGACACCCACCCCGAGGTGGTCTCCGCCGACCACCTCACCAAGGCGCAGGTCCGCCGGATCGTCGCGCTCGCGCGCAGCCTGCACATCTCCGTCGTCCCGGAACTGGACTCGCCCGGCCACCTCGGCGCCGTGCTGGACCACTACCCCGACCTCCAGCTGCGCAACGCCTCGGGCCGGGTGATCCGGGGCGCGATCGACATCTCCAACCCCAAGGCGGGCCCGCTGATCGACTCGCTGCTGCGCGAGATGAGCCAGCTGTTCACCAACCCCAAGGGCGCCCCCGCCTACTGGCACCTGGGCGGTGACGAGTACCAGGCGCTGATGTCGTCCTCGCCGTCCACCTCGTACCCGCAGCTGGCCCGGGCCGCGCGGCAGAAGTTCGGGAGCAACGGCACGATCGAGGACCTGACCACCAGTTGGCTCAACGACCGGCAGAAGACCGTCGAGGGGCAGGGCAAGAACCGGATCGAGGCCTGGAACGACGGCTTCTTCTCCAGCCCCGCGATCAGCGCCGACAAGAACCGGACGGTCGCCTACTGGACCGGCAAGGAGGCCGGCAAGCGTCCCCCCGAGGCGTTCCTGCGCGAGGGCCGCACCGTGCTGAACTTCAACGACGAGTACCTCTACTACGTCCTCGGCCAGCCCAACCAGTTCACCTATCCCACCGGCGAGCGCATCTACCGGGACTGGACGCCGAAGGTCATCCGCGGCACCCGGGCGGTGAACGTCCCCGCCTCCATGACCGGCCCGGACCGGATCCCCGGCGCGCGCTTCGCGATCTGGTGCGACCGGTCGCAGGCGCAGACCGCCCCGCAGGTGGCCGCCGGAATCCGGCTGCCGCTGGCGGCACTGGCGCAGAAGACCTGGGCCCCGGGGACACCGGCGCTGTCCTGGACGGCCTTCAGGGCCCTGGCCAAGAAGGCGGGATTGTCCGGTTGATGAGGAACGCGACCACCGAGCGGGCCGCCACCCGGTAAGAAACGGGTGAGAGAAACAAGCCGGCCGGGGGCCTGAACCCACGAGGACGGCTGGGGCCGCCACCCCCCGATACGGGCTGACATTGCTCTCGACGGGGAGTGGTGGGTTCGGCATCAAGTTCCGTGGCGGCCTGAACCCACGAGGACGGCCGGGGCCGCCACCCCCCACAGGAGAGGCCCCGGCCGTCGTTCGTGGAGGGCCGTTACGGCCCTCTATCCGGTACAGCGCCGGACGGCCCGAAAGCGTCACACGGGGTGCGGGCGGTGGTACGGCCAGTGGTCTGGACGCGGGCCCGGCCAGGCCCGTAACGTGCGCATCCGCGCCGGTGGGCGCACGGTCCCCCGTATTCCGGTCCCGTGCGGTCCGCGCTCCGGCCCGGGTGCGGAGCGGGAGTGCGCACGGGTTACGGTCAGCAGGAACGGCGGGGTTACCGGGGGTTCTCCCCGGAGCCCCGATCCACGGCAAGCGAAGCACTGAAGCAGCAAGGACCGGGCGGCGGACATTCCACGTGCGACAGGATGGACCCGTGCGAGGGGACGACATTCAGCCGGACGACCGCCGGCTGACGGTGGCCGTACAGGCGGCGCAGGACGGCGACGAGGCAGCGTTCCGTACCGTCTACCGCGCCGTACACCCCCGACTTCTGGGGTATGTACGGACGTTGGTGAGCGAAGCGGACGTTGAGGACGTCACCTCCGAGGCCTGGCTTCAGATAACCCGCGACCTCGCCCGCTTCAGCGGCGACGCCGACCGCTTCCGCGGCTGGGCCGCCCGGATCGCCCGCAACCGCGCCCTGGACCACATCCGGATGCGCGGCCGGCGCCCGGCGATCGGCGGCGACGAGAGCGAACTGGCCGACACCCCGGCGACGTCCGACACCGCCGGTGAGGCCCTGGAGGCCCTCGGCACCGGCCGCACCATGCAGCTGATATCCCGGCTGCCGCAGGACCAGGCCGAGGCCGTGGTGCTCCGGGTGGTGGTCGGGCTCGACGCCAAGAGCGCGGCCGAGGTGCTCGGCAAACGGCCCGGTGCGGTACGCACCGCCGCACACCGCGGACTCCGGAAGCTCGCCGAACTGATCGGCGACCCGCAGGGCGCCGGGGACCACGTCCCCGAGCAGCAGCGCACCGGGGACGTGGCGGATTCCCGCCTACGGGGTGTGACGGAATCGGCCGCACGAACGCAGAAGGACATGTGATGGCCGACGATCGGTACGACTGGCTCGACAAGGACACTGCGGAGCGACTGCTGCGTGGTGAACGGGTCAGTTCCCCGTACGACGCCGGCGCACAGGAACTCGAACAGCTGCTGGCGGCCGCCGCCGCGGTCGGCGCGCGGGCCCCCGAGGCCGCGCCGCTGCCCGGCGAAGAGGACGCCGTCGCCGCCTTCCGCCGGCACGTTCCGCACGGCTCCGGTGCCCGTTCGGCGCGCCGCGGCCCCGACGCCGCCGTGTCGACGCTCCACACCGCCGCCGTTGCCGAACGCACCCGGTTCGCCCGCCCCTTCCGGCGCGGCTTCGCCGTCGCGCTCGCGGCCTGCGCCATCGGCGGGGTCGCCGTCGCGGCCGGGGCGGGAGTCCTGCCCGGCCCTTTCCGCGGTGGCGAGGACCCCGGCCCGGGCTCCAGTGCCTCCTCCGCGCGGACGCCCGGACCGGTGGCCCCCACTGACCCCGGCGAGGCCCAGACCGACGGCACCACGGGCCGCACGCCCGACGCCACGCACGGCGGGACGTCCCCCGCGCCCTCCGACACCGCGACGCCCGGGGCCAGTCCCGGCGCGCCCCAGGTGCCGGGCAGCGGTACCCCCGGCAAGAACGGCGGCCAGGGCGGCAAGAAGACCGACCCCGGCCGCGGCGCCAAGAAGAAACTTCTGCTCACTCTCTGTCAGGAGTACGAGTCCGGAAATCGGGACCGCATGGACCGCGACAAGCGGCAGCGCCTCGAACGCCGGGCCGGCGGCGCGGACAACGTGCACACCTTCTGCCGTGCCTATCTGGCGCGCTATCAGTCCGGTGGCGGCTCGGGTGACAACGATGGCGTGGTCGGCAACCTCACCGGCGGCACCGGGACCACCGGCGGCACCGACAGCACCGGCCAGACCGGTGGCTCCGCCGGCTCCGGCGACGAGGAGGGTGACCAGCCCGCCCCGGCCCCCAGCGCCTCCACCCCCGCCCCCACGCCGTCCGTGACCAGCACGGATCCCGCCGGGGCGACCCCGAGCAGCACGGCCTCCGGCGGGGTGTGACGTTTTTCGAGCCGGTGACGCAGTACTGAGTGAAGCCGACTGGTCATCGGCTGCGCGAGAGCCGGGGTTCCCCCCGTACCCACGGCTCAGCGCATTTGGCGCGGGCGGGGCACGTTCCCCCGGCCCTGCCCGCGCCCTTCTCCCTCTTCCCGGCCTTCTCTCCCCAGGGTGGTCCGCCCCTAGTGGTAGACGACCACCTTGGTCCCCTTGTGCACCGCCGCGAACAGCGATGCGATCTTGTCCTTGTCCCGGACGTTGACGCAGCCGTGCGAGGCGCCGCGGTAGCCGCGGGCCGCGAAGTCCGCGGAGTAGTGCACGGCCTGGCCGCCGCTGAAGAACATCGCGTACGGCATGGCCGTGTGAAACAGCGTCGAGACGTGGCGCCGGCTCTTGAAGGCGATGGCGAAGGTGCCCTCCCGGGTCGGGGTGTACTGCGAGCCGAACCGGACGTCCATCGCGGACACCACCCGCCCGTCGACCACCCAGGCCAGCGTGTTGCTCCGCTTGCTGATGCAGACCACCCGGCCCCGCAGACAGCGCGGATCCGGTACGCCGACCGGCCTGGTGGTCGGCGGGTAGAGCTCCGTCCGCGACGGCTCACGCGTCCGGTCCCGCAGCGCACGCCACGCCGCTGGCTGCACCGTCCCCGTACGCGGCAGCCCCTGAGCCTCCTGGAACGCGCGGACCGCGGTGGCGGTGGCCGAGGCGTAGTAGCCCGTCGGGGCGCGGTCGAACAGACCCAGCTGGGTCAATCGCGCCTGGAGTTCGCGGACCTGCCCGCCGCGCGAGCCCACCGCCAGCACCGCGCGCGCGGCCCGCGGCGCCGCATGCCCGGTGCGGTGCGGGCGCGCGGGAGCGGTGTGCCGGGCGGGCGCGGGGTGGGCGGTCAGCGGTGGGGGAGCGGGGGTGGTCGGGGCGTAGCGGACGCCCTTGCTGTCCGGCGCGCCGGTCCGCGTCACCGTCACCGGCCGGCAGCCCACCGCGAGCGCCGCCACCACCAGCACCGCGGCCGCCACCGGCGCCGTACGTCTTCCGCTGCTCCGCCTCATGCGCTACCCCCGGATCTGGGCGGCCCGACCGGCCAGTGGAGATGCTTCCCAGCGCTGCGGCGTGGCGAACCTGCGGGCATGCTGTGAGCAAGGCGTAAAACCGTGACGACGGTGCATCGACCGTCGGAAAAGGACCACCGGATCGCGGTCACCCAGGCGGAGGCGTACTTCCATGGCGCAGGAACCGGGCAGTGTGCGGCACAACGAGAGCGGTCTGCCCATCGAGCCGGTGTACGGGCCGGAGGCGCTGGCCGGCTGGGACCCCGCACGCCGCCTCGGCGCGCCCGGCAGCTACCCCTACACCCGCGGCATCCACCCGACGATGTACGCCGGACGGCCCTGGACGATGCGCCAGTACGCGGGCTTCGGCACCGCCCGGGAGTCCAACGCCCGCTACCGGCAGCTGATCGACCACGGCACCACCGGCCTGTCGGTCGCCTTCGACCTGCCGACCCAGATGGGCCACGACTCCGACACCCCGATCGCCTCCGGGGAGGTCGGCAAGGTCGGGGTGGCCATCGACTCCGTCGAGGACATGCGGGTGCTGTTCGGCGGCATCCCGCTGGACAAGGTCTCCACGTCGATGACGATCAACGCTCCCGCGGCGCTGCTGCTGCTCCTCTACCAACTGGTCGGCGAGGAAGAAGGCGTGCCGCCCGGCCACCTCACCGGCACCGTCCAGAACGACATCCTGAAGGAGTACATCGCCCGCGGCACCTACATCTTCCCGCCGGCGCCCTCGCTGCGGCTGGTCTCGGACGTCTTCCAGTACTGCCGTACCGAGATCCCCCGCTGGAACACCATCTCGATCTCCGGCTACCACATGGCGGAGGCCGGCGCGTCCCCCGCGCAGGAGATCGCCTTCACCCTCGCCAACGGCATCGAGTACGTCCGGACCGCGCTCGCCGCCGGCATGGACGTCGATGACTTCGCCCCCCGGTTGTCCTTCTTCTTCGTCTCCCGCACCACCCTCCTCGAAGAGGTAGCGAAATTCCGCGCCGCGCGCCGCATCTGGGCCCGCGTCATGCGCGAGGAATTCGGCGCACGGAACCCGAAATCCCTCATGCTGCGCTTCCACACCCAGACGGCCGGTGTGCAACTCACCGCCCAGCAGCCGGAGGTGAACCTCGCCCGGGTCACCGTCCAGGCCCTGGCCGCGGTGCTCGGCGGCACCCAGTCGCTGCACACCAACTCCTTCGACGAGGCGATCGCCCTGCCGACGGACAAGGCGGCCCGGCTCGCCCTGCGGACCCAGCAGGTGCTGGCCCACGAGACCGATGTGACCGCCACCGTCGACCCGTTCGCCGGCTCCTATGCGGTCGAGTCGATGACCGACGACGTGGAGGAGGCCGCCGTCGCGCTGATGCGGCGGGTCGAGGAGATGGGCGGCGCGGTCGCCGCCATCGAACACGGCTTCCAGAAGGAAGAAATCGAGCGCAACGCGTACCGCATCGCGCAGGAAACGGACGCCGGTGACCGGGTCGTCGTCGGCGTCAACCGCTTCCTCCTCGACGAGGCGGAACCGTACGAGCCGCTGCGCGTCGACCCCGCGATCGAGGCCCAGCAGGTCGAACGCCTCGCCCTGCTGCGGTCCCGCCGCAGCGGCCCCGCGGTGACCGCCGCCCTCGACACCCTCCGTAAGGCCGCGGAGTCCCCGGACAACGTCCTCCCCCCGATGCGGGATGCGCTCCGCGCGCGGGCGACGGTGGGCGAGGTGTGCGATGCGCTTCGGGAGGTCTGGGGCACGTATGTCCCGCCGGACGGGCTTTAGCCCACGTACTTGGCTGTCCCGCCGTGGGTGTTGCTCGCCGTTGCGCTTTGCGGCGCCCCGCACGTACCTGTCTGCGGCGCCGCGGGTCGTCTCGCCGTTGCGCCTGCGGCGGGCTGGGTTTGTGGTGGGTGCGGTGACGGGCCTCCGGGGCCGGTTGTGTGGACTGCTGACGCTTTACGTCCACACAACCGGCCCCTCCGGCCCGTCCCCTCCCGTTGGGGGAGTGTGCGGGTGGGTGGGCGTGCAGGTAACCAGCACCCGCGGCGCCGTGGACGGGTACGGGGAGGGAACAATGGACGCATGTCCAGTCCGCGTCGTGCGTGCCCCGTCTGTACTCGAGAGATCGCCGTTGTCGGCGGCCGCTTCGCCCGGCATGACCCGCCGGGGCGGCGGACGGGGCTGGAGCTGATCTCCTGCCCGGGGTCGCGGCGGATCGCCCCGTTGATGGCCCCCGCCGAGCGGCTCTTCGACCCCGAGGAGCCGCCGTTCCCGGGCCAGCAGCCGCTGTTCTGACGGGCACCCCTACCGGCCTTTTCCCTCTCCCCAACGGGAGGGGCTGGACCAGAGGACGAAGTCTGGAGGGCCGGCACCGCACCCGACAACCACCCAGCCCGCCGCAGGCGCAACGGCGAGACGCCCCGCGGCGGGACGGCCGAGTACGTACGCGGCGCCGCAAAGCGCGCAACGGCGAGCAACAAGCACGGCGCTGCAGCCGAGTACGTGGGAGGGACCAACTACGGCGCCAGAACGTCCAGTTCGGCCATGGCCCCGGTCGTGATCTCGCGAGTCAGCCGCTCCGCGGCATCCGCGTTGCCCGTGCGGACTGCCTCGGCGACCTGGACGTGGAGGGTGACCGCGGCCGGGTCGGGGTCGGTGAACATGACGTGGTGGTGGGTGCGGCCGGTCAGGACGGCCGCGACGACGTCCGCGAGGCGGGCGAACATCTCGTTGCCGGAGGCGGCGAGGATCACGCGGTGGAAGGCCACGTCGTGGATCAGGTACGCGTCGAGCTGCTGGCCGCGTGAGGTGGCGACCATGCCCATCGCGTGTTCGGTGAGTTCGGCGCACTGGGTGGGGGTGGCGTGCCGGGCGGCGAGGCCGGCGGCGACCGGTTCGACGGCCGAGCGCAGGACGGTCAGTGAGCGCAGCTGGCGGGGGCGGTCCCGGCCGGTCAGCCGCCAGCCGATGACCCGCGGGTCGTAGACGTTCCACTCCTCGGTGGGGCGGACGGTCACCCCCACCCGGCGCCGGGAGGCGACCAGCTGCATGGATTCCAGGACCCGGATCGCCTCGCGGATGACCGTGCGCGAGACGTCGAAGCGCTGCGCCAGCTCGTCGGTGCGCAGGACCGTGCCGGGAGGGTGGTCGCCCGCGGTGATCTCGGGCCCGAGGGCCTCCAGCACGCGGCCGTGCAGGCCCTTCCCCTCGTTCTCCATGGAGTAAGCGTACGTTCCCGCATCCCGGCCAATTAAGTATGACGTTTGCATCACAGACTCTTGAATACGTCGTACCTAATGGGTTTCAGTGGGGGACGCACGGGGTCAAGGAAGACAGCGAGGTAACCCGGGATGAGCACTCCCGACGCCGCCCCTGACGTCATCGTCGTGATGGGCGTGGCCGGCACCGGCAAGACCACCATCGGTCCGCTGGTGGCCGCCGAACTGGGCGTCCCGTACGCCGAGGGCGACGACTTCCATCCCCCGGCCAACATCGCCAAGATGACGGCCGGCGTCCCGCTGGACGACACCGACCGCGGCCCCTGGCTCGATGCGATCGGCGCCTGGGCGCACGACCGGGCCGGGCGGGGTGGCGTGGTCAGCAGCTCCGCGCTGAAGCGGGCCTACCGGGACCGGCTGCGGGCCGCCGCCCCGGGCCTCGTCTTCCTGCATCTGACCGGTGACCGCGCGCTGATCCAGGCGCGGATGGCCGAGCGCCAGGGCCACTTCATGCCGACCGCGCTGCTCGACTCGCAGTTCGCCACGCTCGAACCCCTCGGGCCGGACGAGGCGGGCGTCGCGGTCGACGTCGCCGGTACCCCGCAGCAGATCGCCGGGCGGGCGGTGGCCGCACTGCGGGCGCTGGCCGCATCCGGCGGATAGACCCCTCCCCTCCCCCCTCCCGTCCAACCAAGGGAAGCGCCGTGACACATCTCAGCGTCGAGATGCTCGCAGCGGACGCGACCGTGCCGATCACCTCGGCCGGTCACGCCCAGCTGGGCATCGCCGTCCTGGCCGGCATCGCCGTCATCGTCCTGCTCATCACCAAGTTCAAGCTGCACGCCTTCCTGTCGCTGATCATCGGCTCGCTGGTGCTCGGGGCGGTGGCCGGGGCGCCGCTCGACAAGGTCATCGTCAGCTTCTCGACGGGGCTGGGGACGACGGTCGCGGGGACCGGGGTGCTGATCGCGCTGGGCGCGATCCTCGGCCGGCTGCTCGCCGACTCCGGCGGCGCGGACCAGATCGTCGACACGATCCTGGCGAAATTCGGAGGGGCAGGGCCGCAGGCCCTTCCGGCGAAGGGCGGTGGTGGGCGACGGGCGGGACGAAGGGCGATGCCCTGGGCGATGGTGCTGATCGCCGGGATCGTCGGACTGCCGATCTTCTTCGAGGTCGGCATCGTGCTGCTGATCCCGGTGGTCCTGCTGGTCGCCAAGCGCGGCAACTTCTCGCTGATGCGGATCGGCATCCCGGCGCTGGCCGGACTGTCCGTCATGCACGGGCTGATCCCGCCGCACCCCGGCCCGCTGGTGGCGATCGACGCGGTCGGCGCGAACCTCGGCATCACCCTGGCGCTCGGCGTGGTCGTCGCCGTGCCGACCGCGATCATCGCGGGCCCGGTCTTCTCGCGTTACGCGGCCCGCTGGGTGGACGTCCGCCCGCCGGAGAAGATGATCCCGCAACGGGCCTCGGACGACCTGGAGAAGCGGCCCGGGTTCGGGATCACCGTCGCCACCGTGCTGCTGCCGGTCGTGATGATGCTGGCCAAGGCGCTGGTGGACGTCGTCGTCGACGATCCGAAGGCCGGTGTGCAGCGGGTCTTCGACGTGGTCGGGTCGCCGCTGATCGCGCTGCTGACCGCGGTGATCGTCGCGATGTTCACGCTCGGCCGGGCGGCCGGGTTCAGTCGCGGGCGGACCGCGGCCACCGTGGAGAAGTCGCTCGCCCCGATCGCCGGCGTGGTGCTGATCGTCGGCGCGGGCGGCGGCTTCAAGCAGACGCTGGTGGACTGCGGTGTGGGCCAGATGATCCTGGACGTCTCCAAGGGCTGGCACCTCTCCGCGCTGCTGCTGGCCTGGCTGATCGCGGTCGCCATCCGGCTCGCGACCGGCTCGGCGACGGTGGCCACCATCTCGGCCGCCGGTCTGGTGGCCCCGCTCGCCGCGGACATGAGCACCACTCATGTGGCGCTGCTGGTCCTGGCGATCGGCTGCGGCTCGCTGTTCTTCAGCCATGTCAACGACGCCGGCTTCTGGCTGGTCAAGGAGTACTTCGGGCTGAGCGTCGGCCAGACACTGAAGACCTGGTCGGTGATGGAGACGCTGATCTCGGTGGTCGGCATCGGGTGCGTGCTGTTGCTCTCCCTGGTCCTGTAGTCCCGGTCGGTCGGTCTTTCGGGCGGACCCCTGCCGCCCCGGGCGCCTCACCCCCCTCAGGCGCCCGTTCCCGGCGCGAGGCCGTACGAGCACAGTTCTCGTACGGCCTCGCGCGCTTGTGGAGCGCAGGTCAGGCGGTCGGCTGCGGGGCGGGCACGCCGGTGTACGCGGCCAGGACCTCGGCCACGGCGGTGGTGGCGCCGGTGGCCGGGGCGGCGAGGGCGAGGTAGCCGTCCGGGCGGACGAGGAGGACGGCCGGGCCGTCCCCGTAGGCGGCGCGGAGGTGGCCGTCGGTGTCGATCAGGTCGGGGTCCGGGCCTCCGGCGCGGACGATCCGCAGCAGGGCCGAGTCGGTGGGCAGCGCGGCGGCGTCGAGGTCGGTGTCGCCGAGGACGAGCAGGGTGAAGTGCGGGCCCCGATAGGCGTCGAAGAGCCGGACGGCCTTGCCGTCGGGGGTGTGGCAGGGGGCGTCGGGCGCCCGGTCGCCGGCCCGCAGCGCGTCCTCGGGCAGGCCGGTCCGCAGCTCCCGGGTCAGCGGGCTGTCCGGGTAGCCGATGTCGAGCTGGTGCAGATCGCGGCCGCGGCGCAGCGAACGCGAGCGGTGCAGCCGGGTGCTGGTCTCGAGGATGCGCTCGGCGACCGGGCGGCGCTCGGCCTCGTAGCTGTCGAGCAGGGTGTCGGGCGCGCCGTACCGCAGGACCAGGCCGAGCTTCCAGCCGAGGTTGTAGCCGTCCTGGACGCTGGTGTTCAGGCCCTGGCCGCCGGCCGGTGAGTGGATGTGCGCGGCGTCGCCGGCGAGGAAGACCCGGCCGGTGCGGAAGGTGTCGGCCAGGCCGACCTTGGGCCGGAAGACGGAGGTCCAGACGACGTCGGTGACCTGGTCGGCGGTGAGGTGGGTCTGCGCCGCGATCGCCGCCCGGACCCCCTCGGCCGAGGTGTCCGGGTCCTCGGCGGAGGACCAGATCATGCCCTGGAAGAGGTCGGTGCCGGCGAGCGGGAGCAGGGCGGCGAAACCGCCCTGGGGCGCTTCCCAGCGGTGCCAGTGGTCGCGGTCCAGGCCGCTGATCCGGACGTCGGCGAGCAGCGCGGCGCCCGGCCCCGCTTCCAGTGCCCCCGTCCTGATCATCCTGGTGCCGAGCGCCCGGCGGACGGTGCTGCGCCCGCCGTCGGCGGCGACCAGGTAGGCGGCGCGCACGGAGTGCGGCCTGCCGCCGGCGGTGACGAGACGGGCCGTCACACCGTCCGCGTCCTGGGTGAAATCGGTGAGTTCGGTGCCGAACAGCACGCTGCCGCCGAGCTCGGTGAGCCGTTCGTGGAGCAGCTCCAGGTTGCGGAACTGCGGCACCATCATCGCGTTCGAGTGCGGCGCGGCGGGCGTCGGATCGACCCGCTCGATCATCACCTCGGTGCCGATGATCCGGCCGTCCTCCCAGCGGGCCGTGACCGGGTAGTCGCCGCCGGCCGCGCGGATCGCGTCCAGCACGCCGAGGTCTTCGTAGACCTCCTGGGTGCGCGGCTGCAGGCCGTTGCCGCGGGCGCCGGGGGAGAGGCGGTCCTGGCGCTCGACGATCAGGGCGCGCACGCCGCGGCGGGCGAGGTCGATGCCCAGGGCGAGGCCGGTCGGGCCCGCGCCGGCGATCAGTACGTCGACGGCCGCGGGAAGGGTGTCCGGCTGACCGCTCATGTCCTTAACGTTGTTAAGTTCCATGCTTCCGAGCATCGCCTTAACGGTGTTAAGTTGTCAACATGGTTTCGCGCATCGACCGGAAACAAGTGGTCACCACCGCCCTGCGGCTGCTGAACGAGGTCGGCCTGGACGGCCTGACCCTGCGCCGGATCGCCAACGAGCTGGACGTCAAGGCGCCCGCGCTCTACTGGCACTTCAAGAACAAGCAGGAACTGCTCGACGAGATGGCCACCGAGATGTTCCGGCGGATGACCGCGCACCTCATGGGGAACGGGCCGGCCGGGCCGGGCCCCGAGGGGACCTGGCAGGACCTCCTGCTCGGCGCCTGCCGGGGGCTGCGCCGGGAACTGCTCGGCTACCGCGACGGCGGGAAGGTCTTCAGCGGGACGCGGATGACGGACACCAGCTACGCCGCGCCGCTCGACGGCATCCTGCGCCGGTTCACCACGGCCGGCTTCACGCTCAAGGAGGCGGCGCACGCCTGGTGGACCGCGTACAACTTCACCATCGGGCTGGTGATAGAGGAGCAGTCGGTGCACCCGGAGCCGGGCCGGCCGGAGGCCCGGGACCCGGCCTACGACCTGGACCTGCGCGAGGCGGACCTGGGCGACCGCTATCCGCTCGCGGCGCGCGGCGGCCGGGAGATGTTCGCCGACATCGAGGACAGTTTCGAGGCCGGCCTGCGGATCGTCCTCGCGGGCATCGAGGCGACGGCCGGCCCGGGGGTCCGGGCCGGCCGCTGATCAGCGCCGCGGATCCAGCGCCCGCTTCAGGCGGGGCGTCAGCGGACGCTCCACGCAGCGGTACAGCACCCACGCCAGCAGCAGCATCAGCCCGGTCGTCAGCACCAGCGTCAGGGCGGACGGCACCCCGAGGGTGCGGTGCAGGGCGCCCACCACGACCCAGCCCAGGTGCTCGTGGACCAGGTAGAAGGGGTAGGTGAGCGCGCCGGCGACGGTCAGCCAGCGCCAGTCCGCCCACCGCAGCGCGCCCAGGGCGACCGCCCCGACCAGCACGAAACCGAGGGTGACGACGGCGATGATGCCGGCCGTCGAACGGTAGGAGAAGGCGTGCACCGACGGGGCGTGCCAGAGGCCGGCGACCGCGTGGTGCTGCCCGATGAGCCAGCTGACCAGGACGATCGCCCAGGCGACCGGGTCCCGGGGGCCGTAGCGGTGCAGCAGGTACAGCCCGATGCCGCCGATGAAGAACGGTTCGTACTCCGGCATCAGGACGACGTCCAGCAGCGGCTGGTGCGCGGCCTGGGCCAGCGCGGCGGCCAGCGTCCAGCCGGCGCAGAAGAGGACCACCCGGCCGCGGGTGGCGCCCGGCAGGACCACGCAGAGCGCGAAGAGCGCGTAGAAGCGCATCTCCGCCCAGAGGGTCCAGCAGACACCGAGGACGCGGTGTGCGCCGAGCGGCTGCTGGAGCATGGTGAGGTTCGTCAGCACCTCGCTGGGCGCGAGTGCCTTGTAGGCGACGAAGGGGAGCGCGAAGACCGCGGTGACCAGCAGGATCGCGGCCCAGTACGCGGGGTAGAGGCGGGAGATGCGGGAGGCGACGAAGGCCCGCAGGGTCCGGCCCCAGCCGGACAGGCAGATCACGAACCCGCTGATCACGAAGAAGATCTGGACGCCCAGGCAGCCGTAGGCGAACAGCGGTGCCAGCGTGGGGAATTGATGGGACGGCGAGCCGCCCCAGGCCCCGGCTATCTCGCCGCCGCGCCCACCGTAGTGGTACGCGGCGACCATCAGCGCGGCCAGCAGCCGCAGCCCGTCGAGGGCGCGCAGCCGGGACGGTGCTCCGTCGCGGCTGCGCCGTCGTATCAGGCGCTGCGGGGCGGGGGTGACGAGATCCGGCGCGACGGGTGGCGCGCCGGTCGCCAGCGGCGGGGTCGTCGTCATCCGAAGACGGCCCGCTTCTTCAGCCGCCGCTGCACCGCCCGGGCCCGGCGGGCGACCCGGCGGACCGTGGCGTTGCGCGGGATGAAGGCCAGCTGGGAGGGGATCGCGCCGGGCAGTGCCAGTGCGGTCAGCCGGCGGCGCTTGAAGTAGCGCCAGGTCCGCGCGTCGAGGTGGGCGGCCAGATAGCGTTCGGCGGCCGGCCGCAGCTCCGGGTAGATCTGGTGCTGCATCGCATAGCCGACCGCGGCGACCAGCCCCTCGACGGAGGCCGCGGTGGCGACCGTACGCGGCCGCCCGCCGGTGTCCTCCAGGTCCGGCACCAGGGCGTCCACCAGCGTCACCGGGATGCGGTTGCTGTTCTGATACGGCGTCAGCCGCTCCAGCAGCAGATCGGTCCCGGTGCGGGCGACCGGCAGGCCGTAGAGGGTGGCCGCGGTCAGCAGGGCGGTGGAGAAGCAGCCGACGACCAGCGCGGGCCGCATCCGCTGGTAGACCACCTCGGCCAGCACCGGACTGTCGAGCACCGTCAGTGCCACGTCCAGCTTCTCCGCCTCCCGCTCCAGCAGCCGCGACCAGCGGGCCGGCGCGGACGGGTGCGGCTTGAAGACGATCTCGCGGTGCCCGCGCCCGGCGGCGCCGCGCACCATCCGTACGTGCAGCTCCTCCTCCTCTTCCGGGGTGAGGATGCCCAGCGCGGAGAGGTACTGCCCGAGGAGCAGCGCCCCGCCCTCCGGGACGTCCAACGGGCCGCTGACGTCCGCGAGTTCGGACAGCACCTTGGTGAAGGCGTCGGTCGGGACGGCCTCCGCCGGCACGTCGAACTCGGTGAGCAGCAGCGGCGACAGGCCCGGCACCAGGTCCAGGTGCAGCAGCCGGCCGATCCGGGTGCCGACCAGCGGGTCGAGCTTGTTGCGGGTCGGGCCGTAGCTCATCAGCCCGTCCGCGTAGACCTCGATCGGCGCGTCCGGGAAGAGCTGGGCGATCGCCAGCGCCGGGTTGACCTGGATGGACTCCACGATCAGCTCGACCTGGTCGTCACCCAGGCCCCACAGCAGCCGCAGGTGGCGCTCCCACAGCGGGACGTCGTCCGCGCGCGGGGACCAGCCGCCCGGGTGGAAGGGGCTGATCGTCTCGTTCCACGACAGCACCCGGTCGAAGCGGCCGCGCAGCCGCTCGAAGCCGGGCATGGTGTCCAGCGACGCGGTGGTCTCCGGGGTCGTCGCGTTGTTGCTGAGCAGCAGCAGCCGGCGGCCGGCCGGCGCGAACCGGTCGGCGTCCAGCGCCGCGGCGAGCGTCGCCGCGCCGTACAGCGTGGACGCCACGAAGATCTGGGTGCGGGCTCGGGTGGGCATCAGGCGGCCACCTCGGTGGGGACCGGGCGACGGCGCAGCCGGCGCAGCCGGGACGCGCGCTGCACATCCATCGAATCCAAGGCTTCCTTCAGTACGTCCTGCGGCATGCGTTTCATGGCCGCGGCACTCATCGAACGCAATTTACGGGCCACCTGCGGTTCGAAACGTTCGATCGAACCGAGATGGTGGGAAATGATCGCGCAATAGGTCCGGACCGCTTTCGGAAGCAGCCGGTCCGCATCGCGGTCCTGGGCGGTTTCCTCGATCACCTGGTCGAATGCCCGAATGAAATCCAATTGCCGTACGTCACCGATCTGGGTGAGCGACGAGGCCACTCCGCGCCGGTAGAAAACACCGAGCAGACCGACCACCGCCATGGACTTCGCCTCGCGGTGCAGCCGCCAGATCCACGGCCGGTCCTCGGCGGTGCGCAGCCCGTCCTTGAAATGCAGCACCCCGTCGTCCAGCAGCCGGCGGTGGTACATCCCGGCCCAGGCATAGGCGTAGTCGACCGAGGTGGAGCGGTCCGCGGGCAGGATCACCGCGCGCGGATCCAGCACCACCCCGCGCCGGCCGTGCGGCACGCGGTGCACGGTGCGCGCCCGGGCGGTGCACTGGACGTGGTCGGTGCGGACGAAGTCGCACCCCAACTCCTCAATCGCCGCGAGGAGTTCGGCGAAATAGCCGGGCGCCAGCCAGTCGTCGCCGTCGAGGAAGGTGAGGTACTCCCCGCGGGCCTGGTCCAGGCCGGTGTTGCGGGCGGTGGCCAGGCCGCCGTTCCGTTCGTGCCGCAGCAGTCTGGCGCCCGGCAGCTCACGCTCGGCGCGCGCGAGGATCTCCGGGGTCTCGTCGCGCGAACAGTCGTCGACGAGCAGGAATTCAAAGTCGTCGCGGGTGTTGGCCGCGAGACTTTTCAGGGTGTCGGGCGCGTATGTCTGCACGTTGTAGAACGGCACGATGACGGAGAGCTTAACCACCCGGGTGACGTTAGGTGCCGGTCCGGCATTCGTCTTTACGCGGTGTGGACACCGGGGTGAACGAAGAATGGCGGGATGGTTAACCGGGTCGGTAATCGGGCCGGTTCGCCGTTCGTCGACCCGCTGTTAACCGTTTGTTGCGACCCAGTTGGCCCGCCAAACGGAATGCCTTCCTAGCGTCATCGACGTGCCATCACGTACCGCTTCCTCGCCGCGAGTCGCCGTGCTCGCCGACTCGGATACCCGATGGAAATGGGGCGCTTTGACAGCGTACCGAATCCAATCGGACATCCGGCTCGACGGGTATCTGCTCCGCGGCCGCGCCACTCCCACGGTCCGCCAGCTCGACGAGGTCGGCGCCCGGGCGGACGCGCTGCGCGAGATCCGGGGGGTCGACTTCGTGCGCACCCTCGACCGCACGCGCTACGACGTCGTCGTGCTGGCCTGCGTCGGCGGCGCGGTACAGGCGATGCTGCACGGCCTCGCCCGCGCCTGGGACACGGAGACACCGGCGGCTGCCGCCGCGGGCACCCGGCGGCCCGTGGTCGTCACCGGCTACGTCGGCGTGGTCTACGAGAAGCTCGCCGACGGGCTGCTGCTGCGGCACGGCGCGGACGTCGTCCTCGCCAACTCCCGGCACGACGCCGACCGGTTCCGCGCCGTCTACCGCGGCGTCGGCGCCGACGACGGCAGCGTCGTCGAATGCGCCCTGCCGTTCCTCGGCGGCGACCGGTACACCGCCCCACACGACCCCTACACCGTGGTGTTCGCCGCCCAGCCCTCCGTCCCGGAGAACCGCGCCGACCGCACCTACCTGCTGCGCCGGGCCGTTGAACACGCCCGCCAGCACCCCGGCCGCGAGGTGCTGATCAAGCTCCGCAGCAAGCCCGGCGAACACACCACGCACATCGAGGAACTGCCCTACCAGAAGCTCGCCGCCAAGATCCCCGGCGGACTGCCCGCCAACTGCCGCCTGGTGTACGGCAACATGGGCGAGGTCCTGGACCGCACCGACCTGCTGGTGACGGTCAGCTCCACCGCCGCCCTGGAATCCCTGCACCGCGGCATCCCCACCGCCGTCCTCACCGACCTCGGCATCCGCGAGGTCCTCGGCAACCACCACTTCCTCGGCTCCGGCTGCCTGGCCTCCTGGGACGAACTGGACGCCGGCCACCGCCCGGAACCCGACCCGGACTGGCTGGCCCGCCAGGGAGTCGCCGCCGACGGGGAGTACGAACGCGCCTTCGACGCGGCCCGCGCCCGGGTCACCGCACTCCGCGAGGCCCCGACCCTGCCGCCGCTGCGCCCGTACTACACACCGCGCACCGCCCCCGGCTACCTGCCCGGCATCCTCGCCCGGCACGGCCTGGACCCGCAGGGCGCCCCGCTCCCCGGCCACACCGACACCCCCGAGGAAACCGGCGGACTGCGCCGGATCGCCCGCGAGACCGTCCGCGAGGCCGCCCGCGGCGCCTACCGCCACGGCGTCCAGCGCGTCGCCCCCGCCATCCGCCGCTGGGGACAGCTGTGAGCGTCGCACGGGAGGCCGCCGGTGTGCAGCCGACAACGAAAGCCGCGCTGTCGCCGAGCGGGCGGAGAAGCGAACGATCAACCGCTGTGACGTCCCTCGCCCCCGTCCCCGGCCCGACCAAGGAGCCCGCAATGCCACCCACCGTGGTTGCCGTCATCCCCGCCCGCGGCGGATCCAAGGGCGTGCCCGCCAAGAACCTCGCCGCCGTCGGAGGCGTGCCCCTGGTGGCCCGCGCGGTCCGCGAATGCCGCGCCGCCCGCCTGGTCACCGACGTCGTGGTCTCCACCGACGACGCCGGCATCGCGGCCGCCGCGCGCAGCGCCGGAGCCGTCGTCGTCCGCCGCCCCGGCGACATCGCGGGCGACACCGCCACCAGCGAGGCCGCCGTCCTGCACGCCATGGACGCGTACGAGGCCGAGCAGGGCACCACCGTCGACGCGGTGCTGCTGGTCCAGTGCACCAGCCCGTTCCTGGTCCGCGAGGACATCGACGGGGTGGCCGCCGCGGTCGTCGAGGGCGGCGCCGACAGCGCGCTGACCGTGGCACCCTTCCACGGCTTCGTCTGGCGCGACGCCGAGCCCGCGGTGGGCGGCGCGACCGCCGACGACGGCGGCCACGGCGTCAACCACGACAAGTCCTTCCGCCCGCGCCGCCAGGACCGGCCCCAGGACCTGCTGGAGACCGGCGCCGCCTACGCCATGGACGCGGCCGGCTTCCGCACCAGCGGCCACCGCTTCTTCGGCCGCACCGAACTCGTCCGCACCGACCCGGCCCGGGTGCTGGAGGTCGACGACCCGCACGACCTCGCCCGCGCCCGCGCACTGGCCCCGCTGCTGGACGCCCCCCGCCCCGGCGCCCTCCCGTCACGTGACGACATCGACGCGGTCGTCCTCGACTTCGACGGCACCCAGACCGACGACCGGGTGCTGATCGACGCCGACGGACGGGAGATCGTCGCGGTCCACCGCGGCGACGGCCTCGGCATCGCCGCCCTGCGCCGGGCCGAACTGAAGCTGCTGATCCTGTCCACCGAGACCAACCCGGTCGTCGCCGCCCGGGCCCGCAAGCTGCGGGTGCCCGTCCTGCACGGCATCGACCGCAAGGACCTCGCCCTCAAGCAGTGGTGCGAGGAGGCCGGAGTCGCGCCCGAGCGCGTGCTCTACGTCGGCAACGACGTCAACGACCTCCCGTGCTTCGACCTCGTCGGCTGGCCGGTGGCGGTCGCCGGGGCGCACGACGTGGTGCGCGGCGCGGCCCGCGCCGTCACCGCCACGCCCGGAGGCAGCGGCGCGATCCGCGAGATCGCCGGCTGGCTGCTGGGCCCCTCCCTCTAGCCCACCCCACCCCACCCCACCCCTGAACCCCACCCCGCACACCCTTATCCACACGAAGGAATCTCCCCATGAGCACCAACTCCCGCCTCCGCAAGCTCGGCACCCGCGAGGCCGGCCCCGGCCGCCCCGTCTACGTCACCGGCGAGATCGGCATCAACCACAACGGCGACCTGGAGAACGCCTTCGCGCTGATCGACGCCGCCGCCGACGCCGGCTGTGACGCGGTGAAGTTCCAGAAGCGGACCCCGGAGGTCTGCACCCCGCGCGACCAGTGGGACATCGAGCGCGACACCCCCTGGGGCCGGATGACCTACATCGACTACCGCCACCGCGTGGAGTTCGACGAGGACGGCTACCGCGCCATCGACGAGTACTGCAAGAAGCGCGGCATCGCGTGGTTCGCCTCCCCCTGGGACGTGGAGTCCGTCGCCTTCCTGGAGAAGTTCGACGTGCCCTGCTACAAGGTCGCCTCCGCCTCCCTCACCGACGACGAGCTGCTGCGCGCCATGCGCGCCACCGGCCGCACCGTCATCCTCTCCACCGGCATGTCCACCCCCAAGCAGATCCGGCACGCCGTCGAGGTCCTGGGCAGCGACAACATCCTGCTCTGCCACGCCACCAGCACCTACCCGGCCAAGGCCGAGGAGCTCAACCTGCGGATGATCAACACCCTGCAGGACGAGTACCCCAACGTCCCGATCGGCTACAGCGGCCACGAGACCGGTCTGCAGACCACCCTCGCCGCGGTCGCCCTCGGCGCCACCTTCATCGAGCGGCACATCACCCTCGACCGCGCCATGTGGGGCTCCGACCAGGCCGCCTCCGTCGAGCCCGGCGGCCTGACCCGCCTCGTGCGCGACATCCGCACCATCGAGGAGTCCCTCGGTGACGGCGTCAAGAAGGTCTACGAGTCCGAGCTCGGCCCGATGAAGAAGCTGCGCCGGGTCGCCGGCGTGGTCGCCGAGACGGAGGCCGCCGAGGCCCAGCCCGCGGCAGTCTGACACCGGCCACCAGCCGACGGGAGACAAGGTGAGCTCACCTGAGGGGATCCGCGCCGCCCCGTTCACGCGAGGCGCCGAGGTCCCGCCCCAGGGGACGGCGGGTACTCCCGCCCGTCGTCTCCTGGGGGTGCCGCGGCAGCGCCACCGCACCCGCACCGCAACCACCGGTGCCACCGCCCGCGCCGCCGCCCCCGGCACCGGCACCCTCGCCTTCGTCGAGAGCCCGGTGCAGCTGCTCAACGTCCTGGAATGGGCGCACGCGGCCCTGCCGGACGCCGACGCAGCGGAGGCCGACGCCTCGGACGGCACCGCACCGGACGGGGGCGGCGCCGACCGGGCGGCCACCGAAATCACCGTCGTCGTGCTCTCCCCGCACGACCCGATGACCCGCGGCCAGCTGCGCCGGATGGCCGAACTCGCCCGCGACGAAGGGCACACCGTGCGCTGGGAGGAGGCCCGCGGCGGCCCCACCGCGCCGCTGCGCACCATCGGCGGCCTCACCCCGCTGCTGCGCCGCGCCCGCCGGATCGTCATCGGCGACCCGTTCTCCCGCTACGTCCAGCTGCTGCTCGCCCTCACCGGCGCCCCCGACCTGGTCGTGGTCGACGACGGCACCGCCACCATGGAGTTCATCTCCCAACTCGCCCGCGGCGAACGGCTGGTGCGCTGGCACCGCAGCGGCGGCGGACGCGGCGCCCGGGACCTGGTCTTCGCCCCGTTCTCGGCCACCGCGCGCCGCCGGCTCACCCCGCCGCCCGAGGGCGGCAGGCGCACCGTCGGCGTCTTCAGCTCGATGCCCGTCGAGGCCCCGCCCGGTGTGCACCTCACTCGGAACGACTTCGCCTGGACCCGGGCGCGGTTCGGTCCGCCCCGCGTCATGGGCGCCGCCGACATCGTCGGCACCTCGCTGGTGGAGACCGGGGTCGTCGACGCCGACCGCTATCTGGCGGCGGTCGGCACCCTGGCCCGTACGCACGGCGCCAGCCGCTACTTCGCCCACCGCCGCGAGAGCACCGAGAAGCTGCATCGCCTCGCCGGCGCGACCGGACTGGAGATCGTCCGCCCGGACCTGCCGCTCGAACTGATCGCCCGCCGCGGCCCGGTCGGACGGCTGATCGTCAGCTTCCCGTCGACCGTCGTGCACACCCTCCCGCTCGCCCTGGCCGGTACGGAGGTCCGGGTCGCGGTCTGCGACATCGACCCGGAATGGCTGACGGCCCACGCTTCACCGCGCGCCCAGGGCTTCCTCGACGGCGTCACCGGAACCGCCCGCGACGTGCAACGACTTCCGTTCGGGCAGCGGATGGCCACCGGTTGAGCGGAGCGCGGAGCATGGCGACGCCCGTGGCGGGAAACCGTAGTTCATACCCCTCTCATAAACCGTCCATGCGCCGAGCGGCCTAGATTTTCTTCCCCTAAGGGGCTGAACTTTTGTTGATCGAGGGACAGTTGCCGCATCGGTGGCCCTAATCTTCAACGGGTGAACCAACTGATGTCCCGCGATTCCGACGACGCCGACGCCCCCGCCGACACCGCCTCAGGGGCCCCGCTCCCCGGCACGCTGCCCGAGGCGCTCGGCGGCGAACTCATCGACTTCCGCCGCGACTTGCACCGCCACCCCGAGCTCGGCAACCAGGAGTTCCGGACCACCGCGGCGATCAAGGAGCGGCTGGAGCAGGCCGGACTGCGCCCCCGGGTACTCGCCACCGGCACCGGCCTGATGTGCGACATCGGCACGGACACCGCGTACGGCGACGGAACCGCCCCGCTGCTCGCCCTCCGCGCGGACATCGACGCCCTCCCCATCCCGGACACCAAGACCGCGGACTACGCCTCCGTGGTCCCCGGCCGGGCGCACGCCTGCGGCCACGACGTGCACACCACCGTCGTGCTCGGCGCCGGGCTGGTGCTGGCCGCGCTGGCCCGCAGCGGTGCGCTGCCCCGCCCGGTGCGGCTGATCTTCCAGCCCGCCGAGGAGGTGCTGCCGGGCGGCGCCGCGGACGCCATCGAGTCCGGGGTGCTGGACGGCGTCGGCCGGATCCTCGCCGTGCACTGCGACCCGCGCGTCGACGCCGGCAAGATCGGCCTGCGGACCGGCGCGATCACCTCGGCCTGCGACCGGCTGGAGGTCGAGCTGGACGGCCCCGGCGGGCACACCGCCCGCCCGCACCTGACCACCGACATGGTCACCGCCGCGGCCAGGGTCGCCCTCGACGTGCCGGCGCTGATCGCCCGCCGGGTCGACGCCCGGGCCGGGCTCGCCGTCACCTGGGGCCGGCTGTCGTCCGGGCACATCTGCAACGTGATCCCGCAGCGCGCCGAGCTGTCCGGCACGGTCCGGTGTCTTGATCTCGACGCATGGCGCAAGGCCCCGGACATGGTGCACGCCGCCATCGACGAGGTCGCGACGCTGTACGGCGCCAAGTCGCAGATCACCTACGTGCGCGGGGTGCCGCCGGTGGTCAACGAGGCCGACAGCGTGACGCTGCTCAAGGACGCGATGACCGCCCGGCGCGGCATCCACAGCGTGGAGGACACCGAGCAGTCCCTGGGCGGTGAGGACTTCTCCTGGTACCTGGAGGAGGTCCCCGGCGCCATGGCCCGCCTGGGGGTGCGCCCGCCCGGCGAGTCGAGCCGCCATGATCTTCACCGCGGCGACTTCGACGTCGACGAGCGGGCGATCAAGGTCGGGGTCGAACTCTTCACCGCGGCGGCGCTGCTCTCCGGAGAACTTCTCCCGTAGGGGAACGCGGGGCCCGGCCCCGCGGACAGCTCGACCCCGGCGCGAGCGCCCGCGAGCTTCCTGGGCACCGCGATTTCCGGCCAAGAACCCGGCCGCCGGATCCCCGCCGGGGCCGCCGGGTGCCGCCTCCCCGGCCGCCCGGCCCCCTCGGTGCGATCTTGAAGGTCACCACGGAGGCGGGGGCGCCCGCCCCATCGCGATCAAGGCGCTGAGAGACAAATCGATAACGTCCACACAGTGGAGGCTTTTCCGCCAGGTCTACGCGCGTTAATCTCCGACAAGCCAGCGCCAAAGGAGGCGCTACGAGTCGAAGGGGCCCTCGTGCACCGGGTATCCAAGATCGTTGCCGCGGGCATTGCCACCGCGGCCCTCACGCTCTCGCTGAGCGCCTGCGGCGCGTCGTCCACCGAGTCCGGCGGCCAGAACAAGGGCGTCGGCCTCGCCTTCGACGTCGGCGGCCGGGACGACCACTCGTTCAACGAGGCGGCGGCTCGTGGCGTGGACAAGGCCGAGAAGGACTTCGGCGTGAAGTCCAAGATGATGACCGCCAAGAACGGCGAGACCGAGGCGGACCGCGAGCAGCGCCTGTCCTCGCTGGCCGAGGCGGGTTACAACCCCGTCATCGGCGTCGGCTTCAACTACGGCAAGTCCGTCAACAAGGTCGCCAAGCAGTTCCCGAAGACCACCTTCGGCGTCGTCGACTCCCCCTCCCAGGCCAAGAACGTCTACGGCATGGTCTTCGCCGAGAACGAGGCCTCCTACCTCGCCGGTGTCGCCGCCGCACTGAAGAGCAAGACCCACAAGGTCGGCTTCATCGGTGGCGTGAACAACGCGCTGATCCAGAAGTTCCAGGCCGGCTTCGAGCAGGGCGTCAAGGAGACCGACCCCAAGGCGAAGGTCACCTCCGAGTACCTCTACGCCAACGACGACAAGGGCTTCGACGACCCGGCCGCCGCGAAGGGCAAGGCCAAGGGCATGCTCGACGCCGGTATCGACGTGATCTACACCGCGGCCGGCCAGTCCGGTAACGGTTCGATCGAGACGGTCGCCGGCAAGAAGGGCACCTGGGCGATCGGCGTCGACTCCGACCAGTACCTCCAGCCGGGCCTGGCCCAGTACAAGAACTCGATCCTCACGTCGGTCATGAAGAACGTCGACGTGGCGGTGTACGACCTGGTCAAGAGCGTGCACGACAAGAAGCCGCTGACCGGCAACAAGAGCTACACGCTCAAGGACGACGGCGTGCGGCTGTCCACGTCGGGCGGCTTCATCAAGGACATCCAGGCCAAGATCGACGCGGCCAAGAAGAAGATCGCGTCGGGCCAGGTGAAGGTCAGCGAGACCCCCGCCAAGTAGGGTCTCCCCAGCCCGGCGCGACGGCCACCCGCCGCCGCGCCGGGCCGTTCGCCGGATCGAACCGGCAGGTTTTCGGCTTTTTTCGGCGTCAACACTACGCGCGTAGCGCGGAGTTGGCGCGATATCTTCACCTCCCCGCTCCTTCGTCACCACTCCCTGTCCCCCGAGGAGAGTGCGCCATCAAAGCGTCCAGCAGCCCCCAGGCAGACAGCGCCCCCGCCGCGGCACCGGCGGTGGAACTCCGCGGGATCACCAAGCGGTTCCCGGGAGTCGTCGCCAACCACGACATCGACATCACCATCCACCGCGGCACCGTGCACGCGCTGGTCGGCGAGAACGGCGCGGGCAAGTCCACGCTGATGAAGATCCTCTACGGCATGCAGAAGCCGGACGAGGGCACCATCCGCATCGACGGCGACCAGGTCAGCTTCCACAGCCCGGCCGACGCCATCGCCCGCGGCATCGGCATGGTGCACCAGCACTTCATGCTCGCCGACAACCTCACCGTCCTGGAGAACGTCGTTCTCGGCGGCGAGAAACTGCACGGCATCGGTGCCAAGGCCCGCGCCGAGATCCTCAAGATCTCCGACCGCTACGGCCTCGGCGTGCGTCCCGACGTCCTCGTCGAGGACCTCGGCGTCGCCGACCGCCAGCGCGTGGAGATCCTCAAGGTCCTCTACCGCGGCGCCCGCACCCTCATCCTCGACGAGCCGACCGCGGTGCTGGTCCCGCAGGAGGTCGACGCACTCTTCGACAACCTGCGCGAACTCAAGGCTGAGGGCCTGACCGTCATCTTCATCTCCCACAAGCTGGGCGAGGTGCTCTCGGTCGCCGACGACATCACCGTCATCCGGCGCGGCACCACCGTGGCCTCCGTCGTCCCCGGCGAGACCACGCCCAAGCAGCTCGCCGAGCTGATGGTCGGCAGCGAACTGCCCTCGCCGCAGACCCGCGAGTCCACCGTTACGGACGTGGAGATGCTGAAGGTCGAAGGGCTGCGGCTGACCACCGCCGACGCGGAGGGGGTGGAGCGCACCGTCCTGGAGGACGTGTCGCTGACCATCCACAAGGGCGAGGTCCTGGGAATCGCGGGGGTGGAGGGCAACGGCCAGGCCGAACTGGTCGAGGCGATCATGGGGATGCGCGACCCCGACGGCGGCACCATCACGCTGGACGGCATCGACATCAGCCACCTGCCCACCCGCGCGCGGCGCGAGGACGGCATCGGCTACATCCCCGAGGACCGCCACCGGCACGGCCTGCTGCTGGAGGCCCCCCTGTGGGAGAACCGCATCCTGGGCCACGTCACCCAGAAGCCCAACGCCAAGGGCCGGCTGCTCGACCTGAAGGCCGCCCGCGCGGACACCGAGCGGATCGTCGCCGAGTACGACGTCCGCACCCCCGGCATCGAGGTCACCGCGGCCTCGCTCTCCGGCGGCAACCAGCAGAAGCTGATCTTCGGCCGCGAGATGAGCCACCACCCCAAACTGCTGATCGCCGCGCACCCCACCCGGGGCGTGGACGTCGGCGCCCAGGCGCAGATCTGGGACCAGATCCGTACCGCCCGCCACGAAGGTCTTGCCGTACTGCTGATCTCCGCCGACCTGGACGAGCTGATCGGCCTGTCCGACGGCCTGCGGGTGATGTACCGCGGCCGGCTCGTCGCGGACGCGGACCCCGCCACCATCACCCCTGAGGAGCTGGGTTCGGCCATGACCGGCGCCGCCAGCGGCCATCTCACGCATTCCGACAACGACTCCGCCGCGGAGCAGGAGCCGCGCTCGTCCCAGGAGGGGGAGTCCGAGTGAAGAAGATCGACAAGAACAAGCTGATCCTGGGCATCGCCGCGCCCGTCCTGGCGATCGTCGCGGCACTGGCCATCACCTCGATGATCATCCTGGCCACCGGCAAGGACCCGCTCCACGCCTACCTGGTGATGGCCGACTTCGGCTCCAAGAGCGACAGCCAGGTCTGGATCATCAACAAGGCGGTCCCCTACTACCTGTCCGCGCTGGCCGTCGCCATCGGCTTCCGGATGAACCTCTTCAACATCGGGGTCGACGGCCAGTACCGCATCGCGGCGTTCTTCGCCGCGGTGGTCGGTGGTGCGCTGACCCTCCCCGGCTTCCTCCAGATCCCGGTCATCATCATCGTCGCGATGCTGGTCGGCTCGGTCTGGGCAGGCATCGCGGGTCTGCTGAAGACCACCCGCGGCGTCAGCGAGGTGATCACCACGATCATGCTGAACGCCATCGCGGCCGCGGTCATCGGCTACTTCCTCCAGGACGGCCGGCTCGCGGTCAAGGACGGCAACCTCTTCCACACGCCGAACCTCCCGGCCTCCAGCCACTTCTTCACCATCCCCACCCAGCCCGCTCCCCTCGACGGCTTCCTCGTCATCGCCGTGGTCGTCGGCTTCGTGTACTGGTTCGTGCTCAACCGCACCCGCTTCGGCTTCGACCTCCGCACCGTCGGCCAGTCCGAGTCCGCGGCCGAGGCGGGCGGCGTCAGCGTCAAGCGGATGATCGTCACCTCCATGCTGCTGTCCGGCGCCGCGGCGGGCCTGATCGGCATGCCGACGCTGCTCGGGTCCTCGTACAACTACGGCACCGACTTCCCCGTCGGCATCGGCTTCACCGGCATCGCCATCGCGCTGCTGGGCCGCAACCACCCGCTCGGGATGGCCGCCGCGGCGCTGCTGTGGGGCTTCCTCGAGCGCACCGGCACCCAGCTCGAATTCGAGGACTACCAGCAGGAGATCGTCGGCGTGATGCAGGGCGTCATCGTGCTGTGCGTCGTCGTCGCCTACGAACTCGTACGGCGCTACGGCCTCAAACTCCAGCAGCGGCAGGTCGGCGCGGAGCTCGCCGCCCAGGCCCGTAAGACCGAGAAGGCGGAGGTGTCCTCGTGAGTACGAACCTCACGGCTCCGGTCGACCAGAGCCCCCACCACCACAAGCCCAAGGCCCCCCGGGCCAAGCTCAGCTACCCCAAGGTCCTGCTGATCATCTCGGGCAGCCTGATCCTGCTGTCCCTGCTGCGAGTGATCACCGGCGCCAACAACCTGACCGAATCCGGCCAGTACACCGCCGCGCTCAACGCCGCCGTGCCGATCGGCCTGGCCGGCCTCGGCGGTCTGTGGGCCGAGCGCTCCGGCGTCATCAACATCGGCCTCGAAGGCATGATGATGCTGGGCGCCTTCTCCGCGGGCGCGGTCGGCTGGCAGCACGGCCCCTGGGCCGCGGCGGCGGCGGGCATCCTCGGCGGCGCGCTCGGCGGACTGCTGCACGCCGTCGTCACCGTCACCTTCGGCGTCGACCACATCATCTCCGGCGTCGCCATCAACATCATGGCGCTCGGCCTGACCCAGTTCCTCGCCAAGCTGTGGTTCGGCGCGGACGGCAGTGCGGCGGCGGCCGCCGGCGGCAACGACAAGCAGTCGCCACCGATGCCCGACATGCCGACGTTCACCGTCCCCGGTCTGTCCGACTGGCTCTCCTCCATCGAGCAGCACCACTGGTTCCTGGTCTCCGACGTGGCCGGCATCCTCGGCTCCCTGGTCACCAACGTCTCCTGGCTGACCCTGCTGACCGTCGTCGTCTTCGTGCTCAGCTTCTTCGTCCTGTGGCGTTCCTCCTTCGGCCTGCGGCTGCGCTCCTGCGGTGAGGGCCCGATCGCGGCCGAGTCGCTGGGCGTCAACGTCTACCGCTACAAGTACGCGGCGGTGGTCGTCTCCGGCGCGCTGGCCGGCCTCGGCGGCGCGTTCCTGGCGATCTACGTGCACATCTACCAGGACGGCCAGACCGGCGGCCGCGGCTACATCGGCCTCGCCACCATGATCTTCGGCAACTGGCGGCCGGGCGGCGTCGCCATGGGCGCCGGCCTGTTCGGCTTCATGGACGCCCTCCAGCTGCGCGGCGGCGGCCCCACCGTCCACGCGCTGCTGCTCCTGCTCGCCGTGCTGCTGGTCGGCCTGGCGGTGTGGAAGATGCGCGCCGGGCAGCGCCCCCAGGCCGTGATCAGCCTGGTCGCCGCCGCGCTGCTCACCGTCTGGTACACCACCACCGACACGGTCCCGCTGGAGATCGTCGGTGTCGCCCCGTACATCGCCACGCTGCTGGTGCTCTCGCTGGCCTCGCAACGACTGCGGGCACCGAAGGCCATCGGCAAGATCTACCGACGGGGCCAGGGCAAGTGAGCACAGCTCCCGACTGGGACGCGCTGCGGCGGCAGGCCCGGGACGCCATGTCCCGGGCCTACGCCCCCTACTCCGACTACCCGGTCGGCGCCGCTGCCCTCGTGGACGACGGCCGCACCGTCACCGGCTGCAACGTCGAGAACGCCTCGTACGGCCTCGGCCTGTGCGCCGAATGCGGCCTGATCTCCGCCCTGTTCGCCACCGGCGGCGGCCGCCTGACCGCCTTCACCTGCGTCGACGGCGCGGGCGAACTCCTCGTCCCCTGCGGCCGCTGCCGCCAACTCCTGTGGGAACACGGCGGCCCGGACCTCCTGGTGGACACCCGAGCGGGCATCCGCCCCCTGTCGGAGCTGCTGCCGGATGCGTTCGGGGCAGGGCATTTGGCGGGGTGACGGGCGGGCTGACGGACCTGCGGCGGCAGGCCGCGGTTACGGGGGCGGGCGGACGGGCCGACCGGCTGACGGGCTGAGGGGCCGATGGGCGATAGCTGTTGTGGTACGGCCCTAGGGGTGCCATCGCCCCCTTAGGGCATGGCACCCCCGCCACCCACCCCCGCCCGCATGAAGCGACCCCGGTCTGCCAGTTCGCCACTACAGTCGGCCCATGACTGACTTTCTTCAGGTATCCACCGCAACGGAGAACCGAGAAGCGGCTGTGAAGCTGGCGCAGTCGGTGGTCCTCGCACGGCTCGCAGCCGGGGCACAGATCGTCGGGCCTATCGGGTCCGTGTTCTGGCACCAGGGAGAGTTCGGTTCAAGCGAGGAATGGCAGCTCGTCCTCAAGGTCCGCGCCGACCGGTACGACGAGGTCGAGGCGCATCTGCTCAAGCACCACCCCTGGCAGAACCCGGAAGTCTCCGCAGTTCCGATCGTTGCCGGGGCGGATGCGTATCTGCACTGGCTGGAAACGACCACGGCACCGGACTGACCTCAGGCCCGTGCCAGTTCCAGGACCTCTGCCACTGCAGGCACTTCGCGGTGACCATGGAGGCGGCGTAGAGTCGGTTCGAGGCGCTGACGTGGGCGTACAGATGCCACATCGGCCGCGAGTTCCAGCGAACGTCGGGCGGTGCTGGCTGCTTGCTCGACTTCTCCGGCGGAAACGTACGAATCGGCAAGCCAGGATAGGTACAGGCTTTTGTCTCGGGCGTGGGTGTCCTCATACCTGGCCAGGGCGTCTTCCAGTACGGGCACAGCACGGAGCGGACGACGCAACTCTGTCCAGCAGCGGCCGGTCATGATCCGGAGTTCGTTGTGGTCAACCCACGCTGCCCAGTCACGTTGCGGCATCCCGTCGCTTTCGTTGAGCGCGGTCTCTGCATCGTGGAGAGCCTGTTCCGTCCCCTTGACGTCCCCTGCGACGGCGTAAGCCCACGCAAGGCGTTCATGCAGCAGCGCACGGACGCCGGGTGGGGCGTCGGGGCCAGCGGTGCGGCATGCAATGAGAGCGGTATCTATTCCGGCCTTCCGGTCCTCACTGACCTTTTGATAGGAGAGGAAGGCCAAGGCATTACCTGCGAGGGCGGTATCTCCGGCCTGAGTGGCAGCTTGGTAGCTGGCTTCGTACAGGCTGCGGGCGTCGGCGTGGTTGCCTCCGTCGAATGCGGCCCATCCGGCCTGTTGGGCTTGTTCAGCAAGCACTGAGAGGAGTGCGAGGCCCGTCTCCTCGCTGTATTTGCAGTCTCGGAGCAGGCGTTTGGTGGCCAGTTGCTCCCCGAGGTAAACGCGGTAGGTGTCACCCCCACCCAGAAAGTCGTCAAGGCGTCGCAGACGAGCCGTACGCTTCCGCAGTCGGTCGGGGACATCGCGGCCGATCCGTCGACCGGTGCTGGCCTGACTGAACTCCGGCAGACCGACGGCCAGGCCGGCGCCGGCCGATGCTTTGAAGAATTCCCTACGCCGCACTCTGTCTTCTCCGTTCCCGCGGTCGGTGAGGATATGTGCGGACACGACGGGCGGTCGGCCGGACTGCGTGGTCGACTCCCACACGCGAGGGGCAAGGCCGAGCAAGTCCCCCGGAATGCGCAGCGCATCTGCAATCCGGGCGATCTTTTCGAAGGTCGTCACGCTCCCGTGACCGCGCGCCAGAGCGCCAACACGTTCGGGTTTGATATCGCACTCAGCTGCAATCTTTGAATAGCTGATCCCGGCTTCACTGCGTGCGATGCGGAACACCGTGCCGAAATCATGAGCCGCAATGGCGGCTCTCAGGTCATCCCGGATCAGTAAGTCTCGCGGTAATGCTGTGGCCGGTTGGTATGCCGTCATGGAGGGTCCCGTCGCGCCTGCTGGTGGCAGTGTGCCGCAGTGGTCTGCCGGCAGCCTACCCACGATGGGGATACCCACCGAGGGGAAGACAACTGCTATCCACCGCAGGACAGTTACGGGCGAAGGGCCCCGCGGCCGTATGGGGACGGCCCGGGGAATGGCCAACCTGAGGAAAGCAGGTCGACATGCCGAACTGTATCGTCCGCATTTTCGAGCCGCTGTTGCGGTGGTTACTTCCCAGGCGAGGCCGTCACCGTGCGACCGACGAGCACTTGGTCCTCCGAAGCCACGAGGTACGGGCGTCGACACTGGTCCGCTTCCCTGCACGCGGGGCGTTGTTGCTGAGGGGAGAAGGTGGGGCCCTGGTCCGCCCGTACGTCCTCAGCCCAGAGGAACGGCAAGAGCGACGCTTGCAGCGCGCACAGCAGCGAGGGTGGTGCCTCACCGCGCACGTAGCCGGCGTCGGGCCGCGCTGGGTTCATGATGTGGAGGTGGTGGGCTGATGAGTGCCATGGACACCGCGCGGCTTCTGTCATGGCTGAGCCCGGACGGAAAACCGTGCTTCCTGGCAGGTGATGGGACGGGGTTCGTTTCCCGTCTTGCCGATGACACGGAGGCCGCGCAACTCGACTCGGCCGCAGAGCTTATCGAGGAAGCACGCCATGTATTGCACGCCCGAACGTGGACTTCCGGTGAACTGCACCTGCTTGCCGTCGAATTGACTGCAGCCCTCATCAGCGTGCACCGGGTGGCCGAGAGCCGGGGCGCCCGCCTACTGGTGCCGCACGACAACAGCCGCAAGGTGGACGACGTATCGCACGACAGCGACCGTGGTGGGCCTCGCCTTTCGTGCGGGGCGTGCGGATGAGCTGGGCACGGTGCAGGGACGTGTGGTCGCGGCTGCGCTACGGGGTGGAGGAGACCTGGGGACGGCATGTGAGCCAACGGGAGCTGTACCGGCAGCTCGATCAGATGCGTGCGGAGTGCAAGGCCCGTACCGCATGGATTGATGAGCTGACCGAGGAAGACGGAGCGGCGTTTCAGGCTCGCTGAGCGGAGCGGGGACGTACGAGCACTTCCCGTCCATCGCGAAAGCATCCATCGAGAAAGGGGAAGCAATGCCCATCACAGTTGAGGGGCGTCGGCCTGCTGGGCTGGCGCTCGACGCGCCGGAGCTGCGGCTCCCGTTGAGCACCGACGGGGTCGCATCCATGCCGGAGCTGTCGGACAGCGAGGGACCGGCGCCGTTCGCGTTCCGGTTTCTCACTCCCGTATCGGCAACGGGCGGCATCCTGCCGAGCCAGGTCGAGTACAACGAGGAATCACAGACCGGCGTCTACGAGGACATGCCGCCGGGCGTCTACATGACCAAAAACCCGCCGAAGACCTACGGGCCGACGGCCCCCACAGGCCAGATGGACGCGCCGGACGACCCCGGACCGAGCGACGACTGATGACAGGCGCCGGACAGGTTCTCATCCTGGCGGGTCGGTTCGACCCGACCTGTGATCTGGTGGTTGAGGAATTGAGCCGGCGCGCCGTGCCCGTTTTCCGGGCTGATATGGCCGAGTTCCCGCTGAGACTCACGCTTGCCGCGAGCCTCAGCGGGAACCGTTGGCACGGCACGCTGAACAACGACCGCCGCACGCTCGACCTCGCGTCCGTCCGCTCCGTCTACTACCGTCGCCCGACCCGCCCAAAGTTCCCCGAGCAGCTGACCGCCGCAGCCCGCAAGGTCGCCGAAACCGAGGCTCGGTGGGGCTTCGGTGGATTGCTGACGGCATTGCCCTGTCGCTGGCTTCCCCCGCCTGGCAGGGCGGCGGATGCTGAGTACAAGCCGCTGCAACTGCGCGTCGCGGCTGACGTGGGACTGAGCGTTCCGCGCACCCTCATCACCAACGACCCGTCCGCGGCGAAGGACTTCGCCGACTCGATCGGCGGACCTCTCATGTTCAAGCCGTTCTTTCACGTGCGGGGCACCGTACACGGGCAAACTGCTGCCGTGTACGCGAGCATCGTCGACCCCGACGACCTGCCCCACGCAGACATTGCCACCACCGCGCACATGTTCCAGGAGTGGGTACCGAAGGCGTACGAGGTGCGCCTGACCGTCGTGGACGGTCAGATCTTCGCAGTGGAGATCCATGCCGACTCGGTCGCCGGTCGCATCGACTGGCGGAGCGACTACGACAGCCACACCTACACGGTCTGTGATCCACCGCATGAGATGGCTGCCGGAGTGCTACGGATGCTGGACCGGCTCGGCCTGCCGTACGGCGCGTTCGACTTTGTGGTGACGCCGGACGGGGAGTGGCGCTTCCTGGAGGTGAATCCGAGTGGACAGTACGGGTTCATCGAGCAGGCGACCGGACTACCGATCACGGCTGCGATCTGCGACTACTTGGAGGGGGCCGTCCAGTGACGAGCATCCTTCACGACGAACAGCGCTTGCTGCGGGCGCGCGTCTCGCTCACCCAACAGATCGACCGCGGCAGCGTGGTGCTGTCCTCCCAACTGGCCGGCGTGTTCCTCAATGTTCCCCGGCATCCCTTCGTCCCCGTTTTCTACCGGCGAGAGGGAGAGCGCTTCGTCCCTTGGAGAATCACCGACGGCGATGCAGATGCATGGCTCGACGCCGTGTATACGGACGACTCTCTCATCACCGAAGTGGACGGCGTACACGCTGAGCAGGCCGGTGCCGGTGGAGTGACCGGCGTACCCACGTCATCCTCGACCGCGCCGAGCCTCATGGCGGACATGCTTGACGCCCTCGACGTGCACGAAGGCGACGAGGTGTTTGAGGCCGGTGCCGGCAGCGGCTACAACGCCGCGATGCTGTGCCGCCTCGCCGGGGACGCGCACGTCACGACTGTTGACCGCTCCGGCACCCTCACGAGCATGGCCCGCGAGCGGCTCGACGCCGTCGGTTTCCACCCCCAGGTGATCCACGGTGACGGTGCACGGGATCTTCCGTCCGATGCCATTTACGACCGCATCATCGCTACGGCATCTGTGCGCCGCATCCCACGCTTGTGGCTCGAACGATGTCGCGTAGGCGGCATCCTGGTTGTCCCCATCAAGGGCACCCTGGCCGGGGGAATGATCGCCCGGCTCACGAAGCGGCCGGACGGCACAGCGGCCGGCCGTGTCCTGCACACCCCGGCCGCCTTCATGCCGCTCAAGACGGGCGCCGAAACGGAGGGGCGGCTACCCGAGATCCCTGATGGTCCATGTGACTCTGCCGAGCTCTCCGGGCGTGTGCTGGATGACTGGACGTTCTCGTTCTTTGCTCAGCTCCACATGCCGCACGGCCTCCTTCGTACGTATGGCCAGAATGGCGACGGCCTGCACGTGACCACGCTGTACGACCCCGCGGACGGGTCGGCAACCCGCATCGAGGACCGACCCGAGGGGCCGCCGCTGGTGACCTCCACCGGACCGCGCGACCTGTGGGGGCCGATCGAAGAAGCCCACCGGCGATGGCGGCAACTCAACCGGCCGCGGCGTGAGTGGTTCGGTATCGAAGCCACCCCGACCGAGCAGACCGTGACGTACACCGCACCGGACGGGGAGGTCCACCGCTGGACGATGTAGCTGACACCGGGCCCTCGGGGGATTCGTTCCTCTACCTCCTACGAGCCCTACGTCCCCCGGGCTCCCACACACCCACCCAGCCCACCACCCACACCTGCATGGCAGGACACGGAAAGCCCCGACATCACCGCCGTACACCTCCAGATCGACAACAAGGCCCACACCTATCGGATCGAGGACAGCCCGTCGCTGCGCTGGCACCACCGCCTCGCATGAAAGAGCGCGAAGCGATCAACCCCGATGGCTCCCTACCCTCCTGGGGAGCAGCCGCCGAATCGTAAGGATGCGAGATGGACGACGAACCGTTGTCGGAATGGGCGGAGCGCCGTTACGCGAAGGTCGGACGGCTCCGCGCCATTCCCCTCGTCACCGGTGACGGCCTCAAAGGCGCGCATCTGAACCCGGATGCACCCCGCGCCATCCAGCGATGGAACGGATACTCCTGGGAACCCCACGGTTTCGCGCCCAACCTCGCCGAGGCGAAACAGATCCTGTACCCCGAGGTCATCGAGCCCCCGGCCCCAGGGCCGGCGCCCAAGCTCGGCGCAGGCACCGGCAAGCACCGCAAGCCCCCGGCGCCAAGGACGGAGCGCTAGGGACCGCCCGGCCGCGTGGCCTACACCGCGCCGGCCGGACGGTTCACCGCTGGACGAGGTAGCTGACATCGGAGACAGGGGGGAAGCCCACCGCACCGCAGACGCCGCGCCCCCAGGGCCGCCGCGAGGGTTCGTGGACCCACCCTGGCCACCCCGACGTCTATGCGTGTAGAACGGACCTACCCGTTCGAAAGGAACCGTCCATGGACGCCATCTCCGTCATCCGTACCAAGCGCGACCGCGGCGAGCTGACCCCTGATCAGATCGACTGGGTCATCGATGCCTACACCCGTGGTGAGGTCGCCCATGAGCAGATGTCGTCCCTGGCGATGGCGATCTTCCTCAACGGCATGAACCGCACGGAGATCGCCCGCTGGACGGCCGCGATGATCGCGTCCGGTGAGCGGATGGACTTCTCCTCGCTGCCCCGCCCCACCGCCGACAAGCACTCCACCGGTGGCGTCGGCGACAAGATCACCCTGCCGCTCGCCCCGCTCGTCGCCGCCTGTGGCGCCGCCGTGCCCCAGCTGTCCGGCCGCGGGCTCGGTCACACCGGTGGCACGCTCGACAAGCTGGAGTCCATCCCCGGCTGGCGCGCCCACCTCAGCAACACCGAGATGCTGGACGTCCTCCGCGATGTCGGCTCCGTGATCTGTGCCGCCGGCGACGGCCTGGCCCCCGCCGACAAGAAGCTGTACGCGCTGCGCGACGTCACCGGCACCGTCGAGTCCATCCCGCTCATCGCCTCCTCGATCATGTCCAAGAAGATCGCCGAGGGCACCGGCTCCCTCGTCCTGGACGTCAAGGTCGGCTCCGGCGCCTTCATGAAGCACCTCGACGACGCCCGCGAACTCGCCTCCACCATGGTCGAGTTGGGCACCGACCACGGCGTGAAGACGGTCGCCCTGCTCACCGACATGGCCACTCCGCTCGGCCGCACCGCCGGTAACGCCCTCGAAGTCCGCGAGTCCGTCGAGGTGCTGGCCGGCGGCGGCCCCCAGGACGTCATCGACCTCACCCTCGCCCTCGCCCGCGAGATGCTCGACGCGGCGGGTCTGCCGGACGCCGACCCGGCCAAGGCGCTCGCCGACGGCTCCGCCATGGACCACTGGCGCCGCATGATCACCGCCCAGGGCGGCGACCCGGACGCCCCGCTTCCGGTCGCCCGCGAACAGCACACCGTCACCGCCGTCGCCACCGGCACCGTCACCACCCTCGACGCCTACGCCGTCGGCCTCGCCGCCTGGCGCCTCGGCGCCGGCCGCGCCCGCAAGGAGGACCCGGTCCAGGCCGCCGCCGGCATCGAACTCCACGCCAAGCCCGGCGACCGCGTCACCGCCGGCCAGCCCCTCCTCACCCTCCACACCGACACCCCCGAGAAGCTCCCCTACGCCCTGGAGGCCCTGGACGGCGGAGTGCTGATCGGTGCCCCCGACACCACCTTCACGGCGAGCCCGGTGGTCCTGGAACGCATCGGCTGACCTGCGGTTTCCTCGTACGGGTGAACGGGATCGGCCCGCCGGCGCCGGTCCCGTTCGGATTTCTGTACACGAGCACGTTCCCCGTCGGCAGAGCATGGCAATGAAGCACGACCACGTATGACGACGAAGGGCCCGCCCCACCAGGACAGGTGACGGGACGGGCCCTTCGGCTCGCGGTGGGCGGGGCGCGCCTGCGGTGCCCGGCCCCGGTGGGCGTTACGCCGCCCGGGCCAGGTGGAGCAGGCGGCGTTCGGCGACGGCCTTGCGGGTGGCGTAGAGGGTGATCGACGCGGCGCCGAGCATCGCGGCGAGGCCGAGGAGGACGGTGCCCTGCCAGCCGACCGCGTGGAAGGCGACGGCGCCGAGCGCGCCGCCCAGGCTGCTGCCGACGTAGTACGCGCACTGGTAGAGGGCGGACGCCTGGGCGCGGGCCGTCTTGGCGGTGCGGCTGACCGACGACGAGGCGACCGCGTGGCCCGCGAAGAAGCCGGCGGTGATCAGGACCAGGCCCGCGAGCACCGCGCCCACCGAGTCGGCGAGGGTGAGCAGCAGGCCCGTCGAGGTGGTGCCGACGGCCAGGTAGAGCGCGCCGCGGCGGCCCACCCGGGCGACCAGCTGGCCGGCCGCCGCGGAGGAGGCCGTACCGACGAGGTAGATCACGAAGACCGAACCGACGACGCCCTGCGGGAGGTTGAACGGTTCGGCGACCAGCCGGTAGCCGACGACCGTGTAGACCGCGCCGAAGACCGTCATGAACAGGGCGCCGATGGCGTACAGGCGGCGGAGGAGCGGGTCGGCGAGGTGGCCGCCGAGGGTGCGGACGAGCGCCCGCGGGCCGACCGAACGGGGCGCGAAGTGCCGGGCCTTGGGGACCAGCAGCCGGAACGTCACCGCGCACACCACGGCCATCAGCCCCACCGCGCCGAGCGCGGCCCGCCAGCCCCAGCCCTGGGCGACCCAGCCGGTCACGATCCGGCCGGACATCCCGCCGATGCTGTTGCCCGCCACGAACAGTCCGATGGCCGCCACCAGCGCCTTGGCGCGTACCTCCTCGGCCAGGAAGGCCATCGCCGACGCCGGCAGTCCGGCCAGCGCCACGCCCTGGACGGCGCGCAGGGCGATCAGGACACCGAGCGACGGCGCGAACGGCACCAGCAGGGCGATCACCGCGGCCACCGAGAGCGACGCGGTCATGAGCGTGCGCCGCCCGAAGCGTTCGGACACCGCGCTCAGCGGGATCACGCCGAGGGCCAGTCCGAAGGTGGCCGCCGAAACGGTCCAGCTCGCCTGGTCCGGGGGGACCCCGAGGTCGCCGGAGATGGCGGGCAGCAGTGCCTGGGTGGAATACAGGAGGGCGAAGGTGGCCACTCCGGCGGCGAAGAGGGCGAAGCTCATCCGGCGGTAACCGGGGCCGCCCGGCCGCAGCTTGTCCGACTCGGGGTCGGGCGCGGCGGCGGAGGAAGAGGAGCTGGTGGACGACTGGGGAGAGGCGGCCGCACGGTCGGTGACGGACGCCCCGGTATCAGCGGGAGGCATGCTTCGACCGTAGGACCCGACACTTCATGCGTCCAATGCATGGAAACGGCATAATCGATTCCGTGGTGCATGAGCAGAGGTCAGAAGGGTCCCTGTTGCAAGGTCGCAACAGAAAAGATATTGAGGCCATGGGACGCAACCGGGGAACGGGAGCGGGCCGGGGCCCGAGCGGGGCGGCCGGCCGGGAGTCCGGCGAGGCGGCCGAGCTCGGTGTCGGGTCGTGGGCGGCGGTGCTCGCTCCGCGGCTCGCCCAGTTCACCGCCGTCGCCCGGCACGAACACGTCACCCGGGCCGCCCAGGAGCTCGGCGTACCGCAGCCGACCCTCAGCCGCGCCATCGTCCGCCTGGAGGACGACCTCGGCGTCGCGCTCTTCGCCCGGCACGGCCGTACGCTCTCGCTCACCCCCGCCGGCCGGTCATTCCTCGCCTCCGCCGAACGGGCGCTCACGGACCTGGAGCGGGCCACCGAGTCCGTACGCGCCGACGTCGACCCGGCCGCCGGCAAGGTCGCCTTCGGGTTCCTGCACACCCTCGGGTCGGAGACCGTACCGGGGCTGATCCGCAGCTTCCGCGCCGACCACCCCCGCGTCCGCTTCCAGCTCGTGCAGAACTACGGCGAGGCGATGATCGAACGGCTCCGCGCCGGCGACCTCGACCTGTGCCTGACCTCGCCGGTGCCGGACTACCCGGACCTGGTCGCCCGCCGGCTCGACGAGCAGAAACTGCGGCTGGTCGTCCCGGACGACCACCCGCTGGCCGCCCGCAAACGCATCCGGCTCGCGGAGGCCGCCGGCGAACTGTTCGTGACCCTCGAACCGGGCTACGGGCTGCGCCGGATCACCGACGCGCTGTGCGCCGAGGCGGGCTTCACCCCGCGCGTGGCGTTCGAGGGCGAGGAGGCCGAGACGCTCCGCGGACTGGTCGCGGCCGGCCTCGGCGTGGCCCTGCTGCCGCCACCGGCCGTACCGCGCCCGGGAGTTGCCGAACTGACGGTGACCGCCCCGCGCGCGGTCCGCGAGATCGGCGTGGCCTGGCTGGACGGCCACCCGGACACCCCACCGGTCGCCGCCTTCAAGAAGTTCCTGCTGAGCAGACGGGGACGGCTGCTGCCGCGGTGACGGGGGCCGCCCTAGTCCCGCGGTTCCCGGCACCCGGCCCAGCGCCCCACCGCGCGCTCGATGTCCGCAGGGGAGTGCTCGGAGCGGGAGCCTGAGGACCAGAAGGGCCGGGCGGCCCGGAGCTTGTCCGCGAGTTCCCCGGCACGGCCCCGGCGCCCGTCCGCGGTGGGGGCGGCGGCGATCAGCCGCGCCCAGCGGACGGTGTCCACCACCGCGGACTTCATGCGCTCGAAGGCCAGGTAGAAGGCGAGCGCGTCCTCCCACCCCACCCGGCACTCCGCCGGTGCCACCCGCTGCCAGGCGGCGACCGTCCGGTCCCGCTCGGCGGGCAGGTAGGACATCTTGTGCAGATGGTCCGCCAGGTCGTAGACCGGGTCGCCCCACAGCGCGAGTTCCCAGTCGAGGAAGACCGTGCGATGCCGGTGAGTGATCACGTTGCGCCGGTGGATGTCCGCGTGGAGGAGGCGGAAGGGCCGGCTCCGCAGGGTTCCCGCCCGTTGTTCCAGGAGCGCACACGGGTCTTCCGGAACGCCCAGGTCGCGGTAGAGCTGCCCGGTCGCCTCGTCGCCGTCGGCGCGGATGGTCCGCACCAGACGCAGGAGCAGTGCCACGAACCCGGCGGTGTCGCCGTCCGCGGGCCAGTCGGCGGGCACGCCGGGCAGTTTGGCGGCGGGCACGTGCAGCAACTGGGAGAACAGGGTGCCGATGTCGCGGAGCACACCGGCGGGCAGCGGGGTGCCGGCCGGGCAGACCTCGTCGAGGCAGGTCCCCGCGATGAACTCGTGGATCTGGAACGGGGGGTCCGCCTGTACGTGGAGCAGCTGCGGCGCCGAGGTGACGTAGGGGCGGATGGCTTCGAGGACCGCGTGCTCGGGCCACATCGTCAGGTCCATCGTCGGCGCCCCGCCTGCCGGGATGCGGACCATCACGGGCCCGTCGGCCGAGTCCACGCGGACATTGCTGTTGTAGTACCCGGAAAGCGCGTCCTGCCGTACGCGCGCTTCCTGGTACAAGGCCATCGCGTCCATCCGCCTGTCCACCGCCCTTTCAGGGGCCTGGGTGCGTCGGTCCGTAGCGCAGTCCGGAGCGGATCCGCGCCGGGGTCATGTCGGGAACATGTCCCCACACCAGGCGGGCGGCATTCACCTTCTTCGCCAGGCGGGCGATGAGGTCGTCCCGCACGGCCGGATCGGTTCCGGGAGCGGTCAGCTGCTTGGAGTACCGGACCGTGTCCACGATGGCCGACTTGATCCGCTCGTGCCACAGGTATGTCTCCAGATCGCGCCGCCAGCCGGTGGTGGTCTCCGGGGGGAGGGCGCGGAGCCAGTGGCGCAGCAGGTCCTCGCGCTGGTCGTCCGGGTAGTCCATCTTGTGGAGGTGGAGGGCGACTTCGTAGACCGGGTCGCCCCACAGGGCGAGTTCCCAGTCGATGAACCACGTCGTTCCGGCGGTCACGATCATGTTCTTGCGGTGCAGATCGGCGTGGAGCACGGCGAACGGCCGTGGGGTCAGGGCGCTCCACCGCTCGCTCACCGGGGCGAGCGGATCCGCCGGGAACCCGAAGTGGTCGAAGACCCTTCCGTACGCCGGCAGGTGGTCCGCGTGGATCGTCCGCGTCACCTGCGCCAGGCGCTGCCCGAAGGCCGGTGAGTCCCCCGACGCGGGCCAGCCTTCCGGGAGCGGCGGCATCTTCCCCTGGGGGATCGCCGCCAGCTGCCCCATCAGCGCGACCGTATCGCCGATCACATGGTCCGGTACGGCGCTCCGGCGCGGGGAGAAGTCGTTGAGGATGTCACCCGCGATGAAGCTCTGGACCTGGAAGCGCGGGGCGTGGGAGACATGGCGGAGTTCCGGCGCGTAGTCCACATACGGGCGGACGGCGGCCAGCACCTCCTCCTCGCGCCACACCCGCACGTCCATCACGTCGGCGGCCGCGAGGGGAATACGGACGTTGACCCGGCCGTCCGGGGTGTCCAGCGCGGCATTGCGGTTGTAGTAGCCCGCCGCCGCGTCGGTGCTGCCCAGAGCCGCGTCGTACAGCGCGTGCCAGCTCATGCGGCTGCCCCGAGGAACAGGGACAGGACCTCGTCCGTGCGGTGTTCCAGCGCGTCCAGCGTGCCCAGCGGCCGGAGGCCGGCCCGGGCGCGCAGCGCGGCGTCGGCCAGCCGGCCGTCCTCCTCGCCGAGCCGGACGGCCGCCCGGTGGATGGTCATGACCAGGGACGGGTAGACGTCGCACGCCTCGAACTCGGCCACCGCCCGGTGCCATGTCGACAGCGCCCCGCCCCGGTCGCCCTGCTGCAGCAGCAGGAAGGCCCGGTACATGTCGGCGCGCGCCCTCCCGGAGCGATAGCCGGCCCGGTCGAGCGCCGCGTACGCGCTGAGGAAGGACGAGGAGGCGCGCTCGGGCTGTCCGAGCCGGATCTGCGCCATCGCCATGGCGGTGTACGCCTTGCCGATCTCGTGCTGCGCGCCCAGTTCCCGCTGGACGGCCAGCGCCTCGGCGGCCTCCGCCACGGCCGCCTCCGGATCGGTGAAGGCCAGCAGCTCGGCGCGGTTGGTCCGGATGTTCGCGAGGCCGAAGGGGTCCTCGGCGCGCCGGTATTCCGCCTCGGCCTCCCGCAGCAGGTCCGCCGCCGCGTCGAAGGAGAGGAGGAACCGGTGGCCGAGGTGCAGCAGCCGCTTCACATCGGCACGGACGACGGGCTTGTCCGCCCGGCTCATCCCGTACACGGCCTCGGCCAGGTCGAACGCCTCGGCGAAATCCCCCTGCCACATCCTGATGTCGGCCAGACAGAACCCCGCGGAGACCCGCACGGGTCCGGACTGTTCCTCCCAGACCTGCTGGAAGATACGTGCGGCCGTGCGGCTCTCACCGGCGATCCTGCGGGCATTGGCGGCGGCGAGGGAGAGCCTCGCCGAGACGGCGGTGCCGGCCCGCCGGTCCACCTCGGGGGCGAGCTCGATCACCGCCCGGGCATTGCCCAGCGACAGCAGGGACTCGGCTTCGAGGCAGTCGGCGGCCTCCCGGACGGAACTCTCGCCTCCACGCCGGGCCGCCAGATAGTCCCGCAGGTCCTTCACGATGCCGTCGACCACCTGCCGGCCGCCCAGGGCCATACCGCGGTCGGCGTACTCGTGGATCTTCTCCGCGGTGATCGCTTCCGCGTGCAGACCGTGGTAGACGGCCTCGCGCAGGGGTGACGAACGGGAGACACCGCCACGGCCGGGGCCGCTTTCGAGGCGGTCGGCCACCTCCTCCCAGTAGGCGCGCAGCCGGTCGTGGACCGACCGCTTCACCGCGGGGGAGAGGTGGGACTGCAGAGCGGCCACCATGAGCTGGTGCAGCCGGTACCAGCCCTGGGAGAGCGGATAGGCGAACGAATAGGCGGTCAGCGACTCCCAGGTCAGCAGGTGCGCCGGCAGGTTGAACGCCCGCCCGAGCGCGCGGAACGCCCCGAAGTCGAAGGTGCGGGCCACACTGAGCAGTTCGAGGATCCGCACCTCGTCCGGCGGGACGTGCTGCAGGAACCGCTGCACGATGTGCTCGGAGGTGATCGTCGTCTCCAGCCGGGCGGGGTTCTGCAGGTAGGTGTCGATGGCGAGGTGCAGATAGAACGGCACCCCGGCGCTGGCCTCGGCGATCGACCGCTGCCGGCCTCCCTCGGTGATGCCCGCGGCGGACAGCAGATCGAGCCGGGCGTCCATCGGCAGGCCCTCGACCGGGACGTGCTGGATCACCGAGGCCCAGTCCTCGTCGTACGCCGCCCACTGCAGCGGCTCGCGGCTGGCCACGACGGTCAGTCCGCCCTGCAGCTGGCCCAGCAGATCACGCAGCCAGGCATCGGCGCCGAAGCTCTTGCCACCCGGTAACGGAGTGGGGACCAGCGCCTCGTAGGCGTCCACGTAGAGCACGTAGGGCCGGTCGCCGCTCGCCTCTCGCAGTTCCTCGGCCAGCAGGTACGAAACGGCATAGCCGAGCTCGGCGTTGGTGAGGTTGTCGAGGTCCTGCAGCGTGGGATCGGACTTGATGCGCTGCTTGCGCTGCCGGTTGGACAGCGCCCGGTCCGTCAGCCGGACCAGCCCCGCTGCCGTACCGAACACCGGGAACCCCATGGCGTCGTCGAGGATCTTCGACAGGACGTCGCTCTGCTCGGCGAAGGGCGTACTGGCACGGTCCATCCGCAGCTGGGGGTGGACCCGCTGCCACAGGACCGCGTACGCGATGTCGAAGCGGTCGAACTTCACGCCCTGCGCGCCGAACTCGGTACGGAGCACGGCCAGCGCGTCCTCCTGCTGCCGCAACGCCGGGACCTGCAGGTCGAGTCGGGCCGTACGGAAGCTCTGTCCGGTCCGGTTCCGCAGCTCCTGCAGCAGCCGGGACTTTCCGATCCCGCCGATTCCCACGACGTTGAAGACCTGCGGGTCCGGTCCGGAGGGCAGCCGGTCCAGCGCCGCCTCGTACGCGGCCAGCACCGATTCCCGGTCGAAGAACTGCCGTTGCAGTGCGGAGACCCGTCGGTATCGCGGCCCGATCGGCATGCCGTATCCCCCCGGTTGCTGGTGCTGCCGCGAGGAGGCTACCGGCAACGCGCCGCAGCGGCACCCGGGTTGGTGCCCCGCTCAGTGCCGCAACGACGTCCCGAAGCCGGTGGCCAGGGGCATGCGGAGGCCCAGGGGCGGGGGCGCGGCGAGGGCGTCCTTGAGGGGGCGGGCGTAGTCGCGGGCGAAGAGGGAGCCGAGGAGGAAGTCGGTGGCCAGGGCGAGGACTTCGGCGCGGTGCTGGTGGAGGGAGTGGCCGTCGGAGTGCACCTCGAAGCGGCAGGTGTCGCGGTTGATCTTCTTGGCGCGCTCGGCGTAGCGGTAGGACAGGTCGGGGTCGTGGCGCTCGTCGTTGGTGCCGTGCACGAGCAGTACCTGACGGCCGACGAGCTGCTTCACCGGATCGGGCTGCTCGCCGGTGGCGCGGTGGTCGGGCAGCCACGGTGCGATGGCCAGTACGGAGTGGACGGCGGGGTGGCCGGCGGCGTGCAGGGCGGCGCGGGCGCCCATGCCCGTACCGACGAGGCAGACCGGGACGTCGCCGTAGCGGCGCACCACCTCCTCCAGGGCCCAGGTGGCGTCGCGCGCGGGGTGGGCAGCGGAACCGTTCCAGCCGCGGCAGCGGTAGTGCACCACATGCGAGGCCAGCCCTTCGGGGCGTCCTGCCCGGGCCAGCCGGAGGGCGAGGGGGCGTACCGCGAGCGCGGTCACCGGTGACGGTCGGCGGATCCCGGTCGGTCCGCCCCCCGGCAGTAACAGGGCAACGCCGCTGACCGTCCCCTCCTTGCCGTTCGCTCCCAGCGGTTTTCCCAGCCGGGCCTCGCGCACCGGCAGCGCTTGCTGAGCCATGACCAGAACGATGGCAGAAGGAGACCGGCCCGCCACCCTGTGGACGGGTCACTGTTACGTATCGTTCGGTGAGATCTACGCGCGTAGGGGCTACAGTGCCGAAATGACGAGCGAGACCACCACCCTTCCGAGCAGTGAACAGATCCGCCGCGCCCCCAAGGTGCTGCTGCACGATCACCTCGACGGCGGCCTGCGCCCCGCCACGGTCGTCGACCTGGCCCGCGAGACCGGGTACACCGGTCTGCCCGAGACCGATGCCGAGAAGCTGGGCATCTGGTTCCGCGAAGCCGCCGACTCCGGCTCGCTGGAGCGCTACCTGGAGACCTTCGCGCACACCTGCGCCGTCATGCAGACCCGCGACGCACTGGCCCGGGTGGCCGCCGAGTGCGCCGAGGACCTGGCCGCCGACGGCGTGGTCTACGCCGAGGTCCGCTACGCGCCCGAGCAGCACCTGGAGCAGGGGCTGACCCTCGAAGAGGTCGTCGAGGCCGTCAACGAGGGCTTCCGCGAGGGCGAGCGGCGGGCCCGCGAGAACGGCCACCGCATCCGCGTCGGCGCCCTGCTGACCGCCATGCGGCACGCCGCCCGCGCCCTGGAGATCGCCGAACTCGCCAACCGCTACCGCGACTCCGGCGTCGTCGGCTTCGACATCGCGGGCGCCGAGGCCGGCTACCCGCCCACCCGCCACCTCGACGCGTTCGAGTACCTCAAGCGGGAGAACAACCACTTCACCATCCACGCGGGAGAGGCCTTCGGGCTGCCCTCCATCTGGCAGGCGCTCCAGTGGTGCGGCGCCGACCGCCTCGGCCACGGCGTCCGGATCATCGACGACATCGAGGTCGCCGACGACGGCACCGTCAAGCTCGGCCGGCTCGCCTCCTACGTGCGCGACAAGCGGATCCCGCTGGAGATGTGCCCCACCTCCAACCTCCAGACCGGCGCCGCCCCCTCCTACGCCGAGCACCCCATCGGCCTGCTGCGCCGGCTCCAGTTCCGCCTCACCGTCAACACCGACAACCGGCTGATGAGCGGTACGAACATGTCCCGGGAATTCGAGCACCTGGTCAAGACATTTCGCTACACGCTCGATGACATGCAGTGGTTTACAGTCAATGCGATGAAATCAGCATTCATTCCTTTCGATGAACGTCTGGCAATGATCAATGACGTCATCAAGCCCGGTTACGCGGAACTGCGGGCCGAGTGGCTGTTCCGCCCGATGGGCTGAACACCCCCTCCCAGCAGCGCTTCTGACCGTACGTAACGGGGACGGCGCGAGCATATAGCGCAACGGCCGGTGGAATGTCCACCGGCCGTTTTTTGTTTCCTTCTGGCTGTTTGCGACGCCGGTTGCCGCATCACTAGGTTGATGGGCCGGTCAAGCCCCCATCAATGAGGACGTAATTCGATGAAGCAGGGAACGATCAAGACTCTCGGTGCTGCCGCGCTCGGTGCCGCCATTGCCGTCACCGCCGCGGGCGTCGCCTCCGCCGCCCCGGCGACCGGTGCCGCCGACACCGCCGGCGGTCTGCTGCACAGCGCCACCGACACCGTCTCGGGGGCCACCAAGAGCGTCAACAGCGGCACCAACGCCAAGCCGGGCAACCACAACGTCAAGACGCACCTGAACTCCAAGGGCAACAAGCTCCTCGGCGGCCTGCCCACCGGCGCCGTCAGCAAGGCCCTCCCGCTGGGCTGAGCCCCGCACACCCCGCCGCCCACAGGGGTGCGCGGCGCACCGTCCCCGGCCCGTACGCCTCCGCAGGCGTACGGGCCGTCGGCTTGCTTCGGGTGCGGTGGGTCATGCGGCGGGGTGACCCACGCGGCGCGGTGGGACTACCAGGCGGCGGCGCCGTGTGCCTTCTCCTCCGAAGGGAGGAGTATCCAGAGCGCGAGGTAGACCAGGAACTGCGGGCCGGGAAGCAGACACGACACCAGGAAGATCACGCGCATCGTGGCCGGCGTCGTACCGAAGCGACGGGCCAGGCCCGCGCACACTCCGGCGATCATTCGGTTGCTGCGGGGGCGGACCAGTGCGGCGGCCATGAGAGAGGACTCCTTTGCGACTACGTGGGGCGTTTGCCCGATGTCTCAAAGGTAGGTCCGGCCGCCCGAGAGCACGTCAGCCTGGGGTGTGAGGCCGACCCTGGAGATCTTCGGGGTCGCACCCCCGAGACGCTCGTACCGCCGGCGGAGCCGGCACCGGGCCCCGGGGACGACCACCAGGTGCACCACCGCCACGCCCAGGGTGTTCAGCAGCACCGAGTCGACATCGGGGACGCGTCCGGGGATCCCTGACTGCAGCAGTTCGATGGCCAGCGCGATCATCGCGCCGGCGAAGGCGGTACGGGTGAAGGAGACCAGCGGCGAAACGTTCAGCCGGCCGGCGGAAAGGGGCAGCAGCACCCCCAGCGGCGCGAGCAGCAGCACCGAGCCGCCCAGATGCTGCACGGCCTCCCACGACGCCCCGCGCGCCAGCTCGGCCCGGATGGTCGCCAGCGGTTCGAGGTTCGCCGCCGGGACCCAGGGCACGGTCCGGGGACGCAGCGTGAGCCAGCCGACGATCAGCAGATGCGCCACAAGGAGAAGAAGTCCGGTGACGCGCATACGGGGGGAGGCGGCGGTGCCGTGGCCATGACGCTGCACAAAGCCCAGGACGCCAGGACCGGTGGCCGTGGTTCCGCCCTATTGCACCCGTCTTGGGGCGTGGGGTGTGGCCGGGGGCGTGAGGCGTCGCGGGGCGAGGCGGGCGGGGCCTTGGGGGGTGTGCGGAGGGGCTTCCGGTGGCGGGGGCGGTGGGGCGGCGGGACGGGGCCGGGCGGCGGGGCGGCGGGGCCGTGGAGCTGGGCGGGGACGGCGGGGCCGCGGGGTCGTGGCTCGGGCGCGCTGGCGGGGTCGCGGGCGGGGTGGGCTCGCCGGGGTGGCCGCGCGCGCAGGGGCCGCATCCCCCCACCCCCGAACCCACCCCCCGCCCCCTCCCCCGAAGGGGGAGAGGGGGAGGGGGCGGGGGAAGCCCCGGCACGGCGGGCGAAGCCCGTCGGAGGAGGCGAAGCCCAGGGGAGGCGAGGCCCCAGAGGAGGCGAAGCCCGTCGGAGGGGGAGGGGGCGGGGGAAGCCCCAGGGTCAGCCGTTCCCCGACAACGTGTCCCCCCACCCCGCGTGTTCGGCGATGTCCGGGTTGGAGAGGACGTCGGCGGAGCAGTCGTAGCGGTGGGGGGTGGTGTGGTCGGGGCCGGAGAGGACGGCTGCGTGGGTGCGGCCGAGGGCCGGGCTGGCGCCGTAGGTGCACACCAGTTGGGCCAGGGCGAACGACGGGAGGTCGTCCGGGGGGAGGCTCAGGCGGAAGGCGTCCGCCGGGTCGCCCGGGTGCGGGCCCTCGACCTTCAGGTCGGCGGGCAGTGCGCTGCTGAAGCCCGCCTTCTCCTCGTCGGGGGACGGCGGCTGCTGCAGTGAACGGAGGAGGGCACGGGCGGTCCGCAGGCGGACGTCGGCGCCGGCCGGGGCCTTGGCCGGCGGGACCGTTCGTTCCACCTGGGCCAGGGCCGAGCCGCACACCAGGTACAGGGTGGCCCGGGTGCCCTCGCCCGGCGCGGCCTCGCCCGCCGGTGCCTTGCAGCTGACCCGCGCGGGCGCCCCGCCCGCGTCCACCGGCACGGACGTACCGCGGATCCCGCAGCCGGTCGCCGCCAGGGTCAGCAGCGCGACCGCCCCGGCGGCACGCCGCCACCGGCGTCCGGCCCGGCGTCCCGCCAGCTCTCCCTGCCCCGCCAGATCTCCCCGCCGCGTCATCGCCCGTCCTTCGTGCCGTTGTTGCGGGGCCCGGGGCCGGGCCCGGCCGGGGAGCCGTCGCGTCGGCCGTCGTCGGCCAGGGGGGAGGCGTCCATCGGCAGGCGCAGCGTGAAGACCGCACCGCCCTCGGGGAGGTTGGCGGCGGTGATCTCGCCGCCGTGGATGTGCGCGTTCTCCAGGGCGATGGACAGGCCCAGGCCGCTGCCCTCGGAGCGCGGGCGGGAGGCGCTCGCCTTGTAGAAGCGGTCGAAGACGTGCGGCAGCACCTCTTCGGGGATGCCGGGGCCGTGGTCCCGTACGCGGATCACCAGCTGGCCGCTGCCCGGCCGGTCGCCGCCCGTCGGCTGTCCGGCCCCCTGCGGTCCGTCGGCGGCCTGCTCCGGGCCGTCCGCGGTACGGAACGGGCCCGCCGGGCCGCTCGCCGCCGCGGGAGCCTCCTGGTCGGCGCCGCCCGGCGCCTCCTGACCGGCCGTGCCGTCCGGCTCCTCGCCGGCCGCGTCCTCGGTGCGCACCGACACCCGGACCGGCGAGCCGCCGTGTTTGAGGGCGTTGCCGATCAGGTTGGCCAGGATGACGTCGAGCCGCCTCGGGTCGAGCCGGGCCACGATGCCGCGGTCCGCGTCCAGGTCGACCGCGTCCAGCCAGGCCCGCGCGTCGATGCACGCCGTGACCTGGTCCGCGACGTCGACGTCGTCCAGCACCAGCCGGGCCGTTCCCGCGTCGAAGCGGGTGACCTCCATCAGGTTCTCCACCAGGTCGTTCAGCCGCCGGGTCTCGCTCACCACCAGCTGGACCGCGGGCGCGATCATCGGGTCGAGGGACTCGGCCTCCTCCTCCAGCACCTCGGAGACCGCGGTGATCGCCGTCAGCGGCGTGCGCAGCTCGTGCGACATGTCCGCGACGAAGCGGCGGGAGGCCGCCTCCCGGCCGCTCAGCTCCTCGACCCGTTGTTGCAGCCGCTCCGCCGTGCGGTTGAAGGTCCGGGAGAGATCCGCGAGTTCGTCGGTGCCGGTCACCCGCAGCCGGGTGTCCAGCCGTCCCTCGCCGAGCTGCCGCGCCGCGTGCCCCAGCCGCTGTACGGGCCGCAGCACGGTCGTCGCGGCGGCCTGCGCCAGCAGCGCCGAGCCGACCAGCGCGAGCGCGGTGGCGATCCCCAGCGACCAGGCCAGCGAGTTGAGGTCCTGCCGCTCGGTGGCCAGCGACTTCATCATGTAGCCGGTCGGCCCGCCGCCGATCACCTTCGCCCCGGCGACGAGGTACGGGGTGTCCCCGATCTGTTTGCGCTGCCAGTACAGGTGGTGCGCATAGCGGTTGGACTCGTCGACCGGACGGACCTCGTTCACCGCCTTGCGCAGTGAGGCCGGCACCGTCGCCAGCGTCAGCAGGTCCTTGTCCGTGGTGGCCGCGCAGTCCTTGCCCGACCGGTCCACGCCGATCAGCAGCACCGCGTAGTTCTGCGGCCCGGCCGCCATCTGCCGTGCCGCGTCCTGGAGTTCGGCGCACCGCGGACGCAGCGGCAGCGACCGCGTACTGTCCTCCAGCGCCTTGCGGAAGTCCTTGAGCACCGCGTTCTGGGTGCGGTCCAGCACCGTGTTGCGGTTCAGCCAGTACGCGATGCCGGACGCGGACACCGCCGCGGTCAGTGCCACCAGCGCGAAGACCACCACCAGCCGCAGCCGCAGACTCGTCCAGCGCAGCAGCCCCGGCGCCCGGCCGAGCAGCCGCAGCAGCCGACTGCCCGGCCCGGGCGTGGCCGTGGGCGCGTCGGGGCCGCCGGCCGGGCCCTGCGCGCGCTCCTGCGCCGGCCCGCCGTCCGTACCGCGTTCCCTCACTGCGGCGAGTCCAGCCGGTAGCCGACGCCGCGGACCGTACGGATCAGGGTCGGCGAGGACGGCACGTCCTCCACCTTCGCCCGCAGCCGCTGCACACAGGCGTCCACCAGGCGCGAGTCGCCCAGGTAGTCGTGCTCCCACACCAGCCGCAGCAGCTGCTGCCGGGACAGCGCCTGGCCGGGCCGCCGGCTCAGCTCCAGCAGCAACCGCAGCTCGGTCGGTGTCAGTTGCAGATCCTCGCCGTTCTTGGTGACGGTCATCGCCGAGCGGTCGATGACCAGCGAACCGAAGGTCGCCGAGTCACTGGACTCGCGCTCCCCGCGGCGCAGCACGGCCCGGATCCGGGCGTCCAGCACCCGCCCCTGGACCGGTTTGACGACGTAGTCGTCCGCCCCGGACTCCAGTCCCACCACGACGTCGATGTCGTCGTTGCGCGCGGTGAGCAGGATGATGGGCAGCTGGTCCGTACGCCGGATCCGGCGGCACACCTCGAAACCGTCGATGCCCGGCAGCATCACATCCAGCACGATCAGGTCCGGGCGCTGCTCGCGCAGCAGCTTCAGACCGTCCTCGCCCGTCGCCGCGGTCACCACACGGTGACCCTGGCGGGACAGCGAGAGTTCGAGGGCCGTGCGGATGGCGTCGTCGTCCTCGATCAGCAACAGGAAAGGCACGGCAGCCATTCTGGCCCATGGGACGCCGGGACATCGACCAGTGGCCCCGGCCTACCCGGACCGCCGTCCCCGCGAACCGTCCGCCGCGCCGGACCTGCCCCTGTGACAGGGCTGTGACAGTCGGCGGACAACGCGATGAAACTGCGTTGGCAGGCTTTGGGTCACCGGGAGAGATCAACACCGATCACCGCCCGGGACACCGAAACGGACCGAACGAGCCGGCTCTACGACGGGGGGCGCGAGATGACCACACTGCACGGCACCACTTCCAGCGCAGTTATCACGCGACTCCACGACGTGGTGCGGACACCGGAGAAGTCCGGTGCCGTGAGCCTGCGGGGGTGTGCTCGCGGCATCGGGCGTCAGCGGCCGCCGTACATGGTGGCCATCGACGCGACGACGGTGGAGATCGACGGGGGAACGGGACGGCACGGGGGAAGCGCCGTCCACGGGGGGAACAACGGGGGAGCGGAGTACGGGGAGGGCACGGGGGAACGGCGTTCCGCGTCGGAGGCGGCCGAGGCCGAAGCGGCCTTCACCGCCTACGTCCAGGAGCGCCGCGCCTCCCTGTACGCCACCGCCTACCACCTGACCGGCGACCGCCACGAGGCCGAGGACCTGCTGCAGAGCGCACTGTTCTCGACCTACCGGGCCTGGGACCGGATCAGCGACAAGGCGGCGCTCGGCGGCTATCTGCGCCGCACCATGACCAACCTGCACATCAGCGCCTGGCGCCGGCGCAAGCTCAACGAGTACCCGACGGAGGAGCTGCCGGAGACCGCCGGCGACGTCGACGCGATGCGCGGCACCGAGCTGCGCGCCGTGCTGTGGCAGGCGCTGGCCCGGCTGCCCGAGACGCAGCGCACGATGCTGGTGCTGCGCTACTACGAGGGCCGCACGGATCCGGAGATCGCGGACATCCTCAACATCAGTGTCGGCACGGTGAAGTCGAGCATCTGGCGCGCGCTGCGACGGCTGCGCGACGACGAGGTGCTCAGCTTCGGCCGTGACGAGGAAGAGTCCTTCGGCGAGCTGGTGGCCTGAAGGATCGGCGCGGCCCGACGGGGGAACGGGCCGCGCCAACGGGGGAAAGGCCCGAGGGGGACCTGAAAGGGACGCCCGAGGGGGGTAGGCCCGAGGGGGATCGGGTTACGGGGGAAGTACGGGGGAAATCGCGGGTTCGGGCGGCCGGGGGGTCTGCCCGAGCCCGCTTCCGTGCGTCCGCCGCCCGCGCGGCTACGCGTCCCGCACCGTCACCACCGGCTCGTGCCGGACCGGGAAGTTCACCGAGTTGGCGATGAAGCACTTCTCGTGGGCGTCGTGGTGCAGCGCCCGGGCCCGTTCGACGTCGTCCGCCGAGGCGACCTCGACGCGCGGCCGCAGCACCACCTCCGTGAAGTTGCCGCCGCCCTTGCCGTCCTCCGCCATCGTGCCCGCCGCGTCGTCCGTGTACCCGGTCACCACCACGCCGGCCAGCGCGCACAGCGCCAGATAGGACAGCATGTGGCACTGCGCCAGAGAGGCGAGCAGCAGCTGCTCGGGGTTCCAGCGGTCGGCCGTCCCGCGGAACGCCGGGTCCGCGGTGCCCGGCAGCGGCGGCAGCCCCTCGGCGCTGACCTCGTGGTCCCGGCCGTACACCCGGTAGTTGCTGGTCCCCGTGCCGTTGTTGCCGGTCCAGGTGACCGTCGTGCGGTAGTGGTGTTCCCTCGGCATCGGTACGTCCTCCCCTGAGGCGCCGGGCACCCGACGTGCCCGGCCGGCGGTCAGGAGCCTACGGCCGCCCGTTCCGCACCCACGGGACGGACCGCACCCGCGGCGGAAATACGGGCCAGCGCCTCCGGCCGCGCGCACGGGTGGGCGCCCAGCGCCGTGTGGCGGGCCACCACGGACCGCTCGGCGCGCAGCAGCCGCAGCCCCCGGCGTATCAGGTACGGGACCGGTTTGCGGGCCTCTTGCAGGTCCCGCTGCAGCCGCCGGCGGAAGGTGGTGACCGGATGCCCGCGCAGACACAGCGCATCGGCCAGCAGGCCCGCCGCCCGGCACGCCGCGATCACATCGGCGGCGAAGATGCCCTCGGCGATGAACAGCGGGGCACCCCGGAGATCGAGTTCGACGGCGCCGACCCGGGCGCTGAGCGAGATGTCGTACACCGGAACGTCCGTGCGCCCCGTGCGGCACAGCGCCTCGATCGCGGCGACGGCGGCACCGGCGTCCCAGGAGAGCGGCGAGTCCCAGTCCGCGCCGCCGCCGTCCGGCAGTTGGGGCAGCGTCGGGTCCGTCCCCTCCTTGTAGAAGTCGTCGAGACGGAGGACGGGCAGCCTGCTGTGGGCGGCCAGGGACGTCTTGCCGGTGCCGGACGGGCCGGTCAGCAGGACGACGCGGGTGCGGGCACCTCCCGGCTCGACGGTGGTCGAGGGCTCGGAGGAGGGCGGCCGGGCGGCGGAGTCGGTGGTCACGGACAGCCATTGTCCCGCATTGCGCCGTGTGGGCTACCCCTGGCGCGCGAGGTGGCCCGCCCACCCGCAGCTCAACTACGCTACGCGGTCAGACGATTACCCAACCCCCCTGGACGCCGCACGCTTCCGACGTATTCCGACGCATTCCGATGCTTTTCGAACCACAGGCAGGTGGCAGATGCCCTCCCACGCACGTCCCAAGCCCAGCCGCGTCCCGCGCACCCTGCTGCGCGCCGGCCTGGTGGTCTCCGCGGCCGGCGCCGCGCTCGCGGGGGGCGGTGCGGCGACGGCAGGCGCGGCCCCCGCGTCCACCCCGCACCACACTCCTGACCACAGCCCTGACCACGGCACCGACCGGCACGGCACCGACCGGCACAGCACCGACACCGGCGCCACCGCCCACGCGTTGACCGGCGCGCTGCTGACCTCCGCGGCCGGCGGCGTCGGGCCGCTGAAGAACATCCAGGTGGACCCTCTGGCCAACACCGGCGTCGACCCGCTCGCCAACGCCGTCGGCACCCAGGTCGCCGACTTCAAGCCGCTCAGCACCACCCTGGTGACCGGCAGCCTCTCGCACGGCGCGGCGATCCGCGACGTCCCGCTGGTCAACAAGGTCGAACGGATCCTGCCCGGCTAGGTGAATCCAGGGGCGAACTCCCGTCCCTCTTCGGGCACACCACCGCCCCGGGTGCCGCGGCACCCGGGGCGGTGGTGTGTCGTGGACGCGCCGGTCAGACACCCATCGGGTGCCAGACCGTCTTCGTCTCCAGGAAGGCCAGCAGCCGGTCCGTGCCCGGGTCGGCGCTCCAGTCCTCCGTGCGCGGGCGCAGCACCCGCTTGAGGTTGTCGGCCGCCGCGGTCTCCAGCTCCTTGGCCGATCCGGCGTCCGCACCCGCGAGATCGAGCGCGTTGACGTCCTGGTGGGCGGCGAGCGGCGCGGCGATCTCCGCCGTACGGCCCGAGAGGACGTTGACCACCCCGCCCGGCAGGTCGGACGTGGCCAGCACCTCACCCAGCGACAGGGCGGGCAGCGGGGACTTCTCCGAGGCGATCACCACGACGGTGTTACCGGTGACGATGGCCGGCGCGATCACCGAGACCAGGCCCAGGAACGACGACTCCTGCGGGGCCAGGACCGCGACCACACCGGTCGGCTCGGGCGAGGAGAGGTTGAAGTACGGGCCCGCGACGGGGTTGGCGCCGCCGGCGATCTGCGCGACCTTGTCGGACCAGCCCGCGTACCAGACCCAGCGGTCGATCGCCGCCTCCACCTGGGCGGTGGCCTTGGCCCTGGACAGCCCCTCGGCGTCGGCGACCTCGGCGACGAACTGGTCGCGGCGGCCCTCCAGCATCTCGGCGATGCGGTAGAGGATCTGCCCGCGGTTGTACGCCGTGGCGCCCGACCAGCCACCGAACGCCTTGCGGGCGGCGACCACCGCGTCCCGCGCGTCCTTGCGGGAGGACAGGGGTGCGTTCGCCAGCCAGTTGCCCTTCGCGTCACTCACCTCGTACACCCGGCCGCTCTCGGAACGCGGGAACTTCCCGCCCACGTACAGCTTGTAGGTCTTGAAGACCGACAGACGCTCAGACATCGAGGTACGCCTCCAGACCGTGCCGGCCGCCCTCGCGGCCGAAGCCCGACTCCTTGTAGCCGCCGAACGGCGAGGCCGGGTCGAACTTGTTGAACGTGTTGGACCAGATGACACCCGCACGGAGCTTGTTCGCCATCCACAGGATGCGCGAGCCCTTCTCCGTCCAGATGCCCGCGGAGAGGCCGTACGGGGTGTTGTTGGCCTTCTCCACGGCCTCGGCCGGGGTGCGGAAGGTCAGCACGGACAGCACCGGGCCGAAGATCTCCTCCCGGGCGATCCGGTGGGCCTGGGTGACGCCCGTGAAGAGCGTGGGCGCGAACCAGTAGCCGGCGGAGGGGAGTTCGCAGGACGGGGCCCAGCGCTCGGCGCCCTCGGCCTCGCCCGCGTCGGCCAGCTCGGTGATCCGGGCCAGCTGCTCGGCCGAGTTGATCGCGCCGATGTCGGTGTTCTTGTCGAGCGGGTCGCCCACGCGCAGGGTCTGCATCCGCCGCTTGAGCGCGTCCAGCAGCTCGTCCTGGACCGACTCCTGCACCAGGAGGCGGGAGCCGGCGCAGCAGACGTGGCCCTGGTTGAAGAAGATGCCGTTGACGATGCCCTCGACGGCCTGGTCGATCGGGGCGTCGTCGAAGACGATGTTCGCCGCCTTGCCGCCCAGTTCGAGGGTGAGCTTCTTGTCCGTGCCGGCGACCGTACGGGCGATGGCCTTGCCGACCTCGGTGGAGCCGGTGAAGGCCACCTTGTTGACGTCGGGGTGGGCCACCAGCGCCGCGCCCGTCGAGCCGTCCCCGGTGAGGATGTTGACGACGCCCTTGGGCAGGCCCGCCTGACGGCAGACGTCCGCGAAGAACAGGGCGGACAGCGGGGTGGTCTCGGCCGGCTTCAGCACGACCGTGTTGCCGGTCGCCAGCGCCGGGGCGATCTTCCACGCCAGCATCAGCAGCGGGAAGTTCCACGGGATGACCTGGCCCGCGACGCCCAGGGGGCGCGGGTTCGGGCCGTAGCCGGCGTGGCCGAGCTTGTCGGCCCAGCCCGCGTAGTAGAAGAAGTGCGCGGCGACCAGCGGCAGGTCGGCGTCGCGGGACTCGCGGATCGGCTTGCCGTTGTCCAGCGACTCCAGGACGGCCAGCTCGCGCGAGCGTTCCTGGATGATCCGGGCGATCCGGAACAGGTACTTGGCGCGCTCGGCGCCCGGCAGCGCCGACCACTTCTCGAACGCCTTGCGGGCGGCCTTGACGGCCCGGTCGACGTCGTCGGAGGTGGCCTGGGCGACCTCGGACAGGACCTCCTCGGAGGAGGGGGAGACGGTCTTGAAGACCTTGCCGTCGGCGGCCGGGGCGAACTCGCCGTCGATGAACAGTCCGTAGGACGGCGCGATGTCGACGACCGACCGGGACTCGGGTGCGGGTGCGTATGCGAAGGTCATGGGTGCCTCAGTCCACCGTGACGTAGTCGGGGCCGGAGTAGCGGCCGGTGCTGAGCTTCTGGCGCTGCATCAGCAGGTCGTTCAGGAGGCTGGAGGCGCCGAAGCGGAACCAGTCGGCGGTCAGCCAGGGCTCGCCGAGCGTCTCGTTGACCATCACCAGGTACTTGATCGCGTCCTTGGTGGTGCGGATCCCGCCGGCCGGCTTCACGCCGACCTGGACACCGGTGGCGGCGTGGAAGTCGCGGACCGCCTCCAGCATCAGCAGCGTGACGGGCGGGGTGGCGTTCACGGCCACCTTGCCGGTGGAGGTCTTGATGAAGTCGGCGCCGGCCAGCATCGCCAGCCAGGACACCCGGCGGACGTTGTCGTACGTCTGGAGCTCGCCGGTCTCGAAGATGACCTTCAGGTGCGCGGCCGAGCCGTCGGGCCGGGCGCAGGCCTCCTTGACGGCCTTGATCTCCTCGAAGACCTCCAGGTAGCGGCCGGAGAGGAAGGCACCCCGGTCGATCACCATGTCGATCTCGTCGGCGCCGGCCGCGACCGCGTCCCGGGTGTCGGCGAGCTTGACCGGCAGCGCGGCGCGGCCGGCCGGGAAGGCGGTGGCGACGGACGCGACGTGGATGCCGGAGTCGCCGAGCGCCTCCTTGGCCGTCGCGACCATGTCGGGGTAGACGCAGATCGCCGCGACCTTGGGGGTGGTGCGGTCGGTGGGATCCGGGTTGATGCCCTTGGCGCACAGCGCCCGGACCTTGCCCGGGGTGTCCGCGCCTTCGAGGGTGGTCAGGTCGATCATCGAGAGGGCGAGGTCGATGGCGTATGCCTTCGCCGTGGTCTTGATCGAGCGGGTGCCGAGGGTGGCGGCGCGGGCTTCGAGGCCGACCGCGTCGACGCCGGGGAGGCCGTGGAGGAAGCGGCGCAGCGCACCGTCGTCGGCGGTCACGGCCGCCATTGACGCCAGACGCCCCGCGGCTTCCTTGCCGTATGCGGGAACAGTGATGGGCATGGTCACGAGGGGAGCATATCTACGCGCGTAGCGCAATGTCATCCCCCTGGATGCCGCCATTCCGGCCGTCGGCCCGAATGATGCCGTAACGCAATGTCCGGCATCCGGACGGTCAGGCAGAATCGGCGGCATGACGCGCCAGGACCGGACCACCCCGCCACCGCAGCAGTACGCCGAGCGCAGCTACCGCTCGCCCGCGGCCCTCGTCGGTGGCGTCCTGCTCCTGCTGCTCGGCGGCTGGCTCGGTGCCGACGCCCTGCTGCACGGCAGCCCGCACGCCAGGCTGACCACGGTGTTCGCCCTGCTCCTCGGCGTCCCGCTGGTGGCCGCCTTCACCCTGCGGCCGCTGGTGCGGGCCGGCGACGAGCGGCTGACCGTGCGCAATCCGTTCCGTACGATCACGATGCCCTGGGGCGCGGTCGAGGAGCTGCGCGCCTCGTTCTCCACGGAGGTGTTCACCACCGCCGGGAAATTCCAGCTGTGGGCCATCCCGGTCTCCCTGCGGCAGCGCAAGAAGGCGAACCGGCAGGCCCTGCGCGGCGCCGGCGCGGACACCCCCCGGTTCGGCCCGGACGCCGGCGCCGGACCGGCCCCGCGCGCCCTGGCGGACCAGGCCCTCGACGAACTGCGCGAGATCAAGGAACGCGTCGGGGACCGGGCGGACGCCCAGGGCGAGCCGGTGGTCCGCTGGTCGTACGGCATCCTCGCGCCCCTCGTGGCGGGCGCGGTCGGCCTCGTCGTGACGCTCGCGCTCTGAGACACCCGGACCCCGGCTCTGACCGGACCCCGGCTCTCCTACGGGAAAGGCCCCCCGCCCGAGGGCGGGGGGCCTTTGCCGTAGGTGGCAGGGGGCCGTCAGATCCCGGCCGCCGCCGACACGTCCTTCTTGATGGCGGCCAGGGTGGCGGCCGCCCTCGTACGCGCCGCGTCGAGCGCCTCCGGCCCGGACACCGGCGCGACGACCTCCAGGTAGCACTTCAGCTTGGGCTCGGTGCCACTGGGGCGCACCACGACGCGGGCGGACTCGACACCGGCCTCCGGGGAGCCGGAGAGGTAGTAACGCAGCCCGTCGGTCGGCGGGAGGGCGTCGGTGCCCTGGTTCAGGTCGTCCGCCCGGGTCACCGCCAGACCGGCCAGCGCGGCCGGCGGCTGCTCGCGGAGCCTGCGCATCGCGTCGGCGATCAGCGTCAGGTCCTCGACCCGCACCGACAGCTGGTCGGTGGCGTGCACCCCGAACTCCACCGCGAGGTCGTCCAGCAGATCGGCGATCGTCCGGCCGGCCCGCTTGAGCTCCGCGGCCAGCTCGGTGACCAGCAGGGCGGCGGTGATGCCGTCCTTGTCGCGGACGCCCTCCGGGTCGACGCAGTAGCCGAGCGCCTCCTCGTAGGCGTACCGCAGACCGTCCACCCGGGCCAGCCACTTGAAGCCGGTCAGGGTCTCCTCGTAGGGCAGCGCGGAGGCCGCGGCGATACGGGACATCAGCTGCGAGGAGACGATGGTCGTCGCGAACGTGCCGGACGCCCGCTTGCTGACGAGGTGGGCGGCGAGCAGCGCGCCGACCTCGTCACCGCGCAGCATCCGCCAGCCCTCGGGGGTGCCGGGGGCCGGGACGGCGACGGCACAGCGGTCCGCGTCCGGGTCGTTGGCGATCACCAGGTCGACGTCCGCGCCCCGCGCCCGGGCGGTGGCGAACGCGAGGTCCATCGCGCCCGGCTCCTCCGGGTTGGGGAACGCGACCGTCGGGAAGTCCGGGTCCGGCTCGGCCTGCTCCGCCACGACCGTGGGGGCCGGGAAGCCGGCCCGGGCGAAGGCGGCGACGAGCACGTCCCGGCCGACGCCGTGCAGGGGCGTGTAGACGACGTTGAGGTCCCGGGCCGAGCCGGGCGTCAGTACCGCGTCGGTACGCGCCAGGTAGGCGTCCAGGACCGCGTCGTCGAGGGTCTCCCAGCCGGACCCGGGCCGCGGTACGTCCGCCAGCGAGCGCACCGCGGCGATCTCCGCGGCGATCTCCCCGTCGGCCGGCGGCACGATCTGCGAACCGTCCCCGAGGTACACCTTGTAGCCGTTGTCGCGCGGCGGGTTGTGGCTGGCGGTGACCTCGACGCCGGCCACCGCGCCCAGGTGCCGGATGGCGAAGGCCAGGACGGGGGTGGGCAGCGGACGCGGCAGCAGCGCGGCGCGCAGGCCGGCGCCGACCATGACGGCCGCGGTGTCCCGCGCGAAGTCGGCGCTCTTGTGGCGCGCGTCGTAGCCGATGACGACCAGGCCGGAACCCTCGCCCTTCGCCCGGAGGTACGCGGCGAGGCCGGCCGCGGCCCGGATGACCACCGAACGGTTCATCCGCATCGGGCCCGCGCCCAGCTCCCCGCGCAGCCCGGCCGTGCCGAACTGCAGGGTGCCGGCGAACCGGGCCGCCAGCTCGTCGGTGTCCTCGGCCGCGATCAGCTTGGACAACTCGTCCCGGGTCTCCGGGTCGGGGTCCTCGGCCAGCCAGGCCCGGGCCCGGTCGATCAGCTCCGCGGAGTCGGTAGCCACGTCATGCTCCTGCCTAGTGGATGCGGTGGGTGAGGTGGGTGCGGGGAACCGGAGCCGGCCCCGGACCGGCCACGGCCGGGCCCCGGTGGTCCGGCCAGGGCGGCGGCGTGCGGCCTTGGCCGGTCCATCGGCCGGGTCTCAGATCTTGCTGAGGACCTGTCCGAGCAGGGTCCCCATCCGGGACGCGGAGTCGCGGCCGGCCTGCAGGACCTCTTCGTGGTTGAGCGGCTCACCCGTCATGCCGGCGGCGAGGTTCGTCACCAGCGACAGCCCGAGCACCTCCGCACCGGCCTCGCGGGCCGCGATGGCCTCCAGGACGGTGGACATGCCGACCAGGTCGGCGCCCAGGGTCCGGATCATCTTGATCTCGGCCGGGGTCTCGTAGTGCGGGCCGGGGAACTGGACGTAGACGCCCTCTTCCAGGCTCGGGTCGATCTCCTTGCACAGCGCGCGCAGCCGCGGGGAGTACAGGTCCGTCAGGTCGACGAAGTTCGCGCCGACGATCGGGGAGGTGGCGGTGAGGTTGAGGTGGTCGCTGATGAGGACCGGCTGGCCCGGGCGCATGCCCTGGCGCAGGCCACCGCACCCGTTGGTGAGCACGACGGTCTTGCAGCCGGCGGCGACGGCGGTGCGGACGCCGTGCGCGACGGCGGCGACGCCCCGGCCCTCGTAGTAGTGCGTGCGGCCGAGGAAGACCAGGGCGCGCTTCTCGCCGACCTGGTAGGAGCGGATCTTGCCGCCGTGGCCGGCGACGGCCGGGGGCGGGAAGCCGGGCAGCTCGGTGACGGGGAATTCGTGCTCGGGCGCGCCCAGGGCCTCGGCTGCCGGCGCCCAGCCGGAGCCCATCACCAGGGCGACGTCGTGGGTCTCGGCGCCGGTCAGCTCGCGCAGGCGGGCGGCGGCGGCGTCGGCGGCGCCCTGGGGGTCGCGCGCGATGTCCGGGGTAACAGATGCGTTCACGCGGACGAGGGTAGCCGGTATTCCCCTACGCGCGTAGATGTCGCTGCTCACGGTGCTGGGAACGTTCTCTTGTGGCTTCTGACGAACGACCGGCCCGGGACATGCCGCGGTCCCGGCCCGGACGGGAGGCGTGCACGGCCGGGTATCGGCACGGGCCGGCGGCCGGCGGGACCGACCGCCCGCCCCGTCAGCAGGGCCGCTTGCGGAGTTCCATGACGTAGTCGTGGGGGGCGCCGGCGGATTCGGCGGCGTCGGCGATCTCACCCAGGTAGCGGGCGGAGGGGAGGCCGCCCTCGTAGCCGTTGAGGACGTAGATCCAGGCGGTCTCGTCGCCTTCGAGGGTGTGCACCCGGACCCGCATCCGGCGGTAGATGCCCATGCCGACGCCCTCCCAGCGGTCCAAGGACTCCTCGTCCATCGGGGCGATGTCGTAGAGCGCGACGAAGAGCTGAGAGTCCGGGTCCTCGACGACCGTCGCGAGGGCGCCCTCCCACCCCATCTGCTCGCCGCCGAAGGTGAGCCGCCAGCCGCTGAGCCAGCCCGTGCCGCGCAGCGGCGAGTGCGGTGCGCGGCGGGACATCAGCCGCGCGTCGAGGTTGCCGGCGTACGCGGCGTAGAGCGACATGGTTCCGAGGGTACGGGAGGATGCCCGTCGGGCTCGTGGTACCGGAGGTTCGCACAAGGGCGGGGCAGCGCGCGCCCCGGCGCACGTGAGGGCCACACTCCGCCCCCGGGCGCGAGGGACGTACGGGCGTGCGGGACAATGGAGTACGTGACTCGGATCGTGATCATCGGTGGCGGACCCGGCGGATACGAAGCGGCCCTGGTGGCGGCCTCTCTCGGCGCGGAGGTGACCGTCGTCGACTGCGACGGTCTGGGCGGGGCGTCGGTGCTCACCGACTGCGTGCCGTCGAAGACCCTGATCGCGACGGCCGAGGTGATGACGACCTTCGACTCGTCCTACGAAGAGCTCGGCATCATCGTCGAGGACGACACCCCGTACAACGAGCGGCCGGCCCGCGTCGTGGGCGTTGACCTGGGAAAGGTCAACCGACGGGTCAAGCGGCTCGCGCTAGCCCAGTCGCATGACATCACGGCGTCGGTGACCCGCGCCGGCGGCCGGGTCATGCGCGGCCGCGGCCGGCTGGAGCCGGGCCAGGCACCGGACGGTTCGCGCAAGGTGACGGTGACCGCGGCGGACGGTACGACCGAGGGCCTGATCGCGGACGCGGTGCTGATCGCCACCGGCGCGCACCCCCGCGAGATCCCGGACGCCCTGCCCGACGGCGAGCGGATCCTGAACTGGACGCAGGTCTACGACCTCGACGAGCTGCCCGAGGAGCTCATCGTGGTCGGGTCGGGTGTCACGGGCGCCGAGTTCGCCGGTGCCTATCAGGCGCTCGGCTCCCGCGTCACGCTGGTCTCGTCCCGGGACCGGGTGCTGCCGGGTGAGGACCCGGACGCCGCCGCGGTCCTGGAGGACGTCTTCCGGCGGCGCGGCATGAACGTCATGGCGCGTTCGCGCGCGCAGTCGGCCAAGCGGGTGGGCGACCGGGTCGAGGTGACGCTGGCCGACGGCCGGACGATCTCCGGTACGCACTGCCTGATGGCGGTCGGCTCGATCCCCAACACCGAGGGCATGGGCCTGGAGGGCGCCGGGGTCAAGCTGAAGGAGTCCGGCCACGTGTGGACGGACAAGGTCTCGCGGACCAGCGCCCCGGGTGTGTACGCGGCGGGTGACTGCACCGGCGTCTTCGCGCTGGCGTCGGTCGCGGCGATGCAGGGCCGGATCGCGATGTACCACTTCCTCGGTGACGCGGTCGCGCCGCTGAATCTCAAGACGGTTTCCGCGAACGTCTTCACCGACCCGGAGATCGCCACGGTCGGTTATTCGCAGGCCGACGTCGACGGCGGGAAGATCGACGCCCGGGTCGTGAAGCTTCCGCTGCTGCGCAATCCGCGGGCGAAGATGCAGGGCATCCGCGACGGTTTCGTGAAGCTGTTCTGCCGTCCCGGTACGGGCATCGTGGTGGGCGGCGTGGTCGTTTCCCCGCGCGCCAGCGAGCTCATCCACCCGATCTCGATCGCGGTCGACAACAATCTGACCGTCGAGCAGATCGCCAGCGCGTTCACTGTGTACCCGTCGCTGTCCGGTTCGATCGCCGAGGTCGCCCGGCAGCTGCACGCGCGGAAGACGGGCAGCGAGTAGACGGGGCGGAGGCCGGCCGGGCCGCGCGGTGAACAACCGATAAAGGGCCGATATGCGGCCGGCCGGCGGCGATTGAAAACTTTGTGCTGCCGGTGAGCACTTGGGATGAAACGTCCCTGCAGCCCGCTCGGGAAGGGCCGGGCGCGCGGGCGGCGCAGGCTTCCGCCGCCCGCCGGTCGCCAGGCCGGTTGACCAGGCAGCAAGCGGTCTGCGGGGCAAGGGAGTTCGACGTACGCGCGACATATGCACCGCGCATACCACGTCACGCTGTGCGGCATGAACAACTTCCGTTAATTGGTGCAACCTGCTGAAAACAGACGGTCGTTGGCGTTACTGTCAGTTTCGTGTTCGCTGCAGAACGTCGCCAATTGATCCTAGAAATGGTGCGCGCCAACGGAGCGGTTTCGCTCCGGGAGCTCGCCCGCGTCGTCCAGACCTCCGAAGTGACCGTACGGCGGGACGTGCGGGCGCTGGAGGCAGAGGGACTGCTCGACCGCCGGCACGGCGGCGCGGTCCTCCCGGGAGGCTTTACCCGCGAATCCGGATTCCCGCAGAAATCCCATCTAGCGACCGCGGAGAAAACGGCCATCGCCGATCTCGCGGCCGGTTTCGTCGACGAGGGCGAGGCCATCGTCGTCGGCGCCGGAACGACCACCCAGGAACTGGCCCGCCGGCTCGCCCGGGTGCCCGGGCTGACCGTCGTCACCAACTCCCTGCTGGTCGCCCAGGCGTTGGCGCACGCCAACCGCGTCGAGGTGGTGATGACCGGGGGCACCCTGCGCGGCTCCAACTACGCGCTGGTCGGCAGTGGTGCCGAGCAGTCCCTCCAGGGCCTGCGGGTCTCCCGCGCCTTCCTTTCGGGCAGCGGGCTGACCGCCGAGCGCGGGCTGTCCACGTCCAACATGCTCTCCGCGAGCGTCGACCGGGCGCTGGTGCAGGCGGCGGGGGAGGTGGTGGTGCTCGCCGACCACACCAAGCTCGGTTCGGACACGATGTTCCAGACCGTGCCGACGGATGTGATCACCCGCCTGGTGACGGACGAGCCGCCGGCCCACGACGACCGTGCCGCGACGGAGCTCCAGGCACTGGCCGACCAGGGCGTCCAGATCGCCGTCGCCGGCGGTACGGGTGCCGGGCACGGTACCGGTCAGCCGGGCATGGACGGCGGGGCGGGTGACCGCCGGGGCCACCGGCGGGACGTCCCGCTGCCGGGCCAGCGGCGCAGCCACGGGCCGGGCGGGGGCGGGGGACCGCAGCTGCGGTCGGCCCCCTCGCTGTCCGAGGCACCGGGCGGCCGGGTCGCGGACCTCGCCCCGCGGCGGCGCTGACGGCCGCGGGCACCACAGTTCCGGCCCGGTCGGCGTGCCCGCCGGGTCAGGGCCTCCACCCGGTCGGCGTGGCCTGCCGGGTCAAGGCTTCCACCCGGTCAGGGCTTCAAGCCGGTCAGGGTCAGGGTCAGCAGCCGGTCGGCGAGTTGCGGGTCGTCCGGGGACTCCTCGACGGCCAGCGCGATGCCGTTGGTCAGCTGCATCAGATCGCTGATGTTCACGTCGGGCCGTACCGCCCCGGCCTGCTGGGCCCGGGTCAGCAGCGCGCCGCCGGCCTCCCGCATCGGCACGCTGCACCGCGCCATCCCCGAGCTCTCGTCCGCCGACGCCGTCATCAGGGCGCGGGACAGTCCGCGGTAGGTGCTGGCGTGGGTGATGATCGCGCGCAGCCAGTCGACCAGCGCGGCGCACGGCTGGGGGGCGTCGGCGAGCTCCCTGGCGTAGGCGAGCAGGGCGTCGACCTCGCTCTGGAAGACCGCGCCCATGAGGGCGGTGCGGTTGGGGAAGTGCCGGTAGAGGGTGCCGATGCCGACGCCGGCGCGGCGTGCGATGTCCTCCAGCGAGGTGTCCGTGCCGTGCTCGGTGAAGGCCGTACGGGCCTCGGTCAGCAGCCGTTCGTAGTTGCGGCGGGCGTCGGCCCGCATCGGTCGCACGTCCGGTGACCGCACCGCCGCGGTCGCCGGCGGCCCGCCCACCTGCCGCTGCCCTGCCGTCTCGGTCGCCATCGCCGTCCTCCCTCGACCCGGCCGGTTGCGGCCCGGTGGCTCCAGGATGCCATTGCCGGATTGCGGGGTGATCCGGTGCGGTGCGCAAGGATTTCCCGGCCGGCGCGGAGGGGTCCTCCGGTTGTCGTCGCGAGGACTTCGCCGGCCGTCGCACGGTCCCCGCCGGCCCTCCCTCCGCCCCCGGCGCCCGCCCCCCTCGTGGCCCTCCGGCGGCCTCCGTGTGAAGTCCCGGCGTACCGCAGTGGTCGCGCGGCCGAACTCCTGCGGGGGCCCGCAACGCCGGGGCGTCAAGGGACATCAAACCTGGCGCAATGAGGTCTTCCGGGCTCTTCCGGAGGACCGCGGAATACGCCGTGGCGGGCCGCCGGGGGAGTGGCGCACGGCGCGGGACGTCTGGGGAAATACGTCATGGGACTGACCAGCCGGTCGCTGTTGTACGCCATGGCCGCGGTCGCCGTGGTCTGTGTGGCGCTCACGCTCTGGCTGTGGCCGCGGTTCGCCGGGCGCGGCCCGCGGGCGATGCTGGGGCGGCTCGGTTCGATCGTGGCGACCCAGCTGGCCGTCGTTTCGGCACTCGGCCTGGCGGTGAACGCCAACTTCCAGTTCTACGCGTCGTGGCACGAACTGCTCGGCCTGTACGACGACGCGCCGGCCGCGCTCGGGAAGTGGGGCGACGGCGGTGCGGCGGGCCCGGCCGGCGATCCGTCGAAGGGGCTGGTGCAGACGTCCGGTCCGGACGGCCTGGACAAGGTGCACGGCCTGCCGAAGGGCCGGCCGGAGCTGGTGGGCCGGGTCGAGTCGGTGCGGATCGTCGGGCGGCGGACCCGGGCGGTGGACCCGGCGTACGTCTATCTGCCGCCGCAGTACTTCCAGCCGCAGTACGCCCGCCAGCGCTTCCCCGTCGTCGTCGCGCTGAGCGGCTACCCGGGCGGTACGTTCCTGCTGGGGCAGCACCTGCGGCTGCCGCAGACCGCCGCCGCGATGATCCGGTCCGGCCGGATGCAGCCGACGGTCATCGTGATGCTGCGGCCCACGATCGCGCCGCCGCGCGACACCCAGTGCGTCGACGTGCCCGGCGGCCCGCAGGCCGAGACGTTCTTCGCGCGGGACGTGCCGGAGGCGCTGAAGTCGCACTACCGCGTCGGCCACGACCCGGGCGGCTGGGGCGTCCTGGGCTACTCCTCGGGCGGCAGCTGCGCCCTTCAGCTGGCCATGCGGCACGACCGTACGTACACCTCGGCGGCCGCCCTCTCGCCCGACTACAGGGTCAGCAACGACCCGACCACCGGCAATCTCTTCGGTGACGGCCGGGACCGGGCCCGGCGGCGCCAGGAGCACGATCTGATGTGGCGGCTGCGGCACCTGCCCGCGCCGCAGGTGAACGTGCTGATCGGTACGAGCCGTACCGGCGAGAAGAACTACCCGGCCGCGCGGGCCTTCCTGGCCGCGGTGCGCCCCCCGATGAAGGCGGACTCGGTCGTCCTCGACCACGGCAGCCACAACTTCGCCACCTGGCGGCGCGAACTGCCCGCCGCGCTCACCTGGATGAACGAGCAGCTGACGTTCCCGGAGGACGTGGTGGGGAACTCGTAGCGGCGGGGCGGAAAGCGCGCGGGGCTCCCGGCATCGCTGCCGGGAGCCCCTTACGCGTCGTGCGGACCGCTGCCGCGGATCAGTCCTTGATCTCGCAGATCACCGCGCCGGACGTGAGCGCGGCGCCGACCTCGGCGCTCAGGCCCTTGACCGTGCCGGTGCGGTGGGCGTTGATGGGCTGCTCCATCTTCATGGCCTCCAGGACGACGACCAGTTCGCCCTCGGTGACCTGCTGGCCCTCCTCGACGGCGACCTTGACGATGGTGCCCTGCATCGGGGAGGCGAGGGCGTCGCCGGAGGCGGCGCTACCGGCCTTCTTGGCGGCCTTGCGCTTGGGCTTGGCACCGCCGGCGACCGCGGCGCGGGCCAGCGGCATCCCCAGCGAGGACGGCAGCGAGACCTCCAGCCGCTTGCCGCCGACCTCGACGACCACCGTCTCGCGGGCGTCGGTCTCGGCCTCCTCGCCGCCGGGCGCGGCGAACGGCGGGATCTCGTTGACGAACTCGGTCTCGATCCAGCGGGTGTGGACCGTGAACGGGTCGGCGGAGCCGGTGAGTTCGGGCGCGAAGGCGGGGTCCTGGACGACCGCGCGGTGGAACGGGATGGCGGTGGCCATGCCCTCGACGGTGAACTCCGCCAGCGCCCGGGCGGCCCGCTGCAGGGCCTGCTCGCGGGTGGCGCCGGTGACGATCAGCTTGGCCAGCAGGGAGTCCCAGGCCGGGCCGATGACCGAGCCGGCCTCGACACCGGCGTCCAGCCGGACACCGGGGCCGGTCGGCGCGTCGAACCTGGTGACCGTGCCGGGCGCGGGGAGGAAGTTGCGGCCCGGGTCCTCGCCGTTGATGCGGAACTCGAAGGAGTGGCCGCGCAGCACGGGGTCGCCGTAGCCGAGCTCCTCGCCGTCGGCGATCCGGAACATCTCGCGGACCAGGTCGATGCCGGTGACCTCCTCGGTGACCGGGTGCTCGACCTGGAGGCGGGTGTTGACCTCCAGGAAGGAGATGGTGCCGTCCTGGCCGACGAGGAATTCGCAGGTGCCCGCGCCCTCGTAGCCGGCCTCCTTGAGGATGGCCTTGGACGCGCGGTACAGCTCGGCGTTCTGTTCGGCCGTCAGGAACGGCGCGGGGGCCTCCTCCACCAGCTTCTGGTGGCGGCGCTGGAGCGAGCAGTCACGGGTCGAGACGACGACGACGTTGCCGTGCTTGTCGGCCAGGCACTGGGTCTCGACGTGCCGCGGGCGGTCCAGGTAGCGCTCGACGAAGCACTCGCCGCGGCCGAAGGCGGCGACCGCCTCGCGCACCGCGGAGTCGTACAGCTCCGGGACCTCGTCGAGGGTGCGGGCGACCTTCAGGCCGCGGCCGCCGCCGCCGAAGGCCGCCTTGATCGCGATCGGCAGGCCGTGCTCCTTGGCGAAGGCGACGACCTCCTCGGCGCCGGAGACCGGGTCCGGGGTGCCGGCGACCAGCGGGGCGCCGGCGCGCTGGGCGATGTGCCGGGCCGCGACCTTGTCACCGAGGTCGCGGATGGCCTGCGGGGGCGGGCCGATCCAGGTCAGCCCCGCGTCGAGCACCGCCTGCGCGAATTCGGCGTTCTCGGAGAGGAAGCCGTAGCCGGGGTGGATGGCGTCCGCGCCCGAATCGGCGGCCGCAGCCAGGACCTTGGCGATGTCCAGGTAGCTGGTGGCAGGAGTGTCACCGCCCAGGGCGTACGCCTCGTCTGCCGCGCGGACGTGCAGTGCGTCCCGGTCGGGGTCGGCGTAGACAGCGACGCTGCCGATCCCCGCGTCCCGGCATGCACGGGCAACGCGAACAGCGATTTCGCCACGGTTGGCGATGAGCACCTTGCGCACGATGGGTCCTTCCTTGGCGCTTCGCCGCAACTATCGGATGCGGCGATTTTAGGGACTGGCGACACCGCGTGCCGACCCGTTCCCTGGGGTGAGCTTTCCCACACGGAGTGTGCTCGGGGCGCCAGTGGGGGACCTAAGTCCCCTGGTGTCCCAGGGTAGGCCCGGATTCCCGGGCTCCGGCGCGGGACGCGGTGTGGCCTAGATCTCGAACGTTCCGCATCCAGCGGATCGTCAATTCTTTGTGGAGTCCCTACGAATGGGCGAAGGAAACTTTGCGGGCCGCTGTGTCCGCCGGGCGCGCCGGGAGCGGCCGGGGGCCGTGGTCCGCGCGGCGTCCCGCACCCACTCGTGCAGAACCCTTGCCCCGGCTATTACCCATTAGTAGCGTGCGCGATGCCCTTCTTGGTCTCCGGGCGACGGCTGTGCGCGCGGCACCGGCATCGGGCCCGGCACTTGGCGGAAGTGGGTGGATGTGGTGGCGCGACGACCGGTGGCCCTGGTCGCGGCGGTGGTACTGGTCCTGGAGGCGTGCGGCATCGTGCTGCTCAACTGGATCCTGAGCATCGTCGTGGACAAGCAGCAGATGTCGCTGGCGGGCCTCGACCCACGGGCGATGTCCGCCGGCTCCTGGATAGCCGGTGCCGTCTTCGGCCTCTATCTCCTGTTCTGCGCGGGCATCCTGGTCCGCACGGCGGTCCGCGACCGGGCCCCCGGCGGCTTCACCCGGATCGCCCTCATCAGCGCGGCGGTGGTGCACGGCGTCGTCGGCGCCCTCGCCGTCGGCCTGGCCGGCTGGCCCGCGTTCCTCGTGCTGATGGTGGTCCTGGCGCTCCTGGTGCTGACGCTGGTGGCGTACGGGGAGGGGCGCGCCCCCGCGAACGGCGACCCGGCCGTCGAACCGCCCGCCGGCGGTCCGTCCGCGGGCGGTCCCCCGAACGGACCGCGACCGGCGGCACCGGGCGCGCTCTGACGTCCGCGACGTCTGACGACGCCTGACGACGTCTGATGCGGCGTCACCCGCATGGCACGGCACGGGCGGAGCGAGCCGGCCGCCGGCGCCGGCGCAGGGGCGTTCAGGTGCGGTCAGCGGCCCGGGAGGAATCCCGGGCCCCTGACCTGGGTCACCTGCTCACCCCTTCACCGGCACATGCTCCCGCAGCACCTCCATGAAGGCGCGCATCCATTCCGGGTGGTCGTTCCAGGCGCGGGCGGAGACGATCTTGCCGTCGACGACCGCGGAGGCGTCGACGAAGGTGCCGCCACCGAGGTCCACGTCGGGCGCGCAGGCGGGGTAGGCGGCGGTGCGGCGGTTCTTGAGGACGCCGAGCGGGGCCAGGGTGATGGCCGCGTGGCAGATGTGGGCGACGGGCTTGTCGGCGTCGAAGAAGTGGGTGACGACGCGGCGGTAGTCGGTGTCGTTGCGGAGGTATTCGGGGGCCCGGCCCCCGGGGAGGACCAGCGCGGCGTACTCGGCCGGGTCGACCTCGGACAGGGCCACGTCGGACGGCCAGGAGTGGCCCTCGCGTTCGACGTAGGTGTCGAAGTCCTCGACGAAGTCGTGCACGACGAACCGCAGCTTCTTGCGGGCGGGGGCCGCGACGTGGACCTCGTAGCCCTCCTCCAGCAGCCGCTGGTACGGGTAGAAGAACTCCAGGTCTTCGGTGGCGTCACCGGCGATGAGCAGGATCCGGGGCATCTGCGCGCTCCTTGGGTGGACGGACCCGGCCCGGTCGGACCGACCGGGCTTATCGGGTCAATCGGTTCCCCAGGACGTGACGTCGAATGCGTCGCCGACCGCCAGCTTTCCGGTGGCCGTCACGGAGAACTTCGCGCCGAAGGCGACGCCGCCCTCGGGCACCCGGCGGTACCCGGCGAGGGTGCGCAGGGGCTCGGGGCCCGCCTTGGTGCCGGTCGCCGGGTCGACGAGGGTGACCGCGCAGCGGATGGCGAGCTTGGTGAAGCCCAGCTCGCCACCGCCGACCGTCACCCGCCGGGCACGGTCCTCGGTCTGCGGGGCGTCCCAGCCGTCCACCACGATGTTGGGGCGGAAGCGCGTCATCGGAACCGGTGCGCGGCCGGCGGCGGCGATACGGGAGTTGAGGTCGTCGAGGGAGGCACGGGAGAGGACGTGCACGGCGCTCGAATCGGCGAAGCCGGAGGTGCCGGGGGTGAGGCCGTCGGTGACCCGGTCGTGTTCCGGCGGTACCCGGACCAGCCGGCTGGGCGCGCCGAGGACCTCGGACAGCCACCCGGCGGCCGCCTCGCCCTGGTCGACGGCCCGGTAGGGCGCGCCGAACATGGTCACGTCCGCCCTGGCGGGCGAGGAGGTGCCGTCCTCGATGCGGCAGTGCAGCGGCTCGGCGCCCGGGGCGGAGAGGGTGAGGTGGGTGCCGTCGGCGCTGACCTCCGGGCGGATCACCGCCAGGCCCGGGTCGGTGCGCTGGCTGCGGAAGACGCCGTCCGCACCGACGACCAGGAAGGTGCGGTCATGGGCGAGTCCGGCCTCGGTGAGCTCCGTCCCGTCCGCCGGCACACCGGCGCAGCCCTTGACGGGGTAGCTGATCAGTTCGACGACAGTTGCCATGGGGGCAGAGTAGGGGCCGGACGGCTGTCCGGGCGCCCGGATATCAGCGCCCGGGGACCCCCGCGACGGCCGCGTCACCCCGGCAGTTCGGCCGCCCGCCGGCGCACCACATGGCCCTGCACGCCGTACGTCACGCACAGGTAGAGGTAGAGCGTCGAGAAGCCCAGCAGGCCGGCTGCCGCGGTGTGGTCGATCCACTCCGCCATGCCGGCGTGCACGGCGGCGGACACCAGCCACAGGGCGGTGGTGATCAGGGTGCCCTTGCGCAGGACGCCGCGTTCCGGGTCGTGCCAGACGCGTACCGTCGTCGCCCGGACGAGGCCGAGCGGCACCCCGATGACCAGGGTGGCGACGACCAGGGCGATGGTGGGCGGGGTCAGCGGGTGCTCCTTGACGACCGAGGCCACGCCGAAGGCCAGCGCGGCCACGCCCAGGACGCCGAGCACGGCCGGGCCGATCAGCGACGCCCGGGGCCGCACCGGACGCGTCCGCAGCTGGCGGCGGATGATCAGGGCGACGATGAGCAGCCCGATGAGCAGGCCGACGTTGTGACTGAGCGCGGTGTGGGCCGTCGCGGCATGCGCCGGCGTGTGGTCGTTCATGTTCCCCCCCGTGTGATGCGTTCCCCCGTGACGAGCCGCCGGGTGCCCGGCGGCTCAGGTCCACAAGTCGGTGATCGCCACGTCCAGTTCGGCCAGCAGGCGGCGCAGCAGCGGCAGGGACAGGCCGATGACGTTGCCGTGGTCGCCGTCGATGCCGTCGATGAAGGGCGCGGAGCGGCCGTCGAGCGTGAAGGCGCCGGCGACGAAGAGCGGTTCGCCGCTCGCCACGTAGGCGGCGATCTCGGCGTCGGTCGGCTCGCCGAAACGGACCGTGGTCGAGGCCGTGGCGGAGACCCGGCGGCCGCCCGCCGCGGTGTCGATGACGCAGTGGCCGGTCTGCAGCACGCCGGACCGGCCGCGCATCGACTTCCAGCGGGCGGTGGCGTCCTCGGCGTCGGCCGGCTTGCCCAGCGCCCGGCCGTCCAGCTCCAGGACCGAGTCGCAGCCCACGACCAGCGCACCGGCCGCCTCCGGCCGGTCGGCGACCGCGGCGGCCTTGGCCTCGGCCAGGACCCGGGCCAGCTCGGCGGGGCTGTCGGCGGTGACCGCGTCCTCGTCGACGCCGCTGACGATGACCTCCGGCGCCAGCCCGGCCTGGCGCAGCAGGCCCAGCCGGGCGGGGGACTGGGAGGCGAGGACGAGACGGCGGGGGTGCGGCTGTTCGGTCATGCCCGCCATCGTACGGAGCCGGGCCGGGCCGGGGGCGGGCGGACTACTTGCCGAGGACGGCCTGCATGACCTGCTTGGCGATCGGGCCGCCGAGCTTGCCGCCGGCGATCTCGGAGCGCGGGATGTCCATGTCCTTGGGGTCGACGAAGACGGCGACCGCGACGGGGGAGGAGCCGTCGCTCTGCTTGGCGTAGGAGACGAACCAGGCGTAGGGCCGCTCGTCGTTGACGTTCGCGCCGTGCTGGGCGGTGCCGGTCTTGCCGCCGACCGTCACGCCGTCGATCTTGGCCTTTTCGGCGGTGCCGTCCGAGACGGTGTACTCCATCATCTCCTGCACCTTCTTCGCGGTGCCGGCGGAGACGGCCTGGGACATCGTCTTCGGCTCGAACTTCTGGATCGTGGTCAGGTCGGGGCCGCGCAGCTCGTCGACGATGTGCGGCGTCATCAGCTTGCCGTCGTTGGCGATCGCCGCGGCGACCATCGCCATCTGCATCGGGGTGCTGGTCAGGCTGCCCTGGCCCATGCCGGTGAGCGCGGTCTGCGGCTTGTCGAGCTTGTCCGGGTAGAGGCTCTTGGTGGCCAGCAGGTCGCCGAGCTCCTCGTCGTACACGTGGGAGTTGAAGCCGAACTTCTCGGCGGTCTCGCGCATCTTGTCCTTGCCGACCTTCAGCGCGGTGTCGAGGAAGACGTTGTTGCAGGACCACTGCATACCGGTCTTCAGGGACGCCTTGTCGCAGGGCGCACCGGCCACGTCGTTGCCGATCTTGGTGGTGCTGAGCGGCAGCTGGTACGGGGCGGGGGCGCCGGTGTGGGCGTCGATGTCGGTGATCACGCCGTGCTCCAGGGCCGCGGCGGCGGTGACGATCTTGAAGGTGGAGCCGGGGGCGTAGGTCTCGCGCAGGGCCCGGTTGCTGAGCGGCTTGTCCTTGTCGGCGTCCAGCGCCTTGAACTTCTGCGCCTCGGAGTTGGAGATGCCCGAGAAGACCGAGGGGTCGTACGAGGGGGTGGAGGCCAGCGCGAGGACCCGGCCGTTGCGCGGGTCGAGGGCGACCACGGCGCCCTTGGCGTTCAGCTCGGTCAGCCCCTTGTAGGCGGCCTTCTGCGCCTTGGGGTCGATGGTGGTGATGACATCGCCGCCGCGCGGCTTCTCGCCGGTCAGGATGGCCTGGGCCCGCTTGAGGGCGAGCTTGTCGTCCTTGCCGCTGAGGAGCTTGTTGTAGATGCCTTCGAGGAGGGTGGTGCCCTGGGCCTGGGAGGCGAAGCCGGTGACCGGGGCGTACATCGGGCCGTCGGTGTACGTCCGCTTGTACTTGAAGTCGCCGGAGGTCGCCACGGAGCCGGTGACCGGCTTGCCGCCCACGATGATGTTGCCGCGCGGGTAGGAGAACGCCTCGATCTTCACGCGGCGGTTGTTCGGATCGTTGGCCAGGTCGTCGCCCTGGACGAACTGGACCCAGGTCGCCCGTACCAGCAGCGCCAGTACCAGTACCCCGCAGAAGACGGCTATGTGTCTCAGCGGCCTGTTCATCGCTCTCCCACTCCCCGTCGGCGGCCGGTCCGGAGGCCGGGCGTCCGAATTGCGCTGTCAGGAGGGAAAGATGCGAAAGGCGGGGGGATGGTTGCGGTCGGGAACAGTCGGGGGGTGTGACTGTTACCTCCCCGGGGCGGCCGCCCGCGGGTCCGACGCGGGTCCGGCGCGGGTCCGGCGCGGGTCCGGCCGGGTCAGCGTTCCGAGAGCATGACCATCAGCAGCACCGCGGCGACGGCCAGCACGATGCCCAGCCGGCGGAGCTTGGCCTGCGCGGCGCGCAGCTCCTCGGGCGGTTCATCGGGCGGATCGGACCACAGCATGTAACGATCCTGTGCCCATGACGCTCGTGGCGCCTGAGTACGCGTACTCAGGCGCCACGGTCCGAAGGACTAGTCAATGCATCATGCATCGATCAGCCGGAGGGGCCGGCCGGCACGCACCGGCCGGTGAGCCGGTCAGCGCGGCCAGTAGCTCGTCCGCCAGGCCCGCGGGCCCGGGTGCGGCAGCCGTGACCGCGCCGGGACCGTGGCCGCCGGATCGGCCCATTCGGTCCGGCCGCCCTCGCCGTCCCCGGGCCCGGCGGCAGCGGCCGCCGCGGCCCGGGCCTGCACCACCGCCAGTGCGGCGGCCAGCTCCTCGGGTGTCGGATTGCCCCGTACGACCTTGATCATCGAGACGGCTCCCTTCGCCGGTCTTCGCAGGTCCTCGCCGTGTACTGCCGGTCTCGCCGTGGAGGCCGGTCAGAGCGGGATGTTGCCGTGCTTCTTCGGCGGCAGCGACTCGCGCTTGTTGCGCAGCGTGCGCAGCCCCCGGACGATGTGCCGGCGGGTCTCGGACGGCATGATCACCGCGTCGATGTAGCCGCGCTCGGCCGCCACGTACGGGTTGAGCAGGGCGTTCTCGTACTCCTGGATCAGCTCCTGGCGCCGCTGCTCCTGCGCCGCGGGGTCCTCGATCGCGGCGAGCGTGCGGCGGTGCAGGATGTTGACCGCGCCCTGGGCGCCCATGACCGCGATCTGCGCGGTCGGCCAGGCCAGGTTGAGGTCCGCGCCCAGGTGCTTGGAGCCCATGACGTCGTACGCGCCGCCGAACGCCTTGCGGGTGATGACGGTGATCAGGGGGACCGTCGCCTCGGCGTACGCGTAGATCAGCTTGGCGCCGCGCCGGATGATCCCGTCGTACTCCTGGTCGGTGCCCGGCAGGAAGCCCGGCACGTCGACGAAGGTCAGCACCGGGATGTTGTACGCGTCGCAGGTCCGCACGAACCGCGCGGCCTTCTCGCTGGCCTTGATGTCCAGGGTGCCCGCGTACTGCATCGGCTGGTTGGCGACCACGCCGACCGAGTGGCCCTCGACCCGCCCGAAGCCGGTGACGATGTTCGGGGCGAAGAGCGCCTGGGTCTCCAGGAACTCGCCGTCGTCCAGGACGTGCTCGATGGCCGTGAGCATGTCGTACGGCTGGTTGGCCGAGTCCGGGATCAGCGCGTCCAGTGCGCGGTCGGCGTCCGAGAGCTCCAGGTCCGCCTCCTCCGGGAAGACCGGCGGGTCGGAGAGGTTGTTGGACGGCAGGTACGACAGCAGGCCCTTGACGTACTCGATGGCGTCCTTCTCGTCGCCCGCCATGTGGTGCGCCACGCCGGAGGTGGTGTTGTGCGTCCGGGCCCCGCCCAGCTCCTCGAAGCCGACGTCCTCGCCGGTGACCGTCTTGATGACGTCCGGTCCGGTGATGAACATGTGCGAGGTCTGATCGACCATGACGGTGAAGTCGGTGATCGCGGGGGAGTAGACCGCGCCGCCCGCGCACGGGCCGACGATCAGGCTGATCTGCGGGATCACGCCCGAGGCATGGGTGTTGCGGCGGAAGATCTCGCCGTACATGCCGAGCGAGACCACGCCCTCCTGGATGCGCGCGCCGCCGGAGTCGTTGATGCCGATGACCGGGCAGCCGGTCTTCAGGGCGAAGTCCATCACCTTGACGATCTTCTCGCCGAAGACCCCGCCGAGCGCCCCGCCGAAGACCGTGAAGTCCTGCGAGAAGACGGCCACCGGGCGGCCGTCGACGGTGCCGTAGCCGGTCACCACGCCGTCGCCGTACGGGCGGCTCTGCTCCATCCCGAAATTGGTCGAACGGTGCCGCGCGAACTCGTCCAGCTCGACGAACGAGCCCTCGTCCAGCAGCAGATCGATGCGCTCACGCGCCGTCAACTTGCCCTTGGCGTGCTGCTTTTCCACTGCGCGGGCGGAACCGGCGTGGGTGGCCTCTTCGATCCGCCGCTGCAGATCCGCCAATTTGCCCGCGGTGGTGTGGATGTTTGCTTCCGGCTCGGACATCGGGATGCGGCTCCTGCTCGTCCTGGACTGGTGCTCGTACTGAGGGTGGTACGGGTGTGGCTACCAATCCGTAGCGTATCGGCGGGACTGCTCAGCGGCACTGCGTCGTTGACCACACCTAGGCTGGTGGCATGACGCCTCAACCACCGGGAAACCGGGACAAAGACGCCGGCCGCTGGAGCGATCTGGGCCGGCCCCCGCTGAACGTCGCCGACCTGCGCCGGGCGCTGGTGCGGCCCGGCGGCCTGTGGACCGGTCTGGACGTCGTGCCCGCCACCGGCTCCACCAACACGGACCTGGCGGCCCGGGCCGCCAAGGGCGAGGACGAGGGCGCCATTCTGGTGGCGGAGGAGCAGTCCGCGGGCCGCGGCCGGCTCGACCGCGTCTGGTCGGCGCCCCCGCGCTCCGGCCTCTTCTTCTCCGTCTTCCTCACCCCCCGCGTCCCCATGGAGCGCTGGGGCTGGCTGCCGTTGCTGGCCGGCGTCGCCACCGCAACGGCCCTGTCCCGCACGGCCGGCGTCGACACGGCACTCAAGTGGCCCAACGACCTGCTCGTCACGGTCGACGGCCAGGAACGCAAGACCGGCGGCATCCTCGCCGAACGGGCCGGCTCCGGCGTCGTGGTCGGCATCGGCCTCAACGTCTCCCTGACCGCCGAGGAACTCCCGGTCCCGACCGCGGGCTCGCTGGCCCTGGCCGGCGCGCGGAACACCGACCGCGACCCGCTGCTGCGCGCCGTGCTGCGCTCCCTGGAGCAGTGGTACGGCCGGTGGCAGGAGGCGAACGGCGACCCGGACCGCAGCCGTCTGCAGGAGACCTACGCGGCCGGCTGCGCCACGTTGGGCCGTTCGGTGCGCGCCGAATTGCCGGGCGATCAGGAGATCACCGGCGAGGCGGTCGCGATCGACGGTGACGGGCGGCTGGTGCTGGCCACCGCCGACGGTGTGCAGAAGCCCGTGGGAGCGGGTGACATCATCCATCTGCGCCCGGCGGACGGCTCCTGATGAGCCCCTTCCCGGACCCCGGCATGCGCCCCCCGGTGAGCCCCCGCGCCGGGCGGGCCGACCGGCCCCACCGGGCGGCGTGTCCGCACCTCTTCCGTGGTCAGGGCCGACATGTGAGAGTGAGCCAGAGCACACCTGCCGTATCGTTGAGGCGGTCCGCCGGGGAGCGGGCCACGGGCGAGCAGTGATCGGAAGGGCAGTGCGCAGGGATCGGACAGGGAGCGGCCGGTGAGTGCCGACGACTCGGGCGCCACCCCGCGCGACGTGGCCACCGAGGGCGATGCCGTACGCGACGTCCCGGCCGGCGACCCCCCGGGGGCCGGCGACGACGGCGACGAGAACACCATCGCCATCCGCCTCGAACAGCTCATCCTCGGCGCCGACCGCCGGTACACGCCGTTCCAGGCGGCCCGCAGCGCCGGGGTCTCGATGGACCTCGCGTCCCGCTTCTGGCGGGCCATGGGCTTCGCCGACATCGGCCAGGTCAAGGCGCTCACCGAGGCCGACGTGCTGGCCCTGCGCCGGCTCGCGGGTCTGGTCGAGGCCGGTCTGCTGAGCGAGGCGATGGCCATCCAGGTCGCCCGTTCCACGGGCCAGACCACCGCCCGGCTGGCCGACTGGCAGATCGACTCCTTCCTGGAGGGCCTCACCGAGCCCCAGGACTCCGGCCTGACCCGCACCGAGATCACCTACCCGCTGGTCGAGCTGCTCCTCCCCGAGCTGGAGGAGTTCCTGGTCTACGTCTGGCGGCGCCAGCTCGCCGCCGCGACCGGCCGGGTCGTCCGGGCCCAGGACGACGCCGAGATGGTCGACCGGCGGCTGGCCGTGGGCTTCGCGGACCTGGTGGGCTTCACCCGGCTGACCCGGCGCCTGGAGGAGGAGGAACTCGGCGAGCTGGTCGAGGCGTTCGAGACCACCTGCTCCGACCTGGTGGCGGCGCACGGCGGCCGGCTGATCAAGACCCTCGGGGACGAGGTGCTGTTCTCCGCCGACGACGCCGGTGTGGCCGCCGAGATCGGGCTGCGGCTGATCGAGACCATGACCCATGACGAGACCATGCCGGAGCTGCGGGTCGGCATCGCCTTCGGCACGGTCACGACCCGGATGGGCGACGTCTTCGGTACGACCGTCAATCTGGCCAGCCGGCTCACCTCGATAGCGCCGAAGGACACCGTGCTGGTGGACGAGGCGTTCGCCGAGGAGCTGGGCCGGATCGGTGACGCCCCGGTGTCCGAGGCGGACGCCGCGGCCGCGGAGAAGGCCGCCGAGGAGGGCACCGGCGAACCGCCGCCGTCGTACCGCTTCGCGCTTCAGCCGATGTGGCAGCGCCCGGTGCGCGGACTGGGCGTCGTCGAGCCCTGGCTGCTGACCCGCCGCACCTGAGCCTGCCGCTTTTCCGCCGCGCGCGTTCCGGCATGCCCCTTCCGGCAGGTCCGTCCGTTCCGTGCGCGGCCGGCCCTGGTCCGCGGAGCGCCCGCCTGGCATGATCCCAGCAGTCCGTCAGGTCAACGCTCGTTAACAGGGAGGGCCGGATGCAGGGTCAGGAAGAGGAGCGGCGGTTCGGCGCGGACGGCTGGGTCGCCGTCCGCCGCCACGGCTTCGCGGCGGAACTGGTCATGGACCGGCCCAAGGCGATGAACGCGGTGTCCACGGCCATGGCCGACGCACTGGCCGAGGCCTGCGCCGAGCTGGCCGCGGACCGCTCCGTACGGGCCGTGGTGCTCAGCTCCACCCATGACCGGGCGTTCTGCGTGGGCGCCGACCTCAAGGAGCGCAATTCCTTCACGGACGCGGACCTGATGCGCCAGCGTCCGCACACCCGCGCCGCCTACACCGGCGTACTGGAACTGCCGGTGCCCACCATCGCCGCGGTGCACGGCTTCGCGCTCGGCGGCGGCTTCGAACTGGCGCTGGCCTGCGATCTGATCGTCGCCGACGGGACCGCGGTGGTCGGCCTGCCGGAGGTCTCGGTGGGCGTCATTCCCGGCGGCGGCGGGACGCAGTTGCTGCCGCGCCGGGTGGGTGCCGCGCGCGCCGCCGAGCTGGTGTTCACCGCCCGGCGGGTGCCGGCGCCGGAGGCCGCGGAGCTGGGGCTGGTCGACCAACTGGTCGCGGACGGGCAGGACCGGGCCGAGGCGCTGGAGCTGGCGGCCCGGATCGCCCGTAACTCCCCGGTCGGGCTGCGCGCCGCCAAGCGGGCCCTGCGGCTGGGGCACGGGCTGGACCTGCGGGCCGGACTGGAGGTGGAGGACGGCGCCTGGCGCAGCGTGGCCTTCTCCGGGGACCGTGCGGAGGGCGTCGCGGCCTTCAACGAGAAGCGGGATCCGGAATGGCCCGGGGAGTAGCCGTCGGTAACTCTCGGTAGTCGCACGGCCCTCATGCGCCCCCCCTGCCGTCACCAGCAACGAAGCGGATAACGCCCAGGTGTTGCTTGCACACTTAAAGGGGGCGAAACGGGTTAAACATTCCTACGCTGTAGTACGGAGCGTGCGCTCGGTGACGGAATGTGAGGGTCCGGTGGCGGCTGAGGGCGAGGGCGATGCGAGGCTGCGGGCCGTGGTGGAGCTGGCGCAGGCGATGGCGGCCGCGCACACGCCGCGCGAATCGGCACACGCCGCGGCGCAGGGCGTGCGCCAGGCCCTGGCCGGGTCGTTCGCCGCGATCTCGAAATGGGAACGCGAACTGGGGCAGCTGCGGGTGCTCGTCAACGTCGGTGAACTCGCCGAGGACGAGGAGGAGTTCCCGGACGACGAGGCCTATCCCGTCCACGAGTTCCCGGAGATCGTCGGCTTTCTGCACGAGCAGTGGGCCGGCGGCGGCGAGCCCAGCGCCTGGGTGGAGACCGTCGACCCGCCGCCCGGCGCCCCGGAGGACTGCGGGGGCGGCGCCGCCAACCGGCAGCGGGTGGCCGCGTTGCGCCGCCGGGGCCGCGGCGCCTGCGTGGTCGCCCCGATCGTGCTGCACGGCCGGGCCTGGGGTGAGCTGTACGTCGCCCGGCCCGTCGGCGCACCCGTCTTCGACCGGGCGGACGCCGACTTCGCGAGCGTGCTGGCCGCGGTCACGGCCGCCGGGATCGCCCAGACCGAGCGGCTGGCCGAGGCCCGTCGGCTGGCCTTCACCGACGCCCTGACCGGGCTGGCCAACCGCCGTGCCGTCGACATGCGGCTGGACGAGGGGCTGGAACTGCACCGCAGCGAGCGGGCCGTGGTCAGCCTGGTGGTCTGCGACCTCAACGGGCTCAAGCGGGTCAACGACTCCCGGGGGCACGCGGTCGGCGACCGGCTGCTGGAACGGTTCGGCTCGGTGCTGTCGTTGTGCGGGGCGATGCTGCCCGGCACGCTCGCGGCCCGGCTCGGCGGCGACGAGTTCTGCCTGCTCGCGGTGGGGCCGCCGGCCGACGAGGTGGTGAAGGTGGCCGGTGAACTCTGCGAACGGGCCGGGGAGTTGGAGCTCGGCGAGGGGGTCGCGGTGGGGGTCGCTTCGACCGGCGACCCGATCGGCCCGGTGCACAGCGGCCGCCGGCTCTTCCGGCTCGCGGACGCCGCGCAGTACAAGGCCAAGGCGGCGCGGTCGGGCGAGCCGGTGGTCGCCGGGCGGCACGGCGGCAAGGACGATCCGGTGGTCCGGCTCGCGGACGCCCCGGACCGGCGGCCGGGCCCGGAGCGCCGGCGCTTCCGGAGATGAACCGGCGGTTCCGGCCGGGCGGCTGCGCGGCCGGGCGCACGGAGATCCGTAAGGGGTGATCGCAAAACTCGGTGGTGACATTCGGCGATTCAGTCTCTAGGGTGCCTGAATATGGATATGCACACTGTGGTGCTGGGGACGTCCGGCACGACCGCACAGGACGTCATCGCGGTGGCCCGCGGCGCGGCCCGGATCGAGCTGTCCGAGGAGGCCCTCGCCGCCGTCACCGCCTCCCGCGCCTTCATCGACGAACTCGCCGCCAAGCCCGACCCGGTCTACGGCGTCTCCACCGGCTTCGGCGCCCTCGCCGTCCGCCACATCAGCCCCGAACTGCGCGTCCAGCTCCAGCGGAACATCGTCCGGTCGCACGCGGCCGGCATGGGCCCGCGGGTCGAGCGGGAGGTCGTCCGGGCGCTGATGTTCCTCCGCCTGAAGACCCTGGCCAGCGGCCACACCGGCGTCCGCCCCCTGGTCGTCGAGACCATGACCGCGATACTCAACGCCGGCATCACCCCGGTCGTGCACGAATACGGTTCGCTCGGCTGCTCCGGCGACCTCGCCCCGCTCTCGCACTGCGCGCTGACGCTGATGGGCGAGGGCGACGCCGAGGGCCCGGACGGGGTGGTCCGGCCGGCCGGCGAACTGCTGGCCGCGCACGGCATCGAGCCCGTCGAACTCCGCGAGAAGGAGGGCCTGGCGCTGCTCAACGGCACCGACGGCATGCTCGGCATGCTCGTCATGGCCTGCGCCGACCTCGCCCGGCTGTTCACCTCCGCGGACATCACCGCCGCCCTCTCCCTGGAGGCGCTGCTCGGCACGGACAAGGTCCTCGCCCCCGAGCTGCACGCCATCCGCCCGCACCCCGGCCAGGCCGCCTCGGCCGCCAACATGCACAAGGTGCTGGCCGGCTCGGCCCTCACCGGTCACCACCAGGACGACGCCCCGCGGGTCCAGGACGCGTACTCCATCCGCTGCGCCCCGCAGGTCGCCGGCGCCGGCCGGGACACCCTCGCGCACGCCCGGCTGGTCGCCGACCGTGAGCTGGCCGCCGCGGTCGACAACCCCGTCGTGCTGCCCGACGGCCGGGTCGAGTCCAACGGCAACTTCCACGGCGCCCCGGTCGCCTACGTCCTGGACTTCCTCGCCATCGCCGCGGCCGATCTCGGCTCGATCGCCGAGCGCCGCACCGACCGCCTCCTGGACAAGAACCGCTCGCACGGCCTGCCCGCCTTCCTGGCCGGCGACCCGGGCGTCGACTCGGGCCTGATGATCGCCCAGTACACCCAGGCCGCGCTGGTCAGCGAGCTGAAGCGGCTGGCAGCGCCCGCCTCGGTGGACTCCATCCCGTCCTCGGCCATGCAGGAGGACCACGTCTCGATGGGCTGGTCGGCGGCGCGCAAGCTGCGCACCGCCGTCGACAACCTGACCCGGGTCGTCGCCGTCGAACTGTTCGCCGCGACCCGCGCCGTCGAACTGCGCGAGGGCCTGACCCCGGCGCCCGCCACCCGCGCGGTGCTGGACGCGGTGCGTGCCGCGGGCATCCAGGGCCCCGGCGAGGACCGCTTCCTGGCGCCCGACCTGGAGGCCGCGTACGCCTTCGTCCGGGACGGGAAGCTGGTGGCGGCCGTGGAGGCGGTCACCGGAGAGCTGGCCTGACACGGTGCGGGGCGCCCGGTGCGGGATCATCCCCGCACCGAGCGCCCCGTGACGTTCCTGGGGCCCGCCCTTGTCGGACGGCTCTCAGAGGGCTCTGGCGTCGCCGCCGTCGCCGCGGCGCACGGAGTAGCTGACCAGCCCCGCGCCGAGGGCGAGACAGGCGGCGCCGCCGAACACGTACGGCGTGGTGTCCGGGCCGCCGGTGTCGGCGAGGGAGTGCGCGGGGGCCGCCGGGGACGTGGTCCCGCGGCCCGGCTGTGTACCGGCCACCCCCGGGCCGGCCGGCGCGGACCGCGTCCGCTGGTCCCGGTCCGCCGCGGAATTCTTCGTTCCGTCGAGCCCCGAGGCGCCGACGATCGCATGCGCGGAGGGGACGAACCACAGGGCGAACAGCACCGATCCCGCGGCTGCGGCGGTCAGCAGTGGTCGTCGTGCGGTCACGGCGAACGATCCCCCTTGTGGGTTCGACCTTGTGGGTTCGACGAATTGGCCGTTGACCTCAGATGTTAATGACCGCCGCGGGTCGCGGGGAAGTCAGGAGCCGGTCATGCCTAACCTCCGTGCTATGAGCAATGGTGAGACATCACGTTTTGTGCGGCTTCATGTCGAACTGATCATGGAAGTCACGGACCCGGACCTGCTGACCGGCGCCGCCCTCACGCGTATCGACGGGGACCCGTCGCTGCCCGAGGAGGAGCGCCGGCAGTCCCAGGAGACCGTCCGGGAGGAGCCGGCCGAGGCGCTGGCCCAGCTGGTCGACCCGTTCGACCTCGTCGCCGCCGTGCCGGGCGCCGAACTCGCCCAGGCGTCGTGGAGCAGCGAGGAGCTGACCGACTACGACCCGGACGCCGAGTGGGAGGCCGCGGAGTGGGACCTGGCGGACGACTCGGAGGGAGCCGGCTGACCCCGGGCACCGCATCGAGTCCCCCGACCCTGGCCCCGGCCCCCGTACGGTCCCCGCCGTACGGGGGCCGATGACGTGGGTGGGCCGGTGGCCCGGGCGTCGGCAGCCCGGGAAGCCGGCCGGGGGCGGGCCGCGAAGTGCTCCCCACATGTCTGAGAAGTTCTCTTAGTGGCCTACCCCACACTTTGCGGAGGAATGGAACGGGCGAAACGGAAAAGGCGTTCATATGGCGTCGGCCGGAATGGCTGCGTCCAGATATGCCTGCGTTCAGTTGGCGCTCGCTCGGGGAAACGTGCGAAACCGGTAGCAATGGAGATGCGTGTGATGACGGACAGCAAGCGCCGCAAGGGCCTCATAGCCAGTGCCGCGCTGCTCGGGGGCGTACTCACGCTGGCAGCGTGTGGCGGCAGCAATGCGGCTGAGGGAGGCAGTGGCGGTGCGGGCAGCACCCGTCACGAGAACATCAAGCAGGTGGACGAGGCGGCCGCCAAGGACGCCTCCGACGCCACGATCACCGTCTCGCCCAAGGACGGGGCCACCGACGCGGGCATCAACAGGGACGACGCCAAGGTCACGGTCAGTGGCGGCAAGCTCACCGACGTCACCCTGACCTCCGTCGACTCCCGGCAGACCATCGACGGCACGCTCTCCGCCGACGGCACCTCCTGGCAGCCGAACCAGCCGCTGCAGCGCTCCACCACGTACAAGGTCACCGCCCACGCGGTGGACTCCCAGGGCCGCACGGCGGTGGAGAACTCCCGCTTCACCACCGTCGCCCCGGCGCACAGCTTCATCGGGAACTTCACGCCGGAGGACGGCTCGACCGTCGGCGTCGGCATGCCGGTGTCGCTCAACTTCGACAAGCCGGTCACGAACAAGGCCGCCGTGGAATCCGCGATCAAGGTCTCGTCGAGCAGCAACCAGCAGGTCGTCGGCCACTGGTTCAGCGACACCCGGCTGGACTTCCGCCCGCAGGAGTACTGGAAGGCCCACTCCAAGGTCACCATGACCCTCGACCTGGACGGCGTCCAGGCGTCCCCCGGCATCACCGGCATCCAGAACAAGACCGTCAGCTTCACCGTCGGCCACTCGCAGATCAGCACCGTGGACACCAAGCGCCACAAGATGACCGTGGTGCGCGACGGCCGCCCGGTCAGGACCATCCCGATCTCGGCCGGCAGCGACGACCACCCGACCTACAACGGCAAGATGGTCATCTCGGAGCGCTTCAAGCAGACCCGGATGGACGGCTCGACCGTCGGCTTCAAGAAGAAGGACGGCAAGGGCGAGTACGACATCCCCGACGTCCCGCACGCCCAGCGCCTGACCTCCTCCGGCACCTTCATCCACGGCAACTACTGGGGCAAGGGCATCTTCGGCACCGCCAACACCAGCCACGGCTGCATCGGCCTGGAGGACGTCAAGGGCGCCGACAACCCGAAGACGGACGGCGCCTGGTTCTTCACCCACTCCCAGACCGGCGACGTCGTACGGGTGATCAACTCCCCGGACCGCACCATCAAGCCGGACAACGGCCTGAACGGCTGGAACATGGACTGGTCCCAGTGGGTGGCGGGCAGCGCGGTGCAGTGACCCGCCACACTCGCCACTCCCACCACACCCGCCACTCCCGCAGTACCGCGGCCTGACTAGGCCGGGCCGCCGCCGAAGGGGCTGTCGATCAGATAGCGCCAGCGGCCGTCCGGCCCCCGCCGGGCCACATCCGTGGCCGTCCCGCACACCGGGCCGGCCACGGCGCCGTCCGCCCCGCGGCCGTCGGCTCCCTCCCCCTCCCCGGCGCCGATCTCCCAGTCGACGACCAGGAGCGCCGTGTCGCCGGCGACCCGCACCTGGCGCGGCCGCACGGTGATCGGCAGGCCGAGCGCGAGGAAGCCGGCATTGGCGCGGCGGATCTCCTCCGGCGTGGTGGCCGGCACGCCGTCCGGCGGCACGAAGACCGCGTCCGGCGCGTACATCTCCTGCACCGCGTCCGCATCCCCCGCGTTGAACCGCGCCGCGAAGACGTGCGGCACGTCATGAGCGCTACGCGGCAGGCCGGGCGGGGTGCCCGGCGGCGTGCCCGGCGGGGGCGCGGCCGGCGCGGCCGGTGCCGTGGCGGTCGGGGACGTAGGGGCCGGTGACGTGGCGGGCCGATCAGTATGGTGGGGCACGGTTGTCGCCTCCTCGGTTGGTGGTCCGGTGATCCGTGTGCTCGGCGGCGGCCCGCGGAGCGCGGGCGCAACCCTAGGAGGCCCCCTCGTGACTCACCGAACGGTTCGGCACGGACCGCAGCCCGGCCTGCCCGGCCTGCCCGACGACGACCGGGCAGCGGTGCGTGCGCCCTCGCCCGACTGCCCCGTGGAGATCGCGCTCGGCGCGCTCCGCGGCCGCTGGACCACGCTCGTCCTCCGCGAACTGCTGCGCGGCCCGCACACCTACAGCGAGCTCGCCGCCGCCCTCCCCGCGCTCTCCGACAAGGTGCTCACCGACCGCCTCGGCCAGCTCGTCGCCGACGGCGTCGCGCACCGCGACCGCACCCCCGGCTGGCCGCCCACGGTCCGCTACGAACTCACCGAGCGGGGCCGCGCGTTGGGCCCCGTCCTGCAGTCCCTCTGGGACTGGGGAGCGGCCACCGCCGACCACCGGGACACGGCGCGGCCCGGCCCCTCCGTAGAGTGAACGGGTGAGCGAGCGCGGAAACAGAGGGCGCGGCGGGCCGCGGCGCCCGACGGCCGACGAACTGGTCGCCGAGGTGCTCGGCCGGGTCCGTTACGCGCCCGACGGCCCGGACGCCGAGGACGCCATCGAGGCGGGCGCCTCGGTCCTGGCCGCCGCGGAGGACGAGCCGGGGCCCGGACCGGCTTCCGGATCCGCTTCCCGATCCGCTTCCGGATCGGCTTCCCGATCGGCTTCCGGATCGGCTTCCGGGTCGGCTTCCGGCCCGGAGGCGGTGAGCGCGGCGCTGGTCGCGGCCGCCGTCACGGCCGTACGGCAGTGCTGGGCGGGCGGCTGGCACCCCGCCGACCTGGAGCGCATCGTCCGGCGGGAGGCCGACGGCCGCACACCCGTCGCGATCGTCGTGGACGCCATCGCCGCCGAGGCCGCCCGGCCGGGCCGTGGCCGCGGTGGGAAGCCGTCCGGGACCGGCCCGGCACGCGATCCCCGCTGGCAGGAGCAGCTGCGCCGGATCGGCGCCGAGGTTTGGTGGGACGGCGACCGCGGCTACCTGGACGCCCTCGCCCGGCGCGGCCGCACCTCCCGCTTCGAGGCCGTGCACGCCGTCCTGGCGGCGCTGCGCCTGCTCGCCCGGCTGCCCCGCATCACCCCGCTGCCGCCGCCCCCGCCACCGTCCGGGCCGGCCGCCGGCTCCCCGTCGGGCACCGCCCGCACCGCCGCCTCCCGGGCGCTCGGCCGGATCCGCGCCCTGCTCGCCAAGGCCGAGGCGACGACCTACGCCGAGGAGGCCGAGGCGCTCTCCGCGAAGGCACAGGAACTGATGGCCCGGCACAGCATCGACGAGGCGCTGCTGGACGGCGGACACGGCTCCGCGGCCGGTCCGGCCGGTGGCCCGTCGGCGGTCCGCATCGGCATCGAGGGCCCGTACGAACAGGCCAAGGCGCTGCTCCTGGACGCGGTCGCGGCCGCCAACCGCTGCCAGGCCGTCTGGGCCGCCGAGGCCGGCTTCTCCACGGTCGTCGGCTTCCCGCCCGACCTGGAGGCGGCCGAACTCCTCTACACCTCGCTGCTGTTGCAGGCCACCACGGCCATGAACCGCGCCGGCGACGACCACCACGCCCGCGGCCGCGCCCGCCGCACCCGGGACTTCCGCCAGACGTTCCTCGTCGCGTACGCGGACCGCATCCGCGACCGGCTCGCCGCGGCGACCGCGGCCGCCACGGCCGCCGCCACCGCCGAGTCCGCCACCACCGCCCCGGACCTCCTCCCCGTCCTCGCCGCCCGCGAACTCGCCGTCGAGGAAACCACCGGCGCCCTCTTCCCGGACACCGCCCCGGTCCGCCTCCGCGGCATCCGCGACGAGGCCGGCTGGCACCAGGGCCGCGCGGCGGCGGACCGGGCACGGCTGAGGGGGGAGTGAGGCCCCTCCCTCAACGGCGGACAGAGCGCGGCTGCGGGGGAACGAGGGGAGCGCAGCGGTAGCGAGGGGGCGCGCCCTCACCCACACTCGGCAACGACGCGCGGCCGACCACGAAAACCCGTCACACACATCCCGCAACGACGCGCGGCCGACCGCGAAAAACCTGGTCCGTGTGCCACGCGATGTGCTCGCTCGCGACCCGCTCACTGCCGCTCTGCGGACCGATCAGCGTCCGCCCCGTGAGGTCCAGCACCTGCCCCTTCGCCGTGTCGCTCCGCCCGACGAACTCCCGGGAGACCGTGATCCGCCGCCCGGCATCCAGCCCCAGTACCCCCCTGTCGAACAGCTTGTGGTGCAGCGAGCACAGACACAGGCAGTTCGCGAGGTCGTCCGGCCCCTGGAAGGCCCACCACCGCACATGGGCCGCCTCCAGTCCGACCGGCACCCGGCCCATCGCCCCGTCGAACCCGCAGAACGCGCAACGGAATTCGTAGGCGATCAGTACCTGCCTGCGCAGATCCTCCGCCCGCCGCCGTTCGGGCCCCGCACCGCCGCCGGGCAGCACCGCCCCACCGCCCGTCTCAAGGTCGAGCCCCACGGCGGCGGCGATGTCCCCATGGATCGACGGCGGAAAATGAACGTCCAGCAACACCTGCGCCAGCCGCCCGAGCAGAGCCGGATCCTCGGACAACGCGGACCGCAACCCGGGCGCCAACTGCCCCCGCGCCCCACTCGCCCGCAACACCTGCACCCCGGTCCCCGGACTCCCCGCCCCGCTGTCCGTCCGGACCTCCCACACCCCGTCACTCACCAGATGGTGAAACGGGTACGCCGGCGACGTCTGATGCGCCGGCCCGTAATCCGCCAGCAGATCCCGCAGGTCCCGCTCCACGTCCGAGTACCGCATGACCCCGTCGGGCTGCCGCCGGAACCGCCCCAGCGCGTACAACATCAACAACGGCTTGTGCGGCGCCCGAGCCCCGTTCCGCGACCACTGCCGCAGCTTCCCCACCCGCTCGATCCAGTCCATGACAGCCGACTGTAGGACGAGCCTCCGCCCGGTTCACGAGGACCAACACCCAAGTAGGCGCCCAGCACTACAAGTTAACGGTCCGATCGTCCCCGCACATACGCCCCGACGCCCATCGACGCCCATCGGAGCCCATCGAAGAGTCCTAGCTCTGGGCGGCGGGCCGCACCACGATCTCGTTCACGTCGACGTCCGCAGGCTGCTCGATGGCGAACGCGATGGCCCGGGCGATCGCGTCGGGCGGAATGGCGATCCGGTCCCGCATGGCCGTGATCTCCGCCCTCACCCGGCTGTTGGTCGACGCCTCGGCGAAGTCGGTCGCGATGGGGCCGGGCGAAACGGTGGTCACCCGCAGCCCCTCACCCGCTTCCTGGCGCAACCCCTCGCAGATCGCCCGGACGGCGAACTTGGTACCGGCGTAGACCGCCATGGTCGGCACGACACGGAACGCGGCCGTGGAGGCGGTGGTGATGAAGTGACCCGTGCCCTGCGCCCGGAAGACGGGGAGCGCGGCGCCGATCCCGTGCAGGACCCCCTTCACATTCACATCGACCATGTGATCCCACTCCTCGACACGCAGATCGTCGAGCGGCGAGATCGTCCCGACCCCGGCATTGCCGACGAGTACATCGAGGCGCCCGAAGCTCTCAACTGCCAGCGCAACCAAGCCCTTCAGATCCTCCCTCCGAGTCACATCGGTACGGATCTGCACGGCCGAGCCACCCGCCTCCTCGATCCGCCCCACCAGGTCCGCAAGCCGCTCGGACCGACGAGCCCCCAACACGAGCCGCGCCCCCCGCTCGGCCAGCAGCAACGCCGTCGCCTCCCCGATGCCACTGCTAGCTCCCGTGATCGCCACGACTTTCCCCTCGATACCGGACATGGTCTCCTCCCCTGCCGCACGGGCCAGTTGCCCGACAACGTCAGTCTGAAAGAGCCTCACCCTGGTATCCAGACCGCACTTATTCTGGAACCAACGGTGCCAGCGCCACACGAGAGGTGAGAGGTGCCACACGAGAGGCGCCTGTAACCGAGCGACGCCCGCAACGGAACGGCACACGTAACCGAGAGCCGCTCGCCACCGAGAGGTATCCGAAACCCGGAGGTGCCACCCGCATGTCGAAACAGCAGCCGGACCAACTACGCCGCCAACTCGGCACGTTCCTGCGCACCCGTCGGGAGCGCCTCACCCCCGACGAGGTCGGCCTGCCCCAGACCGGTCGCCGCCGGACGCCGGGACTCCGCCGCGAGGAACTCGCCCTGCTCGCCGGAATCAGCGCCACCTGGTACACGTACCTGGAGCAAGGCCGCAAGATCCGCGCCTCCGAGCAGGTGCTGAACGCCCTCGCCTCGGCCCTACGACTCGACCGGCACGAACGGGACCACCTCTTCCACCTCGCCGGCCACACCCCCGAACAACCCGAGGCCGAGAAACCCGAACCCCTCACCCCCGAGGCGGCGGCCGTCCCCCTCCTCCTCCAGCCGCACCCGGCGTACCTCATCGCCGGCAACTACGACGTGCTCAGCCACAACCAGGCGGCCGCCCAGCTCTTCCCCCACCTCACCACCGAAGCGAACCGCCCGCCGAACCTGGTCCGCTGGGTCTTCCTCGAACCCGCGGCCCGCGAGGTCCTGGTCGACTGGGAACCCGAGGCCCGCGCCCTCCTCGCCCGCCTCCGAACCCTCTCCACCCGCCACCCGGACGACCCGCGCTACACCCACCTGATCGACGAACTCCACACCCGCAGCCCCGAAGCCCGCACCTGGTGGCCCCACTACGAACTACAACCCCGCCACAGCGGCCACAAACGCCTCCACCACCCCACCCGCGGACCGGTCAATTACCGCTACACGGCCTTCCACCTGGCAGAACAGCCGGAACAAACCCTCGTGATCTATTTCGAGGGGAGCGCAACGGCTGATGCCGGCGGGGCGTCGCGGTAGACGACCCACTGCCGGGAGGAAAGTCCGGCCCCGGCGCCTTCCAAGCCAGCGCGAGCAGTGTGCAGGCGGGTTTCCTCTGCTGGGAGATCGCCACTGGCAGGTGAGCTGCGATCCGCTCACCCTCGCGCTGCATGGCCTGCCGAGAACGGTCCGTCGGACATTTCGAGCTTCCTGGCCGCAGTGCACGAGCCCGATCTGGCCGATGTACGCGATGCCCTGGGGCTGATAGCGAAATCCTGCGGCAACTACCAGATCGAGTACCGCATCACCTCCGACGACGGCCGGCACCGTTCTCTGGAAGCCCGGGGCCGCGTCCTGCCCGGCGCCGACGGGCGGCCGGTCCGCATGCCGCAGACGCAGGACCGCTTGGTACCTGATCAGCCCTTCCGGCGCTGGCAGCTATGGCGCGGTCGGCTGCGGGCGGTGGGTGGCACGGTGCAGTGCGCCCTTGGGTGTCTCGAACCTCAGGTCATTGAACTTGTCCCGCAGTTCCCGCCACCGCTTCCCAAGAAGGGCTTGTCATGGGCGGGGACCACTGCACGCTCCAAGCGCGTTCCTGCCTATCAAAGGCATCGAAGGCCGGCAGCTCGAGGCCAGCGGGGACAGGCAGCGCGTGCAGGTCGCGCAGCACACCGCCCCGCTCCCCGTACGTAGCCTTCCGGGCCCCCTCAATGATCACGTGCCAGAAGGTCACGGGTGGCCGTCTATCAGGAACGGTTGCTCCAACCCCTCGATGATGCGAGCAGCAGGGAACCCTTCGGCCTGCAACCACCGCGAAACGGCCACCTCTGTACGAGCTTTCGGCAACCACTCTTCACCACGCGCCACGCGGACGATCACCGGCGCTGACGCCAGCAGAAACGGTCCGTTCCCGCCGAAGCGGATCAACTGCGTCCCTCTGTCGTCGAGCTCAGCAGCCCAGCAGCCCGGCATGCAACAGCCATCACCCACGCCGCCCCCGTCGACGTGAACCCCTCTTCCGCACCTCGAGCAGCGGCAACCGCTGTGCTCGAACCAGCCCCCTAGTCGCGCGCGATCAACCGGCGCACGCCATGGCGACCGACCCACATGCGCCGGACACGACCACGACCGTACCGAGGGGAGCCCATAGAGAACGCGAGGGGCAGTGGGTCGCGTAGTGGCGAGACAGGTAACAGCAGCCAGAAACAGGTAGGCCGAAGGCCCCTCGAAACCCACTCAACCTCTGGGTGGATGTTTGAGGGGCCTCCACCGCGACGGCACCCCGACGCTCCCTACGAACAACCCAGGCGTTCAGCAAGTCAACGAACACGTCCGGGACACAACTGCACGAGACGGCGAGTAGCCGTGCGGCGGGTTCAGCGCCGGACCGCGCCCACCGCAGTCAAGCCCTGGGACTGTGCAGCGTCGAGCAACTGGTGTCTGCCCCGGTTGTTCAGCCAGCCTCTGGATCGTCGTCTCCGAGCGTCGTCAGCTGATAGTCGAAGCGTGCCAGATCGAGAGACGTTCCAGTGAGCCGCTCCAGAAACAAAGCCTGAGCAGGTCCGATGTCGTGCACGTAATCGATATTCTCCACATTTACTTGAAAAACATCGGCAAGGATCTGTGGCGAAACCTCAGGTACCTGAATTTCATTTACAAATGACTCGTCTTCTTTGCTGAATGCGTAGATTTTCCTGTTGACCATCATCACTTCTCTACGTGTCGCGACGGATCGCCGGGCTTCGTTTGCTCGCCGGTCGTGGTGACGACCCCGCTGGCGGTGACATGGCAGCCCCGCACGATCTTCCAGTTCTTGTTGCTCTCTTGCCAGCCCAGGAGCCGGTCCTGTCCGGCCTGGCCCGGTGGGGCATGAGTACTCCAGTGCCCTCGTAGCCGCCGTCGGCGATGACGGCCGTTGCCGCACGCGCCCTTGAAGCCGGACTCAGCGAGGCGGTGCAATCGTTGGAATTGCTAGGCAGAGGTCGGCTGAGGGCCAGCAGGAGCCGGTCTCTGCTGCTCCTTGGTGAGGCGGCCGGGTGACCAACCGGCGCCACACGGCAGCGAGCTCCAAGGGATTACCCATCCGCAAGAGATCAGCCGCTCGCTCTGTCCGCCCCAGCCGCCTCATCCTCGCTCGGGGCAGGGGCGATGTCCGTCGGGCAGAGGGCGCCCCAGTCCGTTTCGGAGGGCGCTCAGCTTGACCCCGTCCCCCCCGATCCCGCAGGGCTCACCCGGGTTTTTGGCGTCCGAAAGGTGCTGCTGGTGGCAGTGCTCAATCGCCAAGAGGGGCCTTCGTGGCGTACGCGAGGAGGTGCGCGAAGCGCAGCCAAGGGAGCAGGTATGTGTTCAGCGGCGCGTAGCCCGGACGAGTAAGGCTGCGGATGCCATGGACGGTGTCGGTCAATTCCTCTGATGCCGGGGCGTCGAGGCGGCCGAGGGCTCTGAGGTACGAAGAGGCGCAGGTGTCGAGCCGGGTGTGCAGGTCGGCGAGCGCCCGCACCTGGGCGTCGGGGGAGAGCGTCTCGTCGGGGTAGGGGAGGCGTTGGAACGCCGAGTGGCGGTTCGCGACGGCGGCGATCAGCCCCAGTCTGGAAGGCGCTGTTTCACTCGGCCAGTGAGGTCCACGCAGGCCGGCCGCGTCGGAGGCCCGCGGGGTTCGTCGGCCGGCCGACTTCTCCGCATGACGGCGAGCAGCGAAGGTCGCCACGTCATTGAGTCGGACTGCTCGGCTCTCCTCCAATGTCTCCAGCGCGCGCAGCAGCGCCGCAGGATCTCTGCGCAGGTCGGGAGCGGGATACGCCGTCGCGGCCAGATATGCCCAGGTCGCGTGGAAACCGAGTGGGCAGTACTGCCCGACGGCACACCTCAGTGCGGTGTGCCGTCGGGCGAGTGGCAACTGCTCGTTGCGCACTCCGCGTGCGTACGTTCCGAAGCCCACCCGGTGACGTCAGCCGTCGGCCTTGGCCACGCCCACCGGGCACGAAACACCGGTCCCCCCGATCCCGCAGTACCCCGTCGGGTTCTTGTCCAAGTACTGCTGGTGGTACCCCTCCGCGGGGTAGAACGGGCGGGTGTGGTCGGCGGGGAGGATTTCCGTGGTGATGTCGGTGTAGCCGGAGTTGTGGAGGACGGTGCGGTAGGCGTCGCGGGAGGCTTCGGCGGCCTGTTGTTGGGCGGGGGAGTGGGTGTAGATGGCGGAGCGGTACTGGGTGCCGACGTCGTTGCCCTGGCGGAAGCCCTGGGTGGGGTCGTGGGACTCCCAGAAGAGCTTCAGGAGGGACGCGTAGGGGACCACTGCCGGGTCGTAGACGACGCGGACGGCCTCGGTGTGGCCGGTGTGGCCGCTGCAGACCTCTTCGTAGGTGGGGTTCGGGGTGTGGCCGCCCTGGTAGCCGACGAGGGTGGTCCAGACGCCCTCGGTCTGCCAGAACTTCCGCTCGGCGCCCCAGAAGCAGCCCAGGCCGAAGTCGGCGACCTCCAGGCCGTCCGGGTACGGGCCCAGGAGCGGGTTGCCGAGGACGGTGTGCCGCTCGGGGACGGCGAAGGCCGGTTCGGGGCGGCCTTCGAGCGCTTCCTCGGGGGTCGGGAGCTGGGTCTTGAAGCGGGAGAAGAGCATGGGGCGGCTCCGGGGTCGGGTGGGCGGGCGAGTGGGCGAGTGGGCGAGTGGGCGGGAGGTAGGGGGTAGGGGGCGGGCCCTTCTGACAACGTCGGCTGGCGCGATCACATTCCTGGCGCCGACGTGACCGTCGGGCTGTCCTTGCAGGCCTACCCGGCCTATCCGGCTTACCCGGCCTATCGGGCCTACCCGGCCTACCCGGCCTACCCGGCTTACGGGCTTATGTGCTCACGGGGCTCACGCCCCCACCCGTTCACGGCCGGTCCTGCGGAAAGCCCGTCGACGTGCCGCCCAGTTGTTCCCAGCCGGCGATGGCCAGGGCGCGGTAGGCGGCGTACTCGGCGGCCGGACTGCGGCCGTACGACCAGGGCACGGCGCCCACGTGGCCGTCGACCAGGCGCAGCTGCTCCATGGCCTCGGCGTAGCGTTCGGCGCGGACCAGGAACCAGATCAGCAGGTGCCGGACGTGCGGGGCCATGGGGTGGTCGGCCGGGGCCTCACGGAGGGCGAAGTGGGCGCCCTCGATGGCGCGCTCGACGACCGCGCTCTGGTACAGGCTGCGGACCATGTTGGCCTCGGGCAGGTGCTCGTAGACCGCGAAGAGGGGAAGGGCCGGGAGGAGGGAGCCGGTGGGGGCGCCGGCCGCGGCGCGTGCGGCGAACGCCTCGGCCTCCGTGCGGGAGCCGTGCCACTTCTGGGACCAGTAGGGGAGGGCCGCGAGGTGGGCGCCCATGTGGTGCGGGGCGCGCCGGTCGGCCTCCGACCACAGCTCCTCGTAGTCGGCGGGCCGGTCGTGCAGCCCGCGGGCCACGGCCAGCTCGACGAGGTACGGGATCGGGCTGCCCGGTGCCAGCAGGCGCGCCTCCCGGCAGACCGTACGGGCCTCCTCCAGGATCATCCGGAAGTCCTGCGAGCCGGGGTCGCGCAGCGCCTGGACGACGAGGAACTGGGCGTGCGTCTCGGCGCCGCCGGGATCCTTGGGCGCCTCCGAGCGCCAGATGCGCAGCCAGATGCCGCCGGTCCGCTGCCCGCCCTGCTGCTCCGGTCCGCCCGCCGCCAGCTCGAACGCGGCCGCGCCGGCCAGCGTCTGCACCCGCTGCCAGCGGCGCTCCCAGTCGTCACCGGTGGACTTCAGCAGCTCGGCCGCCGGGCGCCAGTCGTGCGTACGCCGCACCGCGTCCAGCGCCTCCTCCAGTGCCCGGTCGGGTCCGGGCAGTCGTACGTCGAGCTCCTCCAGCGGGACGAAGCCGTAGCCCGCCATCGGGTCGGAGGCCACCGCGAGCCCCTGCTGGGTTTGCTGGACGGCCCGCCGTCGGCGCATCCAGGGCAGGAAGACGAGCCCGCCCAGCGCGAGCGCGGCGAGGAGAACCAGCAGAGCGTCCATGGGGTGTGTGTCCTGTGTCCTGTACCTGGGGTGGCGGGGTGGCGGTTCGGGGGCGGCGGGTGGGGTCGGGCGGGGCTGAGGGGACGTGGCGGGAACCAGTGTGCGACCCCTCGTACGTATCCACTACCAAGCGAACCAGAAAGTTCCGGGAACGCCGGCCGCGCGGCCGACTACCCTCGGCAGGCATGAGCGATCAGCGCGAACAGCGACACCAGCATTTCGAAACCCTTGCCATCCACGCAGGTCAGGAACCCGACCCCACGACCGGCGCGGTGGTTCCGCCCATCTACCAGGTCTCCACTTACAAGCAGGACGGTGTGGGCGGGCTGCGCGGCGGTTACGAGTACAGCCGCAGCGCCAACCCGACCCGTACCGCCCTGGAGGAAAACCTCGCCGCCCTCGACGGCGGCCGCCGCGGGCTCGCCTTCGCCTCCGGCCTCGCGGCCGAGGACACCCTGCTGCGCACCCTGCTGGTCCCCGGTGACCACGTCATCATCCCCAACGACGCCTATGGCGGAACGTTCCGTCTGATCTCCAAGGTCGTCGAGCGGTGGGGCGTGGAGTGGTCGGTGGCCGACACCTCCGACCCGAAGGCGGTGCGCGAGGCCCTGCGGCCCCGTACGAAGCTGATCTGGGTGGAGACGCCCAGCAACCCGCTCCTCGGCATCAGCGACATCGAGGCGCTGGCCGCCGTGTCGCGGGACGCCGGGGTCCGGCTCGTCGTCGACAACACCTTCGCCAGCCCCTACCTCCAGCAGCCGCTCGCCCTCGGCGCGGACGTGGTGGTCTACTCCACGACCAAGTACATGGGCGGCCACTCGGACGTGGTCGGCGGTGCCCTGGTCGTCAACGACGACACCCTCGGTGAGGAACTCGCCTACCACCAGAACGCGATGGGCGCGGTCGCCGGCCCGTTCGATGCGTGGCTGGTGATGCGCGGCATCAAGACCCTCGCCGTACGGATGGACCGGCACAGCTCCAACGCCGAGCGGATCGCGGAGCTGCTGACCTCCCACAACAAGGTGACCCAGGTCTACTACCCGGGCCTGGCCGAGCACCCGGGGCACGAGGTCGCGGCCAAGCAGATGCGGTCGTTCGGCGGCATGGTGTCGTTCCGGGTCGCGGGCGGGGAGCAGGCCGCCATCGAGGTCTGCAACCGGTCGGAGCTGTTCACCCTCGGTGAGTCGCTGGGCGGCGTCGAGTCGCTGATCGAGCACCCGGGGCGGATGACGCACGCGTCGACGGCCGGCTCGCAGCTGGAGGTCCCCAACGACCTCGTACGCCTCTCGGTCGGCATCGAGTCCGGCGAGGACCTGCTGGCCGACCTGGCGCAGGCGCTGGGCTGACGCCTACCGCCCACCGCTTGCGGCCTGCTGCCGTCTGCCCGTCACCACCCCTGTGCCGGTCTGCCGGAGGGGCCCGTCACCACCCCTCGACGGGAGGGGTGGTGCGGGACGGCGGCGGGACCCAGGGCTGGGCCGCGGCCGTATAGGTCAGCGCCGCCACGGCGAGCAGCGCCAGCAGCCAGCCGAGGCGGCGCCGCAGCCGGCGGTGCGTACGCAGCCGCCGGCCGCGGGCGAGGGCCCGGGCCGCCAGGTCCGGCGGTACGGGCGGCAGCGGCAGCCCGGCCAGCAACCGCCGGGCCTCGGCCTGCTTGCGGTCGGGGACGCCCGGGTCCGGCACGGCGGCCTCGGGGTAGAGGTTCATGGCGCTTCGCCACCGCGGACCCGGCGCGCCGGCCGGTGGCTGCGGAACGCGGCGACGGCGTGCAGGTACAGCGCGCGCACCCGCTCGGCGGGCAGGCCGAGTTGGGCCGCGGCCTGTTCCTCGGCCAGCCCCTCGTGGAGCCGCAGCACGAGGACCAGGCGCTCTTGGGGGGTCAGCCGGTCCAGCGGTCCGCCGCGCGGCCGGCGGTGCCGCCGGGCGGTGCGGGCGAAACGTTCGGCGAGCTCCCGGCGGGTCCGCTCGTACGGGTCCTCGCCGCGCAGCCGGTCCCAGTCGGCGTACGTCCGGGCCAGCGCGCGGACCAGCAAGTCCTCGGCGGCCGGGGCGGGGTGGGCGGCGGGCTCGCCGGTCAGGAGGGTGGCGGCGTGGAACAGCCGTCCCGCCGCGCCCGCCACGAACGACTCGAACTCCCGGGCGTGGCGGCGCTGCTGCGCCGGCCGCCGCTCTCGCACCGCGCCTCCCGGATGACGGACGCCCGACCCCCTGGGCTCCTATAGCACGGCAGCGCGGCCACCCGGTCAAGAGGCGCGACGACTTACCCGGGTCCGGGCCGCGGCGTGCCGCGGCGTGCCGCCGGCCGGGCCTGCCGGTGTCAGGAGGCCGGGCCCGTAGGCGTCAGGGACGCGGTGATGTCGGAGAGGGAGGCGTTGAAGCGGGTCAGCAGGGTCGTGAACGCCTCGCGCTCCTCGTCGCTCCACTTCTCCGTGACCAGTGCCATCAGCGCACGGCGCGAGGCCCGCACCTCGTCCAGCCGGGCGTGACCGCGCTCGGACAGTTCGAGCACCACGGCGCGGCCGTCCTCCGGGTGGGTGGCCCGGCTGACGAGCCCGGAATCGACCAGCGGGGCGACCTGCCGGGTGACCGTGGAGGAGTCGATGCCCATGCCGGCGGCCAGGGCCTTGACCCCCATCGGGCCTTCCTGGTCGAGGCGGTTGAGCAGCAGGTAGGCGGCGCGGTCCATGGAATTGCGCGCCTGCCCGACGCCGCCGAGCCGGCTCTGTTCGGCGCGGCGGGCGAAGACGGCCACTTGGTGCTGCAGCGCGTCGAGGAGAGCGGGGTCGGTGTGGGTCGTCATGTCCGAAGAGGTGGGCATGGCCGGGAGCTCGCTTCGATGGAAGTGCGTATGGATGGGAGGACAGCGTACGCGGACCCGGCGCACGGCGTACCTGCGCCGTCCATTCCGATAACGCGCCGTCCCCCTCGTTCGTGCCCGTGGGCGGGCGGGCCCGCGCACCGTCGAACTGCGAGACTGACGGTATGGCTGCTCATACGCCTCATCCGCCTCATCCGCCGCGTCCGCCGCACGAGCCCCGCCCGGACGATGCCCGTCGTGCCGACCTGTCCGACGTCGGCCCGGTCACCATCGAGGACGTCCGGGAGGCGCACAAGATGCTCTCGGGCGTCGCACGGGCCACCGCGATGGAGGGCAGCCGCTACCTGTCCGGGCTGGTCGGCGCCCCCGTCCACCTCAAGTGCGAGAACCTCCAGCGCACCGGTTCGTTCAAGATCCGCGGCGCCTACGTAAGGATCGCCGGGCTCTCCGCGGAGGAGCGGGCGGCCGGCGTGGTGGCCGCGAGCGCCGGCAACCACGCCCAGGGGGTGGCCCTCGCGGCGTCCCTGCTCGGCGTGCGGTCCACGGTGTTCATGCCGGTCGGCGCCCCGTTGCCGAAGGTCGCGGCGACCCGCGAATACGGTGCCGAGGTGCGGCTGCACGGCCACGTGGTGGACGAGACGCTGGCCGCTGCCCAGGAGTACGCCCGGCAGACCGGCGCGGTCTTCATCCACCCCTTCGACCACCGCGACATCATCGCCGGTCAGGGCACGGTCGGGCTGGAGATCCTGGAACAGTGCCCGGAGGTGCGCACCATCGTCGTCGGTGTCGGCGGCGGCGGGCTGGTCGCGGGGATCGCGCTGGCGGTCAAGGCGCTGCGGCCGGACGTGCAGGTCGTCGGCGTGCAGGCGGCGGGCGCGGCCTGCTATCCGCCGTCGCTGGCGGCCGGGCACCCGGTGGCGGTCGAGGGGCTGTCGACGATGGCGGACGGCATCAAGGTCGGCCGGCCCGGCGACGTGCCCTTCGGCATCGTCGAGCGGCTGGTGGACGAGGTCCGTACGGTCTCCGAGGACGACCTCTCCAGTGCGCTGCTGCTCTGCCTGGAGCGGGCGAAGCTGGTGGTGGAGCCGGCCGGGGCGAGTCCGGTGGCGGCGCTGCTCGCGGATCCGGGGTCGTTCGAGGGACCGGTGGTGGCGGTGCTGTCCGGCGGGAACGTCGATCCGCTGCTGATGCAGCGCATCCTGCGGTTCGGCATGGCCGCCGGGGGCCGGTACCTCTCGCTGCGGCTGCGGCTGACGGACCGGCCGGGGGCGCTGGAGACCCTGCTCGGCGTGCTGACGGTGGTCGACGCGAACATCCTCGACGTGGGGCACGTACGGACCGATCCGCGGCTCGGGTTGACCGAGGTCGAGGTGGAACTGCACCTGGAGACCAAGGGCCCGGAGCACTGCGGCGAGGTGCGCACGGCACTCGCGGAGGCGGGTTACGTCGTCCTGGAGTGAGGCGGGCACGAGCTCCGGCAGGAGCCGGGAACCGATCTGATTATTTGTATCGCGATGTATCGCGTTTCGGAGTAGCATCCCGGGTGCGGGGTGCCGGCGCGCCATGCGCGCCCTGGTGCCTCGTTGCGGACGAATGCCCTGAAGCGGGCATTGGCCGCCGAACGTAACATTCGACATATTTCGACCTGGAACTCACCCAAGCCATGGGGGTACCCATATGCCAGGCGCCATTTACGCCGAAGGGCTGGTGAAGACCTTCGGCGACGTGAGGGCACTGGACGGCGTCGACCTGGACGTTCCCGAAGGAACCGTCCTCGGCATGCTCGGCCCTAACGGTGCCGGCAAGACCACCGCCGTACGTGTCCTGACGACCCTGCTCCGACCCGACCGCGGCAAGGCGGAGGTTGCCGGGATCGACGTGCTCGCCCATCCCGACAAGGTACGCCGGTCCATCGGTCTCTCGGGCCAATTCGCCGCTGTGGACGAGTACTTGACCGGTCGGGAGAACCTGACGATGGTCGGGCAGCTCTACCAGATGAGCGGCCGGGACGCCAAGCGCCGGGCCGCCGAGCTGCTGGAACGCTTCCACCTCGGCGATGCGGCGGACCGCACCGCCAAGACCTACTCCGGCGGGATGCGCCGCCGGCTCGACCTCGCGGCCGCGCTGGTCGTCAGCCCACCGGTGATGTTCATGGACGAGCCGACCACCGGCCTGGACCCGCGCAACCGCCAGGCGCTGTGGGACGTCATCCAGGAGCTCGTCGCGGGCGGCACGACCCTGCTGCTCACCACCCAGTACCTGGAGGAGGCCGACCGCCTCGCGCACGACATCTGCGTCGTCGACCACGGCAAGGTCATCGCCCGCGGCACCTCCGACCAGCTCAAGGCGCGCACCGGCGGCGAGCGCGTCGAGGTCGTGGTGCACGCCCCCGAGCACCTCACCGTCGCCGACGAGGTGCTGCGCGGCTTCGCCAAGGGGGAGGGCACGGTCGAGCCGCACATCCGCAGGCTGACGATCCCGGTCGCCGGCGGCGCCAAGCTGCTCGCCGAGGTGATCCGCGAACTGGACGTCCGCGGCGTGGAGATCGACGACATCGGACTGCGCCGCCCGACCCTCGACGACGTCTTCATCGCGCTGACCGGGCACGCCGCCGAGTCCGCGGACGGCGACGCCGGCGGCGGTGGTGGCGCCGGCCCCGGTGGCGGCGGTACGGAACGGAGCGGGACCACGGGCGGCAGTCGCCCGGCGAGCGCCGGGCACCGTAAGGAGGGCGTGCGATGACCGCGGCGAGTACGGCGAGCACCGCGACCGGGGGTGCCGGCGGTACGCCGCTCGGAGCCCCGCCGCCACGCGGCGGCATCAGCCGGCTGGTGCGCGACTCCCTGGTCGTGGCCAAGCGGAACCTGATCCGGATGGTGCGGATTCCCGAGGTGGTGATCTTCGGGCTGATCCAGCCGATCATGTTCGTGGTGCTGTTCAGCTATGTGTTCGGCGGCTCCATCAGCATCCCGGGGGCGGGCATCTCCCCCTCCGGATATCGCGAGTTCCTGATGGCCGGGATCTTCGCGCAGACCGTCACTTTCGCCACGGCGGGCGCCGGCGCGGGCATCGCGGACGATATGCACAAGGGGCTCATCGACCGGTTCCGCTCGCTGCCGATGTCCCGGGGCGCGGTGCTCACCGGCCGGACCCTGGCCGACCTCGTCCAGAGCGCGCTGACGCTGGTGGTGCTGGCGGTCGTGGCGCTGCTGATCGGTTGGCGCACGCACGAGAACATCGCCAAGGTGCTGACGGGTTTCGCGCTGCTGCTCCTGCTCGGCTACGCCTTCTCGTGGATCGGCGCGCTGATCGGCCTCTCGGTGCGGACGCCGGAGGCGGCCACGTCCGGCGGGCTGATCTGGCTCTTCCCGCTGACGTTCATCTCCAACGCCTTCGTGCCGTCGGAGAACATGCCGTCGTTCCTGCAGACCATCGCGGACTGGAATCCGTTCAGTGCAACGGTCATGGCCTGCCGCGACCTCTTCGGGAACCTGCCGCCGCACTATCCGGTGCCGGACGCCTGGCCGATGCAGCACCCGGTGCTGGCCTCGGTGATCTGGTCGGTCCTGATCATCGCCGCGTTCCGGACGCTGGCGGTCCGCAAGTACCGCTCGGCGACGGCCTGAGCGGTACCTCTGGTTCCGGGGGCCCGGGGGCCGCTGGACACGGACACACAGGACCCACGAGACACGCTGGACACACGGCGAAGCGGCCCGGAGCGCGAGGCTCCGGGCCGCTTCGTACCGTCTGCGGGCGTCCCGCCGACGAGCCGGAACGGGGCCGGAACAAGGCCCGACCGGCCGACTCGGTCCGGATCAGCCGGTGTACGGCTTGGCGTCGAGGATCTTCACGCTCGCCTTCTTGCCGTTGGGGAGCTCGTACTCCGCGTCGGCGCCGATCTTCTTGCCGTTCACACCGGTGCCCAGCGGCGACTGCGGGGAGTAGGTCTCGATGTCCGAGCTCGCGTACTCGCGCGAGGCCAGGAGGAACGACAGCGTGTCGTCCGGGTCCCCGTCGAACGCGATGGTGACGACCATGCCGGGAGCAACGACGCCGTTGGCGGCGGGGGCCTCGCCGACCTTCGCGGTCTGCAGCAGCTGGGTGAGCTGCCGGACCCGAAGCTCCTGCTTGCCCTGCTCTTCCTTGGCCGCGTGGTACCCGGCGTTCTCCTTCAGGTCACCTTCCTCGCGGGCCGCCTGGATCTTCTCGGTGATCTCGGCGCGTGCGGGACCAGACAGGTACTCCAGCTCGGCCTTGAGCTGGTCATACGCCTCCTGGGTCAGCCAGGTGACGTTCTCGCTGGTCTGGGTCACAGGTGCTCCTCGTCGGTACTGGGGATAAATCAAACGCCCTACCAGGAAGGTTTGCGCCTTCACGGGTGGGCGAAACCACGAGCCTAACAATTCCGGCACAAAACGGGGAAGAGGAAATTCACAGTGACCGCACAGGAACGCATCATCGCTGATCAGAGGCGGTCACGACACGCCATGCCGGAGTACGGCGCGCGAGGCACCCAAGGGGCGGACGGTGGCGGAGGGTAGCTGCGGCGGCACTGGTGCACCCCGCGCGTACCTCGGCCCGCCCCTGGACGGGGAAGGGGCCGGGGGCTACGACTTCCCTGGATCTACGGCTCCCAGGTTCTGCGACTCCCAGGGTTCTGCGACTCCCCGGGTTCTACGACCCTACGAGGGCGAGGGCGAGGACTAGGACGAGGCTGATGATGAGGAGGCGGACGAAGACGTGCAGCCGACCAGCACCGCGTTGGTCGCGCGCTTCGTCGTCCGTACCGTGACCTCGGTGTCCACCTGGCCCGTGCGCTGGTCGACGGTGACGTCCTTGCGGCCGACCTCGGAACCGTCCGCCGCCTGCGAGCGCAGCGTGCACACGCCCTTGTCGTCGGCGCCCTTGACGACTTCCAGATGGACCTTGACGGCGTGGTCGGACACCGCGTCCCAGCTGATCACCCGGCCGCTGAGGTCCTGCCCGGAGATGTACGACACACCGGCCCAGCCGACCACGCCCAGCAGCCCGGCGCCGAGCACCGCGCCGATGATCTTGAGCTTGCGGTCCGCGCGCTGGTCCGCGGAGCGGCCGTAGCGTCCGTCGGGGAGCCCTTCGCGCACCGCGGCCATCGATCCATCCTCCTGGTACGGGGACCTGGACCCGGCTCGGGAACCCCCGGGGGGTCCCCGCCCCAGGGAATACAGTGCCCCCTCGCTTCGGTCACTATAGGAGGCATCTTCTCCGGCCCTTAACTGAGGATCGAGTCTTGACTGAGCAGCTGCGTTTGATGGCGGTGCACGCCCACCCCGACGACGAGTCGAGCAAGGGTGCGGCCACCATGGCCAAGTACGTGTCCGAGGGGGTGGACGTGCTGGTCGTCACCTGCACAGGCGGTGAGCGAGGTTCCATCCTCAACCCCAAGCTCCAGGGGGACCCGTACATCGAGGAGCACATCCACGAGGTGCGCAAGAAGGAAATGGACGAGGCCCGGGAGATCCTCGGCGTCAAGCAGGAGTGGCTGGGCTTCGTCGACTCCGGGCTGCCCGAGGGCGATCCCCTGCCGCCGCTCCCGGAGGGCTGCTTCGCGCTGCAGGACGTCGACGAGGCGGCCGGACGCCTGGTCAAGCTGATCCGCGAGTTCAAGCCGCAGGTCATCACGACCTACGACGAGAACGGCGGCTACCCGCACCCGGACCACATCATGACGCACAAGATCACGATGGTGGCCTTCGAAGCGGCCGGCGACCCGGAGAAGTACCCGGAGGCCGGTGAGCCCTGGCAGCCGCAGAAGCTCTACTACAACCAGGGCTTCAACAAGCCGCGCACCATCGCGCTGCACGAGGCCCTGCTGGCCCGCGGCATGGAGTCGCCGTACGGGGAGTGGCTGGAGCGCTGGAAGCAGTTCGAGCGCCGCGAGCGCACGCTGACCACGTACATCCCGTGCGACGAGTTCTTCGAGATCCGGGACAAGGCGCTGATCGCGCACGCCACCCAGATCGACCCCGACGGCGGGTGGTTCCGGGTGCCGATGGACATCCAGCGCGAGGTGTGGCCGACGGAGGAGTACGAGCTCGCGAAGTCGCTCGTGGACACTTCCCTCCCCGAGGACGACCTCTTCGCGGGCATCCGCAACAATTGACCCCATGATGAGCGCGACCAGCACCCTCGCCCTGACGCACTTCGTCACCCTTGCCGACAGCTTCGACAAGGACAAGGTGACCCCCGGCGTCCTCGGCTTCATCGTCTTCGCGGTCATCGGCGGCGCCGTGTGGCTGCTGATGAAGTCCATGAACAAGCAGATGAAGAAGGTCAACTTCGAGGAGCAGCCGGAGGAGGGCGAGGCGGGCACCGCCGCCTCCGCCGCCCCGTCCGCCGCGAAGCCGAAGACCGGCTGAGGACGGCCGAAGACCGGGCGCGGTCGACGGCCGGTCTCCTGGCAGCGACCGGCTGACCGCCCCGGCGGCTCGCCGACCCAAGCGGCCGGCGAGCCGTTGCGTGCGGCGACGGGCTGTTGCTGTGGCGGCGCGCTGTTGTGCGCGGCCGCCGCTCGCCGCGGCACGGTCTTCCGCGGGCCGGTTCGGTGCTGCGGCCCTTGAAGGCTGGGGCTGAGGCCGGGCCCTGCCGGGAACGCCGGTTGGCGTACGCTCCCGGCGGGTGCCGTCAGTCCTCGACTGCCTCAGGCCCCGGCAGCCTCAGGCCCCGGCAGCCTCCGTCTCCGGCCGCCTCCGTCGCCGACTGCCTCAGTCCCCGACCGCCGGAGTGGCCAGGACGCCCATGACCTCGCGGGCGTGGCGGTCCGGGACCATGCCGAGCCGCCAGGCCTGCCAGCCCGTCTCCGGCTCCACGCCGCGCTCCAGCAGCAGGGCGAACGCCTCCGCGCAGTCCTCCAGCTTCGCGTCGCGGGTCGGGTGCTTGTCCCGTATGAGCCCGGCCAGCTCCTCCTGCGCGACGGCCGTGCCCACCACCGAACCGCCCGCCGAGGCGAACGGCAGCAGTGTGCAGCGCAGGAAACGCGCCCAGTCCTCGCCGCGCCGGTCGCCGTAGCCGGCGAAGGTCCCGGCCGCCTCGTCGGCCAGCTCCAGCGCCTGGGCCGCCCGCCCGTTGCCCGCGTCGATGATCACCAGCTCCAGGCAGGACCACGCCTCCCCGTGCGGCACCCCGATCCGTGCGAAGTCCTTGCGGGCGTCCTGCAGCAGCTGCCGGGCGAAGCCGCTGTTGCGCAGCGAACCGGTCTGCTCGGCCCGCAGATCGCGGGTGACCCGCCCGGAGTGGTGCCGGGCGCAGGCCAGGCCGTAGCCGTCCTGCATCCGGGAGAACATCGTCCGCGAGCGCTCCAACTGCCGCAGCGCCGCGTCCCGCTCGCCGCGCTCCTCCAGCGCCTGGCCGAGGTAGTACATCGTCCACGCCTCACCACGGGCGTCCTCGTGCTGGTGGTGCAGCGGCAGCGCCTGCCGCAACTGGTCGGCCGCCGGCCCCGGCTCGCCGGCCACCAGCCGGGCCCGGGCCAGCTGGGTCATCGCCCAGGCCGCGCCGCGCTCGTCCTGGGTACGGCCGTACAGCTCCAGCGCCGCGTGCAGCGCCTGCTCGGCGCGCGGTACCTCGCCGGTGCGCAGATACACCTGGCCGAGCTGGAAGTGCGCCCACGCCTGGCCGTGCAGGCTCTCGCTCTCCTCGTGCAGCTCCAGGGACTCGCGCAGCATGGCGAGGGCCTCGGCGAGCTGCGCCCGGTCCCGCTCCACGGCCGCCAGGGCGTGCAGCGTCCAGGCCCGGTCGCCGTGCATGTCCGGACCGGACTGCAGCTCCAGCGCCTCCCGGAGCTTGACCGCGGCCTCCTGCAGGTTGCCCTGCTGCTGGAGGGTGATGCCAAGATCGCGCAACGCCCGTGCGGCGCCCGCCGGATGCTGCGCCTCGAAGTAGAGATCGACCACCGACGACAGGGTCGTCCGGGCCTTGTCCAGCTCGCCGAGCTGGCGGGCCGCCACACCGGTGCGCCACTGCACCGAGCGGACCAGCAGGCCCTGGCCGACGGCCCGGGTGAGCTCGCTCAGCTCCCCGAGGCGGTAGAGGTCACCGCGCAGCAGGCAGTAGTCGGCCAGGGCGCCCAGCAGGTGCGAGACCGCGGCCTGGTCGACGTCCTGGTCGGCGTGGCGCAGTGCGGCCGTGATGAAGCTGGACTCGTCGTCCAGCCACTGCAGGGCCGCGTCCAGGGACGTGAAGCCGTGCGAACCGAAGCGGTCGGCGCGGGTCGACGTACGGCCGTCGACCAGCCGGATGACGGAGTCGGCGAGCTCCGCATAGCCGCGGATCAGCCGCTCCTGGGCCGCGCCGCGCTCGCCGGGCTCCTCCTCGTCCACCAGTCGGGCGTGCGCGAAGGCGTGCACCAGGGTGTGCAGGCGGTACCGCTCGCCGCGGACGTGCTCGATGAGGCCGGCCCGGGCCAGGGCCGTCAGCTGCCGTTCGGCCTCGGCGGTCTCGACGCCGAGCAGCGCCGCGGCGGCCGCCGCCCCCAGGCTGGCCCGACCCACCAGCGCCAGCCGGCGCAGCAGCCGCCGGGCCGGCTCGGGGCGGTCGGCGTAGCCCAGCGCCAGCGCCCGCTCCACCGGCGGGGCCGGGGGACCGGACGCCAGGACCGCGGCCAGCTCGGCGGGGGTGCGCGGGCCGAGGGCGGAGCCCGCCACCCGCAGGGCCAGCGGCAGGCCGTCGCACAGCCGGGAGATCTCGTCGAGCGCCCGGGCGTCGTACGGCTCCGCCGGGACGTCCGCCGGCCGGGCGCGGGAATCCGGCGCGCCCGCCGTCCCCTCGCCGGCCGCCGCGGCGGCGCGCAGCAGCTCCTCGGTGCCCGCGGTGTCCAGCGGCCCCACCGGGAGGTGGTGCACCCACGCCTCCAGGTCCTCGGGCAGCTTCAACGGCTCCCGGGACGTCACCAGCACCAGGCTGTCGGACCGCTCCGGCACCAGCGTGCGCACCTGCTCCGGGTCCGCGGCGTCGTCCAGCAGGACCGTCACCGGCAGGCCCGTCAGATGCTGGTGGTACAGCTCCGTGAGCCGCTTGACGTGCTGCTCCTGGGAGGGGCGCTCGCGGAACAGCAGCTGCTCGCGCGGCGCGCCGAGACGGTTGAGCAGATGCAGCAGCGCGTCCCGGGTCGGCAGCGGCACCTCGCCCGGGGTGTCGCCGCGCAGATCGACCACACAGGCGCCGCGGAACTGGTCGCGCAGCTGATGGGTGGCCCGCACCGCCAGCGCCGTACGCCCCGATCCCGGCTCGCCGTGCAGCACCACCACGGTCGGCCGGGTCTCCGTGGACGCGCGGGCCGCGTGCACCCACTGCGCGATCCGGCCCAGCTCGGCCCGCCGGCCGGCGAAGGGGCCGTCCGATTGCGGCAGTTGGGAGAACGAGTGCTCCAGTACGGACCGCTGCCGGGCCGCCGCGCTCCGGTCGGCGCCGCGCAGCTGCGGCCCCCGGGTGGTCTTCGCGGCCGCCGCTTTGTCCTTCGTGCCGCCGTTCCGGGCCGCCGCTGCCAGCATCCGCTGCTGGTCCAGGAACGGCCGGATGCCCCGCACCTCCAGCGCCGTCAGCCACTGCAGCCGCAGCTGCTCCGCACCGCCGGGCTGCCCCCGCCGCCCCGCCTCACGGTGCGCGGCCGGCCAGTGGCCCGCGGTCAGCTTCAGGACCGTCGCGGCCGCGCCCGCCACCAGCACCGCGGCCCCGGCCCCCAGTGCCGCGCCGCCGCCCGTGCCGTACGCGAGGTCCGTGCCGAACGCCGCCACCGCCGCGACGGCCGTCGCGACCGCGGGCGTGCCCAGCTCCTTGGGCGCCAGCCGCCGCCCCAGCGACGGCCGGCCGGCGGCCGCCTCGTCCAGCGCCCGGACATAGGCGGTGTACTCCTCGGCGGCACTGCCCGCCAGACCGTCCAGCTCCGCCCGCGCTCTGCCGAGCAGCGCCGCCCCGTCCAGCCGCCCGCCCGAGCGGCGCACCTCCTCCTCGACGGCCCTGGTCAACAGGGCCTCCACGTCCGCGCGATGGTCCTCGCGCAGCGCAGCCAGTGAGACCGGCATGACGTCCCCCTCCGCAGTTACCGCAGTCTCCGGCGGCGATCTTCGCCGTACGCACAGTGTTCCGCCTCCGCGCGGATTCCGGCAGGCTTGTGGATAACTCCCTTCGCTCCCGTCACGGCGGGCCCCGGTGGGAGAGGATGGACTCATGCCGAACCGCCTGGCCCAAGAGACTTCCCCGTATCTGCTCCAGCACGCAGACAACCCCGTCGACTGGTGGCCGTGGTCCGCCGAGGCGTTCGACGAGGCCCGCCGGCGCGGTGTGCCGGTGCTGCTCAGCGTCGGCTACAGCTCCTGCCACTGGTGCCACGTCATGGCCCACGAGAGCTTCGAGGACGCGGACACCGCCGCGCTGCTCAACGAGCACTTCGTCGCGGTCAAGGTCGACCGCGAGGAGCGGCCGGACGTGGACGCGGTGTACATGGAGGCCGTGCAGGCCGCCACCGGCCAGGGCGGCTGGCCGATGACCGTGTTCCTCACCCCCGACGCCGAGCCGTTCTACTTCGGTACGTACTTCCCGCCCGAGCCGCGACACGGCATGCCGTCGTTCGGACAGATCCTCGAAGGGGTGCGCGCCGCCTGGGCCGACCGCCGGGACGAGGTCGGCGAGGTCGCCGGGCGGATCGTGGCCGACCTGGCCGGCCGTTCGCTGACCGAGTCGCTGCCCGCCGACCGGCGCCCGCCCCGGCCCGAGGAGCTGCACGCCGCCCTGATGGGCCTGACCCGCGACTTCGACGCGGTGCACGGCGGCTTCGGCGGAGCGCCCAAGTTCCCGGCGTCCATGGTGCTCGAATTCCTGCTGCGCCACCACGCCCGCACTGGTTCGGCGGGGGCCCTGGAGATGGTGCAGGCGACCTGCGCGGCGATGGCCCGCGGCGGCATCTACGACCAGCTCGGCGGCGGCTTCGCGCGCTACGCGGTGGACGCCACCTGGACCGTGCCGCACTTCGAGAAGATGCTCTACGACAACGCCCTGCTGTGCCGGACCTACGCGCACCTGTGGCGGACCACCGGCTCGGACCTGGCCCGCCGGATCGCCGTGGAGACCGCCGACTTCATGGTCCGCGAACTCCGCACCGACCAGGGCGGCTTCGCCTCGGCCCTGGACGCCGACAGCGACGACGGCACCGGCCGGCACGTCGAGGGCGCCTACTACGTATGGACGCCGGAGCAGCTGCGCGCCGTACTGGGGGAGAAGGACGCGGAGTTCGCCGCCACGTACTTCGGCGTCACCGAGGAGGGCACCTTCGAGGAGGGCGCCTCGGTGCTCCAACTCCCCGACGCGGATGGGCCGGTCGACGCCGAGCGGGTGGTGTCCGTCAGGCAGCGGCTGCTGGCGGCGCGTGACCAGCGGCCGCGCCCCGGCCGGGACGACAAGGTCGTCGCCGCCTGGAACGGCCTGGCCATCGCCGCACTCGCCGAGACCGGCGCCTACTTCGACCGCCCCGATCTCGTCCAGGCCGCCACCGACGCCGCCGACCTGCTGGTCCGCGTCCACATGGACTGGCACGCCCGGCTGCACCGCACCTCCCGCGACGGGGCGCCCGGAGCCAACTCCGGCGTCCTGGAGGACTACGCCGACGTCGCCGAGGGCTTCCTCGCCCTCGCCTCGGTCACCGGCGAAGGCGTCTGGGTGGACTTCGCGGGGCTCCTGCTGGACACCGTGCTGTTCCAGTTCACCACCGAGGACGGCGCCCTCTACGACACCGCCGCCGACGCCGAGTCGCTGATCCGCCGCCCCCAGGACCCCACCGACAACGCGTCGCCCTCCGGATGGACCGCGGCCGCCGGTGCGCTCCTCTCCTACGGGGCGCTGACCGGCAGCGACCTCCACCGGAGCGCGGCCGAACGCGCCCTGGGCATCGTCACCGCGCTCGGTGGCCGGGCCCCGCGCTTCATCGGCTGGGGGCTCGCGGTCGCCGAGGCGGCGCTGGACGGACCGCGGGAGATCGCGGTCGTCGGCCCGCAGGGGGATCCGGCCACCGCCGCCCTGCACCGCGCCGCGCTGCTCGGCCCGGCACCGGGCGCGGTCCTCGCGCTGGGCACACCCGGGACCGAGGAGGCCGACGCGGTGCCGCTCCTCAAGGACCGCCCCCTGGTCGACGGCAAACCCGCCGCCTACGTGTGCCGTCACTTCACCTGCGAGCGGCCCACGACGGACCCGGAGGAGCTGGCGGAGCGCCTCCGGGGGTGACGCCATGCGCCGGGGCCGCCCAGGGGCGGCCCCGGGCCCGGTCGTTCGGTTCACGCGCCGGGACCACCGCCCCAAGTCCTAGGACCCATGACCGGTTTGACCTTGACGTGCGCGTCAAGTTTTAGCCTCGGGTCATGACGAACCGCACATACCGTGAAGTCCGCCTGGCCGCCCGCCCCACAGGGCCGGTCACCGACGACCTCTTCGAGATCGTGGAGGTGCCGGTCCCCGAGCCCGGGCCCGGCCAGGTGCTGGTCCGCACCACCCATATGGGACTCGGCGCCGTGATGCGCAGCCTGATGGACGAGCACAGCGACGTGCCCATTCCCTCCTACGAGGTCGGGGCACCGCTGCACGGCCATGCCATCGGCGAGGTCGTGGCCGCCCCCGGTACCGGCCTCAACCCCGGTGACCTGGTGGAACACCAACTCGGCTGGCGTGAGTACGCGCTGCTCGACGCGGATGCGGCGACCCGCCTCGACCCGGATCTGATGCCCGACCCCGCCGCGTACCTCTCCCAGGGCTCCACCGCCCTGATGGGCATCGAGCGCGGCGCCGAAGTGCGTCCCGGCGACACCGTGTTCGTGACCGGCGCGGCCGGCGGCGTGGGTACCCTGGCCGGCCAGGTCGCCCGCCAGTTCGGCGCGACCCGGGTCATCGGCAGCACCGGGTCACCGCAGAAGGCCGACCGCCTGATCAAGGAACTGGGCTATGACGCGGTGGTCATCCGCGGCGCGGGCCCCATCGAGGAGCAGCTGCGCGAGGCGGCCCCGGACGGCATCGACGCGGTCTTCGACAACGTCGGCGGCGAGCAGCTGGAGGCCGCCCTCGCCCTCGCCAACCGCAACGCCCGGGTCGCCATCGTGGGCGCCCTGGCCAGCCAGCTCGCCCAGGACGGCCCGACCGCCGTCAAGGTGGAGGTCGACAGCCTCTCGCTGCTCATCAGGAGCATCACCCTGCGCGGCATCGCCCTCTACAACCACCTGGACCTGATCCCCCAGTGGAACCGGCGGTTCGCCGCGGGCCTCCGGGACGGCAGCCTCACCTTCCCGCACGTCCGGTTGCAGGGCATCGAACAGGCACCGCGGGCGCTGCGCGAGCTCACGGAGGGGCGCCACCTGGGCGCCGTCGTCGTCGAGTTGTGAGAGCGGGCGGCGGTCCGGGCGCGGGCCGTCGCCGCGGTCGTCGCCCAACCGGCCGTTGTCAGCGGCCGGTTGTAGCCTGCAGGCGTGACGACCTTGCTGGGGCACCGGCCCCTCGTCCAGGAGGCCGCGGCGCTGCGGTCCGGCGCGGACGACCCCGTCGACGCGGTGCGGCGCACATGCGACCGCATCGACGCCGTCGATCCGCAGGTGCGGGCCTTCGTGCCCGAGGACGGGCGGCGCACGCGGCTCCTGGAGGCGGCGCGGGAGCTGGCGGCGGCCGCTCCGCCGGACCCCGCAGGGCGGCCCGCGCTCTACGGCGTACCGGTCGGCATCAAGGACATCGTGCGGGTGGCCGGCCTGCCCACCCGCGCTGGATCGGCCCTGCCGCCCGAGGTGCTGGCCGGTGCGCAGGCCGTGGTGGTGGACCGGCTGCGCGCGGCCGGCGCCCTGGTGGCGGGCAAGACCGTCACCGCGGAGTTCGCCGTGACGGCGCCCGGCCCGACCCGTAATCCGCACCACACCGCCCATACGCCCGGGGGTTCCAGCAGCGGTTCGGCGGCTGCGGTCGCGGCCGGCATGGTGCCGCTGGCCATCGGGACGCAGACGGTCGGCTCGATGATCCGGCCCGCCGCCTTCTGCGGCGTGGTCGGCTTCAAGCCCACCTACGGGCGGATACCGCTCGACGGAGTGATCCCCAACGCCCTCAGCTTCGACACCCTGGGGTGGTACGCCACGGACGTGGCAGGCGTCGCCCTCGCCGCCTCGGTGCTGCTCGACGGCTGGCGCGGCGGGCGTGGCGGCCCCGGACGTCCGGAGACGGCCCCGCGCCCGGTGCTGGGCGTGCCGGTGGGCCCCTATCTGGAGCGGGCCGGCGAGGAGGCCCGGCGCGCCTTCAAGGAGCAGCGCGGGCTGCTGGGCGCCGCCGGGTACGAGGTCCGCGAGGTCCCGGTGATGGACGATTTCGACGCGGTCGTGGAGCAGTTGTTCACGATGAACCGCTACGAGGTCGCCCGGGCCCACGCCGACTGGTTCGCGCGCTTCGGCGACCGCTACCGCGAGCAGACCACGGCGGCCATCCGGCAGGGCCAGGCGATCGGGGACGCCGCCTACGAAGCGGCCCGGGCGCAGCGGGCCGCGTTCCGCGCGGAGCTCGCCGCGGCGTCGGCCGGGGCCGGCATCGACCTGTGGCTCGCCCCGGCGGCCACCGGCCCGGCCCCCGCCGACCTCACCACCACCGGTACGTCGATCATGTGCCTGCCCTGGAGCAACGCCGGTCTGCCGTCCCTCAGCCTGCCCGCCGGACGCGCCGCCGACGGGCTGCCGCTGGGGCTCCAACTCGTCGCCGCCGAAGGTGCGGACGAGGCCCTGCTGGAGGCGGCGGCCGGCATCGAACGCGTCCTGGACGGGGCGGCTGGCGAGGGGGCGAGCGGGCGCTGAACGACGGGACGGGGGACCACGAGGGAGCGGGCGGCCGGGCGAGCCCGCGGGACGAGAGGCAACCGGCCGTCCCGCCACGGGAGACGCCGATGCGGATCGGGGACGCCGCGGCGGCCGCCGGGATGACGCCGCGGGCGCTGCGCTACTACGAGCAGCAGGGCCTGGTGACGGCCCGGCGGACCCCCTCCGGGCACCGGGTCTACGACGCCGAGGACATCCGCCGGCTCCGGGCCGTCCGCGAACTGCGGGAAGCCGGGCTGACGGTGGGCGACGTACGGGCCTTCGCGCATCTGCTGCGCACCGTGCCGCCCGAGGGTGTGCCCGCACTGATTCCCCAGGACCCGGGCGCGGAGCGGTGTGCGACGGCCGAAGCGGTGGCCCGGCGCCGGCTCGCCGACCTGGACGAGCGTATCGAGCGGCTCTGTGAACTACGGGCGCGGCTCGCGGCACGCCTGGGCGAGCCGGTGGACGGTCCGGGCGCCGCGGCGCCGCCGGAGGCCCCCGTCGCTACGGCGTGAGCCCGCGCGCCAGCACGTCCATCGTCTGGTGGATCAGCCGCACCAGCTCCTCCAGACCGGGTGCCCGGTCCTTCCCGGGTGTTCGGCCTCCCGCGGGCGCTCCGGTCGCCGCCACCCAGGCCAGCATCGCCTCCTGGAGGGCGGCCAGGACGGCCGCGCTGATGACCCGTAGTTCGAGGTCGTCGGACGGGCGGCCGGTGCGCTCGGCCAGGACGGCGCTGATCGTGGCGGTGTTCCGGGCGGTGTTCTCCGCCGTACGGCCGCGGATGGCGGGCACTTCGCGGACCAGCCGGACGCGCTGGACGAGGTCGGTGCGGTCCTCCGGGGACAGCTGGTGCAGCGCCTCGATGGTGACCTGGCGGACCGACTCGACGATCGGCTCGTCCGCCGGCCGGGACCGCAGCCCGGTGGCCAGCACGGTGTCGTACTCGTCGGTGAGCACGAGGTCTTCCTTGGTGGGGAAGTAGCGGAAGACCGTGCTCGGCGAGACGTCGGCGGCCTCGGCGATCCGGTCGACGGGGGTCGCGTCGTAGCCCTGCTCCGCGAAGAGCCGGTACGCGGCCCGCCGGATCGCCTGCCGGGTCTTGATCTTCTTCCGTTCCCGCAGCCCGGGTTTCGGCGTTCCGGTGCGGGTGGCGGCGGTGCGTGCGGAGACCATGCACAGCATTCTCGGGCACCGGTCGTCCGGCGGGCCACGGTCCGGACCGGGCCCGCGCCGCGGCCGAGCCGCCGCCGTTGTCAGTGCCGTCTGTCACTCTGTGGAGCGAGGTGGTTCACGGAGCGTGAGTCGGGAGCCGGCTGCGCTCCGTGAACTGCGGGTGCTGCGTGGGGTGCCGGCGTCCGGGGCGTGTGTGTCAGGCGTGCGTGTACGCCACCAGCGAGATGCCGACGTAGTGGACGACGAAGGCGGCGAGCGTCAAGGAGTGGAAGACCTCGTGGAAGCCGAACCAGCGGGGGGAGGGGTTGGGGCGCTTGATGCCGTAGATGATGCCGCCGGCGCTGTAGAGCAGACCGCCGACGACGACGAGTACGAGGACGGCGACCCCACCGGTGCGCAGGAAATCGGGGAGGAAGAAGACGGCGGCCCAGCCCATGGCGATGTAGCAGGGCGTGTACAGCCAGCGGGGCGCGCCGACCCAGAAGACGCGGAAGATGATTCCGGCGAGCGCGGCCGCCCAGATCGCCCAGAGGAGCAGCTGCCCGCGTGATCCGGGCACGAGCAGCATGGTGAAGGGGGTGTAGGTGCCGGCGATGATCAGGAAGATGTTGGCGTGATCGAGGCGGCGCAGTACGCGGTCGGCGCGCGGGCCCCAATTGCCGCGGTGGTAAAGGGCGCTGACGCCGAAGAGCAGGCAGGCGGTCAGGGTGTAGATGGCGCAGGCCAGGCGGCCGCGGGGACTGTCGGCGAGCGCGGTGAGGAAGACCCCGGAGAGCAGGACGGCGGGGAACATCCCGGCATGCAGCCAGCCACGGAGTTTGGGCTTGAGCGGTGCGGCCGCAGCGGCGACCGTCGCGATCGCGGGGGACGCGGTGGCGGGCCGGTTCTCGGCGGCGTCGGGCGCGGAAGTCATGGCGCAATGCTAGCTACGCGACCGTAGGTTACCGGTTCGTCCACGAGTGGTGACGGTCACGAAGGCGCCCTCTGGACAGATCGGTATTCGGGTCGGATGATCAAATGAGTGCGGACGGCACCGGATGAGCGGTCACGAAGCATCCGGGTCGCGGCCCCCAAGGGGCAACAACTAAAAGATGCGGATTTTCCCGGCACGCCGGGCATATATCCGTCCACACCCTCATCTAGGAGCGATCGTGGCGCGCGACAACGCGGCTCCCACCGTCCCGACCCGTCACCAGGGCCTCATTGCCTGGGTCGACGAAATTGCAGCGATCACCCAGCCCGAGCGGGTCGTCTGGTGTGACGGCTCGGAGGCGGAGTACGAGCGTCTGTGTGAGGAGCTCGTCGACAAGGGCACGTTCAAGAAGCTCGACCCGATCAAGCGCCCCAACTCGTACTACGCCGCCTCCGACCCCTCGGACGTGGCCCGCGTCGAGGACCGCACCTTCATCTGCTCCGAGAAGGAGGCGGACGCCGGCCCGACCAACCACTGGAAGGCCCCCGCCGAGATGCGGGAGATCTTCACCGGTGCGGGCGGTGAGGGCGGCATCTTCCGCGGCGCGATGAAGGGGCGGACGATGTACGTCGTTCCGTTCTGCATGGGCCCGCTGGGCTCGCCGCTGTCCGCCCTCGGCGTGGAGATCACCGACTCCGCGTACGTCGCGGTCTCCATGCGCACCATGACGCGTATGGGACAGCCGGTGCTCGACGAGCTCGGCGAGGACGGCTTCTTCGTCAAGGCGGTGCACACCCTCGGCGCCCCGCTGGCGGAGGGCGAGGCCGACGTTCCGTGGCCGTGCAACTCCACCAAGTACATCTCGCACTTCCCCGAGGACCGCGAGATCTGGTCCTACGGTTCCGGCTACGGCGGCAACGCCCTGCTCGGCAAGAAGTGCTACGCGCTGCGCATCGCGTCGGTGATGGCCCGCGACGAGGGCTGGCTGGCCGAGCACATGCTGATCCTCAAGCTGACCCCGCCGCAGGGTGAGCCGAAGTACGTGGCCGCCGCCTTCCCGTCCGCCTGCGGCAAGACCAACCTCGCCATGCTGGAGCCCACGATCTCCGGCTGGACGGTCGAGACCATCGGCGACGACATCGCCTGGATGCGCTTCGGCGAGGACGGCCGCCTCTACGCCATCAACCCCGAGGCCGGCTTCTTCGGCGTCGCGCCCGGCACCGGCGAGCACACCAACGCCAACGCCATGAAGACCCTGTGGGGCAACTCCGTCTTCACCAACGTGGCGCTGACGGACGACGGCGATGTGTGGTGGGAGGGCATGACGGAGGAGACCCCGGCCCACCTGACGGACTGGAAGGGCCGCGACTGGACCCCGGACTCCGCCGAGCCCGCCGCGCACCCCAACGCCCGCTTCACCACCCCCGCCTCGCAGTGCCCGATCATCGCGCCGGAGTGGGAGGACCCCAAGGGCGTGCCGATCTCGGCGATCCTCTTCGGCGGCCGGCGCGCCAGCGCGGTGCCGCTCGTGACCGAGTCCTTCGACTGGAACCACGGCGTCTTCCTCGGTGCCAACGTGGCCTCCGAGAAGACCGCCGCCGCCGAGGGCAGGGTCGGCGAGCTGCGCCGCGACCCGTTCGCGATGCTGCCGTTCTGCGGCTACAACATGGGCGACTACATGGGCCACTGGGTCGACGTCGCCAAGGACAAGGACCAGTCCAAGCTGCCGAAGATCTACTACGTCAACTGGTTCCGCAAGAACGACGAGGGCAAGTTCGTCTGGCCGGGCTTCGGCGAGAACGCCCGCGTCCTGAAGTGGATCGTGGAGCGCCTGGACGGCAAGGCCGAGGGCGTCGAGACCCCGATCGGCGTGCTGCCGGCCAAGGGCGCGCTGGACACGAACGGCCTGGAACTGTCCGAGTCCGACCTGGACTTCCTGCTCACCGTCGACAAGGACGTGTGGCGCGAGGAGGCCGCGCTGGTCCCCGAGCACCTCAACACCTTCGGTGACCACACGCCGAAGGAGCTGTGGGACGAATACCGCGCGCTGGTGAAGCGGCTCGGCTGACCGTCGCCGACGCTCGCCGCCGGACATCCGGCCGGGGCCCCGCACCGATGGTGCGGGGCCCCGGCTCGTTCGACCAGGCCAGGCGGAGGCCGTCGCGGGCCGGCCGTGAAGCGGGCCGGGCCCGATGGGCCGGTGGAGTGAACCGGCCGCCGCACACCGGCTCAGGTCGTGGCGAGGTCGCGTACCGGCCCCGAGTGGGCCTCGATGCGCTCGGCCGCCAGGGCGATGACCGCGGTGTCGCCCCGGGACGTGGCGACCGCCAGGGCGTTGCCGGCCAGGGTGCGGGCGCGCTGCTGGAGTGCCGCGGCGCGGGACGGAGTGCCGGCGTCCGAGGGTTCGGCGCGCAGCGGGTAGTGGCCGCCGCTCAGCCGCGCGACCTGCTCGGCGATGCGCTCGGCGGCGTCGGCCAGTGCGGCGGCGTCCAGGGCCGGCCCGGTGCCGGGGTCGCCGGCCGGGCGGGCGCCGGGGCGCCGCGCCAGGGCGTGCAGCTCGTCGGTGACGGTGAGCAGCGCGGTCAGCTGTCCGGCGAGCCGGATGTCCAGCTCCTCCTCGCGGGAGCGGTGCGGGAACTCCGGGGCGGCGGCCATGGTGTGGACCGACTTGGTGCGGATCGGTTCGTACATGGGACGGCCTCCTGAGAAAAGTCCAGGAAGCCATCCTAGCTTAGACGCTGTCTAAAGTTGTGGGTCGTATAGAAGTCGGCCCGGCTCAGTACTGTCCGTAACCGTCGAGGAAGGTGCCGATCCGGGTCACCGCGTCCGCCAGATCGTCCTTGCTGGGCAGGGTGACCAGCCGGAAGTGGTCCGGCTCGGGCCAGTTGAAGCCGGTGCCGTGCACGATCATGATCTTCTCGGCGCGCAGCAGGTCCAGCACCATCTGCCGGTCGTCCTTGATCTTGTACACCGTGGGGTCCAGCCGCGGGAAGGCGTACAGCGCGCCCTTCGGCTTCACGCAGCTGACCCCGGGGATCTGCGTCAGCAGCTCGTACGCGGTGTCGCGCTGCTCCAGCAGCCGGCCGCCGGGCAGCACCAGGTCGTTGATCGACTGCCGTCCGCCGAGCGCCGTGGCGACCGCGTGCTGGGCCGGCATGTTGGCGCACAGCCGCATGTTGGCGAGGATCGTCAGGCCCTCGATGTACGAGGAGGCGTGCGCCTTCGGGCCGCACACCGCCAGCCAGCCGCTGCGGTAGCCGGCGACCCGGTACGCCTTGGAGAGGCCGTTGAAGGTCAGGGTCAGCAGGTCCGGGGCGAGCGCGGCGAACGGGGTGTGGGTGACCCCGTCGAAGAGGATCTTGTCGTAGATCTCGTCGGCGCAGACGATCAGGTTGTGCCGCCGGGCGATCTCCGCGATGCCCTGGAGCAGCGCGTCGTCGTACACGGCACCCGTGGGGTTGTTGGGGTTGATGACGACGATGGCCTTGGTGCGGTCGGTGACCTTCCGCTCGATGTCGGCCAGGTCGGGCATCCAGTCGGCCTGCTCGTCGCAGCGGTAGTGCACGGCGGTGCCGCCGGACAGTGAGACCGACGCGGTCCACAGCGGGTAGTCCGGGGCCGGCACCAGCACCTCGTCGCCGTCGTCCAGCAGCGCCTGCATCGACATCTGGATCAGCTCGGAGACGCCGTTGCCCAGGTAGATGTCGTCTACGGAGAGCTCGATGCCCTTGGTCTGGTAGTGCTGCATCACCGCGCGGCGGGCGGACAGCAGGCCCTTCGCGTCGCCGTAGCCGTGCGCCGTCCCGACCGTGCGGAGGATGTCCTCCAGGATCTCGGGCGGGCACTCGAAGCCGAACGCCGCCGGGTTGCCGGTGTTCAGCTTGAGGATGCGGTGACCCGCCGCCTCCAGCCGCATGGCCTCCTCGAGCACCGGGCCACGGATTTCGTAGCAGACGTTGGCGAGCTTCGTTGACTGGATCACCTGCATGTCCGCCACCTTACGGGCGTGTTTCGCCGCCCGCCCGGTGTTTTTCCCCACGTTGATCAGCACAGGGTGTGGGGTTCCTCACGCCCGGTGATGGCCGGAGGGGTGGACGCCGGCCGGCCGGCAGGGTCGGCCGGCGGGGTCGCTGCTGATTCCGCGGCGGGGTGCGCGGGCGCACGGCCGCCCCGGTACGCTCCGGGCGCATGCCCACCTCGGCCCCGTTACCTCCCGCCGCGCCCGTCCCTGCCGCGCCCGCACCGGCCGTCACCGCGCCTTTGCCGCACGGCCCGTTCGCCCTGCTCAACGACGAGCCGGTGGCCGAGTCCGGCGCGGATCTGCTCGGCGCCGGACGCGCCGCCCGCCAGCTCGCCGGCCTGCTCGTCGCCTCCCGGCGGTCCACCCCCTTCACCCTCGCCGTCGACGCCGGCTGGGGCATGGGCAAGAGCAGCCTGATGCGGCTGGTCGACGCGGACCTGGCGCACGCCCCCGACGTCCACACGGTCTGGTACAACGCCTGGACCTCGACCGGCGCCGACGCACTGGAAGGGCTGATCAAGTCCGTCCTGATGCGCTTCGACCGGCGGGTGCTGCGCCGCGGCCTGGCGCGGGTCAGCGAGCGGCGCGCCCTGCTGCGGGCGGCCCGGGCGCTGACCACGGTCGTCGCCGGGCCGCTCGGGGTGGCCGGTCTCGTCGACGAGCTGTGGAAGAGCCTCTCGGTCAACTCCCAGGCGCGCAACGAGATGCGCGGGGCGATCGGCGAGCTGGTGCAGGAATGGTCGCAGAACACCGACGACCGGCCGCGCCGGCTCCTGGTGGTCTTCATCGACGACCTCGACCGCTGCTCGGAGGAGACGGTGCTCGCGGTCTGCGAGGCGGTGAAGGTCTATCTGGACGTGCCCGGGCTGGCGTTCATGATCGGCTGCGACCGGTCGGCACTGGGGCCCAACGGACTGCTGCGCGATCTGTCGCCGGCCGGCTCGGCGTTCATGGAGAAGATCTTCCAGACCAGCTACCGGATCCCGGCCCCCGACCACCACGGGGTCAAGGACTACATCCGGTGGTGCGCCCGGACCGCGGGCATCGAGCCGCTGCTCGACGACGCCCTGGTGGATCTGCTGGTCCAGCGCTCGGACCGCAACCCGCGCCGGATCAAACGCCTGGTCAACGGCTTCGTCCTGGAAGCGACCCTGAACCCGGTCTGGCGTGACTTCGGCCCCGACGCGGTGGTCAGGACGCTGCTGCTGCAGTACTTCTATCCCGACTTCTACCGGATGATGACCGGCCCGTCCGGCACGGTGGACGGCGATGTGGTGGCCGAGTTCCGCACCTACCGCGAGGTGCGGCGGACGCTGCTGTCCGCGGCCGCGGCCCCGGTCCCGATCCAGGAACACGACGCGGTGCGGAACTTCCTGGCCTCGTACGACCTGCCGACTCCGGACCAGCTCGGCGGGGCGGGCGAGGCGGTGCTGGCCGCGCTGGAGCGTCAACTCCCCACGGAATTCCCGGCCTTGGTGATCAACCCGGCGTTCACCTCGCTGGTCGACGAGCTGACCGCCCGCCCGGACGCGGACCGGCTGCTGCAACGGCTGCGCGAGGGCCCGCAGGGGGCGGGCGGCGAGCCGACCCGGATGTCCCGGGAATGGGCGCCCATGTGGCAGAGCCTGCCGGACGTCCAGGTGGACGGCTACGCCACAGGGTTCGGCCCGCCGCTGGCCTGGCCGGGCGGGGAGCCGTACCCGGGGTTGGGCGGTTACGGGCAGCAGCCGGCCTACCCGGTGCCGCCGCAGCCGGCACCGGCGGCCCGGCAGCAGCCCCCCTCGCCGTACGGGCAGGCCGGGTACCCGGTGCCGGGGCCGCAGGGCGGCTACGACTACCCGCCGCCGATGCAGGACCCCGTGTACCCGCCGCAGATGCAGCAGGGCGGGTATCCGCAGCAGGGCCGCGGGTACCAGGGACCGCCGCTGCACGTCCTGTGGGTCGACGACCAGCCGGACCGCAAGGCCGTGGTGCGCACGGTGCTGGAGGGGCTCGGGGTGCAGGTGACGCACGTCGAGAACAGCGCCGACGCCGTCCAGGCCCTCCGGACCCGCACCCCCGACCTGCTGATCTCCGACATCAGCCGGGGGCGGGACCACACCGCGGGCTTCGCCATGGTGGAACGCCTCAAGGAGGACGGGCACTACAGCGGGCCGGTGGTCTTCTTCACCATCCGCCGTTCCCCGGACCGCGAGGAGCGCGCCACGGCCCTGGGCGCCTCGCTCACCAACAACGCGCAGGAGCTGTCGGACCTCGTCCTGGCCGCCCTCACGGAGCCGGCCCGGCGCGACCGGGACGCTCCCTAGACCGTCCGCCGTACCGCCCGTCCCGCCAGGACGTCCGTGCGGCGGCCGTCCTCGATGACGAAGCGGCCGTCGATCAGGACGTGCGGGATGCCGACGGGCAGCGCGCGCGGGGCCTCGAACGTCGAGCCCGCCGCCACCGTGTCCGGGTCGAAGAGGACCAGGTCGGCGCGGTGTCCCTCGCGGATCAGCCCGCGGTCGGGCAGCCGCAGCCGGGCCGCCGGACGGCCCGTCAGATGGGCCACGCACTCCTCCAGGGACAGCACGCCCAGCTCGCGGGCGTAGTGGCCGAGGTAGTGCGGGAAGGTGCCGTACGCGCGCGGGTGCGGCTTGTCGCCCTGGAGGATGCCGTCGCTGCCGCCGGTGTGCACCGGGTGCTTCATGATCGCGCGGACGTTCTCCTCGTGGCCGACGTGCTGGAGGATCGTCGGGCCGAGGCGATCGTCGAGGAGGAGGGCGCGGGCCGTGGTCCAGGGGGTCTCGCCGCGTGCGGCGGCGGCCTGCGCGATCGTCTTGCCGACGCAGGGGGCGAGGCCGGGGTCGGTGACGCCGGAGATCTCGATGGTGTCCCAGGCGATCGGCACGCCGTGGCAGCCGTCCGAGCCGAGCTCCTCGATGTGGTGGCGGATGCGCTCGGCGGCCTTGTCGTCCCGGAGCCGGGCGAGGGTGGCCTCCGGGCCGCCCTCGTTGGCCCAACTGGGCAGCATCGCCACGAGAGTGGTGGAGCCGGGGGTGTACGGGTAGGTGTCGAGGCTGATGTCCGCGCCCGCGGCGATCGCGTCGTCGAGGAGGGCGAGGAGGTCGCCGGCCCGGCCCTCGTTCACACCGAAGTTCATGGTGGCGTGGGCGAGGTGGAGGGCGCAGCCGGCGGTGCGCGTGAGGTCGACCATCTCCTGGTACGCGTCCAGGGCGCCCGCCCCGTAACTGCGGTGGTGGGGACAGTAGTAGCCGTCGTACGCGGCCACCACCCGGCACAATGCGGTGAGTTCGGCGTCCTTGGCGTACATGCCGGGGGTGTAGGTGAGGCCGGACGACATGCCGACGGCGCCCTCCTCCAGACCTGAAGCGACCAGGCGCTTCATGTGGTCGAGCTCGGCCGGGGTCGGGTCCCGGTCGTCCCAGCCGACCGCGTACATCCGGACCGTGCCCTGCGGGACGAGGTAGGCGGCGTTGACCGCGATGCCCTGTCCGTCGAAGCCGCGGTCCAGGCGGTCGAGGTACCCGCCGACCGTCCGCCAGTCGAAGTCGAGGGACGGGTCCCCGGGGCCGCCGCCGTTCCAGCCGGTGATGGCCTGGCGGACCTGGGCGAGGGTGCGGTCGTCGACCGGGGCGTACGACAGGCCGTCCTGGCCCAGGACTTCGAGGGTGACGCCCTGGGCGGTCTTGGCCTCGTGCGCCGGATCGCGCAACAGCGCCAGGTCGCTGTGCGCGTGCATGTCGATGAAGCCGGGGGAGAGGGCGAGGCCGCCGGCGTCCAGGGTGCGGCGGGCGGTGGGGCGGTGGCCGTCGGCCTCGCGCACGACGGCGGCGATCCGGCCGCCGTCGAGCGCGACATCCGCCCGGTAGGAGGCGCCGCCGGTGCCGTCGAGGACGCGTACGTCGCGGATGACCAGGTCCATGGCGGGTCCTCCGGGGGCGGGCGGAAGGGGAAAGCAGAGCTGGGGGTCGGCGCGGACGATCAGAAGAAGGTGCGGACGAAGTCCACGACCGTGCCGTCCCGTTCGACGAGCGGGATCAGCTGCCACTTGTCGAACGACGTGCACGGGTGGGACAGCCCCAGCCCGACCCAGTCGCCGACCTCGACGTCACCGGCGCGTTCCGTCGCCAGCCAGGCGTGCTGGTCGGACAGCCCGGTGACGGTGATCCCGTCGGCCGGCCGCTCGGTGCCGTCCCGGCCGGACCGCACGACCTGGGCCCGCGGCAGGTCCAGGTCGTGGGCCGCGTCGCGCTTGCCCGCGTTGAGGAACGCCTGGCCGGGCGTGGGGCGGGAGACGACCTGCGCCCACAGCCGGAAGGCGGGCTGCAGATCGCCCTCCTCCGGGACGCGGTTGAAGGGGGTCAGCCGGCGGTAGTGGCCGTCGTCGTGCGAGACGTACGCGCCCGAGCGCAGCAGCTTGAGGACCGGCGCCGACAGCGCGGGGATCTCCTCGAAGACCTCGGCGACCGCGTCGAACCAGGCGCTGCCGCCGGCGCTGACGACGATCCGCTCCAGGTCGGCGAACCGGCCGGCCTTGTCGAACTCCACGGCCAGTGCGACCAGTCGGCGCAGCCAGGCGCGCACCCGCTCGCCGTCGGCGTCCGGCACCTCGCCCTCGTACCCGGCGACGCCCACCAGCCGGAGGGTGTCCACGCCCGCGATGGCGTCGGCGAGTTCGAGGCACTCGGCCTCGGTGCGGACGCCGGTGCGGGCGCCCTCGCCCGCGCCCAGTTCGATGACCACGTCGACCGGGCGGGTGGCGCCGGCCTCCCGCAGCGCGGTGTCCATCAGCGCGATGCCGGGCAGTGAGTCGACGTAGCAGACGAAGCGGAAGTCGGGGTCGGCGGCCAGCTCACCGGCCAGCCAGCGCAGCGCGGCGGCGTCCACCAACTCGTTGGCCAGGAAGATTCGTTGGATGCCGTACGTGCGGTAGACCCGGGCCTGGTGCGGGACGGCCGCGGTGATGCCCCAGGCGCCGTGCTCCAGCTGGCGGGCGAAGAGCTGGGGGGCCATACAGGTCTTGCCGTGCGGGGCGAAGGCCAGGCCGTGCCGGGTGGAATAGGTCTCCAGGGCGGCCAGGTTGTGCTCGACGGCCTCCGCGGACAGGGCCAGGACGGGGGTGGTGAATCCGCCGTCGAAGAGGTTGCGGCGCTCGGCGGCCAGCTCGCCGACGGTCAGCCCTTCGGCGTCCGGGGGAAGCCCCTTGAAGCGGTGATCGACGCGTTCGTCGGCGAGTTCCGCAAGTCCCTGCGCGAGCCGCTCCCCCGTCATGGGGCCTCCTCAAAGATCGTGTTGCATGCTCTGCAACGACCATTGCGCATATCGCTGAGAGCTGTCTAACATCCGGGCCATCGCCCGGTCAATGGTGGAAAACACGGGGGCAACGCAGCACGAAACACGCCGGGAAACCGCAGGTGACCGCAGGAAATTGCGGCCGCCGCCGGGACAACCTCCGGGGCCGGCGGGCTGCGCACGGCCCGCCCGGGCAAGCCCAGCGAAGGAGTGCACACGATCGTGACCACGACCCCGGACGGCAGCGGCACCCACGGCCCGGGCGGCACCCCCGCCCCGGCCGCCGACGTCGTCTGCCTCGGCGAGTCCATGGTCACCTTCCTGCCCGGCCGGCCCGGACGGCTCGCCGACGTCCCCTCCTTCGACCGCGCCATCGGCGGTGCGGAGTCCAACGTCGCCTGCATGCTCGCCGCCGCCGGCCACCGCACGAAGTGGGTCAGCCGGGTCGGCGCCGACGGCTTCGGCGACCACCTCGTGGCGACCATCGCCGGCTACGGCGTCGACACCTCCGGGGTGCGCCGCGACCGCGACCGCCCGACCGGCATCTACTTCCGCACCGCCGGCGACCGCGCCACCGACGCCCACGAGGTCGCCTACTACCGCGCCGGTTCCGCGGCCTCCGCCATGTCCGTGACCACCCTGGACACCGGCGCCCTCCAGGACGGCCGCATCCTGCACCTCTCCGGCATCACCGCGGCCCTGTCCACCGACTGCCTCGACCTGCTGCGCACCCTGACCGCGCGCCGCCCCGGCCGCCCCCTCGTCTCGTTCGACGTCAACCACCGGCCCGGCCTGTGGCGCGGCTCCCCCGAGCTCTCGGCTCCGCCCCCGCTCTCCCCTTCGTTCGAGCGGGGGCGCCCCCATGAGCAGGGAGGTACCCCCATCGGCCCGCGGGTCCTGCTCGACCTGGCGCGCGGCGCCGACCTGGTGTTCGTCGGTGAGGACGAGGCCCGGGACGCCTGGGGCCTCACCGGCAGCCGGGCGATCCGCGCGGCCCTGCCCGAGCCGGAGGTCCTGGTGGTGAAGCAGGGTGCGGGCGGGGCCGTCGTCTTCCACGACGGGGGCCCGGGCGGTGCCACCGCCACCGCCGTCCGCTCGCTCGACGTCGAGGTGGTGGCCGCCGTCGGCGCCGGTGACGCGTTCGCCGCCGGATTCCTCTCCGCCACCCTCCGCGGCCTGCCGCTGCGCACCCGCGCCCGGTACGGCCACCTCTTCGCCGCCGCCGCCCTCACCGTCCCCGGCGACCTCGCGGCCCCACCCGGCCGGGCCCTCGCCGACGGGCTGGCCGCGCTCGACGACGCCGCCTGGGGGAAACTGCACCTCGGCCCCGGCTGGACCGTCGCAGCCGACCGCAGGGCCGCCGAGGAGGTACCGAGCCCATGAGCCAGACCGTCGACCGCGCGCTCAGCATCCTGCCGCTGCTCGCCGAAGGACCCGCCGACCTCGGCCAGGTCGCCGACCGGCTCGGCGTGCACAAGTCCACCGCCCTCCGGCTGCTGCGCACCCTCCACGACCACGGCCTGGTCCACCGGCAGGCCGACCAGCGCTACCGCCTCGGCGCCCGCCTCTTCGCGCTCGCCCAGGAGGCCGTCGAGAACCTCGACGTACGCGAGATCGCCCACCCGCACCTCGTCGAACTCAACGAGAAGTGCGGACACACGGTCCACCTCGCCGTCCACGAGGAGAACGAGGTCCTCTACATCGACAAGGTCGACAGCCGCTACCCGGTCCGGATGTACTCCCGGATCGGCAAACCCGTCGCGATCACCGTCGCCGCGGTCGCCAAACTGCTCCTCGCCGACCTCCCGGAAGCCGAGCGCCGCACCCTCGCCGCGACGCTCGACTACCCCCGCTACACGGCCCGTTCCACCCCCGACGCCACGGCCTTCCTCGCCGAACTGGCCAAGGTCCGCGAACAGGGCTGGGCCACCGACCTCGGTGGCCACGAGGAGTCCATCAACTGCGTCGCGGCTCCCGTCCGCGGCACGGACGGACGCGTCGTCGCCGCCATGTCGGTCTCCGCACCGAACGTCGTCGTCTCCGCCGAGGAACTCCTCACCCTGCTCCCCCTGGTGCGCCGCACCGCCGACGCCATCAGCCGGGAGTACTCCGGCAGTCCACCGACCAAGGAAGCATGAGCATGAGCGAGAAGACCGCCCTCACCCCGGCCACCCACACCACCCCGCCCGCAAAGTTCTCCCACGGCGTCAAGAAGGGCAACATCCTCCAGGTCGCGGGCCAGGTCGGCTTCCTCCCCGCGGCCCCGGGCCAGGCCCCCACCCCGGCCGGCCCCACCCTGCGCGAGCAGACCCTGCAGACCTTCGCCAACGTCAAGGCGATCCTCGAAGAGGGCGGCGCCACCTGGGACGACGTGATGATGATGCGCGTCTACCTCACGGACACCGACCACTTCGCCGAGATGAACGAGATCTACAACCAGTACTTCGAGGAGCAGGGCCTGGCGGAGGCCCCGGCCGCCCGCACGACCGTCTACGTCGGTCTGCCCGAGGGCCTGCTCATCGAGATCGACGCCCTCGCCGTCCTGGGCTGACCCTCCCTCACACCACCGGCAAGCCGTACGTCGTCACGGCCCGACACACCAGCGCGGTGTGCCGTGCCGCGATCCCTCCTGCCCTGAAAGTCTCATGCACTTACGAGGTCAACGATGTCCCCGTTCGCCCCCCTCGCGGCCGCCACCCCTGCCGAACCACCACCGCACACCGGCGGCATACTCCCGCTCCTCGGCGGCACCGCCGGACTGCTGACCGTCGCCGCGCTCGGCATCGTGCTGCTGCTCTTCCTGATCATCAAGGTCAGGCTCCAGCCGTTCGTGGCCCTCCTGGCGGTCTCGACAGCCGTCGGCCTCGGCGCCGGCCTGTCCGTCACCGAACTCTTCGGCACCGTCCAGAAGTCCGACGCCGTCTCGCTCATCGAGTCCGGCATGGGCGGCACCCTCGGCCATGTCGCGATCATCATCGGCCTCGGCACCATGCTCGGGGCGGTGCTCGAAGTCTCCGGCGGCGCCGAGGTGCTGGCCTCCCGCCTGCTCCACCTCTTCGGCGAGCGGCGGGCGCCGCTCGCCATGGGCCTGACCGGCCTGATCTTCGGCATCCCGGTCTTCTTCGACGTCGGCATCTTCGTCCTCGCACCGATCGTCTACGCGGCCGCCAAGCGGGGCGGCAGGTCGATCGTCCTCTACTGCATGCCACTGCTCGCCGGCCTGTCCATGACCCACGCCTTCCTGCCCCCGCACCCGGGCCCGGTGGCGGCGGCGGGGCTGCTCCACGTCGACCTCGGCTGGGTCATCCTCATGGGCGTCGTCTGCGGCCTCCCCGCCGTGCTCGCCGCCTGGGGCTGGGCCGCCTGGATCGGCAGGCGGATCTTCGTGCCCGTACCGCAGGACATGGTCGAGGCCGCACAGGAGGCGAAGGCCGCGCTCACCGAGGAGCAGCGGAAGGCCGGCGTCACACCGACGGAGAAGCCGGTCCCGCTCGGCACCGTCTTCGCCATCATCGGCACGCCGCTGGTGCTCATCCTGCTGGCCACCTTCTCCTCGATCGCCTTCGCCCCTTCGACGGGCCGCTCGGTCATCGAGTTCTTCGGACACCCCTTCGTCGCCCTGACCCTCGCGCTGCTGCTCGCGTACTACCTGCTCGGCATCAGCCGCGGCTGGTCCCGCAAGTCCCTGGAAACGGTGTCCACCGCCTCCCTGAAGCCGGTCGGCAACATCCTGCTGGTCGTCGGCGCGGGCGGGATCTTCGGCGCGGTCCTCAAGGGCAGCGGCATCGCCCAGGCGCTCTCCGACACCTTCAAGGGCATCGGCCTGCCGGTGATCGTCCTGGCGTACCTGATCTCCCTCGTCCTGCGCGTGGCCCAGGGCTCGGCGACCGTCGCCATCGTCACCACGGCCGGCATCGTCTGGCCGCTGATCGAGGCGGGCCACCACTCGCAGCCCTTCGCCGCACTCGTCATCATGGCGATCTCGGCGGGCTCGATCTTCGCCTCGCACGTGAACGACGGCGGTTTCTGGATGGTCAGCAAGTACTTCGGCATCACCGAACGCGACACGCTGAAGACCTGGACGGTGCTCGAATCCGTCCTGTCCGTCGCGGGGTTCGCGGTGGCGGCCCTGGTGAGCCTGCTGGTGTGACGGACCCGGGCCGCCGCCCGCGCGCAGCGCCGCGGCGGCCCGTGCCTGCGTGGCGTGTCCGGCTCACCTGCCCTTGCAGTACTGCCCTTCCTTGCCGATCACGCGGTACACGCAGTCCGCGGTCTCCAGGAACTGGAGCACCGCCTCACGGTTGCGTGCGGTCTCCTTCGCGATCACCGAGTCCTTCGGATAGAAACCGCCGTGGCCGGCGGACGGATACATCTCGAAGGTGTACGCGAAGACCTTCTGGTCCCCCCACAGCCAGTCGTCGATGGCGCCGTCGGTGATGTAGAGCTCGCTGGACTGCTCCGGCGTGTAGCCGTTGGTGGCGGCCATCTTCTTGCCGAGGGTGGCGAAGGTGGCGTGCTCGTCCTGGGTCATGCCCGGGCCCGTGGGGTCGTTGGTGAACCCGAAGGGCCACAGGACGAGTTCGCTGTAGGTGTGGAAGTCGATGGCGGCCTTGATCTGCTGCACACCGCCGACGACGCGGCTGCGCACGAACTTCGAGACGACCTGCACCTCGGGGGCCGAGGCGGGGGAGGCCCCGCGGTAGGTCTCGTCGCCCGGGTCGTCCGAGGAGCCGTTGCAGCAGCCCCACTTGAAGTCCCAGTTGCGGTTGAGGTCGGTGCCGACCTCGCTGCTCCCGGCGTTGGGCTGCCGGTTCTTCCGCCAGCTGCGGAACGACCCGGAAGCGATGTCGTACTCGCCCCCGTCCGGGTTCAGGTCCGGCACGATCCAGATCTCACGGGAATCGAGGATCTTCGTGACGCGCGGATCCGACCCGTACTTCGAGGTCAGCTCGTTGAGGAGGTAGAGGGCCATCTCGACGGTGAGGTGTTCCCGGGCGTGCTGGTGGGCCGTGAAGAGGACCTCGGGTTCGTTCTCGTCCTTGGTGACGTTCTTGCTGAGTTTGAGGGCGAGGATGGCGCGGCCCTCGTGGGACGTGCCGATGACCTGCTTGGACAGGATCGCCGGGTACTTGGCGACGAGCGTGTCGATCTCCTTCGTGGCCTCGGCGTAGGTGTGGTAGCCGGTGTAGCCGGGCGGGAAATCCTTGACGCGGGCGCCCGGAGCGGCCGGGGCGGCCGCGGGAATGTCGGGCAACTGCCGTACGTGATGGCCCAGTTGGCGCAGGGTGTCGGCCTGGGTCCGGTCGGCCGTGATGACGACGGACCGGGCGTGCACCTCGTCGATGCTGACACCCGTCGCCGCGAGCGCGGTACGGGCCGCCGGCGTGGCCGGCCCGGTCACCTCGTACTGATGGGGCTGCTGGTCGGGGTTCGTCCGGTCCGCGCCACCCGTGGCCGGGGCACCGGCGGCGGCCCCGGCCGGAGAGTCCAGGGCCTGCGCGGCGGTGATCGGGGCGGCGAGCGCGAGGGAGAGCAGCGCGGCGAGGACGGTCGACCGTCCGCCGCGTATCCGTGGTCGCATGCGGTCTCCTGTGGGGTGTGAGTCGAAGCGACGCCGCCAGTGTTTGGGGTTGGCATGGGCGGGTCAAGGCGGCGGACGGCCAGATGTGGCGGGGGCGGAAGGGCCCGGGTTGACTGCCGCGTCCCTCAACTTCCCATCGATTTCGGCGGATTGGTTGCCCCGGCGGGGTGCGGCACTGACAATGCGCACGACAAAACCGAGGGTTCGTGCGGACTCTCGGTGACAGAAGCTGAGAGGACCCCCACATGAACAGACCTCTCGTCGGCACCCTGGCCACGGCCGTACTGGGAGCCGCAGCCCTGGTGGGCACCGCCCCAACGGCGCAGGCCGCGCCCGAGCGGGCGGCGTCGCACCACGGGCAGTTCACGGCCAAGGCGGTGAACTTCGCCGGCACCGTGGCGCTGAGCAACTGCTCCGGCTCGGTGGTGCGGATGCCCACCTCGCAGGCGAACGACCCGGCCCTGGTGATGTCCAACGGTCACTGTCTGGAAAGTGGTATGCCCGGCCCGGGCGAGGTGATCGTCGACCAGCCGTCCAGCCGCAGTTTCACCCTGCTCGACAAGTCGGCGCGCGGCGTGGGCACCATCAGGGCCGCCAAGGTCGCCTACGCGACGATGACCGACACCGACGTCACGATCTACCAGACGAGGTCCACGTACGCCCAGATCGAGCAGAAGTACGGGATCAAGCCGCTGGAACTGGCCACCGAGCACCCGGCCAAGGGTGCCGGGATCAGTGTGGTCTCGGGCTACTGGAAGAAGATCTACACCTGCAGCATCGACGGGTTCGTGCCCACCCTCAAGGAGGGCGACTGGACCTGGAAGGACTCGGTCCGTTACACCCCCGAGTGCAAGACCATAGGTGGCACGTCCGGTTCGCCGGTGGTCGACACCACGACGGGCAAGGTCGCGGCGATCAACAACACGGGCAATGAGGACGGCGAGAAGTGCACCGTCAACAACCCGTGCGAGGTCGACGAGAACGGCAACGTCACGGTGCACCAGGGCACCAACTACGCCGAGGAGACCTACGGGATCCCGAAGTGCTTCGGCGCCGGGAACAAGCTGGACCTGAGCGCGGCGGGCTGCGCGCTCCCGAAGCCGGCGGGCGTGCGGAAGTGATCTGCCGCAGGCACTGACGGAACGGAACGGAGCCAGGTCCCGTGCACGGCGTGCGCGGGACCTGGTCTCTTTCCGGCGGCCCTCCCTACGGCAGGCCGTGCACGTGGGCGCCCACCTGGTGGGCGAACTCATTGCCGTTGCCGGCGTCCCAGTTGGTGGACCAGGTCATCGCGCCGCGCAGCCCCGGATAGTGCTTCGACGGCTTGAACGAGCCGCAGCCCGTGCCCTTGGTCAGGCAGTCGAGTGCGTCGTTGACGACGGACGGGGCGACGTGGCCGCTGCCGGCCGCGCGGTCGGACGCCGGCACGCCGATGCCGACCTGCGACGGGTCCAGGCCGTTCTCCAACTGGATGCAGGCGAGCGAGGTCAGGAAGTCCACCGAGCCCTGGGCGTAGACCTTGCCGTCACAGCCGTTCATGGAACCGCTGTTGTAGTACTGCATGTTGACGGCGGTCAGGAAGTCCTTGATGCCCAGCGCCGTCTTGAAGTACTCGTTCTGCGGTGACTGCATGTCGACGGTCTGCGGGGCCATGGTCACCACGACATTGCCGTGCGCGGCGTGCAGGGCCTTCAGGGCCTGGGTCATATAGGTCGAGTTGAGGCCGTTCTCCAGGTCGATGTCGACGCCGTCGAAGCCGTACTCGTCCATGAGCGTGCCGACCGAGTCGGCGAAGTTCTTGGCGGAGGCGTCGTCGTTGACCGAGATCGCCCCCTTTTCTCCGCCGACGGAGAGGATCACGGACTTGCCGGCCGCCTGCTTGGCCTTGATGTCCGCCGTGAAGTCGTCGACGGAGCCGTAGCCGACGGCCGGGTCGAGGTGGAAGGCGACGGCCCCGGGCCGGTCGGTGGCGTCGGCGAACGACACCGCGATGATGTCGTAGGCGTCGTCGACGTCCTTGAGTTTCTGCACCGTGGCGCCGTTGTTGAAGTTCTGCCAGTAGCCGGTGAGGGCGTGGGCAGGGACGGCGGCGGGGTGCGCCGCGGGGCGGGCGGCCCGGGCGGCGGCCGCGGCCGGGTGCTCCGGCGTGGCCTGGGCGGTGCCGGCGGCGACGAGGCCGCCCGAGGCCAGCACCGCGGCGGCCAGTCCGGCGAGCAGCCTCCTCCTGACCGTGCGTGCGTCCGGACCTGACCGGGCGCCAAACGCGCCCGCCCGGGGGCCGGGAGAGCCTGACCGGCCGCGAACCGCATCTGATCGTGCGCGAACCACGACTGCCTCCGTGGGGGGAGTGGGGGAAGTGAGACGGGTGGTACGGACGCGCGTCCAGGGGCCCCTGTGTGTGCGTGCCGTACAACGTGGTCCAGACCAATACTCCTGTCAAGACCCCCGCCGGAAGCGTGAGTTGGCGTTCTCGCCGTTCGGGGCGGTATGCGGGGTTTGCCGCCGGCCGGTGGGCATCGCGAAGGTCATCGGGAAGGTCATCGCGTGGGTCATGGCGGCGGTCGCCACTCCGACCGTCGCGATGGTCATGACGAGTAGCCCAGAACGTGTTCTCCGGGACGTATCTCTGTGGATAAAGTGCTGAGCGTATGGCGCCGATGGCGCAGAGCTGTGCCGATCCGCGGTCCCGGGACCCCCGGCGGCCGGAGGGAGTGGGGGAGCGACGTGCCGACCGCGATTGCAGTCACCAGCCCTGACCTCACGCTGCCCTCCCCCCTGCTCTCCACGTCGTTCGAGCGGGGAGATGCTCCGCTCGACCGGCAAACGCCCGCCGCCGTCGTCCTGTCCGCCCCGCATCTGACGCCCCTGGACGACGCGCTGACGGAGACCAGCGCGGTGCTGGAGCACCACGGCCATCTGGTCGTGCTGTACTCCTCCGCCTGCCCGCCCGAGCACATCCGGCGGCTGCACACCCTCCGCGCCGTCCTGGAGAGCGACCGGATCGCCATCGTCCCGGTGTCCCTGCCGCCGCTGGGCGTCGCCGTGCTGGCCCGTCAGCTGCGGCAGTTGTCCCTGTACGACTTCAGCCCCGGCGTCCTGGCCAGCGCGGCCCGGCTGCTGAGCCATTACGTCCATGCCGGTGCCCTGCTGGGCAGCGTCACCGGGCTGGATCACATCGAGGTCGATCTGCGTGCCCATGTGAAGTCCTGGTTGCCGGGCGCCCACTTCGCCGTCCTGGCCCACCCCGCACCGCAGTTGGTGCATCTGGACCGGCACGCCACCGAGGCCGGCCTGCGGCCGCCCGGATTCGCCACCGAACTCGCCGTGGCCCGCGGGCAGCTCACCGCGGACTGGGTCACCGGCACCCTCGCCCCGGCCTGGCAGGTGCAGGGGGCGTACGAGGTGCGGCTGCCCGCCGAGTCCGCGCGCTGGTGGGGCACCCAGAAGCTGATCGAATTCGCCGCGGGCATCCCGGACCCGGCGGTCCTCTGCCAACTCGTCGCGTCGGTACGGCGCGAGGAGTGCGGCTGGTGCGGGCTGGAAGTGCTGGGCGACCGGTGCGCGTTCTGCACGGCACCACTGGCCAGGGACCGGTCGCCGCGAGGCGGCGGCCCGGCCGGGCGCGGCCCCGCGGCCATAGCCGGGCCGGGAACGTCGGCGGGAGCGCAGGAGGCCGCCGGGACGGCGAACGCCCCGCACCCGGCGGCGGACCGGCCCTCCGCCCAGGGCCCCGGCCCGCAGCCGCTCGCGGCCCCGGCCTCGCCGTCGCCCCCCGCCCCGGCCCCTGATCCTTCCCCGGCACCGCAGCCCGGCCCGGCGCCGGCCGCGCCCTGGAGCGAGCGCGGTCTGTCACCGGTCTCCCCGGCGAGCGCCCCGGCCCACGGAGTTCCGGCCACCCCCTACGGAGTCCCGGGCGCCCCCTACGGGCCCGGCCGCCCCGTCCCGGGGAATCCGTACGCGTCCGACGCCCCCCGCGCCCCCGGCCCTCCGTATCTGCCCGGCCACCCCGACTACGCCGCCGAGGTCCCGGACGTCCCCGGTGCCCCACGGACGGTGGCCCGCGCCCGCTGACCCCGACCGATCCGCCCCCCTCGCCCACCGCACCGCCCGGAGAACCGCCCCGAACCGGCCCACCGAGCCGGCCGACCCACCGAACCGCCCCCGCCGACCCGACCGCCCCGCCCCCGCCCCGCCCCACCCCCGTCCCGATCGAGGTCCCTCCCCCATGAACTCACGCCAGCGCCGCGGAGTGATCCTGCTGCTCCTGTCGGTTCTCTGTGCGGTCGGCGCGTTCGTCGGCGTGCTGTCGGTGATCAGGAACGTCGAGTCCAAGGTCGGTCCCGAGAAGACCGCGTACCGGCTGAAGACGGACGTCGCGGCCTATAAAGCGCTGGATCCGGGGCAGTTCGAGAAGGTGAAGATGCCGCAGCGCTGGCTGCCGCCCACCGCCGTGACCGATCTGGACCAGGTCAGCGGCAAGATCGCGGTGACCCCGCTGAAGAAGGGGTCGCTGCTCCAGGACGACATGATCGTCGAGCGGCCGGCGCTGAAGGCCGGGCAGCAGGAGATCGCCATCATGATCGACGCCGCGACCGGTGTGGCCGGCAAGATCAACCCCGGTGCCCGGGTGAACATCTACGCCACCTTCGAGGGCAAGCGCCCCGAGGACAAGCCGGTCTCCAAGGTGATCGTGTCCGGCGCCCAGGTCATCGACGTCGGCAAGCTGACGCCCCTGGAGGCCAAGGACCCCGGCGACACGAACGCGGCCGGCCGGCAGGCCGGCGAGGCCGTGCCGATCACCTTCGCGCTCAACACCCAGGACGCCCAGCGGGTCGCGTACGCCGAGTCGTTCGCCTCCCACGTACGGCTGGCGCTGCTCGCGCCCGGCAGCGAGGCCACCGTCCCGCCGAGCCAGCGCACCTACACCCTCGACGGCGACAAGTGACCCGGAGGCCCAGGTGACCATCCGCATCCTCCCGGCGATCGGCGACCCGGACGCCGCCCGCGCGGTGACCTCGCTGCTCCACCAGCTGCCGGACGCCGAACCGGCGCCCGTGGTCGCCGACGGCACCGCACTGCTCGACGCCCTGGCCGGGGCCGCGGCCCAGCCCGCCGGGGACACCGGCCCGGGCCCGGCCGTCGAGGCGCTGCCCGAGGTCGTCCTGGTCCACGAGCGGATCGGGCCGACACCGGCGCTGGAGCTGATCCGCGAGATCGCGCTCCGCTTCCCCGCCGTCGGCGTCGTACTGATCACCACCGACGCCGGGCCCGCGCTGTTCTCCGCGGCGATGGACGCCGGCGCCCGGGGCGTCGTCGGACTGCCGCTCGGCTACGACGAGTTGGCCGCCCGGGTGCAGGCCGCCGCCCAGTGGGCCGCCGGCGTACGGGTGCACCTGGGGGGAAACCCGGAGGCCCGGCCCGGACCGGCCGGCCGGCTGGTGACCGTGACCGGCGCCAAGGGCGGGGTCGGCACCACCGTCGCCGCCGTCCAGCTGGCACTGGCCGCCCGGGCCGCGGGCCGCAGCGTCGCGCTGGTGGACCTCGACCTGCAGTCCGGGGACGTGGCCTCCTACCTGGACGTCCAGTTCCGCCGCTCGATCGTCGACCTGGCCGGCATCCAGGACCTGTCCGTACGGGTCCTCCAGGACGCGGTGCACGACCACCACACCGGCCTGGCGCTGCTGCTGGCGCCGGAGGAGGGCGAGCGCGGCGAGGAGGTCGACGACCGGGCCGCCCGGCAGATCCTCGGCGCGCTGCGCTCCCGCTACGAGGTCGTGGTGGTCGACTGCGGCTCCCAGATGCAGTCGGCGAACGCCGCCGCCGTCGAACTCGCCGACGTCGCCCTGCTGGTGACCACCCCGGACGTGGTCGCCGTACGGGCCGCCAAGCGGCAGGTGCGGCTGTGGGACCGGCTGCAGATCCGCAAGGCCGAGGACACCACCACGGTCGTCAACCGGCTCACCCGCAGCACCGAGATCCAGCCGCCGGTGGTCGCCAAGGCCACCGGCACCCGGACGGCCCGGGCGCACGTTCCGGCCGCGTACAAGGAACTCCAGCCGTGTGTGGACGCCGGCCGGATGCAGGACCTGGACGCCCGGTCGACGGTCAAGCAGGCGCTCTGGGCGCTCGCCGGTGAGCTGGGGCTGGTCGAGTCACCGGCCGCGCGGCAGGGCCGGGGCAGCCACCGGGCGCGTCCGTCGTTGACGGGGCGCAAGCGCAAGGCGCTCACGACGGGGGCAGCTTCCGGTTCCGGGACGGGTCCGGGTACGGCCTCCGGGGCCGCGTCGGGGTCGGTACCGGGGTCGGGCGCCGGACGGTTCGGCGTCCGGCGGGGGCAGGCGACGGCGGCCGGCGGGCCCGGGCCGTTCGACCCGGCCGGCCCGTACGAGGAGGGCTGAGCGGTGCGGCGCCCACTGGGCGGCGACGACCGCGGACAGGTCTCCGTGGAGTTCCTGGGACTGCTGCCGCTGATCCTGCTGGTCCTGGTGCTGCTCTGGCAGTTCGTGCTGGTCGGGTACAGCTACTCGCTCGCCGCGCACGCCGCCGACCGGGGCGCGCGGGCGGCCACCGCCACCCGGGACGGCGGTGCCGGCGCCTGCCGCACCGCCGCCGAGGACCAGCTGCCGCCCGCCTGGCAGGCGGGTTCCTCGGCCTCCTGCACCACCGAGGCCGGCCTGTGGAAGGCCACCGTCCGGATCAGCGTCCCGGTGCTCTTCCCCGGCGTGGCCAGCTTCCCGGGCCACATCACCGGCTCGGCCGGCGCGGCGAAGGAGGACAGCCGATGAGGACGCTCAGCCGCCCCGGGGGCGTTCCCCGTCGGCGGGCCGCCGGGGCTTCCGAAGGGTTCCGCGGTCCCTCCCGGCGGCTCCGCCACGGCCGCGACCGGGGCCAGGCCTCCATCGAGTTCCTCGGCTTCCTGCCGATCCTCCTGCTCGTCGCGCTGGCCGTGGTCCAGCTCGGCCTGGCGGCCTACACCGTCCAGCAGGCCGGCACCGGCGCGCGGGCCGCGGCCCGTACCGCCTCGATGGACCGGGCCGACCGCGAGACCGATCCGCGGTCCGCCGGCCGGGCCGCGATGAGCGGCTGGGTCGCGGACCGCGCGACCATCTCCGTCAGCGAGGGGGGCGACGCGGTCAGCGCCACGGCGCGGGTCCGGATCCCCTCGATCATCCCCGGCGTCGACGACTTCGGCTCCGCCAGCCGCAGCGCCACCATGCCCCGCCCCGCCGACCCGCAGGGCGCGGCAGCAGCGAGCACGTACGAAGGAGCGCCCCCGCGATGAGTCTGAAAGCCCGGATCGTCGCGCCCGAGCCGGCCGCCGAACCGCGCCACGACAGCCACCTGGTCGCCACCTACCGCGCCAAGCTGCTGGAGGAGATCGACCTCGCCGAGATGTCCTCGCTGACCGCGGCCGAGCGCCGGTCCCGGCTGGAGCGCGTCCTCGGCCACATCATCAGCCGCGAGGGCCCGGTGCTCTCCACCGCCGAACGGTCCCAGCTGATCCGCCGGGTGGTCGACGAGGCGCTGGGCCTGGGCGTGCTGGAACCGCTGCTGGAAGACGCCTCGGTCACCGAGATCATGGTCAACGGGCCGGACCAGGTCTATGTCGAACGCGCCGGCCGGGTCGAGCTCGTCCCGGTCCGCTTCGCCTCGCACGAACAGCTGATGCAGACCATCGAGCGGATCGTCTCCACCGTCAACCGCCGCGTCGACGAGTCCAATCCGATGGTCGACGCCCGCCTCCCCTCCGGGGAGCGCGTCAACGTCATCATCCCGCCGCTCGCCCTGAACGGTGCCACGCTCACCATCCGCCGCTTCCCGCGCGCCTACACCCTCGCCGAACTCATCGGCCGGGGCACGCTCGACGAGCAGATGCTGATGCTGCTGGCCGGGCTGGTGCGCGCCAAGTTCAACGTGGTGGTCTCCGGTGCCACCGGCGCCGGCAAGACCACCCTGCTCAACGCCCTCTCCGGCCTCATCCCGGAGGGCGAGCGGATCATCACCGTCGAGGACGCCGCCGAGCTCCAGCTGCAGCAGACCCACGTCATCCGGCTGGAGGCCCGGCCGCCCAACGTGGAGGGCAAGGGCCGGATCACCATCCGCGACCTCGTACGCAACTCCCTGCGCATGCGCCCCGACCGCATCATCGTCGGCGAGGTGCGCGGCGGGGAGACCCTCGACATGCTCCAGGCGATGTCCACCGGCCACGACGGCTCGCTGGCCACCGTGCACGCCAACAGCGCCGAGGACGCCCTGATGCGGCTGCAGACGCTGGCCTCCATGTCGGACGTGAAGATCCCCTTCGAGGCGCTGCGGGACCAGATCAACAGCGCCGTCGACTGCATCGTCCAGCTCACCCGGCACGCCGACGGCACCCGCCGGATCAGCGAGATCGCCCTCCTCGACTCGCGCGGCCACGAGGACTACCGGATCGCGACGGTCTGCCGGTTCGACGCCGAACCGATGGGCGCCGACCGGATCGTGCACGGCCGCTTCCGCTACTTCCCGTTGCCCCGACGGGTGGCCGAGCGCCTCTTCATGGCGAGCGAGCCCACCCCGCCCGCCTTCGGCGTGGCGGCCACCGACGACCAACTCGCCACCCGGAAGGCCACCTCATGACCGGCCGGTCCCTGACCACCGCCGCCGGGGGGCCGGCCACGGCCTCCCTGAGCCCCCTCGTCCAGCTCACCATCGGGGCCACGCTGCTGTGCGCGGTGCTCGCCGTCGCCGGCGTCCGCAGCTACGCGGCCGGGCGTGCCCAGCGGCAGGCCGTCGTCGACCGCCTCGCCGACGAGCACGGCCTGCCGGCCACCGGGAAACGCCGCCGCTTCCCGTCCGTGGACCGCGCCCTGCGCGGCACCCGCTTCGGCCGCCGCCTGGAACTCCGGCTGGCCGCCACCGGCCTGGACATCACCCCCGGTGAGTTCTTCGTCGGCATGCTCGTCGCGGTCGTCGCCCTCTGGCTGGTCGCGCACGCCGTCCTGGCGCCCTTCTTCGGGCCGATCGCCGCGCTGGTCGCCGTCTGGGCGGCCTTCGCGTTCCTCAACTGGCAGCGCCAGAAACGCATCGAGAAGTTCATCAACCAACTCCCCGAACTCTCCCGGATCCTGGCCAACGCCACCCAGGCCGGGCTGGCGCTGCGCACGGCCCTGGGGATGGCGGCCGAGGAACTGGAGGCACCGGCCGGCGAGGAACTGGCCAAGGTGGCGGCCAAGCTCGCCGTCGGCCACTCCATCGACGAGGCCCTCGGCGAACTCGCCGAACGCCTGCCCTCCCGCGAACTGGTCGTCCTCGTCACCACCCTCGTCCTCTCGAACCGCGCCGGCGGCACCGTCGTCGGCTCGCTGCGGAACCTCACCACGACACTGGAGGAGCGCAAGGAGACCCGTCGCGAGGTCCGCACCCAGCTCTCCCAGGTCACCGTCACCGCCTACGTCGTCCCGCTCCTCGGCGTCGGCACCCTGCTGCTGATGAACCGCATCGCCCCCGGCGCCATCGACCGCATGACGTCCTCCTTCCTCGGCCAGCTCGCGGTCGTGGTCGCCTTCGTCCTCTACGGGCTGGGCTTCTTCTTCATCCGCCGACTGTCCAAGATCGACGTCTGAGGACCGGAGGGGAAACGGGATGGACATCGGAATTCTGCTGGCCGCGGCCTTCGCCCTCGCGGTCGTCGGCATCGCGTGCGGGGTCGCCCTCTACCGCCGCGAGGCCCGGCTGCCGCCCGACCTGGCGTTGTCGCTGGAGGTCGGTGCGACCCGGACGACGGTCGTCGGCTCGGCCGTGGACCGCCTCGGCATGCGCTACGCCCCGCTCGTGCTGCGCCTGATGGGCGAGAAGCGCACCGCCCGGATCCGCCGCCGGATCGACCTGGCGGGCAACCCCGGCGGCCTCACCGTCGACCGCTACGCCGCCCGCCGGGCGGTCTACGGCGCCCTCGGCTTCCTCGGCGCGCTGGTGATGTTCCTGCGCGGTCAGCCGGTTCTCGGCGTCCTGATGGTGCTCTTCGGCCTCTTCTGGAACGAGGTCGGCATCTGGGCCGCGATCCGCCAGCGCAAGGACACGATCGAGCGGACCCTGCCGGACTTCCTGGACGTGCTCGCGGTCGTGGTCAGCGCCGGGCTGAGTTTCCGCCAGGCACTCGACCGGGTCGCGGACAAATACGAAGGCCCGTGGGCCGATGAACTCCGGATCACCCTGCGGCAGATGGACATGGGCGTCAGCCGCCGCGCCGCCTTCGAGGAACTGCGCAAACGCAACGACTCCGAACAGGTCGCCCAGTTCGTCACCGCCCTCCAGCAGGGCGAGGAACTCGGTTCCCCCATCGTCGACACCCTCATCCAGATCGCCAACGACATGCGCCGGACCGACGCCCAGAACGCCCGCCGGCGCGCCGCCCGGGCCGTCCCCAAGGCCACCATGGTCGTCACCACGTTCATGGTGCCGGCGACGATGATCCTGCTCATCGCGGGTTTCTTCCTCGGCTCGGGCACCAATTTCGGCTCGTTGATGGGGGATTGAGGAAGCGTCCGCACGACGCCGTGGAAGCGCACGGCCCGAGTGCCCGGCGCTCGGCGGATTGCCGTGCCGGGCCCGGCCGGATGCGTGCGGTGCACGGCCCGCTTTCCCGTCAACGCCTTCGCAACAGCAACGAGTTGTGTCACAGTGGGTGGACCGGCGGTCACCGCCGCGCTCGGGCGCGGGGAGGCCGGCCGGTCCGCATGGGCATCGGCGCCGGGACGCGGTCCGGAGGGGGAACGGGGGTGGACGAGGTGCATGAGCGTGGCCGAAAGGCGCCGTTGTATCTTCCGCCCGTGTCCCCGAAAGAGGATTGGGTACGGAATCCCTGTCCGGGGAACACCGTTCCGGCGTACTTTTCTGGTGTCATGAGCGCGGCCGACCGCGCCGACACCACGGGGGCAGACCAGCCGGACCAGAGCGGTGCGGCCGCCCATGGAGGGGAAGACGATGGCGAAGCGGTTTTTGGGCAACGACCGGGGACAGACCTCGATCGAGTACCTCGGCATCATCGCGGTGGTCGTGGCGATCGTCCTGGTCCTGTCGACCACGGACTTCGGCAGCCAGATCGCCAATGCCATCGCCAACAAGATCTCCGACGTCGTCGGCATCTAGGGCCACGGGCCGCCACCGCCATGACGGTCGCCGAACCGCGCCGCGGCGCGCGTGACGCCGGGCAGGCCTTCCCGCTCTACCTCGTGGCGGTCGCGAGCCTGCTCTTCCTCGCGCTCGCCTTCTTCGCCGTGGGGCAGGCGGCGGCCACCCGCAACGGTGCCCAGACCGCCGCCGACGCCGCCGCGCTCGCCGCCGGGCAGAAGTACCGCGACCTGCTGACCAAGGGCGTGCTCGACGGCGTCCGCGACGGCAGCTACGCGACCCACAAGGCCGCCTGGGAGGAACTGCTGAAGGGGCGCGGGGTTCTTTCCCCGGCGGCCTGCGCGAGCGCGGACTGGTTCGCCGGGCGCAACGACGCCGAGGTCTCCGGCTGCGTCCCGGACTCCTGGCCGACCTCGTTCGCGGTGACCGTCAGGACCCGGAACACCGTGGGGGCCTCGGTCATCCCCGGCACCGCGGGCAAGCACGCGTCGGCCGAGGCCACCTCGGTGGTCGGCCCGCGCTGCGCCCCCGCACCCGCCGGCAGCGACGCCGGCGGCAAGGGCGGCAAGGACGACGGCCGCGGCAAGGACGGCAAGGACGGCGGAGGGGGCAAGGGCGGCGGCAAGGACGACCCCGGGCCCGCCCCCGTCACGATCACCTGCGACGGCAAGGAATGGACCCTCGACGCCGGCGACCCGACGCACCTCCCCGACGCCTCCGACCTCTTCTCCGTACGGCTGGCCCACTGACTGCCAAGGCCACCACACCGACCACCACACCGACCCGCACCGGGCACCCGACGATCGAAGGAATCGCATCCATGAGCATTCGGCGCACCACGAAGGCCGCCAGGGGAGCGGTCGCCATGGCGAGCGCTGTCGGCCTGGCTCTCGTCGTGTCCGGCTGCGGTGGCGGTGGCGGGGACGGCGGTGCGGGGGCGGACGACAAGAAGCCGCCGGCCCGTAGCAGCACGCCCAAGGACGGCGGCCCCGGCACCCCGGCGGCCGACTCCAGCAAGGTGATCGGCGAGATGAAGGGCCCGGACGGCATCGTGGTCACCCTGAACTCCGTGGTCCGCGACTCCGGCGGCTTCGTCACCGTCAACGGCACGGTCAGCAACCACGGCAGCCGCGCCTTCAACGCCATCGACTGGCGCTCCAACGAGACCGAGCTGCGGTCGCGTTCGTCCATCTCGGGCGCCACCCTGGTCGACAAGGCGGGCAAGAAGCGCTATCTGGTGCTGCGCGACACCAACGGCGAGTGCCTGTGCACGACGGGCCTGAGCGGGCTGATGCCGGGGGCGAGCCGCCCGATATTCGCGCAGTTCCCGGCGCCACCGGCCAAGGTGACCGAGGTCGACTTCCAGCTGCCGACCCTGCCGCCGGCGACCGTGCAGATCACGGACTGAGCGGGCCGCCCGATGACCGTGAACCCCACGCCCCTTTCCCTACGTTCGCGCCGGATGCCCCGCGGCGCCGTCCCGGCCGTCGTCGCGCTGCTGCTGGCCGCCACGCTGTCGGCACCCCCCGCCCACGCCGATCCGCCGGGGGTGACCGAGGACTCCGGCCCACCCGTCCGGATCGACCCCCACGACCCCGATCTGCGGATGGTGCAGGGGGCCAAGCTGGCGCCGGCGAAGGTGCTGAACATCAAGTCGATCGTGGAGACCGACGACGGCTCGGAGCGGCGGCAGGACACCAACGACAACGTGACGTTCGCGCTGCAGGCCGAGGTGCTGTTCGGCAAGGACAGCGCCGAGCTGACGGGGGACGCGCTGTCCCGGATCGGCGCCATCGCCGACGAGGTCAGGAAGCAACACGCCACCAGCCTGCGGGTCTTCGGTTTCACCGACAACCTCGGCTCGGCGAGCCACGGGCTGGTGCTGTCCAAGAAGCGGGCCACCGCCGTCCAGGAGGAGCTGGCCAAGGACCTCGGCTCGGAGGTCGGCTTCCAGATCCGCGGCTACGGCGAGCAGTACCCGATCGCGGACAACACCACCGAGGAAGGCCGCAAGAAGAACCGCAGGGTCGAGGTCAGCTTCCCGCGGGCGGGTTCGTAGCCGCGGGCGGGAAGGGCGCCGGGGGCGGACAGCCGCCCGGCGCGGGCCGGTTGCCCGGGGGCGGGTACGGCGACTGGAGGGACGGGGCGGGCACGCGGGTGCGCAGGACCAGGGTGCCCACGGCCTTGTCGTGCAGACACTGCCGGTACGGCCGGTCCCACAGGCAGAACAGCGCGTCGACCTGGCTGAGCACCGGCACCGCCCACATCCCCAGGTGCGCGAGATGCCGCGCCAGGGCCGTCCCGTAGGGCAGCCGGCGGCCGTCGGCCACCCGGACGACGGTCAGCCCGCAGATCAGCTTGCCCACCGTGCCCCCGCAGGTGGCCGTCAGCAGCGGCGAGTAGAGGAACACCATCGCCACGGCCGTCACGAGGGTCAGGTAGAAGGGCGAGTTGTCCGCCGAGCGGCCGAGGGTGACGGCCAGGCCGATGGCCGCCGATATGCCGGACAGCGCGACGGCGGCGATCACCACGTCGATGACGACGGCGAGCAGCCGCCGGCCCGGGTTGGCGAGGACGGGAGGGCGTGCGTTCATCCGCGCATGTGATCACTCGGGGACGGGGGACGGCAAGCCGCCCGCAGGGCCGGCCGGACAATATTGGACCGAGCGATTCAAATCGTGCTACGTTGATGTCATGGCGCGACCCAGGCAGTTCGACGAGGACCGGGCGCTCGACGCCGCGATGGAAGCGTTCTGGGTCACCGGCTACGAGGCGACGTCCACCCAGGACCTCTGTGACGCCACCGGGCTGGGACGCAGCAGCATCTACAACACCTTCAAGAGCAAGCACGACCTGTTCGAACGGGCCCTGGCCCGTTACATGGAGCGCAAGAACGCCGAGATGTACGCGCTGCTGGAGAGCGAGCTGCCGGCCCGGCAGAAGATCCGTGCACTGCTCCAGCGGACGATCGACGACGAGTGCGCGCCCGGCGCGGACGGCCGCGGCTGTCTGGTCGTCAACACCTGCATCGAGGTGTCGGCCCACGACCCGTCGGTCGCGGCCACGCTGGAACGGGACTACGGCGCACGGCTGGCGGCGCTCCGGGCGATGATCGAGGCGGGGCAGCGGGCCGGCGACCTCACCTCGCGGACGGACGCCGGTACGCTCGCCCACCTCCTCATCGCCACGATCGGCGGGCTGCGGGTCTCGGCCCGGGCCGGGATCGGTCGCGCGGCGCTGGAGGGCGTGGCGGACGCGGCGATGAGCGGGTTCTGAGCGGCCGGCCGGATGCCGGGGCGGTACGGGCCGGGAGCCCGGACCGCCCCGCCCGCTACCGCGCCTGCCCGCCCCGCAGCGCCACCAGCACCACACCTCCCGCGGCCAGCGCGGCGACGGCGAGGCCGAAGGTGGTGGCGGCCGCCGGGAGGCCGATCGCGTCGCTGAGGTAGCCGTCGGCGACCGGGAGGGCGCCCGCCAGGAAGTAACCGCCCGCGTTCAGCGCGGCGTTGGCCTCCGCGCGGCGGGTGGCCGGGACCTCGCGGCTCAGCAGCGTCAGCCCGCCCAGCTGGCCCGCGCCCTGGCCCGCCCCGGCCAGCAGCACCGCGATGACGAGCGGCGCCAGGGTGCCGGTGTGGATCGCGGTGACCAGGGCGAGCGTGCCGGTGACGGTGGCCGCGCCGGAGGCGAGCAGGACCGTACGGACCGCGAGGCGGCGCAGCGCGAACTGCACGCCCGTGGCGGACAGGAACATCGCCAGCGCCAGCCCGCCCGCCAGCGCGCGGTCGGTCGTGCCGAGCAGTCCGGCGAGCAGTGACGGCCCGAGCGACAGCACGAAGGCGGTGGCGCTGATGCCCGGTGCGAACGCGGCCAGCCCCAGGGCGAGATGGCGTCGGTTGGCGCGCGGCACGCCGGGCACCCGCACCCAGCCGCCCGGCGCGGTGCTCACCGCCCCGTCGCGCCCCGGCAGCGGCATCCGAACCACCACCGCGAGCGCCGTGGCCAGCAGGACGCCCTCGACGACGAAGACCGTGACGGTCGGCGCCGGCGCGGTCTCCGACAGCACCCCGGCCAGTACGGGGCCGATGCCCGCGCCCAGCACCATGGCGGTGGAGGCCAGCAGCGGGCCGATCCGGCGGCCGGCCGCCAGGTCGGTGACCGCGGCCATCCCGGCCGAGACGGCGGCGCCGGTCGCCACGCCGGTCAGCAGCCGTGCGACGGCGAGCGCGGCCACCGAGGGCGCGGTGGCGTAGACGAGGCAGGCGACGAGGGCCAGCAGCAGCGCCGGGACCAGCACCGGCTTGCGCCCGAGCCGGTCCGAGGCGACGCCCGCCACCAGCAGCGCGCCCAGCAGGCCGACCACGTACGCGGCGTAGATCAGCGTCAAGGTCCCGGAGCTGAAGCCGAGTTGGCGCTGCCAGACCGCGTACAGCGGCATCGCCGCGTTCGACAGCACGAAGATCGCGACCACCGGCCAGGCGGCGAACCAGACCTCCCGCACGGGCGGTACGGCGGGGGCCGCGGCCGGCGCCGGGCTCGTGGTGGGTGTGGTCCCGGGCGGCGCGGTGGGTGTTGCGGGCATGGGTGTCCCCTCCTCATCGGCCTGTACGAGTCGAGTCGTACAAGCAGTACGAAGAGATTCGTACAGCCATACCGCAGTACGATGCAAGTCGTACTGCGAAATGGGCTGTGCAGGGGCGGCGGAGCGGCCGCCCGCCAACTGCCGCCCGACCGCCCCGAACCGGAGGAGCGCCGGATGTCGTCCACCCCACCTGCCTGGACCGAGCGGGCGCAGCGGCCGGTGCCGGCCGGCGCGCCCGAACCGCTGCCGGAACCGGCGCGGGACGCGCTGCGGCTGGAGGTCGTCATGGGCGCGCTGAGCGATCCGCTGCGGATGCACATCGTGCGCACGCTGCTGCTGGAGTCCGAGGAGTTCGACCACACCTGCGGCTGGTTCGGCCTGGACCGGCCCAAGTCCTCGCTCACCCACCACTTCCGCACGCTGCGGGAGGCCGGTCTGATCCGGCAGCGGCAGTACGGGCTGGAGCGGCGCAGCCACGTCCGGGTGGACGACCTTGAGGCCCGCTTCCCCGGACTGCTGGCACTGGTGGCCGCCTGGCAGCAGTGACCCCGCCCGGCGGAACGGGACCCGGCGCCCGGCGGTACCGGGCTCAGCGCCCGGCGGCCTCCGGCGCGGGCGTCGGCTCGACGCGCAGCCGCATTCCCGGGCGCAGGCCCCAGTCCGCCATCGCACCGGCCGCCGCCTCCAGGACGTGCCGGGCGCGCAGCCGCGGGCGGCCCAGCCGGCCCGGCGGCATGGTGCGCACCGCCAGCACGCGGAAGTCCCGGCTCAGATAGGCCACATCGATGGCGAACCGCATCCGGAAGGTGTGCACCCCGCTCGCCGGGGTCAGCAGCAGGGCCCCCTCGACGCCGTCGCGGCCCAGCAGACCGCGGGCCCGGGCCCGGTACGAGGCCGCGATCTCCACCGGCACCGCGCGCTCCGCGCCGTACAGCACCCCCGGTCCGTTCCTCCAACGCGCCATGCCCCGCGTTCTATCAGCTCCCGGCGTGCCCCGGGAGACGCCCCCATAGGGTCGGACCGTGTCAGTGATGCTGATGGTGCTCGCCGCCGCCTACGGGGCCGGGGCCGGGCTGCTCATACCGCGGCCCGCCCACCGGATGGCCGTCGGCCCCGAGGAGGAGTGGCGCGCGCAGTGCCCGGGGGGACACCCGATCACCGGCGCGGCGCGCGGCTGGCTGGGGCCGGGGCGCTGCCCGGCCTGCGGGGCGTACGGGCCCGCCGGGGTGCCGACGGCCGTGGTCACCGCGCTGGTCTGCGCGGCCCTGGCGGCGGCCACCGGGCCGCGGCCGGAACTCGCCGCCTGGCTGCTGGCGGCGCCGGCCGCGGTGCTGCTGGTGATCGTCGACTGGCGGGTACGGCGGCTGCCGGACGTGCTGACGCTGCCGCTGGCCGCCGTCCTCGCGGCGGCACTGGGCCTCGCCGGCCGGTTCACCGGCGACACCGGCGCCTGGTGGCGGGCCCTCCTGGCCGGTCTCGTGCTCGCCGCCTGCTACCTGGTCCTGCACCTCGTCAACCCGGCGGGACTCGGACTGGGTGACGTCAAGCTGGCGCTCGGACTGGGGGTCGCCCTTGGGTGGTACGGCTGGCGGACCCTGGTCACCGGCGGCGCGGCCGGGGTGCTGCTCGGCGGGTTCTACGCCGCCGGGCTGCTGATCGTCCGGCGCGGCGCCCGGAAAACCGCCGTACCGCTGGGGCCCTTCCTGATCGCCGGGGCGTTCTGCGGGCTGTTGCCGGCCGCGCTGGCGGCCCGCTGACCCCTCTCGCCGGGGCGCCTGCGGGCCCGTACGCCCGCGCGGGCGCAGGGGCGCACGGCCCGCCGTCCACCCCGGTCGCCGCGCCGGAGCCACGCCGCCGCGCGCGCCGGTGCACACAGCACCCCTTCCGCGGGGTTATGGTGGAAACCCCCCCTCGGGCCGGTCCGTATCCCCCCCACGGACCGGCCCGCTTTTCTTTGCGGCCCGCGGGAGGGTCGCGGACCCCTTGCGGAGATGGCCGGAAAGCAGTGCTTCCGGGCGCTGGTCCGCCGGCCGGGTCAGCCCCGGCGGGCCCAGATGTTGACCCCGTCCGTGGTCGTCGCGAAGCGATCGATCTCGGCGAGTTCGTCGTCCGTGAGGGCCGGGGCGTCGAGGGCCGCGACATTGGCCTCCAGCTGGGCGACGCTGCTGGCGCCGATCAGTGCGGAGGTCATCCGCTCGTCGCGCAGCACCCATCGCAGGGCCAGCTGGGCCAGCGACTGCCCGCGCCGGCCGGCGATCTCGTTGAGGCCGCGCAGCCGGCGCACGACGTCCTCGGAGAGCAGGTTCGGGTCCAGGGACTTGCCCTGGGAGGCGCGCGAGCCCTCGGGAATGCCGTTGAGGTACTTGTCCGTGAGCATGCCCTGGGCCAGCGGCGCGAACGAGATGCAGCCCATGCCCTCGTCCTCCAGGGTGTCCAGCAGCAGGTCGTCCTCGGTCCAGCGGTTGATCATCGAGTACGACGGCTGGTGGATCAGCGGCCGTACACCCATTTCGCGCAGTATGCGGGCGGCGTCCCGGGTCTGCTCGGCGTTGTAGGAGGAGATGCCGACGTAGAGCGCCTTGCCCTGCTGGACGGCGGAGGCCAGTGCGCCCATCGTCTCTTCCAGCGGGGTGTCCGGATCGAAGCGGTGCGAGTAGAAGATATCGACGTAATCGACGCCCATCCGCTTCAGTGACGCATCCAACGACGAGAGGAGATATTTCCGCGAACCCCATTCGCCGTAGGGGCCCGGATGCATCAGATATCCGGCCTTCGTGGAGAGAATCATCTCGTCGCGGTAGCCGCGGAAGTCCTGCGCGAAGATCTTTCCGAAGTTCAGCTCCGCGGAGCCGGGCGGCGGGCCGTAGTTGTTGGCCAGATCGAAGTGGGTGACACCCAGGTCGAAGGCGCGTCGCAGGATGGCCTGCTGGGAGCTCAGGGTGCGGTCGTCCCCGAAGTTGTGCCACAGTCCAAGGGAGATAGCGGGGAGTTTGAGTCCGCTGCGGCCCGTTCGCCGGTACTTCATCGAGTCGTAGCGGGAATCCGCGGCGCGGTAGTCGGTGCCAGTCATGCTCATCTCCCTATCACGTACCTGTGACCTACCTGATGGGGCTGTCTCGACAGCCGAGAAGTAAAGTTGCCCACTTGAGGCGACGGGGCGACCGCCATTGGCACGGAGGGGCTGGACCACACATGCTGCGATCTTCCGGGATGCGCATCCCGTATCCGCCTGCACTGCGGAATCTGGTTTACCGGCTTTACGCGCGGCGGGTGGAGGGTCGCCTGGATCACACCCAGGTGCCCAAGCACATCGGCGTCATCCTCGACGGCAACCGGCGCTGGGCGCGGGCCGACGGGCGGACGACCGAGCAGGGCCACCAGGCGGGCGCGGCCAAGATCGGCGAGCTGCTCGGCTGGTGCGCGGAGACCGATGTGGAGGTCGTCACGCTCTGGCTGCTGTCGACGGACAACCTCGACCGGCCCGAGGCCGAGCTGAAGCCGCTGCTCGCCATCATCGAGAACACCGTGCGGGACCTGGCCGCCGACGGCCGCTGGCGGGTGCACCACGTCGGCAACCGCGACCTGCTGCCCGAGGCCACCCAGACGGTCCTCAAGGAGGCCGAGGCGGCCACCCTGGACAACAAGGGCATCCTGGTCAACGTCGCGGTCGGCTACGGCGGCCGGCAGGAGATCGCGGACGCGGTGCGCTCGCTGCTGCTGGAGCACGCCGAGCGCGGCACCTCCTTCGAGGAACTGGCCGAGATCGTCGACATCGACCACATCTCGGAGCACCTCTACACCCGCGGCCAGCCCGACCCGGACCTGGTGATCCGGACCAGCGGCGAGCAGCGGCTGTCGGGCTTCATGCTGTGGCAGAGCGCCCATTCGGAGTACTACTTCTGCGAGGTCTTCTGGCCGGCGTTCCGGAAGGTCGACTTCCTGCGCGCGCTGCGCGACTACGCGGCCCGGCACCGCCGCTACGGCTTCTAGCAGGCCGCACCCTCCTCCCGGCGAAGCCCCCGCCGGCCCGAACGGGCCCCGGCGGGGGCTTTTCTGACGGCGTCTTCGCCGAAAACCACCCGGTCGGCCCCTCTTCCGCCGCCCGCGCCGGCCGGCCCGGCGGAGCGATCACGCGTAACCCAAGGTTCATCGACCGTGCGTCATATGCCGTGGCATGGCGACGGGGGTTCGAGGGAATATCCCATCCAGGTCGGCGTCCGGAACAAGCCATCGGGCGCCGCATCTCAGCGGACGGCACGGTGCCGTCCGCCCGGGAGGCCCTTTGCACATCACGGAGATCCGTGCGCACCGCACGGGCGACGCGAGGGGCCGGCGCTCGGCCCGCGCATCGTGGCCTGAGCCCGGTCCGGTCCTGAGATGGCCGGGGGTCCCGAGGGCGCTGCCCAGCAGCCGCTGGGCGCACCGCGTCCCCGGGAGCACACCGCCCCGCGACGCCGTCGCACCCCAACCTCATCCGAGGGGGTTCGTCCACCCGTGGTGAACAGCAAGCAGCGCCGTGCCAACGACCGGCGCACTTATGTCCTCGACACCAGTGTGCTGCTGGCGGATCCAGGCGCCATGGCCCGCTTCGACGAGCACGAGGTCGTGCTGCCGGTCGTGGTGGTCACGGAACTGGAGGCCAAGCGGCACCATCCCGAGCTCGGCTACTTCGCCCGGCAGGCGCTGCGCCGGCTGGACGAGTACCGGGTGCAGTACGGGCGGCTGGACTCGCCCATCCCCATCGGAGAGCTCGGCGGGACGCTCCGGGTCGAACTGAACCACTCCGACACCGGCATCCTGCCTCCGGGCTTCCTCAACGGGCACAGCCGGCTGGGTGACAACGACTCGCGGATCCTCGCCGTCGCGCGCAACCTCCAGGCCGAGGGGTTCGACGTCACGGTCGTCTCCAAGGACCTGCCGATGCGCATCAAGGCGTCCTCGGTGGGCCTGCTGGCCGAGGAGTACCGCGCCGAACTCGCCATCACCGAATCCGGGTGGACCGGGATGGCCGAGGTGGCCGTCCCCGCCGACCAGGTCGACGACCTGTTCTCCGCCGAGACGGTGTACGTACCGGAGGCGGCCGGGCTGCCGGTGCACACGGGCCTGGTGCTGCAGTCCGAGCGCGGCAAGGCGCTCGGCCGGGTCACCGCGGACGGCACGGTCCGGCTGGTCCGGGGCGACCGGGAGGCGTTCGGCATCCACGGGCGCAGCGCCGAACAGCGGATCGCGCTGGACCTGCTGCTCGACCCGGACGTCGGCATCGTGTCGATGGGCGGGCGGGCCGGCACGGGCAAGTCGGCGCTGGCGCTGTGCGCGGGCCTGGAGGCGGTGCTGGAGCGCCGGCAGCACCGCAAGGTGATGGTCTTCCGCCCGCTGTACGCGGTCGGCGGGCAGGAGCTGGGCTATCTGCCGGGCAGCGAGGCGGAGAAGATGAGCCCCTGGGCGCAGGCCGTCTTCGACACGCTGTCCGCGGTGACCACCAAGGACGTCATCGAAGAGGTGGTGGGCCGCGGCATGTTGGAGGTGCTGCCGCTGACCCACATCCGCGGGCGGTCGCTGCACGACGCGTTCGTCATCGTGGACGAGGCCCAGTCCCTGGAACGCAATGTCCTTTTGACGGTTCTGTCCCGTATCGGGGCCAACTCCCGGGTCGTGCTGACCCATGACGTCGCCCAGCGGGACAACCTCCGGGTCGGGCGCTACGACGGAGTGGTCGCGGTCGTCGAGAAGCTGAAAGGACATCCGCTTTTCGCCCATGTCACCCTGAACCGCTCGGAACGGTCGCCGATTGCGGCACTGGTGACCGAAATGCTGGAGGACGTCAGGATCTGATCCACCAGACCTGGACAACCGCTCGGATCGGGCCAGTTGTCCGGATCTGACCCGCTGTAAGGCGGTGCCGCCCGGCGAAGCGAAGGAGCTTAGCCGGGCGGCGTTCTGCTGCGCGCCGATATCCGAAAATACTCGGGGGTAAACGAGGTGTGAGCTTTCACACCCGGCCGGGAATTGATTCCCGGTGTGTCGTTCGGGCAGAGTCTGGGTCCTGTCAGGCCCCGCATACGGCATCCGCACCCCCAGCGGTGCAGAACAACCGAACTTCATAGTGAGTTGCCGTATGCCGCCCGAGCACCACGCGGACCCCGAGGGGGACGTACCGGGCCAGTGCCTCCCGTGACCAGCCGGTCCCGCCCGCTCAACAGGGCCCGGAACAAGGGGAGACCAGCGCCAGGGGCACGATTGCGTCCGCGAGGTCACCTAAGCGGGCGATGCTGGAAGGAAAACGTGTGAGCCGGATCTCGGTCCGGGGATTCGCCGTGGCATCCGCCACCGCGGTCACCACCGTCGGCGCCGTCGTCGGCGTCGCTGCAGGGCAGCCCGCCACGGTCAACGCCGAGGCCACCGCTGCCGATGCGACGACCATTGCCGACATCCCCGCAGGCGCACAGGCCCAGGTGCAGACGGCTTCCCTGACGCAGCAGGCGGACCAGGCGTCCACCCAGGCGGACGCGACAGCCCTCAAGTCTGCGCAGGAGGCCGCGCGCAAGGCCGCCGCGGAGACCGCGCAGAGCAAGAAGGACGCCGCGGACCAGCAGGCCAAGAAGGAAGCCGACGCGCGCAAGAAGAAGGAGCTGGCCGCGTCCCGCTCCTCCTCTCGCACCGACCTCGGCGACCTGGTCGGCAAGAGCTCGTACACGATCGCGGAGACGCAGGCCATCGCGCGCCAGATGATGGCGGGCGACCAGTTCCAGTGCTTCAGCAACATCGTGAGCCACGAGTCCGGCTGGAACTACAAGGCCACCAACGCCGGCTCGGGTGCCTACGGCCTCGTCCAGGCGCTGCCCGGCTCGAAGATGGCCTCCGCGGGCTCCGACTGGCAGACGAACCCGGCGACCCAGATCAAGTGGGGCCTGAACTACATGAACGACCGCTACGGCAGCCCCTGCGGCGCCTGGTCGTTCTGGCAGGCGAACAGCTGGTACTAGGCCCATCGGCCGCACACCGCGCCTCTCGAAACCCCCGAACGCACCGCGTCGGGGGTTTCGTGCGTTGCGCACGGGTAACGTCGTGCCCGTCAACGTGGCGCACGGGAGGGGAAGAGGAAGGCAGATGTCCAGATTGCCTCAGTGGGTCGGCGGCCTCGGCGCCGGTCTGACGCGGCTCTCGCAGCGGCTGGAGGAACAGCGCCGCCGCGCCGAGGCCGCCGCCGCAGCAGCCGAGGACGCGGACGAGCTGGGGCGTGCCGAGCGCTCGGCGTCGTCGTCGCTCGACGGGCCGGTGGCCGACGCACCGGTGGCGGACGGTCCGGGGGCCACGCTCACCGTGCCCCGCACGCAGTTGCCGGGGGCCGGGGACGGCGTACCGCATCCGGGCACGGGCGCGGAGGACGCGGCGCCGTCGGCCGCTTCGCGGGCACCGGACTCGGTGCCCGCGCCGCCGTCGTACGCGCCGGCCGTGGCGGCCCGGCCCGATCCGGTCGACGCCGTGCCGTGGGGCGTCCGGGTCGCCGCCGAGGCGGGCTGGCGGCTGCTGGTGCTGGCCGCCACACTGTGGGTGCTGGCGCAAGTGATCACCAGCATCCAGCTGGTCGTGCTGTCCTTCATCGCGGCGATGCTGATCACCGCGCTGCTCCAGCCGACGGTCGGCTGGCTGCGCCGGCGCGGGCTGCCGCGCGGACCGGCCACCACGCTGACCTTCATCGGCGGCTTCGTGATCATGGGCCTGGTCGGCTGGTTCGTGGTGTGGCAGGTCCAGGACAACATCGACTCGGTCTCCAGCCGGATCCAGGAGGGCATCAGCGAGCTCAAGGGCTGGCTGCTGAAGAGCCCGTTCCATGTGACCGAGAGTCAGATCAACAGCATCGCCAAGAACCTCCAGGACGCGATCGGTGCCAACACCGAGGCGATCACCTCGGTCGGCCTGGAGGGCGTCACCGTGGTCCTGGAGGTCCTCACCGGCATCCTGCTGGCCATGTTCACCACCCTGTTCCTGCTCTATGACGGGCGGCGGATCTGGGAGTGGGTGCTCAAGCTCGTCCCGGGCGCGGCCCGGGAGGGTGTGGCGGGCGCCGGGCCGCGGGCCTGGCGCACCCTGACCGCCTATGTGCGCGGCACGGTGCTCGTGGCGCTCATCGACGCCATCTTCATCGGCATCGGGCTGTACTTCCTCAACGTCCCGCTGGCCGTCCCGCTCGCCGTCTTCATCTTCCTGTTCGCCTTCATCCCGCTGGTCGGCGCGGTGGTCTCGGGTGCGCTGGCGTGCGTGGTCGCGCTGGTCACCCAGGGCGTGTTCACGGCGCTGATGGTGCTGGCGGTGGTGCTGGCCGTGCAGCAGATCGAGGGCCATGTGCTGCAGCCGTTCATCCTGGGCCGGGCGGTCCGGGTGCACCCGCTCGCGGTGATCCTGTCGGTCGCGGCCGGCGGACTGATCGCGGGGATCGGCGGTGCGGTCGTCGCGGTGCCGCTGGTGGCGGTCACCAACACGGTCGTCGGGTATCTGCGCTCGTACTCCCGGGAGCAGGCGCTGCGGATGTCGGTGGCCCCGCGCGGCGCCACCGCCATCGGGGTGGCGCCCACCCCGCCGCCGGTCCGGCGGGCCCGTCACGACGGTGACGGAGACCAGGAGTAACACGAACAATGCGAGAACCCCGCGGACGACGGAACGTCCGCGGGGTTCTGGCGTTTTTCGGGCGCCGTACGGCTACCGGGTCACTCGGAGAGTGCGGCCTCGGCATCCAGGGTGGCGCCGACGGCCTGCAGCACGGAAGCGATCTTGACCGCCTCCTGGATCGTCTCGCGCGCCACACCGGCCTTGCGCAGCACCTGCTCGTGCGAGTCCAGGCACATGCCGCAGCCGTTGATGGCCGAGACGGCCAGCGACCACAGCTCGAAGTCGACCTTGTCGACGCCCGGGTTGCCGATGACGTTCATCCGCAGGCCGGCGCGCAGGTTGCCGTACTCCGGGTCCGACAGCAGGTGCCGGGTCCGGTAGAAGACGTTGTTCATCGCCATGATGGCGGCGGCCGACTTGGCGGCGGTGTACGCCTCGGCGGAGAGGTTCGCCTTCGCCTCGGGCTCCAGCTCGCGCAGCACCTTCGGCGACCGGGAGGCGATCGCGCAGGCCAGGACCGTGCCCCACAGCTGCTGCTGCGGCAGGTCGCTGTTGCCGATCACCGAACCGAGGTTCAGCTTGAGGTCCTTGGCGTAGTCCGGGACCGCGGACTTCAGGTCATCGAGGGCCATGGGTGTCACTCACCGGCCAGCAGCGAGACCGGGTCCAGGGTGTCCTCGCCCTTGCTCCAGTTGCACGGGCACAGCTCGTCCGTCTGGAGGGCGTCGAGGACCCGCAGGACCTCCTTGGGGTTACGGCCGACGGAGCCGGCGGTCACCATCGTGAACTGGATCTCGTTGTTCTGGTCGACGATGAAGACGGCGCGCTGCGCGAAGCCGTCCTCGCCCTCGATGCCGAGGTCGCGCATGAGCTCGTGCTTCGAGTCGGCGAGCATCGGGAAGGGCAGGTCGGTCAGGTCCGGGTGGTCCTTGCGCCAGGCGTGGTGCACGAACTCGGAGTCGCCGGAGAAGCCGAGGATCTGCGCGTCACGGTCGGCGAACTCCTCGTTCAGCTTGCCGAACGCGGCGATCTCGGTCGGGCACACGAAGGTGAAGTCCTTGGGCCACGCGAAGACGATCTTCCACTTGCCCTCGTAGGTCTTGTGGTTGATCTGCTCGAACTCCTTGCCCTTCTCCAGCGAGACACAGGCAGTCAGGTCGAACTCGGGGAACTTGTCACCGACAGTGAGCACGCGCTCTCCTTGTTGCGTAGAAAGTCCCTTTTGGGGCTTTCCTTGAGGCTTGGACGGAACTCACAGTGCCACAGGAGGCATTGATCAGGGAAATAGCTAGACTGGTTGATGTTGATCGGAGGTGGTTATCAGTGGCTTCCCCAGCCAGCCATGGAGGCCGGCCCCGCCAGCCCAGCCTGGCCCAGCTGCGGGCGTTCGCGGCGGTGGCCGAGCATCTGCATTTCCGCGAGGCGGCGGCCGAGATCGGCATGAGCCAGCCCGCACTGTCCGGCGCGGTCTCCGCGCTGGAGGAGGCCCTCGGGGTGCAGCTGCTGGAGCGTACGACGCGCAAGGTGCTGCTGTCGCCCGCGGGGGAGCGGCTGGCGGCCCGGGCCCGTACGGTCCTGGAGGCCGTCGGCGACCTGATGGAGGAGGCCGAGGCGGCCCGCGCGCCCTTCACCGGCGTCCTCCGCCTCGGCGTCATCCCGACCGTGGCGCCGTACCTCCTCCCGGCCGTGCTCCGCCTGGTCCACGACACCTACCCCGACCTGGACCTCCAGGTCCACGAGGAGCAGACCGCGTCCCTGCTCGACGGCCTGGCGCACGGGCGCCTCGATCTGCTCCTGCTCGCCGTCCCCCTCGGCGTCCCCCAGGTCACCGAACTCCCGCTCTTCGACGAGGACTTCGTGCTCGTCGCACCCAAGGACCACTGGCTCGGCGGCCGCGGCGACATCCCCCGCCAGGCGCTCCAGGAACTCGACCTGCTGCTGCTCGACGAGGGCCACTGCCTGCGCGACCAGGCCCTGGACATCTGCCGGGAGGCCGGCCGTGATGAGAACACCCCGGTCACGACGAGCGCGGCGGGCCTCTCCACCCTCGTCCAGCTCGTGGCCGGCGGCCTGGGTGTGACCCTGCTGCCGCGCACCGCCCTCCGCGTCGAGACCGGCCGCAACGACCAGCTCACCACCGGCTACTTCGCCGACCCGGCCCCGTCCCGCCGGATCGCCCTGGCCATGCGCACGGGCGCGGCCCGGCAGGACGAATTCGAGCAGTTCGCCGAGGCGTTGCGGGGGGCGCTGCGGGGGCTGCCGGTGCGGATGGTGAAGGGGTGAGGGTCAGGGGCGGGCGGTTTCGAGGATCGCCTCGACGTCGAGGATGATGTCGGCGCCGATGGTGCCGGGGAGCGCGACGTGCTGGCCGCGGGCGTGGACGCTGTGGCTGCGGTACTCGTTGGCGAATGGGTCGGTCAGGACGTGGATGCGGTCCTTCCGGCGGTCGACGACGACATAGACCGGGATCTTCGCGATCGCGTAGGCGGCGACCTTCGTCTTCAGGTCGGTGGCGTAGTTGGACGACGTCACCTCCAGCACCATGCGGAAGACCGCCGGGTCGTAGCAGTTGTTGGCGATGAAGTGGTCGCGGTAGTCGGCCTCGACGACGGCGAGGTCGGGGATGGCGTAGTCCTCGGGGCCGTCAGGGAGCCAGACGCCCATGGCCTGGGTCACCCGGGTCTCGGCACCGTGCGCAGCTGCGAAGGCGAAGGTGAGGTCGGTCAGTGAATCAGCGTGCGGGCCGTCGGCGGGTGGCGTCACGGTGAGGTTTCCCCCGAGGATCTCGATGCGGTACCCAGGGAGCTTCTCGATGAGCTCTTCGGCCACCTCAAGCAGGCTGGGCAGCCTGCCGTCGTGAGGGAGCTCGACTGCTGCGGCAGACATGAAGTGCCTCCTGGTGGCTCGTGTCGAGGTCATCATCGTAGGCCGCGGGACTCGAACCGGCCCTGTTCCGCGCCTGTTCACCCGTTCGAGCTCACCGCCCCCTCACTCCGCCCGCAGTCCCTCCGGTCGCATCATGCGCCACAGGGGCGGCAGGCTCAGGGCGGTGACGAAGAGGATGACGGCGGCGCCGGTGGCGGTCATGGCGAGGATGACCGGCCAGTCGACGGTGACGGCGCTGTCGATCATGGTGAGGAGCAGGGCGCCGAGGGAGAGTCCGCAGGCCAGGGCGAGGGCGAGGCCGAGGAGGACGGGGAGGGCGGTCTGCCAGAGGAGCGACCGGCCGAGGGTGGCGCGGCGGATGCCGTGGGCGTCGAGGGTGGAGAGCAGGCGGCGGCGCTCGTGGAGCTGCTCGACGGTGGTGATGATCAGGCCCGCGCCGATCAGCAACAGGGTGACCACGGCGCCCGCGAACAGGGCGTTGCGGACGCTGGAGTACTGGCCGTCGTGCGGGTTGTCGACCGCGGACGACTCGTTCATGGTCGGGTCGAGTCGGAACGCGGTGGTGCGGATCCGCTCCACCGCGTCGGGGACGGAGCGGTCGAAGTCGACCTGGAGCTCCATGCTGGGGCCGTTGAGCCGCGCCGGGGCGAGCGCGGACGGCGTGACCAGCAGGTCGTAGGAGAAGCGGCCCGGGCCGTGGCCGGGGGCGAGCAGCCGGGCGGTGCGGGCGGACCGGGGGATCGTCCAGGGGTGCGGGTCGAACCGGTCGCCCCGCACGATCGGCGGGTTGAGGTCGAGCCGGGCCCCGGGCACCAGGGCCGGGTCGCGGTCCGGGGTGTTGGCGGTGAGGAAGACCTCGCCGTCCCGGCAGGAGGGCAGCTGGGCGAGCCGGCGCAGTTCGGCGCAGCTGCCGATGGCCAGGGGAGAGGGGCGCGCGGGGGCGGCGGCGCGGCCGGCGGGGAGCGGGCCGGCGAGGCCGTCGATGGTGCCGCGGGCGTCCGTCACGCCGCGGGTGGCCCGCAGCGCGGTGAGCGCCCGCTGGGCCGTGGGCCAGTCCTTCGCGTTGCCCCACAGGCCGATCCGCGGCAGCTTGCCGGACTCCGCGTAGGCCGCGGCGTATCCGGCCTGCATTCCCGTCATCAGCATGTGGACGGCGATCGCGCCGGCCACCGCGACGGTGATCCCGCTGACCGCGCGGGTGGCCGAGCCGCTGCTCAACTGCAGGCGGCGGACGGCCAGTTGCCAGGAGACGGGCCCGCCGTGCAGCCGGCCGACCACCGCGTCCAACAGCCAGGGCAGCAGTGCGGTGACCCCGAGCAGCAGCAGCATCGCACCGGCCGCGAGGCGGGCGGTGTGGAGCGGGTTGCCGGTCCACGGCCCCTCCCAGGCCAGCGGCACGAGCAGCAGCGCACCGACGGCGGGCAGCGCCGGCCGCCACCACAGCCGGCGGCGGACCGGCCGGCGGTGGTGGACGACGCCGAGCGGATCGACGGTGACGGAGCGCTGGGCGAGCAGGGCGACCAGGACCGCCGCGGCCGGGACGAGCAGTGTGATCAGGGCGGCGGCGAGCGGGCCGGGGGTGAGGTCGGCGGGGAAGACGTTGATGTCCCACAGCGTGATCAACGGGGCCAGCCCGCGGGCGGCCAGGAACAGCACGGCACCGCCGGCCACCCCGAGCAGCGACCCGAACAGCGCCTCCCCCGAGGCGATCCGGCGGGTCGTCGGGACGTCGGTGCCGACCAGCCGCAGTGCCGCCAGCCGCTCCTCGCGCCGCTCGTTGCCGAACCGCACCGACGTGCCGATGAAGACCATCACCGGCGTCATCAGCGCCACACAGGTCATGATCACCAGCAGCACGGCCGGGGAGCTCATCGGCCGCGGGTCCCAGCTCTTGCCGAAGTGGTCGATGCGGTAGCCGTCCGGTGCGGCCAGGGTGGCGCTCTGCGCGACGTACGTGAGCTCCTTCGGGCCGAGCAGCCCCGCGTCGCCGATGGTGCCGGCGATCTCGTACGGCAGGCGGTCGCGCAGCAGGGCACCGCCGGGGGAGCCGAGCAGGTCCTTGAGGGCGGGGGACACCAGCATCCGGCCGGGGCCGGGGAGGCGGTCGACGCCGGGCGGGACGGGCGGGTGCGTGCCGTCCGGGCGGACCAGCCGGCCGCGGACCTCGGCGCCGTGGAAGGTGGTGTCGGCGGAGGTGTAGCGCAGGGTGGTGTCGGAGGGCCGGGGTGGGTGCTGTTGGCCGAGGTTCTCGCGGGCCTTCTCCCGGCCGTGCCGGGCGTCCATCAGGTGCGGGACGGACGCGCCGAGCAGCAGGACGGCCACGCCGAGGGCGACCCCGGCGGCGGTCAGCGCGGTGCGGATCCAGCCCTCGCGGCCGCCGCCGGCCGCGAACCGCATGCCCATCGCGAGGTCGCGGGCCCAGGCGCCGGGGGCGAAACGGGCGGCGCCGAGCGGTCCGCGGCCGTCGCCGCCCGCGCCGCAGGTGCCGGTGCGGGGGCGCGGCGGGCTCATATCACGCCCGCCAGCATGTCCTTCACCTTGCCGTCGCGCACGACGACCTCCCGGTCGGAGTACGCGGCCACCCGGGCCTCGTGGGTGACCAGGACGACGGCGGCACGGGTGTCCCGCGCGGCATCGGTCAGCAGGGTCAGCACGCGCTCGCCGTTGAGCGAGTCCAGCGCGCCGGTGGGTTCGTCGGCGAAGATCACCCGGGGCCGGGTGACGAGCGCCCGGGCGACCGCGACCCGCTGGCCCTGACCGCCGGAGATCTCGCCGGGCCGCTGGCCGGCCACCGCCTCGACCTCCAGCCGCTCCAGCCACTCGCGGGCGCGGCGTTCGGCCTCCTTGCGCCGGGTGCCGTTCAGCCGCAGCGGCAGCGCGACGTTCTCCAGGCAGGTCAACTCCGGGACCAGACGGCCGAATTGGAAGACGAAGCCGAAGTCGGTGCGGCGCAGGGCGCTGCGCCGGGCGTCGGTCAGGCCGGTGAGGGTGTGCGGGCCGTAGTGGACCGTGCCGGAGTCGGGAGTGATGATCCCGGCGAGGCAGTGCAGCAGGGTCGACTTGCCGGAGCCGGAGGGGCCCATCACGGCGACGACCTCACCGGGGTGGATCGAGAAGTCCGCGCCGACCAGGGCCGGTGTGCGGCCGTAGGTCTTGTGCAGCCCCTCGGCGGCGAGCAGGGAGCCCTCGGGCGTCATGCCCGGACCGCTTCCGCCAGCTTCTCCAGCCGGGCGGCGGTCAGCTCCAGCCAGCGCAGATCGGCCTCCAGATGGAACAGCGCGTGGTCGCAGATCAGCTGGTCGGCGAGGTCGCCGGCGCGCTTGCGCTCGGTCAGTCCGCGCATCATCCGCAGGTGCTCGGCCCGTTGGGCGTCGAGGAGTTCGGCGGCGTTACGGTCGGTCAGCAGGGCCAGCACCACCTTGGTGTAGAGCGCCGACTGCAGGTACGGCTCGGGCTTCTCCGGGCGGCCCAGCCACTGCGCGACATCGGTGACGCCGGCGTCGGTGATCGCGTACCGCTTGCGCTCCGGGCCGGCGCCGGGCTCCACCGCGTCCACCTCGACCAGGCCGTTCTTCAGCAGCCGGGACATCGTGGAGTAGACCTGCCCGTAGTGCAGCGGGCGGTCCTGGCCGAAGTGCTCGTCGAAGGCCCGCTTGAGGTCGTAGCCGTGGCGGGGGCCGGACTCCAGGAGGCCCAGCAGCGTATGACCGATTGACATGCCGACCACCTTACTGGCGGTGTAACGCCGGTGTATACGCCAGGTGTATAGGTGGAGGAAGCGGCGCCGCACGCGGTGGCGTGCGGCCCTACTGCTGGTCGTCCGGCTTCTTCGGCGGGCGGCCCCGGCGCGGGATCGCCCCCGCGCCCCGGGGCAGCCGGCCCGCCTCGGAGAGCGCCTTGCGGAGCAGGAACTCGATCTGCGCGTTGGCGCTGCGCAGTTCGTCGTCCGCCCAGCGGGTCAGCGCGTCATGGATCAACGGGTCCAGCCGCAGCAGCACCTGCTTGCGCTGCTGCGGCCGTCGCGCGGGGGTCCGTCCGCCTTCGGCGCCGGACTCCTCCGGGGTCCCGGTGCTCACTGGTACAGCGAGCCCGTGTTCAAGACCGGCTGGGCGGCCCGGTCGCCGCACAGCACCACCATCAGATTGCTGACCATGGCAGCCTTCCGTTCCTCGTCGAGTTCGACGATGCCCTGCTCGCTGATCCTCGCCAGCGCCTGCTCCACCATGCCGACCGCGCCCTCGACGATGTGCTGGCGGGCCGCGACCATCGCCCCGGCCTGCTGGCGCTGGAGCATCGCCGAGGCGATCTCAGGAGCGTAGGCGAGGTGGCTGAAGCGGGACTCGATGATCCGCACACCGGCCGCCTGGACCCGCGCGGTCAGCTCCAGGGCCAGCTTCTCGGTGATCTCCTCGGCGTTGCCGCGCAGCGACAGCGCGTTCTCGTCGTGTGCGTCATAGGGGTACTCGATCGCGATGTGCCGGACCGCCGCCTCGGTCTGGGTGGCGACGAACTCCAGGAAGTCGTCGACCTCGAACAGCGCCTGGGCGGTGTCCTCCACCTGCCAGACCACGACCGAGGCCAGCTCGATCGGGTTGCCGTAGGCGTCGTTGACCTTCAGCACCGCGGTCTCGTGGTTGCGCACCCGGGTGGAGATGCTGCGGGCGGTGGTCAGCGGGTTGACCCAGCGCAGGCCGTCGGTGCGGATGGTGCCGACGTACCGCCCGAAGAGCTGGATGACCCGGGCCTCGCCGGGGGCCACCATCTTCACGCCGGTCATGCAGAAGAGGGAGCCGAGCAGGACCGCGGCCCCGGCCAGGATCAGGGGTATGCCGGCCGCCTTGTTGCCGCCGTCGGCGAGGAACCCGCCGACGGCGATCCCGCCGACGCCCACCGCCACGCCGAGCACGGTCAGCAGCAGGGCGAGCCCGCCCGCGATGCTGTGCGCCCTGACCTCGCGGATCTGCGGGCGGGGCATCTCGGGGGCGGTCACGGCGAGGTCGTCGCCGGTGGTGGGACGTGAGGCGGGGCCGGTGAGGTGGTCGGCCGCTGGCTTCTCGGACATGAAGATCCCCGTTTCTCCCGATGCGGCGCGTGATGTCCGCCGCATTCGATGATGTCACTGGTCTAGCAAAGTGATAGCAGATTAACGGACGGGCGGCCGAGTCGTCCAGTCCCGGCGCCGAGCCCGATTTACGGCAAGTGCGCAGGTGAGAGCCGGGCGACGCAGAACACCCACCCCGTGGTTCCGTCGGGCCGGGTGCTCTTTGTCACGTCGGGAAAAGCCTTGATCGATGAGTATTTGTTGACAGATGCGGTGTTAGCTTCAACAGCTGAGTTAGCTGGGGGCGGAACGACTGGAGTTGTCGAAGCGATGGGCCGAGCGGAAGCGAGAAGGGCGCAGCAGGGGAGCGCCCGCCGGGCCAGAACGAAGCAGAAGAAGTCCGGCATACGCCGCCTCTTCACCTGGAAGAAGATCCTCGGGACCTTCCTCGGGGTGTGCCTGCTGGGCATGGCCGGCTTCATCGGGCTGTACCTGTACGTGGACATCCCCGCCAAGGGCAACGAGGACTCGGGCAAGCAGGCCAACGTCTTCAAGTACGCCGACGGCTCCGTCTTCGCCCGCGGCGGCAAGCTCAACCGCGAGGCGATCAGCCTCAGCCAGATCGACACGAGGGTGCAGCACGCCTTCGTCGCCGCGGAGAACAAGAGCTTCTACCACGACTCCGGCGTCGACCTGTGGGGCACCGCCCGCGGCATCTTCAACACGCTGATGGGGCACGGCAAGCAGGGCGGCTCGACGATCACCCAGCAGTACGTCAAGAACTACTACCTGAGCGACGAGCAGACGGTCAGCCGCAAGCTGCAGGAGATCGTCATCTCGCTCAAGGTGGACGACAAGATGTCCAAGAGCCAGATCCTCGAGGGCTATCTCAACACCAGCTACTACGGCCGCGGCGCCTACGGCATCCAGGCCGCCGCCCAGGCGTACTACCGCAAGGACGCCGAGAAGCTGACCGTCTCGGAGGGCGCCTACCTCGCCTCGCTGCTCCAGGCGCCGAGCCAGTACGACTGGCAGAACGCGACGCCCACCGGCCAGAAGCTGGTCAAGCAGCGCTGGGCGTACACGCTCAACAACATGGTCGAGATGCACTGGCTCTCGTCCGAGCAGCGCGCCCGGCAGCAGTTCGAGAAGCCCAAGCCGCCCAAGCCGATGCCCGGTGTGACCGGCCAGAAGGCCTACATCCTCGAAGCGGCCAAGCAGGAGCTCTTCGCCCAGGGCGTCGACCCGAAGCAGTTCGACGCCGGCGGCTGGACCGTCACCCTCGGCATCGACCCCAAGAAGCAGAAGGCGCTGGAGAAGTCCGTCCAGCGCAAGCTCACCGACGACCTCAAGCCCGAGAAGCGCAAGGTCGACGGCGACGTCCAGCTCGGCGCCACCTCCGTGGACCCCAAGACCGGTCATGTCGTCGCGATGTACGGCGGTGCCGGCTATCCGAAGCACTACCGCAACAACGCGACCCGCTCCGACTACCAGCCGGCCTCCACCTTCAAGCCGCTGATCCTCGCCTCGGCGATGCAGAACAGCGCGAAGACCCAGGACGGCGTGCCGATCACCCCCAACGCGATCTACGACGGCCACAACCGCCGTCCGGTCGTCGGCGGCACCATCCCCTTCGCGCCGCCCAACGAGGACGAGCACGACTACGACAAGATCACCGTCCAGACCGCCACCAACAACTCCGTCAACGCGGTCTTCGCGCAGATGGGCGCGGACGTCGGCCTGGACAACGTCAAGAAGACCGCGGTCAGCCTCGGCATGGACGGCTCCAAGATGGACGTCAAGCCGGCCATGACCCTGGGCACCATGGGCGCCAGCCCGCTCCAGATGGCCGGGGTCTACGCCACGCTCGACAACCACGGCGTCAAGGTCACCCCCACGATGGTCACCAAGGCCGTGCACAGCGTCGACGGCGTGGAGAACGAGCTGAAGCTCAAGGACCCGATCGGCCAGCAGGTCCTCGACCGCACGACCGCCGACACCGTGACCTCCGTCCTCACCGGCGTGGTCAACGACGGCACCGCCTCGGAGGCCGTCAAGAACACCGCCTACAAGGCGGCCGGCAAGACCGGCACCTCCGACGACAACAAGTCGGCCTGGTTCGTGGGCTACACGCCCAAGCTGGTCACCGCGGTCGGCATGTTCGGCGAGTCGCCCAACGGCGGCGCCCAGGTCACCCTCAAGGGCGCCGGTGGCGGCGGCCGGGTCAACGGCGGCGGCTACCCGGCCAAGGTGTGGGCGGACTACACCGCGAACGCGCTCGGCGGCAACACCGGCAGCGACTTCGACCTGGAGACGGACATGGGCGCGGCGGTCCCGCCGACCACCAGCCCGACGCCGACCGCCACCCCGTCGACGCCCCCGACGCCGACCGGCACCCCGAGCAGCACCCCGAGCGGCACCCCGTCGTCCCCGTCCGGCCGGCCGTCGCACACCCCGAGCGGCCGCCCGAGCAGCCCGACCACCCCGAGCGACACGGCCTCCCCGCCGGACGGCGGGGTGGACGGCGGTGACACCGGCGGCACCACCAGCGGTACCACCGACGGCACCACCAGCGGCAACGGCAACGGCGGCACCAAGGGCGCCAACAGCATGCCGGGCTTCTACTGACGCCGGCAGTGCCCCGGAACGCACCACAGCGCGGCCCCCGCCGAAACCGGCGGGGGCCGCGCTGTTGCCGTACGGGCCCAGGTCAGCGGCGCGGCGTCCCCGGCGGCATGCTCAGCTCGAACCAGACCACCTTGCCCATGCTCAGCCGGGTCGCACCCCACCGCCGGGCCATCCGGTTGACGAGGTAGAGCCCCCGCCCGCCCTCGTCCGACGGCCGGGCCTGCCGCAGCCGCGGCAGCTGCGGCACATCGTCCCCGACCTCGCAGCGCAGCACGTCCGTGCGCAGCAGCCGCAGGGTGATCGGCCGCTCCGCGTACCGCACCGCGTTCGTCACCACCTCACTGACCAGCAGCTCCAGCTGATCGGTGAGGTCGTCCAGACCCCAGCGCGCCAGCGCCCGGCGGGCCAGCCGGCGGGCCTGCCCGGCGGTCTGCGCCTTCGGGTCCAGGTACCAGTACGCGACGTCGCTCGGCGCGATCCCGTCGAACCGGGCCGCCAGCAGCGCGATGTCGTCGTCCCGGTCGCCCGGCCCGAGCATGTCCAGCACCTCGTCGCACAGCGGCTCCAGCGGCGGCGGATTCGGACCCGTCAGCCGGGCCGTCTCCGCCAGCCGCTCCCGCAGCTGCTCGATGCCGGTCCACACGTCCCGGATCCGCGACTCCACCAGACCGTCGGTGTACAGCACGAGCGTGGCCCCCGCCGGGGCGTCCAGCTCCACCGCCTCGAAGTCCACCCCGCCGACGCCGATCGGCGCGCCCGGCGGCACCCGCAGCACCTCCGCGCGCCCGCCGCGGTGCAGCATCAGCGGCGGCGGATGGCCGGCGTTGGCGATCGTGATCCGGTGCGCGACCGGGTCGTACACCGCGTACAGGCACGTCGCCATCCGGTCCGAACCCAGCCGCTGGGCCTGCTCGTCGAGGTGGTGCAGCACCTCCTGCGGCGGCAGGTCGAGACCGGCCAGGGTCTGCGCGGTGGTGCGCAGTTGGCCCATGATCGCCGCCGAGGTCATCGAATGCCCCATGACGTCACCGACCACCAGCGCCACCCGGCTGCCCGGCAGCGGGATCGCGTCGTACCAGTCACCGCCCACCCGGGCCGTCTCGGCGGCCGGCAGATAACGGCTGGCCAGCCGCACCCCGGTCGGCTGCGGCAGCGAGTCCGGCAGCATCGTGCGCTGCAGCGCATCCGCGATGTACGCCTCCCGGCCGTACAGCACCGCCTTGTCCACGCCCAGCGCGGTGTGCGTCGCCAGCTGCGCCGCCACCAGCAGGTCGTCCGGCTCGAACGCCGGCCGGTCGGGCCGGCGCAGGAACACCGCCGCACCGATCACCCGCCGCCGCCCGCGCAGTGGCGCCAGGATCACCCGGTGCCCGCCGGGCAGCCGCGGATCGGGCCCCAGCAGCTCGGGCAGCGCGGTCCGCGCCGCCTGCGCCTCGCCGAACAGCGGCCGTACGCCCCGCAGCACCTCCGCCAGCGGACCGCCGGGCCGCACCTCGGCCAGCTCCGCGGCGCTGCCGCCCATCGCCGGACCCAGATCGGGCTGCGCCGGCAGCACCGGCAGCCGCCCGCCGTTGGTGTCCGGCTCCTCCGGGATCCGGTCGGTACGCCGCAGCCGCAGCACCACCGGCCCGGTGGGCCGCTCGTCGCCCACCGGCAGCGGATCGCGCAGATACACCAGGATCGCGTCGGCGAAGGTCGGCACCGTCGCCCGGCACAGCCCCAGCACGATCTCGTCGAGGTCGATGCCGCGGGCGATCCGCCGGGTCGCCGCACCGATGAAGCGCAGCCGGTCACCGCCCGCCTGCCGGGCCGCCGCGACCTCACCGCTCTCGCCCGGGTGCGCCGAACGCGCCGGGCCGGCCGGCGGCAGCGGAGCGGGCGGCGGGCCCGGCGGCGGCCCGGCCGGCGCCGGCACCTGTGCCCCGGTCGCCTCCCCGGCCGTCGCCCGGGACCGTCCGGCGCCGCCGTCCCGCGGCCGCCCGATGCCCTCGCCGCCGGGCCGCGGATGCTCGCCGCGGTGCGGCTCCTCGGCCGGATCCGGCGTGCCCGCGCGGCCCACCGCGCCCTGTGCCACCCGCCGCCGCGCCGGGGCCGCCTCGCGCTCCCCGTCCGGTGCGCCGCCCGGCCGCCCGCTCGCCGGCATGGCCACCTCCCCGTAAGAGTCGGCGCCCCAGGGGTCGCCGCCGTAAGTGTCCGCGCCGCCACAGGCGTTCGCGCCGCCGTACATGCCCGCGCCACGGTACGCGCCCGCGCCGCCGAAGGTGTCCCCGTACGCCTCCCCGTACGGAATCGCCGCGTCGTCCCGGGCCGCACCGTGGTCCGCCGGCGGCTCGCCGTCGGCCCGGCCGGCCGGCGGCCCCGCCGGGACGAAGCCGGCCGCGGCGGGCTGCTGCAGGGCGCCGCGCGGGTCCGGGACGGCGCCCAGCGGCGGTGTCCGGCCCGGCCCCCGCGCAGGGGACGCCGAGGGCGCGGCGGTCGGGGCCGACCGTCGCGATTCGTGGGAGGTGGGATGCTCCGTCACGCGTGGGATTCCATCCGTCCGGGGCTGCGCGTCCGACGCGCCGCGTTCCGGGCGCGCAGCCCGTACGGGACGCGCCCGACGCGCTGCGTTTCAGGCGCGTCGCAGGTGCAGAAAGAGCTGGATCTCGGGTGGTACGTCCGTGCTCGCCGGGGCGTAGGCGTAGGCGTCCTCCCCGACGACGTCGAAACCCGCGTCGTGCACGACCCGGCGCAGGTCGTCCCGCAGGTAACCCGATACCCGGATCGTGTTGCCCAGGAACGGGATCGGGAAGTCGTCCACGTCCGCCTCGACCATCGACAGGGCCATCAGCCCACCGGGTCGTAGCAGATCATGCAGCAGGCCCAGTGCGTAAGGGATTTCCGCACGGGGCAGCATCAACAGCGAGAAATAAGCGGCGACACCGTCGAAGGAACCGGGGCCGCCGAGCCGGCCGCCCCGCAGATCGGCGATGTCCAGGCGGTGGAACTCGGCACCCGGGGCGTTGTCCCGGGCCAGTTTGACCATGGAGGGGGAGAGATCGATTCCGACCACGCGGTGCCCGGCCGCGGAGAGCTGACGGGCGGTCGGCAGGCCCGTACCGGACCCCACGTCCAGGACGCGGGCGCCCGCGGGCAGTGCACCGGCCAGCCAGGCGCCCGAGGACACCTGGCCCTCCTTGTGCGGAAAGGCGTCGTTGTACCGGTCGCCGATCGCGTCGAAGGCGTCGGCCTGCCCGGCCCGGTCCAGCGCTAACCGGTTCAGGCCCTCGTATGCGTCGTAGCTCTTCGCGCTCACGACCTCGCCCCTCCTGCGACCGCGGTCAAGTTCGTTTTCCAGTTCTGGAGTTGCGCCTGTGCAGTCTTGCGGAGGACGATCCTACGTTTGAAGACCCGGGGCGCAGCAAGGGGGCTCGGACCGGCTCCTCGCCCCGCGAGGAACAGCTTTGCCCAAAGGCGCACCTTTCCACGGCCCGCCCCCTTCACTCCCACTCGGTGTACCCGATTCACTTCGCTCCCTCACGACCGCAAACACTCCGGTGGGCGGTCCCAGTCCTCCGGGAGCGGGGGGACCTGCCAGGCCGGGTCGGGCCGCCAGTCCTCCCACCCGTCCGAGTACGGTTCGCGCCAGGCCGAGATCTGTGCGATCGCGGCCCGTCCGGCGGACCGGACCTCCGCGGCCCGCGCGTCCGTCATCAGCCCGTCCCGCTGCGCCTGTGCGAATTCGTCCTCGTCCCGCCACTCCCAGTGCCGGTCCGGATAGACACAGATGTCGAGGAAGTGGTCCTCGGAGTCAATTCCCCCTGACCAACGACGGCGCGGCTGCTCCAGGTTGACGTACCAGTTCTTGAACTGCCAGCCCTGCTCCCAGAAGAGCCAGACCGACCAGGGGTCGCCGGGCCGCGCGAGCTTCAGCACGCCGGTGCCGAACCAGTGGTCGCGGGTGGTCCGGCGGGGTTTGGTGTAGCGGGTGGCGAGCGGCTCGCGGTGCACCGGCGTGCCGTCGGCCAGCACCGGCTTGATGCACGCGGTCCCCGGCGCCATCCACACCGCCAGCAGCTCTTCGGTGTCCTGGACGACGGTCATCGGCCGGCAGATGTGGAAGCGCCCCGGGTCGGCGTTGTCGCGGTAGCGCCACAGGACGTGGTCGCCCGGCGCCCAGCTGCCCGCCGCGCCGTCCGCCGCCACCTGCCGCACCCCGGACGTCCCGCGTCCGCCGGCCGTGCCGCCTTCCGTCGTGTCCACCATGTCCGCTGTCATGGGCAGATTTTAGAGGTGCCGTATGACGCCCACCGTGACATGGGACGCAGCGGGCGTTACGGGCGCGGTAACGTACCTTGCTTGCGGTGTTACGGGCGGGGCACCCTCACGGGTGGGACACCGGTCACGGCCGGGTCATGCGCAGCACGTCCAGCGCCTCGTCCAGCTGCTCCTCGGTGAGCAATCCGCGCTCCACGTACCCCTCGTCCAGGACCACCTGACGGATCGTCCGCTGCTCGGCGAGCGATTTCTTCGCCACCTTCGCCGCCTCTTCATAACCGAGGTACTTGTTCAGCGGCGTGACGACGGACGGCGACGATTCGGCGTATTCCCGGGCTCGTTCCGCATTGGCCGTGATGCCGTCGACCGTACGGTCCGCCAGCAGCCGCGCCACATTGCCGAGCAGCCGGATCGATTCGAGGACGTTCCGCGCGATCACCGGGAGCATCACATTGAGCTCGAAATTGCCGGCCGCGCCGGCCGCGGCCACCGTCGCGTCATTCCCGGTGACCTGTGCGGCGACCATCAGCACCGCCTCCGGAATCACCGGATTGACCTTCCCCGGCATGATCGACGAACCGGGCTGGAGGTCCGGCAGGTTGATCTCGGCGAGCCCGGTGCGCGGCCCCGACGCCATCCACCGCAGGTCATTGGCGATCTTCGTCAGGCCGACGGCGATCGTCCGCAGCTGCCCGCTGGTCTCGACGATCCCGTCCCGCGCGCCCTGCGCCTCGAAATGGTTGCGCGCCTCGGTCAGCGGCAGTCCGGTGGCCCGGGCCACTTCCGCGATCACCGCGGCGGAGAATCCGGGCGGCGTATTGATGCCCGTCCCGACGGCCGTACCGCCGAGCGGCAGCTCCGCCAGCCGCGGCACCGCACCGCGCAGCCGCTCCACGCCGTACCGCACCTGGGCGGCATATCCGCCGAATTCCTGGCCCAGGGTCACCGGCGTCGCATCCATCAAATGCGTCCGCCCCGACTTCACGACGTCGGCGAATTCCTCCGCCTTCCGCTCGAACGCCGCCGCGAGATGCTCCAGCGCCGGAATCAGATCGTTCAGCACCGCCGAAGTGGCCGCGATGTGGATCGAGGAGGGAAACACGTCATTGGACGACTGGCTCGCATTGACGTGGTCGTTCGGATGGACGTCCCGCCCCAGCCGCTCGCTCGCGAGCGTGGCGATGACCTCGTTGGTGTTCATGTTCGACGACGTCCCGGAGCCCGTCTGGAACACATCGACCGGGAAGTGCGCGTCCCACTCGCCCCCGGCGACCGCCGCGGCCGCCTCCTGCACGGCCTCGGCGACGTCCTTGTCCACCACCCCCAGCTCGGCGTTCACCTTGGCGGCCGCGCCCTTGATCCGCGCCAGCGCCTCGATGTGCGCCCGCTCCAGCCGCTGCCCGGAAACGGGGAAGTTCTCCACCGCCCGCTGCGTCTGCGCCCGCCACTTGGCCCCCGCGGGCACCCGCACCTCCCCCATCGAGTCGTGCTCCACCCGGAACCCGCCGCCGTCACCCACTGCACTCGTGTCACTCATACCTATGACAGTGCCCGGCGGAGGGGATCTGTTCCCGGCCCGACGCACTCCGCCCCGCCGGCGGTTCGCCCGGCGGGGCGGTGGTGGGGTGCGGCGGCCCGGGGGAGGGCCGGGCGGGTCAGGCGCCCTGACGCACCGGAATGCTGGTGCATAGGAGAAAGCCCCGTCCATCTGCCACGGGGGTTGCAGACGGACGGGGCCGGTCTCAATCGACCGCAGGGGCTGTCAGAGGGTTACTTGCCGTCGCCCCCCCCTGCGGGGCAGGATCGCGAGGAGCTTCCGGGGGCATAGGTCCTCCGTCGTGCTTGCCTCCGTCGTCCTGCGCGGCTACCTCCATGTCTCGGGGGCTCCGGAAGGGGATTCCGCGCCATCCTTCGGCGTCGGGCGTGCGCGTCTCGTACGTATCGACGGCCGCAACACTCATCTACCAACCTCCTCTGTCGTGAGGGCCCTGCCGCCGTACCGTCGATGGCATGGCCCGTGGGTCGCAGAGGGGATTCCTCTGCGGTTGGGTCACCCGCCTCGGCTGCTCGACTGTCCAGGTTTCCGCCGCCGGGGTGGGCGTTACGCCGTCCCTATCGGGATCCCGAACGGGCTACGGAGGGATCCCTAGTTCGGTCACGTCCGACAGGGACGGGGATCAGGGGGCGGGTCCTGTTGGCCCCTCAGGCAGGCAGGGCAATTCACGTTGCGCGCCCACTCATAGACGGGATCACCTGGGGTGCCAGCGCCGCACTTCGGCTTCAAGTCCTCGCCGGATAGCTTGAGCTCGTGAACGGTCTGGTCCGCAGTGCCCACCGTTCCCGTCCTCACGTAGGTGTCTCCTTCGATCCTGGCTCGCATACGTACCGCCAAAGTCACCTTTTCCGTGAATTGTTTGTTCCTGTTCAAGTCGTGCTTGCTGCACACCGCGTCCTTCTTCGCGTCCCCTTTGGGTTTTCGCGCGTGAAGCGGCCTGCTCATCTACAAACTCCCAGACGGTTAGAGATCGCCGGTTGCGGCAAGGGCGATGATCAGACCGCAGGAAGCGGCGACTGTGAGGACGAAAGACAGCCAGAAGATGCGGCCGAGAAATCGCTTCACCATCTGATCGGCTCCAGGGTTCCGCCCGCACATGTAGGGCACGGCACGTTGCACATGAAGGCGCAGGTGTCGCAGCCTTCGAAGCCGCAACATTCCGGACACCAAATGCCCTTGTGGTCCGCGCGGAGTTCGCAGTACGCAAACAGCTCGGGCGCCTTGGTGCCTTCGTTCTGGACTTCGAGCGGCGCTTTCTTCGTACGGACTTTCCGGCTCGACGCTGTTTTACCAGTGCGGTACAGACGCCGCATCCCTTGGCCAGTTCGGGAGCGTCGGGAGGGAGCGGCAGATGAACGGGCGGTGCCAGCGTCGTCTTAGTGTCGCTCATCGCATTGCCTCCCCGGCTCGGTTGCTCGGTGAGAAGCAATAATCCACCCGGTGACAGGCTCCCCCTAGCCGGTTTCTTGTTCGCGCAAGAATCCGTTCCTGATGTTCTCCAGCATTGAGCGCGCGTCGTCGCCAGAAAGTGCCATGGCCGCGAACCCTTCGAACTTGCGGACGTAGAGTGCAACGTCCCGCGGGTCGGTAACCACTAGTTCAGCATGGACGGTCTCGACCGTCACCGTTCGGTCGTCCCGGATAACAAAGGCGTGATTGGCTATGTCGTGCTGCCGCGCGGACAGGGGAACGATGCGAATGTCAATGTGAGGTAGGCGGGAGAGAGACACGATCCTGTCTATTTGTTCTGCCATCCTGGAGGGGGTGACGATCTGCCACCGCAGTACAGGTTCAGTGATGACGAACTGGAGTTGCTTGGCCGAGTCGTAGAGCGCCTGTTGGCGTTCTATGCGGGCGCTGATGGTCTTATTGAGGGAATCTTCGCCAAGGTCGTGCCGGGCGAGAATCGACCTGATGTATTCCGGCGTTTGCAGTAGGCCGGGGACCAATGCCGGCTGGAAGAGCCGTAGCAGCGTCATCCGAGACTCTAGGTCTCTTGTCTGCTGCTGAGCCTTGTGCACGCCCATACGGCGGATAAGGCGCCATGCTGTGGCTTCTGTCGCCGCTGCCCTGACGGCCTCTAGATATTCTTCCTTGACCTCATCAGATACGCCGATAGCCGTAAGGATGCGCTCAACATCGCCAATCGACGGAGCGGCCTTCGCGGTCTCGATCTTGCTCAACTTGCTCGCGGACATGACGGCACTGCGGGCTACAGCCTTAGCTTCCTTCCCGGATGCTTGCCGTAGAGCCCGCAGCGCGGCCCCCAACTCTCCTCTGTTCACTCGCCGTGCTTCGCCCACCATTCGGAGAACGGCACGGCGTGAGCCATAGCCGTATCTCGATATGCGCGGAACTCTTCCGCCTGTTCCGGGGACAGCACATCGGCTCCGAGGAAAGCCCCCTCCGCCGAATAGTTCATGACTCCTGGTGTCAGGCTGTCCATCAGCCAGAAATCGGGAATTCCTTCCAAGGGGTTCGACTGGTCGGTGATGTCGAGGATGAAGAACTCTTCACCGCCTGTTGCGTTCTTCTGGTACCCCCAACCCAGCTCGAACCGCAGGTACGGGGTGAGAGGCCGAGAGAGAATGTGCACGCGATAGATGCGCTTGCCCTGGCTGGTGTGAGAACGGAGTTCTGACACCCATGCGTTGTTGTAGTCGATCGGTTGGTTTTCCCCGGCGAGGAATGCTTGATAAGCGTCCGCGTTTCCCGACTTGCTGTAGTCATCCAGGGTCTCTAGTCGGAATGCCTCTCGCTCGAAGGTGTCGAACAGTTCACTGAGAGTCTTAGGCGCCACGAAGACCCTTCCGGATCAGGTCAAGTACCAGTCCTTCCGGGATCTCCACCACGGTTTCGTGTGCGGGAATCTGAAGCCCGTGGTCTGTAGGAGTTTCCCCCTGCACCAGCAGGGTGCCCCTGTCGGTGGCGTAGATGCTTGGGCAATCCTTGATGTCACATGTGCTGACAAGCTTGGTGACCTTCACCGCGTTCCCTTCCTGGCCTGTGGTGTCGCGTTGTGGTCGATGCTCGCGAGCAACTGGCCAGAGGCGCAAGGGGTTCGAGTTTCCAGAACAGGAAACCGGGTGCACCCCTCAGGAGGTCCATTACTTCCCTTCGTGAGTCTGAAACACCGGCGCGGCGCCGGAACGTCGCCAGGCTGCGAGAGGCGCGCCGTAGGCGCCGCTACAGGCTCCATGGCACTACAACAACAAGAGCCCCCGGCGGGTGCCGAGGGCTCTGTGAGGCTGTCAGGGGATGACTTAGGCCAGGCCAGGGCCCCGCACCGGAATGCTGGTGAACGTCGGGGCCGGGGCCGGGTCCTGGAAGAAGTCGTTGCCCTTGTCGTCGACGACGATGAAGGCGGGGAAGTCCTCGACCTCGATCTTCCAGACGGCCTCCATGCCGAGCTCCTCGTACTCCAGGACCTCGACCTTCTTGATGCAGTCCTGGGCCAGGCGGGCGGCCGGGCCGCCGATGGAGCCGAGGTAGAAGCCGCCGTGGGCGGCGCAGGCGTCGGTGACCTGCTGGGAGCGGTTGCCCTTGGCGAGCATGATCTTCGAGCCGCCGGCGGCCTGGAACTGCTCGACGTAGGCATCCATCCGGCCCGCGGTCGTCGGACCGAACGAGCCGGAGGCGTAGCCCTCGGGGGTCTTGGCCGGGCCCGCGTAGTAGACCGGGTGGTTCTTGAGGTACTCCGGCATCTCCTCGCCAGCGTCCAGGCGCTCCTTGATCTTGGCGTGCGCGATGTCGCGGGCGACGACCAGCGTGCCGGTCAGGGACAGCCGGGTCTTCACCGGGTGCTTGGTCAGCTCGGCGAGGACCTCGTCCATGGGACGGTCGAGGTTGATCGCGACCGCGTCGAGGTCGGGGCCGGCGCCCTCGGTCAGTTCCTCGTCCGTCGTCTCCGGCAGGAAGCGGGCCGGGTCGGTCTCCAGCTGCTCCAGGAAGACGCCCTCGGCGGTGATCTTGGCGACGGCCTGGCGGTCCGCGGAGCAGGACACCGCGATGGCGACCGGGCAGGAGGCGCCGTGCCGGGGGAGGCGGACCACGCGGACGTCGTGGCAGAAGTACTTGCCGCCGAACTGCGCGCCGATGCCGATCTTCTGCGTCAGCTCGAAGACCTTCTCCTCCAGCTCCTTGTCCCGGAAGCCGTGGCCGGTGGGCGAGCCCTCGGTGGGCAGCTCGTCCAGGTAGTGCGCGGAGGCGTACTTGGCGGTCTTGAGGGCGTACTCGGCCGAGGTGCCGCCGACGACGATCGCGAGGTGGTACGGCGGGCAGGCGGCCGTACCGAGCGAGCGGATCTTCTGCTCCAGGAACTTCATCATGGAGTCCTCGTTGAGGACCGCCTTGGTCTCCTGGTAGAGGAAGGACTTGTTGGCGCTGCCGCCGCCCTTGGCCATGAAGAGGAACTTGTAGGCGCCACCGTCGGTCGCGTACAGCTCGATCTGCGCCGGGAGGTTGGAGCCGGTGTTCTTCTCCTCCCACATGGTCAGCGGGGCCATCTGCGAGTAGCGCAGGTTCAGCCGGGTGTACGCGTCGAAGACGCCGCGGGAGAGCGCTTCCTCGTCGCCGCCCTCGGTGAGCACGTTCTGGCCGCGCTTGCCCATCACGATCGCGGTGCCGGTGTCCTGGCACATGGGCAGCACGCCGGCGGCCGCGATGTTGGCGTTCTTCAGCAGGTCGAGGGCGACGAACTTGTCGTTGGCCGAGGCCTCGGGGTCGTCGATGATCTTCCGGAGCTGGCCGAGGTGCTCGGGGCGCAGGTAGTGCTGGATGTCGTGGATCGCCGCTTCGGCCAGCTTGCGCAGCGCCTCCGGCTCGACCTTGAGGAACGTCCGGCCGTCGGCCTCGAAGGTGCTGACACCTTCCGAGGTGACGAGGCGGTAGGGGGTGGTGTCCTCGCCGGTGGGGAGCAGGTCGGTGTAGGCGAATTCCGGCATGGTGGCGGTTCATCCTTACTCGGAGGGGTCTGGCTGGCTTCTACGGCAGCGCCCCAACAGCGTAGAACCCTGGCGCGCGGGCGGGGCTGTGAGGTAGGGCTCAGTCGGCGGCAGGCTCCGGTTCGGCGGCGGTACGGGCTCCGGTTCGGGCGGATGTGCGGTCCGCCGCAGCAATCCCTAGTCGCGATCTATCGCGTTTCGGTACGCTGGGCCGGTGGATGCAGACAACGGGGGACGAGCGGGCCCCGAGACCCCGCGAACGGTGGACCTGACCAAGGCCGCGACCAGGCCCGCGGGCGCGCCCGTGGCCGAGGCGGACATCCGGGCGTCCGACGCGGACCGCGACCGGATCGCCGCGATACTCCGGGAGGCGCTGGCGGAGGGCCGCCTCGATCCCGAGGAGCACGCCGAGCGGATCGACACCGTCTACCGCGCCAAGACCCTGGGCGAGCTGGAGCCGGTCGTACGCGACCTGCCGGCGGCCGGCGGCCGTCCGCAGCCGGGACCGGGCGCGTCGGCGACCGCGTCCGGCACCGGGGCGCCGCTCCCGGACCAGAACCTCGTCGCGATCTTCAGTGCCGCCTCCCGCAAGGGCCGCTGGCACGTCCCGGCGCGGATCAACGCCGTCGCGATCTTCGGTTCCGTCGAGATCGACCTGACCGAGGCGGTCTTCCCGCAGCAGCAGGTCCAGATCACCGTCACCTCCCTCTTCGGGAGCGTGGAGATCCGGGTGCCGGAGAACGTCACGCTGCGCAGCAGCGGCTCGGGGATCCTGGGTGCCTTCGAGATCGACACCCACGAGGCGGCGGACGGCGACGCCCCGCAGATCCAGGTCAACGGCTACGCCGTCCTGGGCAGCGTGGAGGCCCGGCCCAAGCGCGGGGCACTGATCAGCGACCTGCGCGACCGGGTGTGGGATCACCACCGCGACCTGCGCCGGCAGCTCCGCGACGAGCACCGTGAGCGGCACGAACGGCTGCGCCTGGAGCGGCATGAGCGCCGGGACCGCTTCCGCGGGAGGCTCGACGGCGGCCGGTGACGCACGGACGTCCCCGGGGCGGCGGTAGGACTTTTCGCCTTGTCGCGTGATCTCGTTTCCGCACGATCGCCACGGTGTGCATAAGCGTGCGCACAGCGGGTAGGGCTGGTGCATCGTCTCTCGTACGGCTGCGGGGTGCGGAAAAAGGCCGTGCGCAGCGAGACGGGCAAGGGTGATTCTCGCGCCGAAGCCGTCGTCAGGAGTAGACCGTGCTGCTACCGCATCAGCCCCTGCAGGATGCCGCTGTCCTTCCGTCCCCGCGAGTGCCTGCGCGCGACGAGGCCGGTCCCTGGCATTCCGAGGCGGTGTGCCGCCGGGACGAAGCCGGGCTGTTCTTCGCCCCGTCCAAGGAGCCGACCGCCGCGCGGCTGGCCAGGGAAGAAGCCGCGAAGCGGGTCTGTGCCCGCTGCCCGGTGATGGTCGAGTGCCGGGAGCACGCGCTCCTCCAGCCGGAGCCGTACGGTGTCTGGGGCGGGCTCACCGCGGCCGAGCGCAGGGTCGTGCTGACCCGGCGCCGGCGCCGGGAGTCCGAGCTGCAGCGTGCGGCCCATATGCCCGCGGCCGGCTGACCGACCGCGCGTATGGGCCACTTCGCCCCCGCCGGAGCCTCTCCGGCGGGGGCGAAGTGCGTGTGCGGCCGCCCCGGTGGGAGCCGTCAGCTCGGGCGCTCGAAGTCCACCGAGCTGTAGGCGCGCAGCTTCGACAGCCGGTGCTGCGAGTCGATCTGCCGGATCGTGCCGGACTTGGACCGCATCACCAGGGACTGGGTGTAGGCGGTCTCGGCGCGGTAGCGCACGCCGCGCAGCAGCTCGCCGTCGGTGATGCCGGTGGCGACGAAGAAGACGTTGTCGCCGCGGACCAGGTCGTCGATCTCCAGCACCTTGTCCAGGTCGTGACCGGCGTCCAGGGCGCGCTGCCGCTCCTCGTCGTCCTTGGGCCACAGCTTGGCCTGCAGGGTGCCGCCCAGGCACTTCATGGCACAGGCCGTGATGATGCCCTCGGGCGTACCGCCGATGCCCAGCAGCAGGTCGACGCCGGTGCCCTCGCGCGCCGCCATGATCGCGCCCGCGACGTCGCCGTCGGCGATGAACTTGATCCGGGCGCCCGCCTCCCGGACCTCCTTGACCAGGCCCTCGTGGCGCGGCCGGTCCAGGATGACCACGGTGACGTCCTCGACCGCGGACTTCTTCGCCTTGGCGATCCGCTTGATGTTCACCGCCACCGGAGCGGTGATGTCGACGAAGTCCGCCGCCTCCGGGCCGGTGGCGAGCTTGTCCATGTAGAAGACCGCGGACGGGTCGAACATCGACCCGCGCTCGGCGACCGCCATCACGGACACCGCGTTGGCCATGCCCTTGGCGGTCAGCGTCGTACCGTCCACCGGGTCCACGGCCACGTCGCACTCCGGGCCGGTCCCGTCCCCGACGCGTTCGCCGTTGTACAGCATCGGGGCGTGGTCCTTCTCGCCCTCCCCGATGACGACGACCCCGTTCATGGACACGGTGTGGATCAGGGCGCGCATGGCCTTGACCGCCGCGCCGTCCGCGCCGTTCTTGTCACCTCGCCCCACCCAGCGGCCCGACGCCATGGCACCGGCCTCGGTGACCCGGACGAGTTCCAGGGCGAGGTTGCGGTCCGGGGCCTCGGGGCTGACCTCGAGTTGGGACGGGAGATGATGCTCGGTCATCGAGCGCACCTTTCTGTACGGCGACGGCCGTGGAGGAGTGAGGGTGGCTGTGCGGGGGCGCGGGGGTCTCCCCCAGAGGTTCACAGTATCCGCACGTCGCCAAAATGAGCAGGGGGCCCTTCGCATGAGCGGCCGACCGGGGGATGCGCGACACGGCGTTCGCGCAGGTGACGGGCGTCACCGGGGGGCCTGTCGGGGCCGGCGCCGGGATGGGGGACCATAGGGGCGTGGCAGGTATGCGAGGCAGGCAAACGGTGCGGGACATGGTCCTGTCGCTGGCAGTGATCGGCGTCCTGGTCGGGGCGATCTACATCTTCATCCCGCACGACGAGAGCGCGGACGCGGCGAAGAACGCGGTGAAGGCGGTCGACTACCGCGTCGAGCTGATCACCGCCCGGCGGGCGGCGCCCTATCCGGTCGCCGCGCCTCAGGGGCTCCCCAAGACCTGGCGTGCCACCTCCGTCTCCTACAAGGCGAGCGACGACGGCAAGGGCGGTGCCTGGCACCTGGGCCTGCTCGACCCGGAGGAGCAGTACGCGGCGGTCGAGCAGAGTGACGCGCCGGCGCGGAAGTTCATCCGGGAGGTCACGCTCGGCGCCACCAGGACCGAGGGCAAGCAGGCCGTCGGCAGCAAGAAGTGGGACCGCTACCAGGGCGACAAGTACAGGGCGCTGGTCCGCGAGGAGAAGGGCGTGACCACGGTCGTCACCGGTACCGCGCCGTACGGGCGGCTGGCGGACCTGGCGGCCGCGCTGGTGGCGAAGTAGGGCCGACCTCAGCGAAGTGCGCAGGGGCCGCCGCACCCGGGCTGGGTGCGGCGGCCCCTGCGTGGTTTTCCGACGGCCGTCAGACGGTGGTGACGGCGGTCAGAGGGCGGTGACGGCCGTCAGACGGTGGTGACGGCGTCGTCGAAGGTCAGGCGCGGCGCGCGCGGGAAGAAGGCGTCCGGGCCCGGCTTGCCGATGTTGATGACGAGGAAGGACTTCTGCTTGCCGTCGCCGAAGAACTCCTTGTCGATGCCGGTGAAGTCGAAGCCGGTCATCGGGCCGGCGGCCAGGCCGGCGGCGCGGACGCCGACGATGAAGTAGCCGGCCTGCAGGGTGGCGTTCTGGGTGCCGGCGACCTCGCGGACGGCGGCCTCGGCGAAGAAGGTGTCCTTGATGCCGGGGGCGTGCGGGAAGAGCTCCGGCAGCTTCTCGTGGAAGTCCAGGTCGACGGTGAGGATCGCGGTCAGCGGCGCGGTCAGGGTCTTCGGGCCGTTGGCGCCCATGGCGTGGTTGACCAGGCGCTGCCGGGCCTCGGGCGAACGGACCAGGGTTATCCGCAGCGGCGACTGGTTGAAGGCGGTCGGGCCGAACTTCACCAGGTCGTAGATCGCCTGGACCTGCTCGTCCGTCACCGGCTCGTCCGTGAACGTGTTGGCGGTCTGGGCCTCGCGGAACAGCAGGTCCTGGGCGGCGGCGTCAAGGGCGAGAGACATAAAAGGGCACCTCGGTGGTCAGCTCGGTGGTCAAACGGGTCTGCGGTAGCCGCCGCGGAGGCGGCGAGTACCACGATGCGGATACCGCAGTCCACATACTGCACGGTTCTCCGTGCTTTCCACTCTAAAGCAGGTAGATTAATGTTCAACTAAATTGAGGGGGTTGTGAGCCGGTTCACGTGTGGACGGGGGCGTGAGGGGACGCCTACGTCGCGCGCGGCCCGGACCGCCGCGCCTACCGCTCCTCGGCCAGCGCCGCGTCCAGCCGGGCCCGGGCGCCGTCCAGCCAGCGGCGGCACACCTTCGCCAGCGCCTCGCCGCGCTCCCACAGCGCCAGCGACTCCTCCAGCGTCGTACCGCCCGCCTCCAGGCTGCGGACGACCTCGATCAGCTCGTCCCGCGCCTGTTCGTAGCCGAGCGTGGACTCCACCGAGGGCACCGCGTCCGCCGCGGGCGCGCCCGGCTGCGGTCCGGCGGCGTCCGGACCCGGCTCCGCGGCGGGCTCCGCGCTCTCCGCGGTCCGCGCGGCGGTCTCCGCGCCGGCCGCCGGGCCCTGCTCCGTCTCCGCCACGCCGTCCGTCTCCCGCTCCGTCTTCGCCTGCGCCTTCGCCATGTCTCCCACCCTATTCGGGGTCACTGACAGCGCCCTGGACGCCGCCGACCCGGACCCGGAACTCGCCCGCGGACACCCGGGCCCGCAGCTCCTCCCCGGCATCGACCTCCCCGGGGGAGCGCACCGCCGCCCCGTCCGCCTTCTGGAGCACCGCATACCCGCGCTCCAGCGTCGCCCTGGGCGAGAGCGCGACCACCCGCGCGAGGGTGTGCATCAGCTCCGAGTCGGCCCGGTCCAGCAGATGCCCCAGCGTCCGCCGGCCGCGCTCCACCAGGGCCGTGACCTGCTCCTCGCGCTCCTCCACCATCCGCTGCGGGCGCTCCATGCACGGCCGCTGCAGCGCCGCCGCCAGCCCCCGCTGCTCCCGCTGCAGGAAGCCCTCGACCGCGCGCAGCGCCCGCTCCCGCAGCTGCTGCACCCGGGCCAGCTCCTCGCCCACGTCCGGCACCACCTTCTTCGCCGCGTCCGTCGGCGTCGAGGCGCGCAGATCGGCCACCAGATCCAGCAGGGGCGTGTCCGGCTCATGGCCGATCGCCGAGACGACCGGCGTCACCGCCGCGCTCACCACCCGGACCAGCTGCTCGTCGGAGAACGGCAGCAGGTCCTCCACGCTGCCGCCACCGCGGGCCACGATGATCACGTCCACCTCGGGCAGCGCGTCCAGCTCCTGCACCGCCGCGATCACCTGCGGCACCGCATGCACGCCCTGCACCGGGACGTTGCGCACCTCGAAGCGGACGGCCGGCCAGCGGTGCCGGGCGTTCTCCAGCACGTCCCGCTCCGCGGCGCTCGCCCGCCCGCAGACCAGCCCGATCAGCTGCGGCAGGAACGGCAGCGGTTTCTTGCGGTCCGCCGCGAACAGCCCCTCCGCCGCCAGCGACTTCTTCAGCTGCTCCAGCCGCGCGAGCAGCTCACCGACCCCGACCGGCCGGATCTCCGCGGCCCGCAGCGAGAGTTGACCGCGCGGGGCGTACCACTCCGGTTTGGCGTGCACCACCACCCGGGCGCCCTCGCTGATCACGTCCGCGACCTTGTCGAAGACCTGGCGGTAGCACGTCACGCGGAGCGAGATGTCGTGGGACGGATCGCGCAGCGTCAGGAAGACCACGCCCGCGCCGGGGCGGCGGGAGAGCTGGGTGATCTGCCCCTCGACCCAGACCGCGCCGAGCCGGTCGATCCAGCCGCCGATGAGCCGGGACACCTCGCCGACCGGGATCGGCGTTTCGGGGGACGTGGAGACAGCCATACGAGCGAGCGTAGCGGCGGCCACCGACAGCGCCGGCCGCCTCGCCCTCAGCCCGCCGCCCCGCCCTCCCCGGTCCCCGCCCCACCGGCGCGCGACCGCCGCCCGTACTGCACCGCCAGCCACACCAGCCCCACCGCCAGCCAGCACCCGCCCACGGCCCGCGCCGTCGGCGACGCCGCCACGAGCACCGCGACCACCACCGCGAGCCCCAGCAGCGGCACCACCACGTGCCGCAGCACGCCCGGCACTCCGGCCCGCTCCCGCGCCCGGAAGCGGAACCAGCCGATCACCGAGGCGTGCAGCAGCCCGAACGCGGTCAGCGCCCCCACGTTCACGACCGACGACAGCTGCTCCAGCCCGTCGTCCCGGCGCGCCGCCCACACCGCCGCCACCAGCATCACCCCCGCCGCGCCCAGCAGCGCCCGGCGCGGCACCCCGCGGCGGGCGTCCACCTCGGCCATCGCCCCCGGCAGCCGCCGGTCCCGGGCCATCGCGAACAGCAGCCGCCCGGCCGCCGCCTGCCCCGCCAGCGCCGCGAACGCCGCCCCGACCGCCTTGCCGGCCGCCACCAGCTGCCCCAGCCACGGCCCGGCGGCCGCCTCCGCCGTCACGTAGAAGGCGCTGCCCTGCTCACCCGGTCCGGCCGCCAGTCCGGCCGCGGACACCGGGGCGAGCAGCGCCGCGAGATACGTCTGCACGGCGAACAGCACCCCCGCCACCGCCAGACAGGCCAGCACCGCCCGCGCGACCCGCCGGGGTCCGCCCGCCGACTCCTCCGCGAACGACGCGATCGCGTCGAAGCCCAGGAAGGACAGGACCGCGACCGACACCGCCGCGAGCACCGCGCCCACCGAGAACCCGCCCTCGCCGGTGAACGGTTCGCTCCAGCCGCGCCGCGCCCCCTGGGTGACCAGCACATACCCGGCCGCGCCGACGAAGACCAGCAGCACCGCGAGCTCCAGGGCCAGCACCGCGAAGCCGACCACCGCCGCGGTCCGTACGCCCCACAGGTTCAGCAGCGTCGTCACCACCACGGCCAGCGCCGTCCACACCCACTGGTGCACCGACGGCACCAGGGCGTGCAGCGCGATCCCGGAGAACAGATACGCCACCGCCGGGATCAGCAGATAGTCCAGCATCGCCATCCACCCGGCCACGAACCCGGCACCGTCACCCAGCCCCACCCGGGCGTAGGCGTAGACCGACCCGGCCCGCGGCGCGACCCGCACCATCTGGGCGTACGAGTACGCCGTGCACGCCATCGCGGCCGTCGCCACCACGTAGACCACGGTGATCGCGCCGTGCGACCTCGCCAGCAGGGTGCCGAAGATCCCGACCGGCGCCATCGGGGCGATGAACAGCAGCCCGTAGACGACCAGGTCCCGGAACGTCAGCGTCCGCCGCAGCGCCGCCGGCCCCGCCCCCTCCGCCGCGCCGGCCCGCCGCCCCGACCCCATCCCGGCCTCCTCGGTAGTTCCGGCCTTCGCAGTGGCCTCCCAGTCTGGGCCAACGGCGGATCTTCGGGCGCCGGGCACGGCCCTTACGATGGGACGCATGACTTCCCGCCCGTCGCCCACCGCCGCCCCCAGTGGAGACGCTGCGCGTCCCAGTGACATCCGTCCCCCCGCCGGCCGCAAGGTCCTGCTCGCCGCCCCCCGTGGCTACTGCGCGGGCGTGGACCGCGCCGTGATCGCCGTCGAGAAAGCCCTGGAGCAGTACGGCGCGCCCGTCTACGTACGCCACGAGATCGTGCACAACAAGTACGTCGTGCAGACCCTGGAGAAGAAGGGCGCGATCTTCGTCGAGCGCACGGAGGAGGTCCCGCCGGGCAACATCGTGATGTTCTCGGCACACGGTGTCGCCCCCGTCGTCCACGAGGAGGCCAAGCAGGGCCGCCTCGCCACCATCGACGCGACCTGCCCCCTGGTGACCAAGGTCCACAAGGAAGCCGTCCGCTACGCCAAGGAGGACTACGACATCCTCCTGATCGGCCACGAGGGCCACGAGGAGGTCATCGGCACCTCCGGTGAGGCCCCCGACCACATCCAGCTCGTCGACGGCCCCGAGGACGTCGACAAGGTCGAGGTCCGCGACCCGTCGAAGATCGTCTGGCTGTCGCAGACCACCCTCTCCGTGGACGAGACCATGGAGACCGTCGACGCCCTGAAGACCAAGTTCCCGGGCCTCATCTCCCCGCCCAGCGACGACATCTGCTACGCCACCCAGAACCGGCAGCTCGCCGTGAAGCAGATGGGCGCCGAGGCGGACCTGGTCATCGTGGTCGGCTCCCGCAACTCCTCCAACTCCAAGCGGCTCGTCGAGGTCGCCAAGCTCGCCGGCGCCCGCGCGGCCTACCTCGTGGACTTCGCCGACGAGATCGACGAGACCTGGCTGGAGGGCGTGACCACGGTCGGCGTCACCTCCGGCGCCTCCGTCCCGGAGGTCCTGGTCGAGCAGGTCCTGGAGTGGCTCGCCGAGCGCGGCTACGGCGACGTCGAGATCGTCAAGGCGGCCGAGGAGTCCATCATCTTCTCGCTGCCCAAGGAGCTCCGCCGCGATCTGCGCGCCGAGGCCAAGGCCGCGACCGAGGACACCGACGCCTGACGCCCCGGCCCGACGACGAGCGCGGCCCCGGCGGACGAAAGCGCCGCCGGATCCGCGTTCCCTGGGCGGCCGGGCCCGTCCGCGCCTAGCCTTTTCCCATGAGGGTCTTCGGTGTGGACATCGGCGGATCGGGCATCAAGGGCGCCCCGGTGGATCTCGAACGCGGCGAACTCGCCGACGAGCGCCACAAGGTGCTGACCCCGCATCCGGCCACCCCGGACGCCGTCGCGGACGGCGTCCGCGAGGTGGTCGCGCACTTCGGATGGACCGGCCCGGTCGGCGCGACCTTCCCCGGAGTGGTCACCGGCGGGATCACCCGCACCGCCGCCAACGTCGACAAACAATGGATCGGCACCGACGCCGCCGCCCTGTTCACCGACCGGCTCGGCGGCGAGGCCGGCGGCTGCCCGGTCACCCTCCTCAACGACGCGGACGCGGCCGGCCTGGCCGAGATGCGCTTCGGCGCCGGCCGCGGCCGCACCGGCACCGTCATCGTCCTCACCCTCGGCACCGGCATCGGCAGCGCCGTCTTCACCGACGGCCGGCTCCTCGCGAACACCGAGCTCGGCCACCTCGAACTGAACGGCCACGACGCCGAGAAGCGCGCCTCCACCAAGGTCAAGGAGGACGAGGACCTCAGCTGGCAGCGCTGGGCGCGCCGGGTCCAGAAGTACCTCGCCCATGTGGAGATGCTGTTCTCGCCCGAGCTGTTCGTGATCGGCGGCGGGGTGAGCCGCAGGGCCGAGAAGTTCCTGCCGCTGATCGAGGGCATCAGGGCCGAGATCGTGCCGGCTCAGCTTCAGAACAACGCGGGGATCGTGGGGGCTGCGATGGCCGCGTACGCCGCTCGGGCTGGCGCGCCACCTGCCGCGGCCGTGGCCCCGGGCGGGCCCGGCCGGCCTTCCGCGCCGCCGCCCGGTCCGCCGGCCCGGGCTCCCCGTTCCGCGGTCGCGTCACCGGTCGGCTGGCCCGACGCCGGGCGCTGACCGCCGCCCACCGGACGACCGCGATCAGCGCGCAGACCAGCGTGCCCGCGTAGAGCCAGCCGGCGTTCAGCGCCAGGACGGTGAAGACGCCCATCAGCAGCCCGCCGAAACCGTCCCCGCCGCGGTGGATCGGCACCGTGCCGAGCGTGAAGGCGATCGGCAGCGTGACCGGCGCGCAGATCAGGTCGTACGGCCGCACCCACACCGCCGCGCCGACGCCCACCAGCAGGAAGAACACGCCGTACGGGGTCTGGGCGCCGCCGAGCAGCAGCTGGTCCAGGCAGGCGAAGGCGAGCAGCGCGAGGGTCGCCAGCAGCCAGCAGCCCAGGCCGGTGAGCTTGGCCGCGGGCAGCCGGCGCCGCAGGCCGTCCGGCGCCGCGGGCAGCGGACGCTGCGGACGCGCCCGATAGACGGCCGAGGACTCCGGGCCCACCGGGGGCGGCACGGCCGCCCGCTCACCCACGGGGCCCGCCACGGCCGCCGCGGTGGGCCCCCGGGCGGCCCACGCCTGCGCCGGGCCGCGCGCCGCGGCCCGTGCGGGCGCGGGCGCGGTGATCGGGACGGACGCGAAGCCGGAGGCCCGCATCGCGGAGAGGAAGTCGTCGTCGGGGTCGGGGGCCACGGCCTCCGCCGGGCGCGGGAGCCGGGCGTCGTGGTCCGCGGCCGGGCGTCCGGACCGCGGCGGGCCGTGCTGGGGGATACGCGCTTCGTGTTGCTCCACTCGCCAACGGTAGGCCGCTAAGTGGTATTAACCGGTTACGGGACACGCCCTTTGGTCGAGCTTGGGACTGCGTTCGACGCGAGCGGGTGCGGGCCGGGCAAAGAGAGGGCCGGAAGGCGGGACGCGGCGGTGGGGCACCGGCCCGGGCTGGGGCGGCCGGGCGCCGCCGCCCGCCCCGTAGACTGGTGGATCGGCCCCTCACGAGGCCGTTGCCCACCCCACCACTCTCCCTTCGGAAGTCGAGTCGCCACCGTGTCGCTCACGATCGGAATCGTCGGTCTGCCGAATGTCGGCAAGTCGACCCTGTTCAACGCCCTGACCAAGAACGACGTGCTGGCGGCCAACTACCCGTTCGCCACCATCGAGCCGAACGTCGGTGTCGTCGGCGTCCCCGACCCCCGCCTGGCCAAGCTCGCGGAGATCTTCTCCTCCCAGAAGATCCTCCCGGCCACCGTCGACTTCGTCGACATCGCCGGCATCGTCCGCGGCGCCTCCGAGGGCGAGGGCCTGGGCAACAAGTTCCTCGCGAACATCCGCGAGTCCGACGCGATCTGCCAGGTCATCCGCGCCTTCAAGGACGAGAACGTCGTCCACGTCGACGGCAAGGTCTCGCCCAAGGACGACATCGAGACGATCAACACCGAGCTGATCCTCGCCGACCTGCAGACCATCGAGAAGGTCCTGCCGCGCCTGGTGAAGGAGTCGCGGATCAAGAAGGACGTGGCCCCCAAGGTCAAGGCCGTCGAAGAGGCCAAGGCCATCCTGGAGAAGGGCGACACCCTCTTCGCCCACGGGATCGTCCAGGGCAGCGAGCGCAACGAGCTCCTGCACGACCTCCACCTCCTCACCACCAAGCCGTTCCTCTACGTCTTCAATGTCGACGAGGACGAGCTGACCGACGAGGACTTCAAGAACGAGCAGCGCGAACTGGTCGCCCCCGCCGAGGCGATCTTCCTCAACGCCAAGCTGGAGGCCGACCTCGCCGAACTGGACGAGGACGAGGCCCTCGAACTCCTCCAGTCCGTCGGCCAGGAGGAGCCCGGCCTCGCCACCCTCGCCCACGTCGGCTTCCGCACCCTCGGCCTGCAGACCTACCTGACCGCCGGCCCCAAGGAAACCCGCGCCTGGACCATCAAGCAGGGCGCCACCGCCCCCGAGGCCGCGGGCGTCATCCACACCGACTTCCAGAAGGGCTTCATCAAGGCCGAGGTCATCTCCTTCGCCGACCTGGTGGAGACCGGCTCGGTAGCCGAAGCCCGCTCCGCGGGCAAGGCCCGCATGGAGGGCAAGGAGTATGTGATGCAGGACGGGGATGTGGTGGAGTTCCGGTTCAACGTGTGACGCGTTCGAAAGCGTCAACGTAGCGACCAGCAACCGCGCCAGGTCAAGCGGGGTCGATCCCATGACGGGTCGACCCCGTTGTCGTTTCCGTTGCTGGCTCCGTGCGAACGGTCCGGGCCGGGCTGCCCTGAGGGTCCTCGGCCTGAGTGCGGGCGCCGCCACGCCTCTCGACGAGCGCCGCGAAGCCGTCGAGTACGCACCGCAGTCCGAACTCGTAGGCGTGGTCGGGGTGGTACGCGCCCTGGTGGGTCTCGCCCGCCGCGCTGCCCACGCGGGTGGCGAGCGGGTAGCGGTCGGGGTCGAAGACACGGGCGAGGAGGGGGGCGTTGGCGGCCCACCACTGCTCGTCCGACATGGCGCTGTCGCGGTCGGCGGCCTGGGCGTCGAGTGCGGTGCGGGCGGTGGACTGGACGAAGGCGAGGAGGTGGGTGAGCGCCGCGTCCATCTCGATGTCGTCGAGCCCGATCCCGTCGAAGGCCCCCAGCTCATGCTCGTACTTGGCCATCAGGCCGGGCCCGAGGGCAGGGCGCGTGATGGGCAGGGTGGCCACCCAGGGGTGTCGCCGTAGAAGGGCCCGGTTCTCGTGGGCGACGGTCGTGGCACGGGCGCGCCAGCAGGCACCCGGAAGATGCTCGGTGCGCGGCATCTGCTGGTAGACGGTGTCGAGCATGAGGTCGAGCAGCTCGGCCTTGCCCGGGACGTAGGTGTAGAGCGTCATCGGCGTGACGCCGAGCTCCTGGGCGATACGGCGCATGGTGAGCGTGTCCAGGCCGTCGCGGTCGGCGAGCTCGATGGCGGTCTGTACGACGACGTCGAGGCTGAACTGCTGCTTCGGCCCGCGCCTGCCGGACTTGTGTCCTCCCTCGCGCCACAGCAGTTCAAGCGTGCGCGCCGGGTCGCCTGCGCCGGTGCGGTCCTTCGCCTTTGCCATGGCTCACATTCTCCCGCACGCCTCTTGCGTGCAGCGCGGAGCCTGACCCCTGACTCTCTACCACTCCCTAAACTCTCTACGCAGTATAGAATACAACGTATAGAGTTACTCGCATGCGGCCGGCTCGCCTGCCGGATCCGTCGACCCGCGTCCACCCTGGAGAGAGAACATGCAGGTCACCGCCACTGCCATTTCCCTGAACGTCGACGATGTCGCCGTCTCCGCCCGCTTCCTCACCAAGCACTTCGGCTTCACCGAGGCCGCCGGCGCGGACGGCTTCGCCTCCCTGGTCCGCGAGGACGCGGCCAACGTGATCTTCCTGCGGCGAGGGATCGAGGTCCTGCCCGAGGGCTTCCGGGAGCAGCACGCCGCCGGGCTCATCGTCGCCTTCACCGTGACTGATCTGGAGGCCGAATACGAGCGGCTGCAGGGCGAGGGAGTCACCATCACCATGCCGCTGCGCGAAGAACCGTGGGGCGAGCGGCTCTTCCAGGTGACCGACCCGAACGGCGTGATCATCCAGCTCGTCGACTGGGTCACGCCGGCCCGGTGACCAGGGGGTCGATGAGGAAAGGTTCCGGCGGCGTGTCAGGGCGCGGGCGGGGGTCGGTGAGTGCATCGGGCAGGTTCAACGTGCAGCGAGCCACGTAACGCCGCCTGGGTGACCCCACGTCACCTCGTTGTGGATTTTCAGGGTGGGCGTGGCGACGACTTGATCCAGCCGAGGGAGCGCTCGACCGCCCGCTTCCAGTCCTCGTACTCCGCCTCCCGCCGCTCGGGGGACATGTCCGGCAGCCACTGGGCGGCCCGGTGCCAGTTGTGGCGCAGGACCTCCATGTCGGGCCAGTAGCCGGCGGCGAGACCGGCGGCGTAGGCGGCGCCCAGGGAGACCGTTTCGACGGCCATGGGGCGCACCACGGGCACGTCGAGCACATCGGCCAGGAACTGCATGAGCAGGTTGTCCGACGTCATCCCGCCGTCCACCTTGAGCACCTTCAGCGCGAGCGAGGAGTCGGCGTTCATGGCGTCGACCACCTCCCGGGTCTGCCAGCCGGTGGCCTCCAGCACGGCCCGGGCCAGGTGCCCCTTGGTGATGTACGAGGTGAGGCCGACGATGACCCCGCGGGCGTCGCTGCGCCAGTGCGGCGCGTACAGGCCGGAGAAGGCCGGGACGATGTAGCAGCCGCCGTTGTTCTCGACGGTGCGCGCGAGCGTCTCGATCTCGGGGGCGGTGCTGATCAGCCCCAGCCGGTCGCGGAACCACTGGACCAGCGCGCCCGTGACGGCGATCGGGCCTTCGAGCGCGTAGACCGCGGGCTGGTCCTCGACCTTGTAGGCGACCGTGGTGAGCAGTCCGTGCCGGGACCGTACGAGGTCGGTGCCGGTGTTGAGCAGCAGGAAACTGCCGGTTCCGTAGGTGCACTTCGCCTCGCCGGGGGCGAAACAGGTCTGCCCGAAGAGCGCCGCCTGCTGGTCACCGAGGGCCGCGGTGATGGGGACGCCCGGGATGACGGCACGGGCGGCCCCGTAGCTCTCGGCCGAGGCGCGGATCTCCGGGAGCATCGGCCGGGGGACCCCGAAGAACCCCAGCAGTTCCTCGTCCCAGTCGAGGGTGCTGATGTTCATGAGCATGGTGCGGCTGGCGTTGGTGACGTCGGTGAGGTGCACGCCGCCGGCCGGCCCGCCGGTGAGGTTCCAGATCAGCCAGCTCTCCATCGTGCCGAACAGCACCTCGCCGTCCTCGGCGCGCTGCCGCAGCCCGTCGACATGGTCGAACAGCCAGCGGATCCGGGGCGCGGAGAAGTACGCGGAAGGGGCCAGGCAGCAGCGCCGGAGGAAGAACTCGTCCCCGGGCCGGCTACGGAGGTCCTCCACCAGCGGAGCCGTACGGGTGTCCTGCCAGACGATCGCCCTGCCCAGCGGGGTGCCCGTACGGGGGTCCCACAGCACGGTCGTCTCGCGCTGGTTGGCGATCCCGACGGCGGCGACCTCGTCGGCACCGACATCCGCATGGGAGAGCGCCTGCGGCACCACGCGCTGCAGGGTGTGCCAGATCTCGACGGCGTCGTGCTCGACCCACCCGGGCCGGGGGAAGTACTGCTGGTGCTCCCGCTGGGCGACCGACACCAGCCGCCCCTGGTGGTCGAACAGGATGCATCGGGTGGAGGTGGTGCCCTGGTCGATGGACATCACATACCGCTTAACCATGATCAACCTTCCGTTGCGGTGCACGAGGGCGGTGGCTCACCAGCGGGCGGCCCCAAGATCTCTGGAGATCGCCCGGGCGGCGTGGCGGACCTGGGTGACCAGGGCCGGCTGCGGGACCCCTTTGGCGTCACAGATCCGCTCGACCGTGCCGGAGACCCCGATGGCGCCCACCACGAGGCCGCCGTGTCCCCGGACCGGCGCGGCGATGCCGGCCTCCCCCGTGATCATCTCCTGGACTTCGGCCGCCCACCCGAGCTCGCGGACCTCGGTGAGCGCCCGGGAGAGGCTCTCGCGGTCGACCAGGGTGTGCCGGGTGTACGCCTCCAGCCCGGCCTCCACGGCCGGCTCCAGCGGCACACTGCCGAAGGCCAGCAGCACCTTGCCGAGCGAGGAGGCGTGCAGCGGAAGCAGCGCGCCCACGTCGAGGGTCTGGAGGGTGTCGTCGGGGCGGAAGACGTGGTGGACGATGAGCACCTTGCCCTCCAGGGGCGCGCCCAGGCGGACCGCCTCCCCACTGCGGGCGGCCAGGGCATCGGCCCAGTTGATGGAGCGGGACCGCAGCTCGTTCACGTCGAGGTAGCTGGTGCCCAGGTGCAGCAGCGCGGCCCCGAGCTGGTACTTTCCGGTCGCCGGGTCCTGCTCGACGAAGTCGATGTTCTGCAGGGTGCGCAGAATGCCGTGGGTGGTGCCCTTCGCCAGTGCGAGGGACGCGGCCACCTCACCCAGCCCGAGCCGACGGGGCCCACTGGCGAGCAGACGCAGGATTGCCGCCGCCCGTTCGATCGACTGGACCGGGCCGGCCATGAGGCAATCGTAGTCCCGCGGATCGTAGTCCCGCGGTCGGCATCTGCCCGAAGGAACGGGCCTTCGCGGGGAGCGTTCGGTAATGCCGACCGCCGTTCATTGACCGTCTCCACCGTCCCCCATAGCGTCCCTTCAAAGCCCGGCATCCAGCCGGTAGGGGGGCCTGGGAGGAGGCGGCATGACGGCACAGCTCGGAGCGGTGGTCGGGGAGGCGGTCGAGCACGTCTGGCCGCTGCCCCACATCCCCGAAGCCGTCTCGGTCGTACGCCGACGGGTGCGTACGGTCCTGGCCGGCTGGAACCTGACCCCGGACCTCGCCGAGGACGCGCTCCTCGTGGTCTCCGAACTCGTCACCAACGCGGTCGTGCACGCCCGGCCACCGGCGGTGCTGCGACTGTCGCGGAGCGTCGACGGGCCCAACGCCCTGCGCGTCGAGGTCACCGACACCGGGTCCGCGACGGCGGACGGGCAGCCGGTCGTCGAGCGCCGCGCGGGCGAACACGGCCGCGGGCTCGGCATCGTCACCGCCCTGGCGGCCGAGTGCGGCACGCGGGTCCACGCGGGCCGCACCACCCGGTGGGCGGAGCTCCACGGCGCGTGAGTCGTTGAATCGCCGTCGGTGACCAGGGGATTCCTTGGAATCCTTGGATTCCTCCGGCGGCCGGCGGCCGCCGTTCGCTGGCGCGGGGGTGTGCTGCCGTAGTGCCGCGTGCACCGGTCGAAGAGGGTCCGGCTCCTGAGGGGCGGGGCCCGCTTTGCGTGCCGTCTCCGGGGACGTACCGGCGCCGGGGACGTACCGGCGGCTCCCGGGCCGTGCCGTCTCCCTAGACGTACCGGCGCCGGGTGGAGGGGGATGATCCATTCTCTCCCGGAAAGGGAGTCCGGCGCATCGACTTCGCGGATGATCTTGAACGCGTTCGGCGGCCCTAGCGTGAACGCATGACACGAAGCGCGCGGAATGCGGGCCGGGACCTCGTGTGCGAGGCCGGCGACGGGGTGGAGCTGGCGGTACGGGATCACGGCGGGGCGGGGACGGCCGTGCTGTTGCTGCACGGGGCCGGGCGGACGCTCATGGACTGGGAGCGGGTGGCGCCCCTGCTGGCCGCCGGGCACCGGGTGCTGGCGATGGACCTGCGCGGCCATGGGCGGTCGGGGGACGGGGCGGTGCCGTGGACGTTCGAGGTGGCCGTCGAGGACGTACGGGCGGTGCTGACGGCGTGCGGGATACCGCGGGCCGTGGTGGTCGGGCACTCCCTCGGCGGGATGGTGGCCGTACGGTGCCTGGAGGCCCTGGCGGACGTCGTGCCCGCGGCGGTGAACCTCGACGGGCACGGGATGGGGCGGCCCGAACAGTATGTGGGGCCGGACCCGGAGTGGGTGCGGGAACGGCTCGCCGAGGCACGGCAGTTCGCCGAGGAGGCGGGCGGACGGCCTTTCGAGGCGGCGGCGTTGGCGGGGGTGATCGGTTATCAGACCCGCATGGCCGCGGAGTTGGGGATTCCCGCCGACGTGATGGAGGCCGGGGTGCGGCGGTCGCTGGCGGAGGCCGGGGACGGGCGGCTCTTCCTGCGGCCCGGGCGGCAGCAGGCCAGGGAGCTGCAGGAGGCGATGGCCGTGATCGACCTGTTCGGGCACTACCGGAACGTCTCCCGGCCGCTGCTGATCGCCCGGGCGCTGCGCCCCAACCCGCCGGTGCCGGGCGTGCCGTCGTGGTTCGACGACCTGATGGCGGCCTATACGGAGGGCCTGCGGCGCGATCTGGCGGAGCTCGCCCGGACCCAGCCGTACGTGACCGTCGCCGGGGTGGACGCCACCCATGCGATGGTCCTGGAACGGCCGGAGGAGATCGCGGAGCTGGTGGCCACATTCGCGGCGGGCGCGGTGAACGGGCGCGGGGCGCGGTGAACGGGGGTGGGGAACGATGAACGGGGGCGGTGGCGCGGTGAACGGGGGTGCAGGGTCGGTGGCTTGGGGTTCCTGACCGTACGGGGGCCTAGCGCGGGAACAGCTCGAACAGGGTTGCCGGGCGGCCCCGGTGACGTTCCCCGCCGGTGCGGAGGGCCTGCTCGATGAAGGTGCGGGCGTAGGACTGCGCGTCCTGACCGCGGCCGCGCAGGCCGTTGATGTACGTACTGTGCGCCGCCAGCGAGGCCACCGCGCGGTCGATGCCGGGGCCGACCTCGGCGGCGTGCGTGGGGTACGGCGAGCCGGCCACCGCCACCCAGCGGACGCCGTTCCAGGGGGCGAGGCCGAGCGCTTCGGCGAGCTCCGGGAAGATCCAGCGGTTGCCGGCGTCGCCCGCCGCGTCCAGGACCGCCCGGCCGACCACCCGGTGGTCCGGGGTGTTCCAGTGCACCCCGGCCCATGTGTCGTGGTGGTTGAGGGTGATCAGGAGCTCCGGGCGGTGGCGGCGGATGGCCGCCGAGAGGTCGCGGCGCAGCGCCGTCCCGCCCTCGATCGTGCCGTCCCGGTGGTGGTCGAGGAATTCCACGGTATGGACGCCGACGAGCGCGGCGCCGGCCCGCTGTTCGGCCTCGCGCACCCGGGCGCATTCGTCGGGGGCCAGCCCGTCGATACCGGCCTCGCCGCGGGTGACCAGGAGGTAGCTCACCTCCCGCCCGGCGGCGGTCCATTCGGCGATGGCTGCCGCGGCGCCGTATTCGAGGTCGTCGGGGTGGGCGGCGACGGCGAGGGCCCGCTGCCAGTCCTTGGGCATGGGGGAGAGGTGGGACTCGGCGGGCATGGGCGCCTTCCTTCCTGCTCCGGGTGATCGTTCCTGTTCGGGCGATCGTGATTGCTCGGGGTGGTCGTTTCCGTTCCGGGTGGTCGTTTCCGTTCCAGAGTCGTCCGGCACGGTCGTTTTTCGGTCGTTTTTCGTTCGCTTTTCCGGGCGGTCGTCCGGATGTTCCGTCGGGGCGGCCGTCGGACCGTCCCGTTCGTCGGGGTCGCCGTCAGCCCCCGTCATGGGGGCGTGGGGACGCCGTGTGGACGATCGTGACACGACGAGGTGGCGCGTGCGGGTGTGACGCCGGAGGTGGGCGAGGCGGAAGATGCGGAATGCCGGTGCGAGCACGGACAGTCCCCAGGTGGCTGAGCTGGGTTTCATCACAACAGGTGAATATCTGGCCCGAGGTTGCGGTCGACCACGCGCGGTTGCCACGCTGTTGCTGACTGTCAAGCTGTTGGGAGGGGCACGTGCCTTTCGGTGAGCAGCCCGCGTACCTCCGCGTCGCCGGCGACCTGCGCCAGAAGATCGTCGACGGGGTGCTGCCGCCGCACACCCGCCTCCCCTCCCAGGCCCGGATCCGCGAGGAGTACGGCGTCTCGGACACCGTCGCCCTGGAGGCCCGCAAGGTCCTGATGGCGGAGGGGCTCGTCGAGGGCCGCTCGGGGTCCGGGACGTACGTGCGCGAGCGGCCCGTTCCGCGGCGTATCGCGCGGGTCGGGTTCCATGCGGCGGGTGGGTGTACGCCCTTCCGGCAGGAGCAGACGGACGAGCGGGTGCGCGGCACCTGGGAGTCCAGCAGCGAGCAGGAGGCGGCCAGTTCGGCGGTGGCCGGCCGGCTGCGGATCCCGCCGGGCGGCCGGGTCATGCGGACCCACTACCTCTTCCGCGCGGAGGGCGAGCCGGCGATGCTCTCGACGTCCTGGGAACCGCTGGACGTGACCGGCCGGACGCCGGTGATGCTGCCCGAGGAGGGGCCGCTGGCCGGGCGCGGTGTCGTCGAGCGGATGGCGGCCATCGATGTGGTGGTGGACAACGTCATCGAGGAGGTCGGCGCGCGGGCGGCCCTGGCCGAGGAGGCCATGGCGCTGGGCGGGGTCCCGGGCCATGCGGTGCTGGTGATCTCGCGGACGTACTTCGCGGGCGGCCGCCCGGTCGAGACGGCCGACATCGTCACGCTCGCGGACCGCTACCGGGTCGCGTACCACCTGCCGGTGAAGTAGGTGAAGTAGGCGTCGGGGGCGGGGTGGGCGGGCGCTGGGCCGGCCCTCGCTGGGCCCCGCTGCGCCCCGTAGAGCCGCTGGTCCCTGTCCCGTGCAGCGGCTGACTTCCGGGCGCGTAAGCCGCCGGCCCCTAGGGCCGGGTCGAACAGATCCCCTAAGGGTTGCGAGCACCCCCTGTGGGCCGACAACGGCGCGAGGGACGGCGGTATTCCCGCATGACAGCCGCTATCCCCCCAGACGCGCAGGCCGGAACCCCCGGCCGGAAGCCCCTCTTGAAGCCCCACCGGAACCCCCACCTGAAGCCCCCGGCCCCCGCCTCGTGCGAGATCCGTAGTTACTTTCAGCCTCAAGTCCGGTGTCCGTTTCGCCCCCGTACGTACGTAAATGTTGGCCGGATCTTGGTGTTGGAAAACTCACAGAGGCTCAACTGGGCGGCTGTTTTGGCCGAGAGCGGGAAGCCGATCTTCGGATTCGCTCTTACGATGGCGAAGTTTGTGCACGGCACGGGGGAAGACCAGGAGACCAGCACGTGAGCACGACGAAAAACCCGGGTGCGGAGCAGGGTGCGCATTCGCATTACCGTCGGTCCCTCGGGACCATCGCCCTGACCGCCACGGGTCTCGGGTCCATCATCGGCTCCGGCTGGCTCTTCGGGGCCGAGCGGGCCGCCGCCATCGCGGGACCGGCCGCGATCATCGCCTGGATCATCGGCGCACTGGTCGCACTCACCATCGCCCTGACCTACTCCGAGCTCGGCGCGATGTTCCCGAAGGCCGGCGGCATGGTCCGTTACGGCCAGTACTCGCACGGCTCGCTCGCCGGCTACCTCGCCGCGTGGGCGAACTGGATCGCCATCGTCTCGGTCATCCCCGGCGAGGCCACCGCCTCCGTCCAGTACATGAGCTCGTGGGACTTCGGCTGGGCGCAGGCGCTCTACGACGGCAAGGAGCTGACCGGCACCGGCGTCGGGCTCGCCAGCATCCTGCTGATCTTCTACTTCTTCCTCAACTGGTTCGCGATCTCGCTGTTCGCGAAGACCAACACCGCGATCACGGTCTTCAAGGTCGTCGTCCCGGTGCTGACCGCCAGTGCCCTGATGCTGGCGCACTTCGACACCGGCAACATCGTGCACCACGGCGGCTTCACCCCCAACGGCTGGAGCTCGGTCTTCACCGCCGTCGCGGTCTCCGGCATCGTCTGGGCCTACAACGGCTTCCAGTCCCCGCTGAACCTCGCCGCCGAGGCCCGCAACCCCGGCAAGTCGCTGCCCAAGGCCGTCATCTCGTCGATCATCATCGCGCTGGTGATCTACGTGGCGCTGCAGGTCGCGTTCCTGATGGCGGTCCCCGGCGACAAGCTGGGCGCCAACGGCGGCTGGGCCGGCCTCGGCTTCAACTCGCCGCTCGCCGACCTGGCCGTGGCCTGGGGCCTGAACTGGCTCGCGCTGCTGCTCTACGCGGACGCCTTCGTCTCGCCGTCCGGCACCGGCATGATCTACGCCGCCACCACCTCGCGCATGATCCAGGGCGTGCAGGAGAACGGCCACCTGCCCGGCGTCTTCGGCAAGGTGGACAAGAAGACCGGTGTGCCGCGCCCGGCGCTGCTGCTCAACCTCGTGATCGCGTTCCTCTTCCTCGCGGTCTTCCGCGGCTGGGGCTCGCTGGCCGAGATCGTCTCGGTCGCCACGGTCATCTCGTACATCACCGGCCCGGTCGCCGTGATGTCGCTGCGCCGGCTTTCGCCGGACCTCAAGCGCCCGGTCAAGCTGCGCGCCATGCCGGTCATCGCACCGATCGCGATGATCTTCGGCTCGCTGGTCCTCTACTGGGGCCGCTGGCCGCTGACCGGCAAGGTCATCCTGATCATGGCCGTCGGCCTGCCCGTCTGGGCCTGGTACGAGATCGGCAAGCCGCTCACCCAGGGCCGCAAGCCGTGGGCCGCGCTGCTTCCGCACCTGAAGGCCGGCGCCTGGATGGTGGCGTACCTGCTGGTCATGGCCGCCGTGTCGTACCTGGGCGGCAAGGACTTCGGCGGCAAGGGCTACCTGCCCGAGGGCTGGGACATCCTCCTGGTCGCCGCGATCGCGCTCGCCTTCTACTACTGGGGCGTGCGCAGCTCCTGGCGCAACCCGTCCCTGGTGACGGTCGAGGACGAGCTCACCGCCGAGGCCCAGAGCCGTGCGGCGGACGAGACGGGAGAGGCCGAGGGGGCCAAGGCGTCCGTAGGGGCGTAACCCGGACTTCCGTCCTCGGGGCGGCCGGGGACCGGTCGCCCTCCCTCACCACCCCACCTGCCCGGGCCCTCCGGGCCCCACCGGCCACTCGCGGGCCGCCTCGGTACGCCGGGGCCCGCGGGTGGCCGGTTCGGTATCTCTTTGTGAAAATCCATATCCGGTGAGTAAAGGTCGGGCGTACGCTCGGGCATATGCGGATTGCGATTTCGGCATCAGCAGACCAGGGGCGCGCCACGGCGCGCTGTCCGGCGGACGGAGGGGCGCAATGACCGACAACGGAGCCGTGCTGCCCTGGCTCGTCATCCGCCAGGACGAAGGCGGCAACCGGTATCGCGTGGGCCGTTATGCCACCCGAGCGGAGGCGGAGCGGGTGGCCGAACGGCTCGATACCCGGGGCAGCCGGCGGCTCTACGTGGTCGAGAAGGCCGATCGCGCGACGACCTGAGGGACGCCGCGCAGAAGCGGGACGAGGACGGGGGACGTAGGCTGCCGCGCATGACGACGGTGCACGTAGTGGTGGGCGGAGCGGTGTGCGAAGGCGGGCGGCTGCTGGCCGCCCGGCGCAGTGCACCGCCCGCGCTGGCCGGCCGCTGGGAGCTGCCCGGCGGCAAGGTCGAGGACGGCGAGACGCCCGAGCGGGCGCTGGAGCGCGAGCTGCGCGAGGAGCTCGGCGTCGAGACCGAGATCGGGGACCGCATCCCGGGGGAGTGGGTGCTGCGGCCCGGCTACGTCCTCCAGGTGTGGACGGCGCGGCTGGTGTCCGGGGTGCCGCAGCCGCTGCAGGACCACGACGAGCTGCGCTGGCTGCGCCCCGGGGAGGAAGAGCAGGTCGACTGGCTGGACCAGGACCGGCCGGCGGTCGCCGAGGCGATGCGACGGCTGGCTGTCGCGGCCGCCGGAATACCGGGCGTACGCCGCTGAGGGGTCCGGGCCCGTGCCCGTACGCCGCTGAGCGGTCCGAGCCGGTGCTGTTGCGCCGCTGGTCGCCGAGCGGTCCGGATCCCTGCTGCAAGGCCGCTGAGCGGCCCCCTGAGGGCGTGCGGTTGCCCGTCCGCCGGCCGGCGCGCCCGGCGCATCGCGGACCCTCCGGCGCGCCCGGCGCATCGCGGCCCCTCTGCCGCGCACGCACGCCCGCCCACCAGGCATCCCCCGCGTCACCGCAGCCATATGCGCCATTTGTGGCACAGTACACGGTTGCGGGAGGTGCTTCGCCCTCGATATCGGGTATGTCCTGATTGAGCCCTTGAATGCGGGTAATCCGACGGGGATGCCTCGGCTGGGATGTGATCGGCGTGAGCGACAGCGCAGCGGAAGGCGTCCCGGCACCCGACACCGGCCCCGCCCGCAAGCGCGGCAGAGCCACCGGTTCACCGATCGCCGAATGGAGCTTCCCGGCCGATCCGGGCGCCGTACGCACCGCCCGCACCGTCGTGCGCCGGGTGCTCAACGACTGGGGCCTGAACGGCGCCGCCGACATGGCCGTACTCCTCGTCAGCGAGCTCGTCACCAACTCCCTGCGCCATGCCACCGGACCGATCGGGGTGCGCATGGTCCTGCTGAGCGCCGGCGAGCTGCTGGTCGAGGTCTCCGATCCGCTGCCCGACCCGCCGCAGGAGCGCACCGCCGCCCCCGACGACGAGGGAGGACGCGGATTGCAACTGGTCGCCTGCAGTTCGCGGCGCTGGGGGACCCGGCGCGGAAAGAGTGGCAAGACAGTGTGGTTCGAGCTGTCGGTGGCTGGTTAGGAGACAGGTGGGATCCTGATCGTTGCCATTTCATCGACATTCTGTCGATGGCCTGCGATCGAGACTGTGCTGTGATCGTGAAGACCGTGTTCCGGATAGCCGAGGTGCTGGATACTCAGGTTGGTCCGGTCCGGGCACGATGAGCTGGAGGGGACGGGGCTCGTGAGCGAGATGACATCTGGCGGGGCAGAACCCGCGCAGGCCGATGGCCAGGGCGGTGCGGACGGCCCCGGCGGCCCAGGTGCCCGTTCGCACGCGCGCGAACCGCAGGGCCCGCCCGTCTGGCAGAGCAGCCGCCCCGGCTCGATCTACGACTACATCCGGGTGGCCTCCTTCTCCCTCGGACCCGACGGCCGCATCGACCAGTGGAGCGAGCGCGCCGAGCAGATGCTCGGCATCCCCGCCCGCTACGCCCTCGGCAAGGACCCCGTAGCGGCCTTCGTACCCAGCGAGTTGCGCGAAACCGGGCGCCGCAAGGTCTCCGAGATCCTCGACGGCCGGGAGTGGACCGGCCTGGTGCCCTACCGCCGCAACGAGGACGGACCGGCCGACGGGCTCGCCGAGATCTACGTCATGCCTTCCCGCAACGAAGAGGGTGAACGCGCCGCGGTCTGCGTCGTCGTGGACGTCCGGGCACTACGCGGCATCGAGACCGACCTCGCCGCCTCGCAGGCCGTTTTCGGTCAATCTCCCATGGGCTTCACGCTGTTCGGGACGGACCTGAAGCTGCTGCGCGTCAACGAACGCTTCGCCACGGTCTTCGGCGGCCCGGCGAGCAAGTACCGCGGCTGCACCCCGCACGACTTCCTGCCCCGCCCCGAGGCCGAGCGGATGACCGTCGCACTGCGCCGCGTCCTGGACACCGGCGAACCGGTCACCGAGATGCAGCTGGTCGGCGCGGTGCCCGGCGAGGACGAGCGCCGCCGCTGGTCGATCTCGCTGTACCGGCTGCACGGCGCCAGCGGCCGCCCCATCGGCGTCGCCGCGCTCGCCGCCGACGTCACCGGCCGGCGCCGGGCCGAGCGCGAGGCCGCCAACGCCCGCCGCAACCTCGCCCTGCTGAACGAGGCCGGTGCCCGGATAGGCAACTCCCTCGACCTGGAGACCACCGCCCGCACCCTCCTCGACGTCGCCGTCCCCCAGTTCTGCGACCTGGCCTCCGTGGACCTCTACCAGGGCCTGCTGTCCGGCGACGAGGCCCCGCCCGGCACCAGCGACGGCAGCGCCGAGCTCCGCCGGGTCGCCTTCGCCAGCGCCGTCTCCGACGCCCCGCTCGCCGGGGCCCCCTGCTGCGAGCCCCCGGACGCCCCCGGCCCGGTCGCGGTCGGCGCCGTCCACCGCTACCCGTTCAACTCCCCCTGCGCCGGCGCCCTGCGGACCGCCCAGGCGCAGATCATCCCCGGCCGGGAGAGCGACGACGGGCCGGAGCTGGGCGCCGTGGTGCACTCCACCCTCGCCGTCCCGATGGTCGCCCGGGACACCGTCGTGGGCCTGGTGCAGTTCTCCCGGACGAAGGGCAGCGAACCGTTCGGCGAACGCGACACCGCACTCGCGGTCGAACTCGCCGCGCGCGCCGCGGTCTGCATCGACAACGCCCGCCTCTACCGCCGCGAACACGAACGCGCCCTGATATTGCAGCGCAGTCTGCTGCCGCCCGGCGACCCGGAGGCGGCCGGCCTCGACATCGCCTGCCGCTACCTGCCCGGCACCACCGCCACCGAGGTCGGCGGCGACTGGTTCGACGTCATCGAACTCCCCGGTCACCGCACCGCGTTGGTCGTCGGCGACGTCATGGGCCGCGGACTGCGCGCCGCCGTGGCCATGGGCGAACTGCGCACCGCCGTACGCACCCTGGCCCTGCTGGACCTGGAACCGGCCGAGGTGCTCTCCGCGCTCGACGAGATCGCCCGCGGGCTCGGCGGCGACGGCGACGGCCGCGCCAAGGGCCGGGGCCCGCGCGGCCGTTCGGGCACCGCCGGCTCCGCCCCGGAGCCGAGGCGCTCCGCCCGCACCGCCGACCTCTCCGAGGTCTACCTCGCCACCTGCGTCTACGCCGTGTACGACCCGGTCACCCGGCGCGCCACCTTCGCCAACGCCGGGCACCTGCCGCCCGTGCTCGTCGAGGAGGGCGAGGACGCGCTGCTGCTCGACGTACCGCCGGGGATGCCGCTGGGGGTGGGCGGCGAACCGTTCGAGGAGATCGAGGTCGAGCTGCCGGACGGGGCGCTGCTCGCGCTGTACACCGACGGACTGGTCGAGTCCCGCGAACACCCGCTGGACGAGGGGCTGCAGGCGTTCCGCCGGGCGCTGTCGGGCGCCGACCGCCCGCTGGAGGACGCCTGCGACCACGTGCTCAGCGCCCTGGACACCTCGCACGGCGAGGACGACATCGCGCTGCTGATGGCGCGGGTGCACGGGCTGCCCAAGGACGCGGTGGGCGACTGGAGCCTCGCACCGGAGGCCCGCTCGGTGTCCCGGGCCCGCGAACTGGCCCGCGACCAGCTGACGGACTGGGGCCTCGCGGGCCTGGTCGACACCACGGAACTGCTGGTCAGCGAGCTGGTCACCAATGCGCTCCGGCACGGCCACGGCGAGATCCGGCTGCGGCTGCTGCTGGACCGCACGCTGGTCTGCGAGGTCTGGGACGCCGACCTCGCCCAGCCGCGCCGCCGCCGGGCCCGCGACACCGACGAGGGCGGCCGCGGGCTGCAGCTCGTCGGCCTGCTGAGCGAGGGCTGGGGCAGCCGCCGCACCCCACGCGGCAAGACGGTCTGGTTCGAACTCGCCCTGCCCGACGGCGAGTCCACGGCACCCGACCCGACGGAAGCCCTGCTGAGCCTCTTCTGAGGGGCACGCGCCCCCTGGGGGCCGCCCCGGGTCCGGGGCAGCGGCCGGTCGTCCACAGGCCGGTGCGGGCCCTGGGGACACGGCCTACCCTGGGTCGAACCGGGGGCCCGTCGATCCCCTAGGGGACGTGCCTTAGGGGACGGACCGCACCCGCCTCAAGCCGCCCGCCTCAGGCCGCCCCCCGCGCCGCCCCTGCGCGTCGCCCCCCCCCAACGCCCCCTCACGCCGCCCCCGTTGCAAGCGTCCGTGTAGGGGCAGTTGAGAGGAACGTCTCGGGCCTGCGGGCAGGGGGGCCGGTCGTGGCGGTGGTCATTCGGTGCGGCGCCGGATCTTGTTTCCGAGCCACACCAGCGGGTCGTACTTCCGGTCCGCGGCGCGTTCCTTGAGCGGGATCAGCGCATTGTCGGTGATCTTGATATTTTCGGGGCAGACCTCGGTGCAGCACTTGGTGATGTTGCAGTAGCCCAGCCCGTGCTCGTCCTGCGCGGTGCGCTTGCGGTCGATGCCGGACTGCGGTGCCGCGTCCAGCGGATGCATGTCCAGCTCGGCGATCCGCATCAGAAACCGCGGACCGGCGAACGCCGCCTTGTTCTCCTCGTGATCACGGACCACATGGCAGGTGTCCTGGCACAGGAAGCACTCGATGCACTTGCGGAACTCCTGCGAGCGGCCCACGTCCTCCTGCTGCATGCGGTACTCGCCCGGCCCCAGCTCCGGCGGCGGCACGAACGCCGGGACCTCCCGGGCCTTGGCATAGTTGAAGGAGACGTCGGTGACCAGGTCACGTACCACCGGGAACGCCCGCATCGGCGTCACCGTGATCGTCTCCGTACGCTCGAACACCGACATCCGGGTCATGCACATCAGCCGCGGCCGGCCGTTGATCTCCGCACTGCACGAACCGCACTTGCCCGCCTTGCAGTTCCAGCGGACCGCGAGGTCCGGGGCCTGGGTGGCTTGCAGCCGGTGGATGATGTCGAGCACCACCTCGCCCTCGTGCACCTCGACCGTGAAGTCCGAAAGCGCCCCGCCGTCCGTGTCGCCCCGCCACACCCGGAAGTGCGCCTGGTAGGCGCCGGACGCTCCCGGCTGCTTCGCCACGTGCTGCGCTGTCTGCTGCTCGGTCACCGGGTCAGCTCCTCGTCGGTCAGGTACTTCGCCAGCTCGTCCTTCTCGAACAGCTCCAGCAGGTCGCGGCGGATCGGCGGGGTCTCCCGCCGGGCCAGCCGGATCTGGCCCAGCGACGGGTCCGCGGCCCGGGCGTCGCCCTGCGGATCGGCCAGTTCGCAGACGAGGTTGATGTTGCGCCAGCTCCGGTCCATCGCCGGGTGGTCGTCGCGGGTGTGCCCGCCGCGGCTCTCCTCGCGCTCCAGCGCCGCCCGCGCCACGCACTCGCTGACCAGCAGCATGTTCCGCAGGTCGATGGCCAGGTGCCAGCCCGGGTTGTACTGCCGGTGGCCCTCGACGCCGGCCCGCCGGGCCCGCACCCGCAGATCGGCCAGCCGCTTGAGCGCCTCGAACATCTCGCTCTCCTTGCGGATGATGCCGACCAGGTCGTTCATCGCCTGCTGGAGCTCCTGGTGCAGGGTGTACGGGTTCTCCGCCGGGCCGCGCTCGGCGGTGCCCTCCCGCTCCCCGCCCTCGGCGCTGAACGGACGGAGCGCCTCCGCCTCCGCGGCGTCGATCTGCAGCGGATCGGCCGCCGGCCGCGCGGTCAGCCCGCTCACGTACTCGGCCGCGTACAGGCCCGCCCGGCGGCCGAAGACCAGCAGGTCGGAGAGGGAATTGCCGCCCAGGCGGTTGGAGCCGTGCATGCCGCCGGCCACCTCACCGGCGGCGAACAGCCCCGGTACGCCGGTCGCCGCCGCGGTGTCCGGGTCCACGTCCACCCCGCCCATCACGTAGTGGCAGGTCGGCCCGACCTCCATCGGCTCCGCCGTGATGTCGACGTCCGCCAGCTCCTTGAACTGGTGGTGCATCGACGGCAGCCGGCGCTTGATCACCTCGGCCGGCATCCGGGTCGAGACGTCCAGGAAGACGCCGCCGTGCGGGGAGCCGCGGCCCGCCTTGACCTCGGCGTTGATGGCCCGGGCGACCTCGTCGCGGGGCAGCAGCTCGGGCGGGCGGCGGTTGTGGTCCGGGTCCTCGTACCAGCGGTCGCCCTCGTCCTCGGTCTCGGCGTACTTCTCCTTGAAGACGTCCGGGATGTAGTCGAACATGAAGCGCTTGCCGTCGCTGTTGCGCAGCACCCCGCCGTCACCGCGCACCGACTCGGTGACCAGGATGCCCTTGACCGACGGCGGCCAGACCATGCCCGTCGGGTGGAACTGCACGAACTCCATGTTGATCAGCGGCGCCCCGGCCAGCAGCGCCAGCGCGTGCCCGTCCCCGGTGTACTCCCAGGAGTTCGAGGTCACCTTGAAGGACTTGCCGATGCCTCCGGTGGCCAGCACCACCGCGGGCGCCTCCAGCACGAAGAACCGGCCGGACTCCCGCTCGTAGCAGAAGGTGCCGGACACCGCGCCGTCCGTCTTGAGGACCCGGGTGACCGTGCACTCCTGGAAGACCTTCAGCCGGGCGTCGTACGCTCCGAACTCCTTCTCGTCCTGCTGCTGCAGCGAGACGATCTTCTGCTGGAGGGTGCGGATCAGCTCCAGGCCGGTGCGGTCGCCGACGTGCGCCAGCCGCGGGTACTCATGGCCGCCGAAGTTGCGCTGGGAGATCCGGCCGTCGGGCGTCCGGTCGAACAGCGCGCCCCAGGTCTCCAGTTCCCAGACCCGGTCCGGCGCCTCCCGGGCGTGCAGCTCGGCCATCCGCCAGTGGTTGAGGAACTTCCCGCCGCGCATGGTGTCGCGGAAGTGGACCTGCCAGTTGTCGTGCTCGTTGGCATTGCCCATGCTGGCCGCGATACCGCCCTCGGCCATCACCGTATGGGCCTTGCCGAACAGGGACTTGCAGATCACGGCCGTCCGCATGCCTGCCTCGCGGGCCTCGATGGCGGCGCGCAGCCCGGCGCCGCCCGCGCCCACCACGACCACGTCCCATGTCTGCCGGTCCACATGCGCCATCGGGGGGCACAACCTTCCTTGGAGAACTGTCGTAGGAACAGGAGTTGTTGAGGGGGAGGGGGTTCAGGGGAGGGGTACGGGTTCGGGCCGCGGCGCGTCAGAAGAAGCGCGGGTCCGCGAACGCCCCACTGGCCAGCAGGAAGACGTAGAAGTCCGCCAGCGCCACGCTGATCAGCGACGACCAGGCGAGCAGCATGTGCCGCTCGTTGAGCTTGCCGATCCAGCCCCAGAGCCGGTAGCGCACCGGGTGCTTCGAGAAGTGCCGCAGCCGGCCGCCGACGATGTGCCGGCAGGAGTGGCAGGAGAGGGTGTACGCCCAGATCAGCACGATGTTGGCGAGGAACACCAGGGTGCCCAGGCCCATGTGGCCCCAGGCGTAGTGCTCGTCGCGGAAGGTGAGCACGGTGTCGTAGGTCAGCACGCCGGCCACCAGCACCGCGAAGTAGAAGAAGTAGCGGTGGATGTTCTGCAGGATCAGCGGGAACCGGGTCTCGCCGGTGTACTTCTTGTGCGGCTCGGCGACCGCGCAGGCCGGCGGCGAGGCCCAGAAGCCCCGGTAGTAGGCCTTGCGGTAGTAGTAGCAGGTGAGCCGGAAGCCCAGCGGGAAGATCAGGATCAGCAGGGCCGGGGACAGGCCCCACCAGCTCCCGAAGATCTCCCAGTTGGGCCCGCCGCGCATGGTGTGGCAGTTCTCCGCCAGGCACGGCGAGTAGAACGGCGAGACGTAGGGCGCGCTGTAGTAGTCGGCGTTCGCGAACGCCCGCCAGGTCGAGTAGACGATGAACGCGAGCAGCCCGGCGGCGGTGGTGGCAGGTGCCAGCCACCAGCGGTCGGTCCGCAGATGGCGGGCCGGGATGGCGGCGCGCGACGGGGTGTGCACGCCGGTCGTGCCCGTTGGTGAGGTGGGTTCGGTGCCAGTGGCCAACGTCGGTCTCCGTGAAGGGCGCTCCGTCGGGGCGCGGCGGAGCGGGATGAGGGGCGGACGGGAAGGTGCCCAGGGGGAGGTCTCCTCCTGCGGCCCGGTCCGTCAGGGGGCGTGCCCGTGTCTCGACCCGAGGCCCTCGTCGTCGGCGCCGGCCCACAGCGCGGAGTTGTAGGGCGCGTCGGAGATCGTGACCATCTCGGCCGCGACGGCCTGCCCGCGGGCGGCCGGGCCGCCGGCCGCGCTCTGCTTGAGCAGGGCGAGGCTCTGCCGCAGGTGATCGGTGTCGCTCCGGACCCGGCGGATGTCCAGACCGCCGCCGAGCCGCACCTCGAGCCTGCCCACCGACCGGACCAGGTCGTCCAGGTTGCGTTCAACCGCCGTCAATTCGTCCTGAAGGGACATAACGTGCCCTCACTTTTGAAGGTGTGCTGGGCGATCTCATGCGCCCGAGAGTGTCGCGCGTCACAGTAGGGCTTGGGAAGGGGTGCAACGCGATTACGACTCGAACCGGTGCGTTTCGGAACCCATGCGCCGCGACGGGGGTCGAACGCCATTGCGGGAAACGGCGGATGTGGCGCCCCGCGCGCCCCCCTCGTGCGCCGGCCCCCACTCCGCCGTACGGGCCTGAGGTTGGGCCGGGCGGGTGGCCTTGGCGGGGCGGTCGCCGTGTCGGGATGCCGGTCCGTCTCCGGTCGCCTTCAGTAGGGATGCCATAGATGTGATGAGCCGCAAAGTCGGCCGAACGTGGTGCGCCGGTCAGCACCAGCGCGGTGCTCGGCGCGGCGCGGGCGAGCCCGGAGGTAACCGTCATGACCGACCACGACCACCCCTCAGGCCGCCGCTCGGCGGGCCGCAGACGCCGCTGTGCCGCCCTCGTCGCGGCGGGGGTGCTGCTCCCCCTGCCGGCCCTGGCCGGATGCAGCAGCGACGACCGGGAGGCGTCCGCCGAGGCGTCCCAGGACATCGCCCCGGCGTCGCGCGGCGAGCTCAAGGACGGCGGCACCCTGCGCTGGGCCGTCGACGCGATGCCCGGCACCTTCAACGCCTTCCAGGCCGACGCAGACGCCACCACCGCCCGGATCACCGCCGCGGTGCTGCCCAGCATGTTCACCGTCGACGCCAGCGGCACCCCGCAGCGCAACGCCGACTACCTCGACGCCGCCGACGTCAGCGCCCGCGACCCCAAGCAGGTCGTCACGTACAAGATCAACCCCAAGGCGCGGTGGAGCGACGGCAAGTCGATCACCGCCGCGGACTTCATCGCCCAGTGGACCGCGCTGCGCGGCAAGAACAACGCGTTCTGGACCGCCCGCAACGCCGGTTACGACCGGATCGGCAAGGTCGAACAGGGCGCCGGCGCCCACGAGGTCAAGGTCACCTTCGCCCGCCCCTACGCCGACTGGCGCTCGCTGTTCACCCCGCTCTACCCGCAGAGCGTGATGGGCAGCCCCAACGCCTTCAACGACGGGGTGCGCGAGCGGCTGGAGGTCGGCGCCGGCCCGTTCCTGGTGCAGAAGCGCGACGCCGACGAGGGGCGGGTCGTCCTGGTCCGCAACCCCTCGTGGTGGGGCGACCGCGCCAAGCTGGCCAAGATCGTGCTGCAGGCGTTGCCGGCGGACAAGCGGGCCGCGGCACTGGCCGACGGCTCCATCGACGTCGCCGCGGTCGACCGGACCGCCGCCAAGCGGGTCGAGGCGGCCGGAAAGGCGGACGGCAACGCCGGCCCGCAGCCCGGCCGGGCGGCCGGCGCCCACGCCAAGGCCGCCGCCGGGAGCAAGGCGCTGCGCGGCTACGTCATCCACAAGGCCCTGGAACCCGCCTACACCCAGCTGGCCCTCAACGGCAGCAGCGGGCCGCTGGCCGACGACCGGGTGCGCCGCGCGGTGGCCCGCGCCATCGACCGGCAGGCCCTCGCCGACACCGTACTGAAGCCGCTCGACCTGCCGTCCAAACCGCTCGGCAGCCATCTGCTGATGGCCGGGCAGCCGGGCTACGAGGACCACAGCGACGCGCTCGGCGACCAGGACGCCGGCGCCGCCAAGGCGCTGCTCGCCGACGCCGGCTGGAAGCCCGACGGCGCCGGCCACCAGCAGGCCGGCGAGAAGGCCGGCGCCCCCGCGCCCGGCGGCTGGCTCGGCGCCCGCGACAACGGCGACGAGGACGAGGACGAGCGCTCCGGCGACCGCCCGGACGACGGGGACGGCGACGAGGGGGGCTACGACCCGGACGCCGACGGGGCCGCCGACGGCCGCAACCCCGGCCGCCCGGTCCCCGCCCAGGCCCTCCGCCCCGCCAAGGGCGACCACGAGCAGGGCGCCCGGCCCGCCGCGGCCGAGGCCCCGCTGTCCTTCACCGGCGCGGTCGGCTCCGAGGTCCAGCAGGCCGCCCTGCTGCGGCAGAGCGCCGCCTTCTACAAGGACGCGGCCGCCGCCGAGAAGGAGGACGCCGACGGCGACACCGACTCCGAGGCCTACGCCAAGTACAAGCGGTACAAGAAGCGCGCCGCCCAGGCACTGAGCGCCGCCGAGGTGATCGAGACCGGACAGGGCCACGACCTGCCCGGATCCGGCGGCCACCCGGGCGCCGAGCACGCCGCCGCCCCGCGCTCCTACGACGCCCCGCTCGCCGCCGCCCCGCCGGCCGGCGACAAGGCCGGCCGGCGAAACGGCGGCCTCGCCGTCAAGAAGGACGGCAAGCCGCTCACCCTGCGCTTCGTGCTCCCCGACGGCGCGGCCTCCGAGCAGCTGCGCACCGTGGGCAGCCGGATCGCCGCGATGCTCGCCAAGATCGGCGTGCAGACCTCCCTCCAGCGGGTCTCCGACGCCAGCTACTTCCAGGACCACGTGGCCTCCGGCGACTACGACCTGGCGCTGTACTCCTGGCCCGGCACCGCCTACCCGGCCACCGACGCCCGGCCGATCTACGCCAAGCCGCAGCCCGCGCCGGACGGCTCGCTGACCGTCGAGCAGAACTACACCCGGGTCGGCACCGACCACATCGACCAGCTCTTCGACCAGGCCGCCTCCGAGCTGGACGAGGACTCCGCGCGCACGCTCGTGGAGCAGGCCGACGCCCGGATCTGGGCGGCCGCCGGCTCGATCCCGCTCTACCAGCGGCCCGAGCTGGTAGCCACGAAGAAGTCGCTCGCCAACGTCGGCGCCTTCGGCTTCGCCACCCCCCGCTTCCAGGACATCGGGTACCGGAGATAAGGCGCTGCGCAGACCCCGTGCAGCCCCTCTTTTCGAAGGGAAAGCGCAGGTCAGCGGTGCTGTGTACGGGCTGGGGCGGCCTTTGTCGCCCCAGCCCCGTACCATGGGGTGAGGCCGTGGCGTCTTCATGCCCGGCGGGCGCGCGTACCGGTCCGTACGCGCTGCCACCCACGATTCCGGGAGAAGCACCGCTAGTGCCCACGCGCCACGACATTCGTAACGTAGCCATCGTCGCCCACGTCGACCACGGCAAGACGACCCTCGTCGACGCCATGCTGAAGCAGGCCGGCGCGTTCGCCGAGCACGCCGCCGAGAAGCTCGACGACCGGATGATGGACTCCAACGACCTGGAGCGTGAGAAGGGCATCACGATCCTCGCCAAGAACACGGCGGTGAAGTATCACCCCAAGGACGGCGGGGAGCCCATCACGATCAACATCATCGACACCCCCGGCCACGCCGACTTCGGCGGTGAGGTCGAGCGCGGCCTGTCGATGGTCGACGCGGTCGTCCTGCTGGTCGACGCCTCCGAGGGCCCGCTGCCGCAGACCCGCTTCGTGCTCCGCAAGGCGCTCGCCGCCCGGATGCCGGTCATCCTGTGCATCAACAAGACCGACCGCCCGGACTCCCGCATCGACGAGGTCGTCAACGAGACCTACGACCTCTTCCTCGACCTCGACGCGGACGAGGACCAGATCGAGTTCCCGATCGTCTACGCCTGCGCCCGCGACGGCGTCGCCTCGCTGACCAAGCCGGAGGACGGCACGGTCCCGGCCGACAGCACCAACCTGGAGCCGTTCTTCACCACGCTGCTGGAGCACGTCCCCGCCCCCGAGTACGACGAGACCGCCCCGCTGCAGGCGCACGTCACCAACCTCGACGCGGACAACTTCCTCGGCCGCATCGCGCTGCTCCGCGTCGAGCAGGGCGAGCTGCGCAAGGGCCAGAACGTCGCCTGGATCAAGCGCGACGGCTCGATCTCCAACGTCCGCATCACCGAGCTGATGATGACCGAGGCGCTCACCCGCAAGCCCGCCGAGAAGGCCGGCCCGGGCGACATCTGCGCGGTCGCCGGTATCCCCGACATCATGATCGGCGAGACGCTGGCCGACCCGGAGAACCCGATCGCCCTGCCGCTGATCACGGTCGACGAGCCCGCGATCTCGATGACCATCGGCACCAACACCTCCCCGCTGGTCGGCCGCGGCGGCACCGGCAAGGGCGCGGACGCCAAGGCCGCGGTCAAGGACCGCAAGGTCACCGCCCGCCAGGTCAAGGACCGTCTGGAGCGCGAGCTGATCGGCAACGTCTCGCTGCGTGTCCTGGACACCGAGCGTCCCGACGCCTGGGAGGTGCAGGGCCGCGGTGAGCTGGCGCTGGCCATCCTGGTCGAGCAGATGCGCCGCGAGGGCTTCGAGATGACGATCGGCAAGCCGCAGGTCGTCACCAAGCAGGTCGACGGCAAGACCTACGAGCCCGTCGAGCGCATGACCATCGACGTGCCCGAGGAGCACATGGGCGCCGTCACCCAGCTCATGGGTGTCCGCAAGGGCCGGATGGACAACATGTCCAACCACGGCTCGGGCTGGGTCCGGATGGAGTTCGTCGTCCCGTCCCGCGGTCTGATCGGCTTCCGTACGGAGTTCCTCACCAACACCCGCGGCACCGGTATCGCGCACTCCATCCACGAGGGCCACGAGCCGTGGTTCGGCAACCTCCAGACCCGTAACAACGGCTCCCTGGTCGCCGACCGCGCCGGTTCCGTCACCGCCTTCGCGATGACGAACCTCCAGGAGCGCGGCGTGCTCTTCACCGAGCCGGGCACCGAGGTGTACGAGGGCATGATCGTCGGCGAGAACTCCCGCGCCGACGACATGGACGTCAACATCACCAAGGAGAAGAAGCTCACCAACATGCGCTCCTCCTCCGCCGACTCCTTCGAGGCGATCGTGCCGCCGCGCAAGCTGTCGCTGGAGCAGTCCCTGGAGTTCTGCCGCGACGACGAGTGCGTCGAGGTGACCCCGGAGGCCGTGCGCATCCGCAAGGTCGTCCTGGACCAGAAGGAGCGCGGCCGGACGGCTTCGCGCGCCAAGCGCTGAGGTCTTACCCCACGTACTCGGCTGCAGCGCCGTGGTGGTACCTCGCCGTACCGCCTGCGGCGGGCGTGGAGTGTCGGGTGCGGTGCCGCTCCTCCGGACTTCGTCCTGCGGCGCGGCCCCTCCCGTGAGTGGGTGAAGTGAGGCCGGTGGGGGTGCACGTGATCACTTGCGTGCACCCCCACCGGCCTTTTTCCTTGCACCCGACGACCACTCGGAGTAGCGATGGCCGCCGCTGACGTGCGGTACGTCCCGGTTTGCGATCTTATGTGGCTAGGCTTGATCGCGGACCTGAGGAGGCGTCATGCGGGTTGTGCGCGCACGGGCCGGCGTCCTCCTCGCGGCCGTCGCGCTGGCGGCCACCGCCTGTGGGGGCGGAAACGCCGGCCAGGCCGGTGTGGTCAGTGCTTCCTGGGGGGATCCGCAGAACCCGCTGGAGCCGGCGAACACCAATGAGGTCCAGGGCGGGAAGGTCCTGGAAATGCTGTTCCGGGGGCTCAAGCGCTACAACCCGAAGACCGGTGCGGCGGAGAACGTGCTCGCCGAGCGGATCGAGACGGCGGATTCGCAGAACTTCACGGTGACCCTGAAACCGGGCTGGACCTTCAGCAACGGGGAGAAGGTCACCGCCAAGTCCTTTGTCGACGCCTGGAATTACGGCGCGTTCATCGGAAACAAGCAGAAGAACGCACCGTTCTTCCAGTACATCGACGGCTTCGACCGGGTGCACCCGGAGAACGGGAAGCCCACCGCCCGGACGCTGTCCGGGCTGGTGGTCAAGGACGACAAGACCTTCACCGTCCGGCTGAACCAGAAATTCTCCAGCTGGCCGGACACCCTCGGCTATTCCGCGTTCATGCCGCTGCCCCGGGCGTTCTTCACCGACCACGACGGCTGGCTGCAGAAGCCGGTGGGAAACGGGCCGTACCTGGTGGACTCCTACGAGAAGGGGTCCGTGCTGCGGATGCGGAAATGGGAGAAGTACCCGGGCAGTGATCCGGCGCGCAACGGCGGGATCGATCTCCGGGTCTACACGGACAACAACACCGCCTATACGGATCTGCAGGCGGGGAATCTGGACCTGGTGGACGATGTGCCGGCCTCGCAGCTGCGGCATGTGGCATCCGACCTGGGCGGCCGATATATCAACCAGCCGGCCGGGATCATCCAGACGCTCACCTTTCCGATGTACCGGAAGGAATGGTCACGGCCGGGGTCGGACAAGGTCCGGCGGGGGCTGTCGATGGCCATCGACCGGAAGCAGATCACCAAGGAGATCTTCGAGAACACCCGCACCCCGGCGACCGACTGGACCTCGCCCGTGCTGGGCGCCGACGGCGGCTACCGGCCCGGGCTGTGCGGTGCGGCCTGCACGTTCGACCCGGCGAAGGCGCGGCAGCTGATCAAGGAGGGCGGGGGGCTGCCGGGCGGCCGGATGACCCTCGCGTACAACGCGGACACCGGGTCGCACAAGGACTGGATCGACGCGATCTGCAACAGCATCAACCGGTCACTGGGAAACGACCGGGCCTGTGTGGGCGATCCGGTCGGCACGTTCGCCGACTTCCGGAACAAGATTTCGGCGAAGGCGATGAACGGGCCGTTCCGGGCCGGCTGGCAGATGGACTACCCGCTGATCCAGAACTTCCTGCAGCCGCTCTATTACACCAACGGCTCCGCCAACGACGGCAAGTTCAGTGACAAACGGTTCGACACGCTGGTGAACGAGGCGAACGCCGCGACGGACCGGGCAAAGGCCGTGGCGACCTTCCAGGACGCGGAGAAGATCCTCGCGCAGCAGATGCCGGCGATCCCGCTGTGGTACCAGAACGGCAGCGGCGGCTATTCGGAACGGATCAGCCATGTCTCGCTGAATCCGTTCAGCGTGCCGGTCTACAACGCGATCACGGTCAACTGACAGGACGAGAGAGGCGGGGCGCGCATGGGACGTTATGTGGTCCGGCGGCTGCTGCAGATGATCCCGGTGTTCATCGGCAGCACCTTCCTCATCTTCTTCATGGTGTACGCCCTGGGCGACCCGGTCGCGGCCATGTTCGGCGACCGGGCGCCGGACCCCGCCACCGCCGCGCAGATCCGCCGCGACCTCTATCTCGACCAGCCACTGGGAAAGCAGTACCTGCACTACATGGGCCAGATCTTCCAGGGGAATTTCGGCACCGCGTTCAACGGGCAGTCGGTCACCGAACTCATGGCGTCCGCCTTTCCCGTGACGCTCCGGCTGACCCTGGTCGCCATCGTGCTGGAGATGCTCGTGGGCATCACGCTGGGGGTGTTCAGCGGGCTGCGGCGCGGCCGGGGCATCGACACCAGTGTGCTGCTGCTGTCGCTGGTCGTGGTGTCCGTCCCGACGTTCGTCAGCGGCTATCTGCTGCAGTTCGTGTTCGGCGTGCGATGGGCCTGGGCGGCGCCGTCCGTCGCCCCGGAGGCGCCGCTGAACGAACTCCTGCTGCCCGGACTGGTGCTGGCCCTGGTCTCGCTCGCCTACGTGACCCGGCTGACCCGTACCTCCATCGCCGAGAACGTCCGCGCCGACTACGTCCGCACCGCGCTCGCCAAGGGCCTGCCCCGCCACCGCGTCATCACCCGCCACCTGCTGCGCAATTCGCTGATCCCGGTCGTCACCTTCATCGGCACCGACATCGGCGCCCTGATGGGCGGCGCGATCGTCACCGAGCGGATCTTCAACATCCACGGCGTCGGATTCCAGCTCTACCAAGGCATCCTGCGCCAGAACTCGCCGACCGTGGTGGGCTTCGTGACGATCCTGGTCCTGGTCTTCCTGCTCGCCAACCTCCTCGTCGACCTGCTGTACGCCGTCCTCGACCCGAGGATCCGCTATGCCTGAGCCCTACGTCCCCAAGGAAGCCATCGGCCACGGCGACGGCGGTACCGCCGCGCTGGCCATCGGCGAGGCGGAGTCGCTGGAGCGCCGGCCGTCCGCCGCACCGCCGTCCGCCGGCCCGCCCGGCGCCCCCGTCGGCAAACCCCGCAGCCTGTGGAGCGACGCCTGGCACGACCTGCGCCGCAACCCGGTCTTCGTGCTCTCCGCGCTGGTCATCGTCTTCCTGGTGGTCATCGCGATCTGGCCGCAGCTGATCGCCACCGGCAACCCGTACCGCGCCGACCTCGCCAAGGCGCAGCAGGGCTCCCAGCCCGGCCACCCCTTCGGCTTCGACACCCAGGGCCGGGACGTCTACACCCGGGTGGTCTACGGCGCCCGGGCCTCCATCACCGTCGGCGTCTGCGCCACCACCGGCGCGGCGCTGCTCGGCAGCCTGCTCGGCGGGCTGGCCGGGTTCTTCGGCAGCTGGGGCGACACCCTGCTCTCCCGGCTCGCCGACATCTTCTTCGGCATCCCGGTGATCCTCGGCGGCCTGGTCTTCCTCTCCGTCGTCACCAGCACCACCGTCTGGCCGGTGGTCGGCTTCATCGTGCTGCTCGGCTGGCCGCAGGTCTCCCGGATCGCCCGCGGCTCGGTCGTCACCGCCAAGCAGAACGACTACGTCCAGGCCGCCCGGGCGCTGGGCGCGAGCAACCGGCGGCTGCTGCTGCGGCACATCGCGCCCAACGCGGTGGCGCCGGTCATCGTCGTCGCCACCATCGCGCTCGGTACGTACATCGCGCTGGAGGCGACGCTGTCCTACCTGGGCGCGGGCCTGAAGCCGCCGACCGTCTCCTGGGGCATCGACATCTCCACGGCCTCCACCTACATCCGCAGCGCCCCGCACATGCTGCTGTGGCCCGCCGGCGCGCTGAGCATCACCGTCCTGGCCTTCATCATGCTCGGCGACGCGGTCCGCGACGCCCTCGACCCCAAGTTGCGCTGAGGAGACGGCAGATGACGAACGACGGGCAGAGCGAGGAGGGCGGCGGGACGGCCCTGCTGGACGTACGGGACCTGAAGGTGGAGTTCCGGACCCGGGACGGGGTGGCGCACGCCGTCAACGGCGTCAGCTACCGCGTGGCGCCGGGGGAGACCCTGGCGGTGCTCGGCGAGTCCGGCTCCGGCAAGTCCGTCACCGCCCAGGCCGTGATGGGCATCCTCGACTCCCCGCCCGGCCGGGTGACCGGCGGCGAGGTGCTCTTCCACGGCCGCGACCTGCTGACCCTGCGCAAGGAGGAGCGGCGCCGGATCCGCGGCGCCAAGATGGCGATGATCTTCCAGGACGCGCTGTCCGCACTGAACCCGGTCCTCAGCGTCGGGGCCCAACTGGCCGAGATGTTCCGCGTCCACGAGGGCACCTCCCGCAAGGAGGCCCGCGGCCGGGCCGTGGAGCTGATGGAGCGGGTCGGCATCCCCGCCGCCCGGGCGCGGGTGGGCGACTACCCGCACCAGTTCTCCGGCGGGATGCGCCAGCGCATCATGATCGCCATGGCGCTGGCCCTCGGCCCCGACCTGATCATCGCGGACGAGCCGACCACCGCACTCGACGTCACCGTCCAGGCCCAGGTGATGGACCTGCTCGCCGAGCTGCAGCGCGAACTCACCATGGGACTGATCCTGATCACCCACGACCTCGGGGTGGTCGCGGACGTCGCCGACACCATCGCGGTGATGTACGCGGGCCGGATCGTCGAGACCGCGCCCGTCCACGCCCTCTACCGCGCGCCCGCCCACCCGTACACCCGCGGGCTGCTGGAGTCCATCCCGCGGCTGGACCACAAGGGCCGCCGGCTGCACGCCATCAAGGGACTGCCACCCAGCCTGACCGCCATCCCGCCGGGCTGCCCCTTCCACCCGCGCTGCCCGCTGGCCCAGGACGTCTGCCGCACCGACCCGCCGCCGCTGTACGAGGCCGGCCCCGGCCGGGCCAGCGCCTGCCACTTCTGGAAGGAGACCCTCGATGGCGCCCGGTGAACCCCTCCTCGAAGTGCAGGACCTGGTCAAGCACTTCCCGCTCACCCGGGGCGTGCTCTTCCGGAAGCAGATCGGCGCGGTCAAGGCCGTCGACGGGGTCTCCCTGACGCTCCGTAAGGGCGAAACGCTCGGCGTGGTCGGCGAATCGGGGTGCGGGAAGTCCACCCTCGCCCGGCTGCTGGTCGGCCTGGAACGCCCGACGTCCGGCCGGATCCACTACCGGGGCGAGGACATCACCGCCCTTTCGGGCCGCGCCCTGACCGCCGTGCGCCGCAACATCCAGATGGTCTTCCAGGACCCCTACACCTCCCTCAACCCCCGGATGACGGTCGGCGACATCATCGGCGAACCGTACGAGATCCACCCGGAGGCCGCCCCCAAGGGCGACCGCCGCCGCCGGGTCCAGGAACTCCTCGAAGTCGTCGGCCTCAACCCGGAGTTCGTCAACCGCTACCCGCACCAGTTCTCCGGCGGCCAGCGCCAGCGCATCGGCATCGCCCGCGGCCTGGCACTGCGCCCGGAGATCATCGTCGCCGACGAACCGGTCTCCGCGCTGGACGTCTCCGTCCAGGCCCAAGTGGTCAACCTCCTGGAGCAGTTGCAGGACGAGTTCGACCTCTCGTACGTCTTCATCGCGCACGACCTGTCCGTCGTCCGGCACATCTCCGACCGGATCGCGGTCATGTACCTGGGCCGGATCGCCGAGACCGGCACCGACGAGCAGATCTACGACCATCCCACCCACCCCTACACCCAGGCCCTGCTCTCCGCCGTCCCCGTGCCCGACCCGGAGGCCCGCGTCCACCGCGACCGCATCCTGCTCAGCGGGGACGTCCCCTCGCCCGCCGACCCGCCGTCCGGCTGCCCCTTCCGCACCCGCTGCTGGAAGGCCCGCCCGCTGTGCGCCGAGGTCGTCCCGCCGCTCGACGTCCCCCCGGAATTCCGGGAGTCGACCGGACCCGCCCACCACGCGTCGGCCTGCCACTTCGCGGAGGAGCGGCACGTCGTGCCGAGCGAGTAGCCGGCGCCTCAGGCCCGGACGCCGCCGCGCACGACCGCCAGGTACGCGCCGATGGCGTCCCGGTTGCGGCACAGGGTCTCGATGCGTTCGGTCATCCGGTCGCGCTCCTGCTCCAGCGTGGCGAGCATCTCCGGGGTGGCGTCCGGGAAGTGGATCGCCCGGGGCCGGTCCAGGCAGGGCAGGATCTGCCGGATGATCCGGGTCGGCAGCCCGGCGTCCAGCAGGCCGCGGATCTGCAGCACCCGGTCGACGGTCGGCTCGTCGTAGGCGCGGTAGCCGTTGGCGCAGCGGTCGGAGACGATCAGCCCCTGCTCCTCGTAATACCGCAACAACCGCCGGGGCGTGCCCGTACGCTCCGCCAGCTCCCCGATCCGCATCGGCACCCACCTCCTGTGGAAACGACAGCGCCGCCGTGGCGGGAATCATTCCCGCCACGGCGGCGCCGGGCCGTCGCGTCCGCGTTACTCGGTGGACTCCGACTCCGCCGCGGCCTCCTCGATGGCCACCAGCGCCGGGTCGAGGATGATGTCCTCGTCGCGGGCCGCGGTCGTCGGCTCCTCGGGGAAGTGGCAGGCCGTCAGGTGGCCCGCCGCGTTGCCGCCGAGCTGGATCAGCGGCGGCTCCTCGGTCGCGCACTTCTCCTGCGCCTTCCAGCAGCGGGTGCGGAAGCGGCAGCCCGAGGGCGGGTTGACCGGCGAGGGCACGTCACCGGCGAGGCGGATGCGCTCGCGCTCCTCCTCCTCGCTCTCCACGAACTTGGCCTCGGGCACGGCCGAGAGCAGCGCGTGGGTGTACGGGTGGCGCGGCCGGTGGTAGATCTCGTCGCGGCTGCCCACCTCGACGATCTTGCCGAGGTACATCACCGCGACCCGCTCGCTGAAGTGCCGCACGATCGCCAGGTCGTGGGCGATGAACAGGAACGCGATGCCCAGCTCGCGCTGGAGGTCCTGGAGCAGGTTGACGACCTGCGCCTGGATGGACACGTCGAGCGCGGAGACCGGCTCGTCGGCGACGATCAGCTTCGGCTCCAGGGCGAGCGCCCGGGCGACGCCGATGCGCTGCCGCTGGCCGCCGGAGAACTCGTGCGGGAAGCGGTTGTAGTGCTCGGGGTTCAGGCCCACGGTCTCCAGGAGTTCGCGGATCCGCTTCTCCCGGCCCCCGGGCGGGTTGATCCCGTTGATCTCCATCGGGCCGCCGATGATCGTGCCGACCGTCTGCCGCGGGTTGAGCGAGGCGTACGGGTCCTGGAAGATCATCTGGATCTCGGAGCGGATCGGCTCCAGTTCCTTGCGGCCGGCATGGGTGATGTCCCGGCCCTGGTAGGTGATCTTGCCGGAGGTCGGCTCCATCAGCCGGGTGAGCAGCCGTCCGGTGGTGGACTTGCCGCAGCCGGACTCGCCGACCAGGCCGAAGCTCTCCCCGGCGTGCACGGTCAGGTCGACGCCGTCGACGGCCTGCACCGCGCCGACCCTCCGCTTGAACGGAAAGCCGCCGTAGATCGGGAAGTGCTTGGTGAGGCCCTCGGCGGTGAGCAGCGGCTCGCCCTTCGCGGGCACGGCGTCCCGGGGCGCGGGGAGGGTGACGTTGTCGGTCATGGTGGTTCTCCCTAGCCCAGCCGGGGCTTGATCTGCTCGATGAAGAAGGTCTGCTTCTGCTCGGCGCTCAGGTGGCACGCGGCGGCGCGGCCCGGCGCCAGCGGCGGCCGCTCGTCGGTGCAACGGCTGCCGCCGACCTCGCCGGTGAAGCCGCAGCGGGGGTTGAACGGGCAGCCGGACGGCGGGTTCAGCAGGCTCGGCGGGGAGCCCGGGATCGGGTGCAGCGCCTCGTTGACGTCCGAGGAGAGCCGCGGCATCGAGCTGAGCAGGCCCCAGGTGTACGGGTGCCGCGGCTCGGTGAGGATCTCCTTGACGGAGCCCCGCTCGACCGCCCGGCCCCCGTACATCACCAGCAGCTTGTCCGCCGTGTTGGCGACCACGCCGAGGTCGTGGGTGATCAGGATGATGGCGGAGCCGAATTCCTGCTGGAGGTCCTTGAGCAGGTCGAGGATCTGCGCCTGGACGGTGACGTCGAGGGCGGTGGTCGGCTCGTCGGCGATCAGCAGCTGCGGGTTGCAGACCAGCGCCATGGCGATCATGGCGCGCTGGCGCATACCGCCGGAGAACTGGTGCGGGTAGTCGTCCACCCGCAGGTTGGGCTGCGGGATGCCGACCTTGGTCAGCATCTCGATGGCGCGCTGCCGCCCCTCGCGCTTGCTGGCGCCGGTGTGCTTCATGAACGGCTCGGCGATCTGCCGGCCGACCGTGTAGTACGGCGACAGCGCGGTCAGCGCGTCCTGGAAGATCATCGCCATCTTGTTGCCGCGGAGCTTCTCCAGGGTCCGCTCCTTGGCCCCGGTGAGCTCCTGGCCGTCCAGGTGGATCTCGCCGCCGATCTCGGTGGCCTTGGGGTTGTGCAGACCCAGGATCGCCAGGTTGGTCACCGACTTGCCGGAGCCCGATTCGCCGACGATGCCGAGCGTTTCGCCGCGTTCCAGATCGAAGGAGAGACCGTCGACCGCCTTGACGATGCCGTCCTCGGTGGAGAACCGCACGTGCAGGTCACGAACGGACAGGAAGGGGTCGGACCCGGCCGGCACGGTGGTGCCTTCGGTCTTGGTGAGTGTGGTCACTTCAGGCTCTCCTAGGACAGGCGCACGCGCGGGTCGATGAAGGCGTACGTCGCATCCACGATGATGTTGAACACCAGGATCAGGGCGGCGCTGAAGACCAGCACGCCCAGGACCATGGGCAGATCCAGGGTGATGACGGAGTCGATCGCGAGCCGTCCGACGCCGGCCAGCTGGAAGGTGAACTCGGTGATCATCGCGCCGCCGAACAGCGAGCTGAGGTCCATGCCGAGGATGGTCACGATCGGGATCAGCGAACCGCGCCAGGCGTAGCGCAGGAAGACGTAACTGCTGGACATGCCCTTGGCCTTGGCCGTCCGGACGTGTTCCTCCTGCAGCTGCTCGATCATCGTCGAGCGGGACATACGGGTGTACTGCGCGGTGAAGATCGTCGCCATCACGGTCCAGGGGATCAGCAGGCCCATGAACCACCCGGCGGGGTTCGAGGTGAAGTCCACGTACTTGGGCGAGTCCATCAGGCCGCTGTACACGAACAGACCGAGCGCGATCGGCCCGAGGATGTAGATCTGCGCCGAGCTCAGCACCATCGAGATCGAGGTGAGCACCTTGTCGAGCATCGAACCGCGCTTGTAGGCGGCGAGCAGGCCGGTGCCCAGACCGACGGTCAGGAACACCGCGGCACCGCCGATGGCCAGCGAGGCGGTGGTGGGCAGCCGGTCGAGCAGCGTGGACCAGACGTCCTGCTTGGTGGCGAAGGAGTAGCCGAAGCAGGGGGCGTTGCAGTGGCCGATGGAGTAGTCCCGGCCGGCGAAGATGCCGACCAGCCAGTCCCAGTACTGGGTGGGCAGCGGCTTGTCGAGGCCGAGGTTCTGGTGGATCAGCGCGATGTTGTCCGCGGTGCAGTTCTTGCCGCAGGACATCGCCGCCGGGTCACCGGCGCCGAAGAACACGAAGAAGGTGAAGGCACTGAGCAGGAGAAGGATGACAACAGCGCCGAACGTCCGGCGAAGTAGGAATTGAAGCATGGCAGTTCGCTGCTCTCAGGACGGCGGCGGCAGTGGGCGTGAGGGGTGGCGGACGAAGGCCCCGGAGAGCGCGCGTTCCGCCGTGTGCGCGCTCTCCGGAGTGCCTTCGTCAGGCGATTGCCTGAGGGGCAACCGCTCGTGTTACTTCTTCAGGTACAGCGTGTTCGGGTCGAGGTAGCTGACGTCCAGGTTGTAGCGGATGCCACCGACGTTCGAGCCGTACAGCTGGAGCACCTTGGTGTAGAAGGCCGGCGCTGCCGGGTTGACCTTCTCCACGATGTACTGGTGCAGCTTCTGCCACTCCTCGGTCGCCTTCTTGACGTCGGTGATCTCGGAGATCCGGGCGATCTCGGAGTTCACGTGCTTGTCGTTGACGTGGGAGTAGTTCGAGGCGCCGTCCTGGATCGTGGTGCCGTCGTACGACGGCGGGATCACGGTCGAGGCGTCCGGCCAGTCCTGGCCCCAGCCGGTCATGTAGATGTCGAAGCCGTTGTCGACCTTGCCCATCTGCTCGTACCAGGAGGCCGCGTCGACCTCCTTCTTCTGCACGTTGAAGCCGGCCTTGGTCAGCGCGTCCTCGATGGCGACGGCTTCCTTCTGGCGGGACTCGGTGTTGGAGAAGGCGTAGACGAGCTTCATGCCCGTCTTGCCGGCCTCCTTGAGGAGCTTCTTGGCCTTCTCCGGCTCGCCGTTGGGGTGCGAGAGCTTGCCGTAGGGGTCGTAGCCCTTCTTGTAGCCCGCCACGGTCGGGGCGAGCAGACCGCCGGCGATCTCACCGCCGTAGCTGCCGCCGTTCAGGCGGACGAGCTGCTGGTCCGGCAGCGCGTAGGTGATCGCGTCACGGATCCGCTTGTCCTTGATGCGGTCCATGTTGAAGTTCATCTGCCAGACGTAGGGCTGGTAGCCCTGCACCATGCGCTTGCTGGCGCTGGCGTTGTTCAGCACGTCCTTGGTCAGCGTGGGGTCGACCGCGTTGGTGAAGCTCACCGCGTTCTTGGCCTCACCCTGGTCGGCCATCAGGCGCTTGGTGGAGTCCGACGCCTGGTGGTTGAAGGTGATGTTGAAGCCGTCCGGGTACTGGTGGTGGACCGGGTCGGTCTTCGCGTCCCAGTTCTTGTTGCGCACCAGCTGCATGGACTTGCCGGACTTGAACGACGCGATCTTGTACGGACCGGAGCACACCGGCGCCACGTCGTAGGCGTCCTTGGTGTCCTTCGCGCTGTCCGGGACCACGCTGTAGCCGGGCATCGTCAGCGCGTACGGCAGCTGCGACTGCGGCTTCTTGAAGTGGAAGATGACGGTCTTGTCGTCCGGCGTGTCCAGGACGCTCTTGGGCAGGTGGTCGCCCTTGTACGGACCGTCCGGCAGCGCCTTGCGGTAGGTGGTGCCGGCGCCCGACAGCCAGGTCTGGACGTAGGTCGGGCCGTCGGTGATGAACTTGGCGTACAGGCGCTCTATGGAGTGGCGGATGTCCTTCGAGGTGATCGGCTTGCCGTCCTCGAACTTGATGCCGTCCTTGAGCGTGTACTTCCAGGTCTTGCCGCCGTCGGACATCTGGCCGGCGTCGGTGGCGAGGTCACCGACGACCTTGGCGTTGCCCTGGTCGTCCTGCTTGAAGGCGGTCAGCCCGCGGAAGATCAGCTGCGACAGCGCCTTCATGTCGCTGACGTACATCTGGCCCGGGTCCAGGTGGTTGTAGCTGTCACGCTGGTACACGCGGATGGTGCCGCCGTTGCGGGCACCCTTGACGGCGACGGCCGGACCGGTGGAGTCGGCGGCGGTGCCCATCGGGATCGTCTTGGCCTGGGCCGCGGCGTCCGCGTCGGTCTGCGCCTTGTCCTTGTTGTTGTTGCTGCCGCCGCTGCAGCCGGTGAGCGCGAGCGATCCGGCCGCGAGGGCCACGATCGCCGCGCGTGCTCTGCGCGTAGAAAGTGCGTTCATGGGGTTCCAAGCACCTGCCTGTCAGTTGGTGGGTCCAGATGTGCTGTCTGACGCATCCCGGGACAGGCCCGGACGGGTGGGGTGACAGCAAGCCCCCTCAAGTGGACGATCAGCGCCCGGACTTGGGATCGAAGGCGTCGCGTACCGAGTCTCCGAGCAGGTTGAAGCAGAGCACGAAGACCACCATGGCCACGGCGGGGATGAGCAGGAACGTCGGGTCGTTCTCGTAGAAGCGCGCGCCCGCCTGGAACAGCGCACCCCAGTCCGGGGTCGGCTCGACGATGCCGACGCCCAGGAAGGACAGACCCGCCTCCGCGGTCACGAAGAGGGGCAGCATGTAGGTGCCCTGCACCAGCACCGGAGTGACGACGTTCGGCAGCAGCTCCTTGCGGATGATCCGCCAGGGCGAGGCGCCGGTGATCTTCGCGGCCTCGACGAACTCCCGCTCGCGCAGGGAGAGCACCTGGCCGCGGAGCAGTCGGGCCAGACCCATCCAGCCCAGGGACCACTGCACGATGATCAGCGCGCAGACCCGCACGTAGGTCGGGGTCTCGTCGCCCGGCGGCACGAAGAGCGCCACCACGACCGGCATGAAGGCCACGAAGGTCAGCTGGCTCGGGAACGCCAGCAGGAAGTCGATCACCCGGCTGAGGAAGTAGTCGGTCTTGCCGCCGATGTAGCCGGCGGTGATGCCGATGACGATGCCGGTGAGCACGGTCAGGATGGTCACCGCGACGGAGATGCCGAGCGACATCCGCATGCCGTAGACCAGCCGCATGAACACATCGCGGCCCAGCTGCGGCTCGATGCCGAACCAATGCTCCGGGGAGATTCCGCCGTTGGGGCCGGCCGGATAGCCGAATTCATCGAGGAGATTCGGGTCATCGCTGCCGTAGAGGGTGTACGGGTCCTTGCCGTACAGCGCACTGATCACCGGGGCCAGCGCCGCGATGACGAAGAAGGCGAGTACGACGATCGCGCAGATCATGCCGGTGCGGTCGCGCTTGAAGCGCGTCCACATCAATTGGCCGGGGGAACGGCCGACGAGCTCACCGCCCTTGCCCTTCTTTTCCTTCTTCAGGCCGCCGGATCCAAGTCCTGGGGTGTCGGACCTGTCAGCGGCGGTCTGGGATGGACTAGTCATCGCGAAGTGCCCCCGCGCCGAGTTCTCTTGGAACGTGAAGCGGTGTCGATTCGCACCGCTGGATGTGCGGACTTTCGCAAGTGATTTATGGCGGAGTCAAGGGGATCGGGTGTGCTCGCGAACAGGTCGTCTACTTCTTGAGCGAACATTGCGCAGATCGACGCCAGTGCGTGCTTGACAGGTGGGCGGGATATCCGGCATGGGGGACATATCGCCACCAACCGCTTTAACATGAAGGCAACTTCACTGTCGCAACACCGATATACGGACGCGCCATGATGAACAACGTACGGCCGTGCGGGTGCCGTGGACCGGCCGGGCCGCCAGGTGGCGGCCCGGCCGGTTGCCGTTTCAGGGGGTTTTGTCCACTCGGTGCGACGGCCCGCCCACCCCGTACCCCGTCCCGGTCTGTTGTGCCCGCGCCGGTACTGGAGTAGATCTGCGGTGGACGCCGCGTCCCCGCGGCGCCCCAGGCCACCCGGCACACCGACACGGACGGGGGACGGGCCGTGTCCACAGAGCGGGACGGCTTTCTCACCAACGGCATGCGCCGCACCGCCACTTGGCTCTGCGTGCTGCTCGCGCTGACCGGCGCCGGCTGGATCGTCCGGGACCTCGTCGTCGCCGGGCAGGGCGCGGACCTGTGGCGGCACTGGTCCGGCGCGGACCTCCGCCCGGGCCGCGACACCGTCTGGGCCACCTCGGCCCTGGACCCGCTGCTGGTGCTCGGCGCGCTCGGTGCCGCGGCGGTCGTACGGCGCCGGGCCCCCGCCCCGGCCGTGGCCGCCGGCGCCCTGAGCTCCCTCGCGGCCGGTGTTGTCCTGCTGCGGCTGCCGGTGCTGTGGACACCGGCCGCGGCCCGGCTGCCCGGCACGGACGACGCGTTGCTGACGTGGGCGTGGGGGACCGCCGCGGCCCAGTTCGTGGCGGCCGCGCTGCTGCGCGGGGTGGCGGCCGGTGCGGTCCGGCGGCGCGGGCGTCGGGGCCGGCCCGGCGGACGCCGGGCCGACGCCCTGCCCGAGGTGGCGTCCTCGGCCTACGGGGTCGTGCGTGCGGTGCCGTACGGGGCGGGCCCCGGCCCGGCCGGCCGCCCGTACAAGGGGCCGGCGGTCCTCGCGGGCGTCCTCCTGGGCGCCGCCGGACTGGCCTTGACGGCTCGTGAGGTCCACCAGTGGGTACGGCTCGGCGGCGAGGCGTACGGCAGGCGGCTGACCGGCGGGGCGGGCGCCGTACGGGCCCTGCTGGAGCCCCCGGCCGACTGGCAGACGGCGGTGCTGGCACTGCTGGCGCTGGCCGGCGCGGCGGCCGCGTTCCGCCGGGCCGCCCGGGCCCGGCCCGCGGCGGGCGCCGCCGGGGCGCTGCTGGCCGTGCACGGCGCGGTGACGCTCGCCCTCGCCGTGCGCGCGGGGCAGTTCGGGCGGCTGGCGGTGCTGCCGGGCGGGGCCCAGCTCGGGCTCGCCGCGGCGGCCCTGTCGGCGGCCGCGGGCCCGGTCGTGCTGATCGCCGCGGCCCGGCCCGGTCTGCCGTCGCCCGCCGCGGACCCCGACGAGGTGCGCGCCTACGGCTCCGCCCCGGGCGAGGCCCGCCCACCACACGCCCCGCCCCCACCGACCACTCTGCCGCCGGGGTGGTGACCGGGGGGCGGAGGGAGCGGGGGGAGTAGGTGGGGCGGGCGGGGCCCCCATTAGGGGGTGGTCGAACAGATCCCCTAGGGGACACGTGCCCCCCTTGGGGGCCACAACGGGGCGGCGGACGGGCGTATTCCCGCGGGGGCGGGGGCGGGGCGCAATCCTTTCCTCGGACCTCGTCAGGACGGCCCCGCCGGGACGGCGACCTCAGGACCGCACCCTCAGGACCGCATCCCCAGCGACCGCTTGAGGAAGTCCACCTGGAGGAGCAGCAGGTTTTCGGTCACCTGTTCCTGGGGCGTCATATGGGTCACCCCGGACAGGGGCAGGACCTCGTGCGGGCGGCCGGCCGCCAGGAGGGCCGAGGACAGGCGCAGTGAGTGGGCCACGACCACGTTGTCGTCCGCCAGGCCGTGCACGATCAGCATCGGACGGTGCGGCTCCCGCGCCCCGGTCAGCCCCTCGTCGGTGACCAGCGAGTTCTCCGCGTAGACCGCCGGTTCCTCGTCCGGGTGGCCGAGGTACCGCTCCTGGTAATGGGTGTCGTACAGCCGGAGGTCGGTCACCGGGGCGCCGACCACCGCGGCATGGAAGACATCGGGCCGGCGCAGTGCGGCCAGCCCCGCCAGATAGCCGCCGAAGGACCAGCCGCGGATCGCCACCCGGTCGAGGTCCAGGGGAAAGGATCCGGCCAGTGCCTGCAGGGCGTGGACCTGGTCGTCCAGGGTGATCTCGGCGAGCCGCCGGGAGACCGCCTTCTCCCAGGCGGGGGAGCGGCCCGGAGTGCCCCGGCCGTCCGCGACGATCACCGCGAAGCCTTGGTCGGCGAACCACTGCGAGGTCAGATGCGCGTTGTGCGCGGCGACCACCCGCTGGCCGTGCGGACCGCCGTACGGGTCCATCAGCACCGGCAGCGGACCGTCGCCCTCCGCATAGCCGTCGGGCAGCAGCACCGCGCACGGGATCTCCCGCTCGCCGGCCAGGACCAGCCTCGGCCGGGCGGTGAGCGCCGGCTCCTCGGCGTACGAGCCGATCGTGGCGAGGGTCTTCTCCCCGCCGTCCGGGTCCAGCCGGACCACGTCCACCTGGGTGCCGGGGCGCTCCAGCGACGTCTGGGAGAGCACGGTCAGCGCGCCGCCGCGCACCGCGGAGGACACCGTCGGGTAGGGCCGGTCACCCACCCGCTCCCAGCCGCCCTGGTCGCCGCTGCCGCGGAACCAGGCGCGGTAGACGCCGATGTCGTGCATGTCGGCGCCGCTCGCGGAGAACAGCACGTCCTCCTCGCCGATGTCCAGCACCGCCCGGACGTGCAGCGGCGCCCCGGTCAGCGGCCGGTCGCCGACGAACAGCTTGCGCGCGCCGCCCTCGTCGGCGATCCGCACCAGCCGGCCGTCCGGCGTCCAGGCCGGCACCCCGGGGAACGGCTCGACCCATGCCTCGTCCTCGTCCTCGTGCACCGTCCGGGTCGCACCGGTCGCGGGGTCGACCGTCAGATAGCGCTGGTCGCGCTGGTCCCGCGCCTGGACGAGGAGCAGCGGCGGACCGGCCGCTGACCAGTGGACGCGGGCGAGATAGGGGTAGCGCCCGCGGTCCCAGTCGATGTCGGTGCGCGAGCCGTCCAGACCGAACAGGGTCAGCGAGACCTCGGCGTTGTCGGTGCCGGCGGCCGGGTACGCGATCCGGGCGGGCTCGCGGTCCGGGTGTGCCGGGTCGGAGATCCACCAGCGCCGCACCGGCGCCTCGTCCACCCGTGCGGCCAGCACCGCGTCGCTGCTCGGGGACCACCAGAAGCCCCGGTACCGCCCCATCTCCTCGGCCGCGATGAATTCCGCGAGGCCCCAGGTCACCTCGGGCCCGTCCGGCTCGGCCAGCACCCGGTCGGCCGTCCCGCCGCCGTCCGACGTCGTCGCGCTGTCCACCGCGACCACCCGCAGCCGGCCCTCCGCCACGAAGGCCACGTGCTGGCCGTCCGGGGAGGGGCGGGGGTCCACCACCGGGCCCGGCACCGGGAGTTCCCGCGTGGTGCCGGCCCGCAGCTCGGAGACGAACAGCCGGCCGGAGAGCGGGAACGCCGCCAACTCCACGGCGGCGTCCGTGGCATAGCCCACGATGCCCGCCGAACTCTCCCGGCTGCGCTCGCGGCGGGCCCGCTCCTCGGGGGAGAGGTCCTCCTCCGCACCGGCCAGCAGCGCCTGCGGATCGGCGGCGGTGAATTCCCGCCCCTCCTCCAGGTCCAGCACCCACAGCTGCTGGCTGCGCTCGGTGCCCGAAGGGGAACGGAGGAAGACGATCCGGGCGGCGTCGGGGGAGACGGTGTAACTGCGCGGGGCGCCCAGGGTGAAGCGCTGCGTACGGGCGTACTGCCGCGGGAACGAAGGCTGTCCGGTCATGGGCCGAGCCTAGGCGAGGTGTCCCCGGATCGGGCCGGTTCGGGAGCGGGGGATTGCCCGGCTCACCGCGTCGCGCTCGTGAAGATCGTGTGCGCCCCCGCTCTGCTTCCGTGCTCCGACTTATGCGCTTGGACGGAAAGTTATGATCCCTTGCGCGTAGTGGGTACGGGGTAAAGAGCCCTTGGCATACCCCGGTGCACGGGTCCGCGACGGCGGTCGGTGCGCCATCAACTCTGTTCGGACCGTGGATACTTGGAGGTGAGCCGCCGTGGCACTCTCGATTTCGGCGGTGGTGCTGCTGGCGATCATCGTCTTCTTGCTCGTCAAGAAGTCCGGGCTGAAGGCCGTGCATGCCTTCGTCTGTATGTTGCTGGGCTTCTATCTGGCCAGCTCGTCCATCGCACCGTCGGTCAAGCAGCTGACGACGAACGTCGCCAGCATGATCGGCGGCATCAAGTTCTGAGCAGCGGGTTCTGAGCGGCGGCACGTCCGTACCCGGGCGGCGGCAGGTCCGGACCCGAGCGCGGGGTGAGGGTGTCGGCGGCGGCTCGTAGGCTTGTCCGCATGACCGCGCACCCTCCCTCCGCCCGTCGTCTCCTGCTGGTCCACGCCCATCCGGACGACGAGTCGATCAACAACGGCGTGACCATGGCCAAGTACGCGGCCGAGGGCGCGCTGGTCACCCTCGTCACCTGCACGCGCGGCGAGGAGGGCGAGGTGATCCCGTCCGAGCTCGCGCACCTCGCGCCGGACCGGGACGACGCCCTCGGCCCGCACCGCGTCGGTGAGCTGGCCGCGGCCATGGCCGAGCTGGGCGTCACCGACCACCGCTTCCTCGGCGCGCCGGGCCGGTACCGCGACTCCGGCATGATGGGCGCCCCGCAGAACGACCGGCCCGACTCCTTCTGGCAGGCCCCGCTCGACGCGGCGGCCGCCGATCTGGTGGCCGTCATCCGTGAGGTCCGCCCGCAGGTCCTGGTCACCTATGACCCGAACGGCGGATACGGCCACCCCGACCACATCAAGGCGCACCGCGTGGCCATGCGCGGCGCCGAGCTGGCCGCGCGGGCGGATTTCCGGCCGGAGCTGGGCGGCGCGTATGCGATCGGGAAGATTTACTGGAACTGCAACCCCCGTTCCGTGGTCGAGGAGGGCTTCGCGCGGCTGCAGGCGGCCGGGCACAGCTTCCCCGGCGTGGCCACCGTCGACGACGTACCGGGGGTGGTGCCGGACTCCGAGGTCACCGCTTCGATCTCCGGCGGCCCGGCGTACGCCGCTGCCAAGGCGGCGGCGATGCGCGCCCACTACACCCAGATCGCGGTCGACGGGCCGTTCTTCGCGCTCTCCAACGACTTGGGGCAGCCGCTGTTCGGCACCGAGCACTATCGGCTGGTGCACGGAGTTCCGGGGGCAGCGGCCGGGGACCGTGAGGACGACCTCTTCGCGGGTATCGGCGAAATGGTGGGTATGGAGGAGAGTGCCCGGATTGAGGAGGCGGCGGAATGAGTACGGCGAAGGGCGGCAACGGCGGCGCGGCCGCTGACGACGGCAAGGGTGGCGCGGCCAAGGGGCAGCGGTCCCGCGCGACGTCCGGTGGCGGGTCCCGGCCCGGCAGGCGGTCCGGCGCGCCCGCCGCACCCGCGGCCGGGCCGGCACCGCTCACCGCCGGCCGGATCGGCATATACGTGCTGCTCCTGGTCGCGGGCGTGCTGGTGGCGCTGGCCGGGACGCTGGTGCAGGCCGCCTGGTTCCCGGGCGGACTGGTGCTGGCGCTGGCGGCCGTCGGCGGCCTCTTCTACGGCGGCACCCTGGCGAGTGGCACCACCGCCGGCGCGCTGGTGCCCGGCGCGGCCTGGCTGGTGACGGTCTTCCTGCTGCTGAGCGACGTCCGGCCGGAGGGGGACTTCCTCTTCGGCCCCGGCGTCGGCTCCTACATCTTCCTGCTGGGCGGCATCGTGGTGGCTGTGATCTGTGCCACCGCGGCCCAGATGCGCACGACGGGCGCCCGGCCCGGCCGAGTTGGCGGATGACGTGGTGCATACCAGGACGAATGCCGCGCGGGTCCGGGCCAACGGCCCCGGTGCGGGGGGTTCGCCCATGGCGGCGGTGTTCGTAAGCTCCCCGGGTGTCCGCCTGCGGCGGACAGTATGGTGGTGCGCGCCGTCGCGCCGCCCTGGGGGCACCCTCCGGTCCTGAGGCCGGGGATCATCTCTGACGAGCGGCGGAGCGCCAACCGGGAGAACCTGCTTTGAGTCGTGAATCTGACAGTTCGTCCTCCGGCCCGCGGGGCCGTGGCGGAGCCGCGTACCCGTCGGGGACGCCGCCGTACGGCTCGCCCAGGGGAGACGCCGACGAGGGGCTGGCGCCCGGTGCCGCGGCGCAGCCGGAGGAGCCCAAGACCGAGACCACGCTGACGACGCGGATCAAGATCAACATTCCGGGCTCCCGCCCGATCCCGCCGGTCGTCGTGCGCAAGCCCGTCGGTGAGGAGTCCGGTATGAACGCATCGGCCGCATCCGGCGGTTCCCGCGGCGCCCCGCGCCCGGCGCGCGGTGCCGAGCGCGGTGCCGAACGCACCGGCAGCACCCCCCGCCCGGAGGCCGCAGCGGACGACGCCACCACGGGCGGCCGCGGCGACAAGACCAGCGACTGGTTCGCGCCGCGCAAGCCGCAGGCCGGGCCGCCCCCGGCGGCCGGTTCGTCGTCGAGCACCGGATCGCACCCCGCGCCGCCCGCCCCGGGCGGCACGACCCCGCCGCGCGGCCCGTCGGGCACCGGCGCGCCCCAGCGCCCCGACCTGCCGTACTTCTCCGACGCCCCGGCGGGGCAGGGCGGCGGCTCGCCGTTCGACGAGGGCGGCAGGGCCGGTGGCGGCTCGCCGTTCGACGGCGGGCAGCCGGACGCCGGTTCGCCCTTCGACGGCGGCCCGCGGGACGCCGGCTCGCCGTTCGACGGCGAGGGGCACGGCAGCGCCTCGCCGTTCGACGCGCCCACCGGCGTGGCCCCGGACCATAGCCCCTTCGACGCCCCGGTGGGCGGCCCGGGCGGACCCGCCGGCCCCACCACGGGTCCGGCCAAGGGCGACTCGGCGCTCAACCTCCCGCCCGGCTTCGGCGGTCCGGCACCGAAGATCGACGACACCGCCGAACTCACCCCGCAGGCCCCCGGACCGCTGACCGGCCCGGGCAGCGGCCGCGGCGCCGGCGGCATCTCGGGAGGTCTGCCCGGCTCGCAGGCCGGCCCGGCCTCCGGCGGCCCGAAGGGCGGCACCCGGGGCCAGGCCCCCGGCCGTCGCGACCGGGTGTCCGGCGACACCCTGGTCAGCGGCATCCCGGCGGTCCCCGGGGCCGACGGCCCGTCGGCCCCCTCGCCGTTCGCCTCCGCACCGGGTGACGGCGACAGCGCGGCCCCCAAGCCGCGGCCCAAGATCCCCGAGCCGATCAACCCGCCCAAGAAGGGCCGCAACAAGCTGGTCCTGGCGGGCGTCGCGGTCGTCGTCCTGGCCGGCGTCGCCTACGGCGCGGGCCTGCTGCTCGACCACGCCGACGTGCCCAACGGCACCACCGCGCTCGGCGTGAACATCGGCGGCACCACCAAGGAAGAGGCCGTCAAGAAGCTGGAGTCGGCGCTCAAGGACCGCCGCACCGCGCCGCTCAAGCTCACCGTCGACGGCAAGGCCGAGACCCTGCTGCCGGCCAAGGCGGGCCTGGACATCGACCCGCAGGCGACGGTCCGCGACGCGGCCGGCCGGGACTACAACCCGGTCTCCGTCATCGGCTCGCTGTTCGGCGTCGACCGGACGGCCAAGCCCGCCATGGTCGTCGACGACGAGAAGCTGGCGGTCGCACTGGAGAACATCGCCGGGCCCGGCGGTGCCTCCGAGGACGGCGGGATCACCTTCGAGAACGGCAAGGCGGTGCCCCACTACGGCGTTCCGCACAAGGCGATCGACGTCAAGGCGTCCCGCCAGAAGGTGGCCGACGCCTACCGCGAGCGGGTCACCAACGGCACCGACGCCCCCGTGGTGCTCGCCGCGAGCACCCAGCAGCCGCGGGTGAGCAAGGCCGCGGTGGACCGGGCGATGAAGCAGTACGCCGAGCCCGCCATGTCCGGCCTGGTGACGGTCCGTTCGGGCGCCCACGCGGTCTCCTTCAGCCCGCAGAAGTCCATCCCGAAGTTCCTGTCGTTCAAAATCGGCAGCAACGGCGAGCTGGTGCCGTACTACGACCGGGCGGCCCTGAAGCAGCTCTACGGCGACACCTTCAACGGCGTCCTGCTCACCAAGGGCGACGGCTCGAAGAAGCCGGTCACCGTCGAGGAGGTGGCCAGCGCGGTCGCCAAGGCGCTGCTCGGCCGCACCCCCGCCGAGCGGGTCCAGACCGTCGGCGCGGACGGCTGACGGCGGACCGTACGCACCCGGCCGGGCGACCGTCCGGCCACCGGCCCCCTGGAGGCTCTCCCGGCGCACCGCCCCGGGAGAACCCCTAGGGGGCCTTCCCCATGACAGATGTCATGCCGGAGTGCGTACGTCCGACACTGCCGGGCACCGGGACGCGCCCGGGAAGCTGGCACCATGACGACGACAGCGACCAGCACAGTCACCGCCGCCCAGGAGGCGGACCGGGCACCGGTGGTCAGCTTCCGTCAGGTCAGCAAGAGCTACGGCGCGGTACGCGCGGTCGCCGACCTGAACCTGGAGCTGCATCCCGGCGAGACCGTCGCCCTCCTCGGCCCGAACGGCGCCGGCAAGTCCTCCACCCTCGACCTGCTGCTCGGCCTGCGCAGCGCCGACGCCGGCACGGTGACCCTCTTCGGCACCACCCCGCAGCGCGCCATCGAACAGGGCAGGGTCGGCGCGATGCTGCAGAGCGGCGGCCTGATGGAGGGCGTCAAGGTCCGGGAACTGGTGAAGCTGGCCCGCGACCTGCACCCGCGCGGCTGTCCGCTCGACGAGGTCCTGGCCACCGCAGGCATCACCGGGATCGCCGACCGCATGGTCGACAAGCTCTCCGGCGGCCAGGAACAGCGGGTCCGCTTCGCGCTCGCCACCGCCGGCGCCAACGACCTGATCGTGCTGGACGAGCCGACCACCGGCATGGACGTGACGGCCCGGCAGACCTTCTGGGACGCGATGCGCCAGCAGGCCCAGCAGGGCCGCACGGTGTTGTTCGCCACCCACTACCTCGAAGAGGCCGACGCGATCGCCGACCGGGTGATCGTGCTGCACCGCGGCCGGGTGCTGGCCGACGGCACCGCCGCCGAGATCAAGGCCCGGGCCGGCGCCCGCCGGGTCACCTTCGACCTCGACGGGCCGGTCGACCACGACGCGCTGCACGGCCTGCCGCACCTGACCTCGCTGACCGTGTCCCACAGCGGCTCCGCCGCGGGCTCCCGCCGCACCGTCCGGATCCAGTCCCAGGACGCCGACGCCACCGTGCACGCCGTCTACCGCCTCGGCCTCTACCCGCACAACCTGGAGGTCTCCGGCCTCGGCCTGGAGCAGGCCTTCATCGCCCTGACCACCGCGTCCGACCAGAGCCCCGCCACCGCCGAGGAGGCGGCCCGATGACCACCCTGATCAAGCTGGAGATCGTCCGCGCGCTGCGCAACAAGAAGTTCATGTTCTTCTCGGTGATCTACCCGCCGGCGCTGTACCTGATCATCGCCGGCGGCGCGGACAGCACGCCGATCCCCGGCATGAAACTGAACATGGGGCTGTACTTCATGGTGTCCATGGCAGCATTCGGGGCCATGACCGCCGTGCTGCTGGGCAACAGCGAGCGCATCGCCAAGGAGCGCGAGAAGGGCTGGGTGCGGCAGCTGCGGCTGACCGCCCTGCCGGGCCGCGGCTACGTCGCCGCCAAGATGGCCGCCGCCGCGACCGTCAGCCTGCCGTCGATCGTGCTGGTCATGCTCGCCGCCGCGGTCGTCAAGGGCGTCCGGCTGGAAGCCTGGCAGTGGCTGGCGATCGCCGCCGGCACCTGGCTCGGCAGCTTCGTCTTCGCCGCCCTGGGCGTCGCCATCGGCTACCTGGCCACCGGTGACGCGGTCCGCCCGATCGCCATGCTGATCTACTTCGGCCTGGCCTTCCTCGGCGGCCTGTGGATGCCGCTGACGATCCTGCCGCAGTGGGTGCAGGACATCGCCGAATGGCTGCCCACCCACGCGTACACGGCACTCGGCACCGCCGTCGAGGCCGGTGGCGCACCGCACGTGAAGGACATCGCCCTCCTCGCCGGCTACCTGGTGCTGTTCGCCGGTGGCGCGGCCTGGCTCTACCGGAAGGACACCCGCCGGGCATGAACGGAGCGGAGACCGACGACAACCCGGTGATGATCGGCGCCCCGCCGCGCACCCGCCGCCAGGCACTGGTGAAGTCCGCCTGGATCGTCATCTGGTTCGGGTACCTCGCGGGCCCGATCGGGAGCCTCGTCGAGGGCGGGATGTCCCCGGCCCACGAGGCGCTGGGCTGGGTCGGTTTCCTGACGTTCGTCGCCGTCTACTTCGCCCTGGTCTTCCGGCACATGGCCCACCGGCCGCTGCCCTCGGTCGCGCTCCGGGCGTGTGTGGTCTTCCTCGCGGCACTGGCCGTGCTGCTGTCCTGGACGCTCGGCCCGAACTGGCTGGTGCTCTTCACGTTCGTGTCCGTCGCGGTCGCGGTCACCCAGCCCTTCCGGACGTCCCGGTGGGCCATCCCGGCGCTGACCGCCACCCTCGTCCTGATCGGCACGCGCTACCCGGACGTCCGGTCCTACCTCTTCGCGTACGCCCTGCCCTGCCTGCTCAGCGGGTTCGCGATGGTCGGCGTGCAGCACCTGATCCGTACGACCCAGGAGCTGCGCGCCGCCCGCCAGGAGGTCGCCCGGCTCGCCGCCAACGAAGAGCGGCTGCGGCTCGCCCGCGATCTGCACGACCTCCTCGGCCACTCGCTCTCCCTGATCACGCTCAAGAGCGAGCTGGCCGGCCGGATGCTGCCGGACCGCCCGGACGACGCCGCCCGCCAGGTGGCCGACATCGAACGGGTCAGCCGGCAGGCGCTGGTCGACGTGCGGGAGGCGGTCACCGGCTACCGCCGCCCCCGGATCGCCGTCGAGCTGGCCGGGGTGCGGGCCGCGCTGCGCACCGCCGGCATCACCGCCGCCGTCGACCCGGCGCTGGACGACGAGCACCGGGGCCTCGCGGCCGACGAGGAGAGCGCGCTGGCCTGGGCGCTGCGCGAGGCGGTCACCAACGTCGTCCGGCACAGCGGCGCCGGCCGCTGCGAGGTGCTGCTGACCGAGGAGTGGGAGGCCGACGAGCGGCGCTACCTGTGCCTGGCGGTCATCGACGACGGCATCGGGCCGCCGCGCGGCGGCGGACACGACGGCAACGGCCTGACCGGCCTGCGCGAGCGCCTGGCCCTGGCCGACGGCCGGCTGGAGACCGGCCCGGCCCCGCGCGGCCACGGCTTCGCCCTGCGCGCCTACGTGCCGCTGGCCGCCCCGGCCCCCTCGCCGCCCGCCGCCGAGCCCTTCCCGGAGCCGCTGCCGGACCAGGCGTAGCCACCGGCCGTACGCCCGCCCGGCGGGCCGCGCGCACGCTCTAAGCTGACCGGCATGATCAGGGTGTTGCTGGCCGAGGACCAGTCGATGGTCCGGGAGGCGCTGGCCGCGCTGCTGTCGCTGGAGGCGGACCTGGAGGTCGTCGCACAGGCGGCGCGCGGCGACGAGGTGGTGGCCACCGCGCGGGCGCACGAGGTGGACGTCGCCCTCCTGGACATCGAGATGCCGGGCCTCACCGGCCTGGACGCGGCGGCCGCGCTGCGCCGCGAGCTGCCCGGCGTGAAGATCGTCATCCTCACCACCTTCGGCCGCCCCGGCTATCTGCGCCGCGCCATGGAGGCCGGCGCGGACGCCTTCCTGGTCAAGGACGCCCCGGCGGCCCGGCTCGCGGACGCGGTGCGCCGGGTGCTGCGCGGCGAGCGGGTCATCGACCCGGCGCTGGCGGCGGCCGCGCTGGCCGACGGCGCCAGCCCGCTCACCGAGCGCGAACGGGAGGTGCTGCGGACCGCCGCGGACGGCTCCACCAACGCCGAGATCGCCGCCGCCCTCCACCTCTCCCAGGGCACGGTCCGCAACTACCTGTCCACCGCCATCCAGAAGACCGGCGCCCGCAACCGCGCCGAAGCGGTCCGCACGGCCCGCGACAAGGGCTGGCTCTGAGCACCCGGGGCACCGGCCCCGCGCGCCCGGGCCGCCGGCCCCGGGACCTTCTCCCCGGTGCGCCGTCGGGTGCCGTCCCGCAGGCTTGAAGTGTTATGCCCCTCAACCGCGCCCCGGAGGGCGGCCGCGGCACCACCGTGGTGCTGATCCTCGTGATCGTCGGCGTCACGGTCCTGGACGCGGTCGACATCGGCCCCGAACTGCACCAGTCCGCCTTCCTGGGCATCGCCCCGCTGTACGCCGCGCTGCGCTGCTCCCTCCGGCGGACCGTCCTGGTCGCGGCCGTCTACCTGCTGTGCCTGGTGTACGTGGACCTCTTCACCGTCGCCGACTGGGCCCCGGTCAGCCGGATCACCGCCGTCTTCGGGGCCTGCCTGGCGGCGGCCTTCTCCGTGATGCTGTGCCGCGTCCGGCTCCAGCGGGAGGCGCTGCACGCCCGGACCAGCCTGGTGGCCGACACCGTCCAGCGGGCCATGCTGCGCGAGCTGCCGCTGCGCGCCGGCCCGGTCGAGGCGTACGGCTTCTACGTCTCCGCCCAGGAAGGCGCCCGGGTCGGCGGCGACATCTACGAGGCCGTCGACACCCCCCACGGGCTGCGGCTGATGATCGGCGACGTCCAGGGCAAGGGCATGCCGGCGATCGGCGCCGGGCTGGAGGTGCTGGCGGCGTTCCGGGAGGCCGCGCACTACCATGACGCCCTGGAGACGGTGGCCGACCGGATGGAGCAGGCGCTGGCCCGCTACAACACGCGCTCGGCCGAGCAGGGCACCGACGAGCGGTTCGTCACCGCGCTGCTGATGGAGGTGCGGGACGGCGGGGCCGGGCCGCCGCGCGGCCGGGTACTGTCCTGCGGCCACATCCCGTACTACCTGATCCGCGACGGCGCGGTGTACGAGCGCCGGGACGGCGAGGGCGGACTGCCGCTGGGCCTGGGCACGCTCGGCGGCGAACCGCGGCGCGGGGTGCCGGTCCGCCCGGAGCCCGGCGACCGGATCGTGCTGTGCACGGACGGCGTGACCGAGGCGCGCGGCCCGGACGGCACCTTCTACCCCCTGGGCGAGCGGCTGGCCGGCTGGACCCGGCTGGAGCCGCCCGAACTGGCCCGCACGCTGCGCGCCGACCTGGAGGGCTACACCGGCGGCGACCTCAAGGACGACGCCACGGTCCTGGTCGTCGGCCGCCGGGCGGAGACGCCTCAGTTGAGCATCGCGCGGGCCGCCGCGGCCTGACGGCGGATCGCCTCCGCACCGGCCGGGTCGACCGCCGCCACCACCTCGGCGTACTCCGTCAGCTCCGCCGCCCCTTCGAGGAACTGCCCCCGCCGGACCAGGAGCTGGGCCCGTTCGAGGCGCAGCCGCGCGGGACGGCTGGGCAGCAGCAGCGACAGGTCCAGCGCCCACAGCTGCACCGCGCTGTGCTCGGGCCGGGCCTCGGCCCAGGCCCGGATGTTGTTGAGCACCCGCAGCACGATCTCCAGCGGATCGGCCGGGGTCGTCATCGGCCGGGTCAGCTGCCCGCCGGTCGCCCCGGCGACCAGCAGTGCCGCGTCCTCGTCGGTGAGCAGCCGCCCGCCGGCGAACGGATCGGCGAGCACATGCGCCCCGGCCGGATCCCCGAAGCCGACGACGAAATGCCCCGGCAGCGCCACCCCGTACACCGGCGCGCCGGCCCGCCGGGCGACCTCCATCCACACCACCGACAGCAGGATCGGCAGACCGCGGCGGCGCCGCAGCACCTCGTGCAGCAGCGAGGATTCCAGCCGCCGGTAGTCGGCGGGCGAGCCGCCGAAGCCGCAGCGGGTGCCGAGCAGCTCGGCCAGATTGCGGGCCCAGGCCCCCGGGCCGCCCGCCGGCTGGTACGGCAGCAGCCCGGCCAGCCGGTCCAGCTCGATCTGCGCGGCGTCCAGGCCCGCCTCGTCCAGCCCGGGATCGGCCTCGGCCGCCACCAGCAGGCAGAGCAGGGACAGATCGGGCCGCTCCTCGCGGGCGGCCGCGGCGAACCGGCGCCGCCGCGCGGCCCGCGCGTCCGGCTCCGGCCCGGGTTCCTCCGGCGTACCGGGTGCCATGTCCGACCGGTCCCGTTCAGCGCCCGCCGGGCAGGGCCCGGCGGTAGTGGTAGCCGTGGTGGTCGGTGAAGCCGAGCCGCTCGTAGAGCGCCAGCGCGCCCGCGTTGTCGGCCTCGACCTGGAGGTACGCCGCGGAGGCGCCCTCGTCCAGCGCCCGTTCGGCGAGCGCGGCCATGACCAGTGAGGCCAGCCCCTGCCGCCGCTCGGCCGGAGCCACCTCGATCGCCGCGAAGCCGGCCCACCGGCCGTCGACGACCAGCCGCCCGATGGCCGCCGTGCCGCCGTCCTCGCCCCGTACCGTCGCGAACCACACCGACGGGCCGCCGGTCAGCACCTTCCACGCGGTCGGGGTGGGGCCGCCGGCGTCGCCGGTCCGGTTGTAGAGGGCCAGCCAGGCGTCGCCCGGCTCCCGGGACAGCGTGACGCGGGCCGGGTCCGCGTCGGTGTCGGCCAGCGGGGCCAGCGCGGAGATCAGGACCCGGGTGTGCGCCTCGGCGGCCCAGCCGCGCCGCTCCAGCTCCGCGGCCAGCGCGTCGTCGGCGTCCGGGCGGCCGGTGGCGACCGTGATCACCGGCGGCAGCCCGCGCGCCGCGTACCACTGCGCGATCCGCTCCAGCGCGGCGTCCAGCGGCATCCCGGGATCGCCGAGCGGCAGTACGGAATTGCCCCGCCTGGTGAAGCCCACCCGTCGCCCGGCCACCACCCCTCCGGGACCGGCTTCGCCGGGCACCTCCTGCACGCTGGCCCGCAGCGTCCACTCCCCGAGACGCTCGGTCTCGGTGGCCGGCCAGCCGCGCGCCGCGACCTGCTGGAGCTCGCGCGCGGTCGCGGAGGGGACCTTTCTGCGGGGCCGGGCCGCGGGAATGACCTTCGCGGCGACCAGCGAGGACTCCGCGATCCGTACGCACTCGCCCGAGCGGCGTGTGATGCTCAGCACACCCTCGTCCCACGATGTGAGCACCCCGACCGCGTCCGTGAACGCCGCTCCCCCCTCCCGGTCCCCGGTGAGGCGCCGGACGGATACCCTTTTGCCCACGTCAGCACGGGTGATGCGGACCTCCGCGCGACCGCCGGCCAGGAATTCCATCGCTCAAACCGCCCCTCTTGTTCGTCTCGTGCCCGGGAACGGAGATACTAGGTGGCGGGCATCGACGACGCCGCGCTCCCGCGCGCCCTGCGGCGGTACCGCCAATCGGTCCGCCGGCCCTAACGAGGAGGAACGACAGCGTGACCTACGTCATCGCGCAGCCTTGTGTCGACGTCAAGGACAAGGCGTGCATCGAGGAGTGCCCGGTCGACTGCATCTACGAGGGCTCCCGGTCCTTGTACATCCACCCGGACGAATGCGTCGACTGTGGCGCCTGTGAGCCGGTCTGCCCGGTTGAGGCCATCTTCTACGAGGACGACACCCCGGAGGAGTGGAAGGACTACTACAAGGCGAACGTCGAGTTCTTCGACGAGCTGGGCTCGCCCGGTGGCGCCAGCAAGCTCGGCCTGATCGAGCGCGACCACCCCTTCATCGCAGCGCTGCCGCCGCAGAACCAGTAACCACCCGGGCGGAGGGAGCCGGCCGGCTTCCCCTCCCCGGCGTCATCAGCGGCCGCACGGCGCCGCCACGGTCCCGTACGGCCCGATCACCTTGATCGCCGCCGTACGGGACCGTGGCGTTTGCCGCCCCGAGGAAAGTGAGCCACCCCGTGTCCGCAGTCTCCCAACGCCTTCCCGTCTTCCCCTGGGACAAGCTGGAGCCGTACAAGAAGACGGCCGCCGCGCACCCGGACGGGATCGTCGACCTCTCCGTCGGCACCCCGGTCGACCCGGTCCCCGGGCTGGTCCAGAAGGCGCTGATCGACGCGGCGGACTCCCCGGGCTATCCGACGGTCTGGGGCACCCCCGCACTGCGCGACGCGATCACCGGCTGGCTGGAGCGCCGTCTGGGCGCCCGCGGGGTCACCCACCACCACGTCCTGCCGATCGTCGGCTCCAAGGAGCTCGTCGCCTGGCTGCCGACCCAGCTGGGCCTCGGCCCCGGTGACAAGGTCGCCCACCCGCGCCTGGCCTACCCGACGTACGAGGTGGGCGCCCGTCTGGCCCGCGCCGACCACGAGGTCTACGACGACCCGCGCGACCTGGACCCGACGCACCTGAAGCTGCTCTGGCTGAACTCGCCGTCCAACCCGACCGGCAAGGTCCTGTCCAAGGACGAGCTGACCGGCATCGTCGCCTGGGCCCGCGAGCACGGCGTGCTCCTCGTCTCCGACGAGTGCTACCTCGAACTGGGCTGGGAGGCCGACCCGGTCTCGGTCCTGCACCCGGACGTCAACGGCGACTCGTACGACGGCCTGGTCGCGGTCCACTCGCTCTCCAAGCGCTCCAACCTGGCGGGCTACCGCGCGGCCTTCCTGGCCGGCGACCCGGCCGTCCTCGGCCCGCTGCTGGAGATCCGCAAGCACGGCGGCATGATGACCTCGGCGCCCACCCAGGCCGCGGTGGTGGCGGCGCTCGGCGACGACACGCACGTCCAGGAACAGCGCGAGCGCTACGCGGCCCGCCGTACGGCGCTGCGCGAGGCGCTCCTCGCCCACGGCTTCCGCATCGAGCACAGCGAGGCGTCGCTCTACCTGTGGGCGACCCGCGACGAGCCCTGCTGGGACACCGTCGGCGCCCTCGCCGAGCGCGGCATCCTGGTCGCCCCCGGCGAGTTCTACGGCGCCGCGGGCGAGCGGTTCGTCCGGATCGCGTTCACGGCCACCGACGAGCGGGTGGCCGCCGCGGTGAGCCGCCTGGCGGGGTGACCGCCGCCGACGCCACGCAGACAGGGGCCCGGGGAGACACTCTCCCCGGGCCCCTGCGCGTCGTGCGCGCGTCGTTACGCCTTGCCGCCGAGCGGCAGCCCGCCGAGCAGGCCGCCCGGAGCCTGCCCGCGGAGCCCCTGCTGGCCGAGCAGTCCGGTGGCCTTCCCGGCCAGCGCCTCGGGCGAGCCGAGCACCCCGGCGGCCTTCCCGGCCAGCGCCTCCGGCGCGCCGAGCAGACCGCCGGCCGCCTTGCGCGGCAGCGAGTCGGTCGAGACCCCGTCCTTCGCGACCGGGCGCACCACCTTCTCGGCCTTGTCCGCCGCGCCCTTGGTGAGCGGCATGGCCTTCTTGACGACCGGGCCCGCGGTCTCGACCAGCGCCGGGGCGAGCTTGGTCGCCGCCTTGTTGCCGGCCTCGTTCAGCACGCCGACGCCGTGGTGCGCGGTGCGGTCGAGGGTGTCGCCGGTCCGGTGGGAGTCCAGGGGCGCCGTGAGTCCGCCGACCAGGTCGGGTGCCTTGACAGGCAGGTTCGCTGCGCTCGCGGTACCGGCCGCAGCGACCACGGGAGCGGCGCCTGCTGCGACGAGCAGGGCGGCTCGGGCGATCCGACGCGTAACGGGGAGGGACATGGTGCTCCTTTTACGGAGAAGGACTCGGACTTCTGACAGATGTGCTGTGCCATGTCCGCCGGGCGGACGCATTGACTACCGCGTCAGGTCCCCGAAGGTTGCGGTGAACTCCGGTAAAGAGTTGGTAACGCATCGCATAATCGGGCGTGCCGAAAGAAGGGCGATATGGACACGCATCCGCGGGTGCGGAAACGTCACAGCCCTTGTCCGGCAAGGGAATTGACGGAAAAGACATTTCCCCGGAGGCCAACTGCCGCCCTTTCCAAGGGAATTGCCGCCACTGTCACTCCCGGGAACCCTTACGGGCGATGCCGCAAACTATTGCGCGGTGATGATACGAACGCCGCGCCCGTCCGCCGCGGAACCACCCGGCCGGTTCTGCCAGCCCTTCCCCGAATCGGCCGCCGTCCACGTCCGGCCGGCGTAAGAGATCTGTTCGATGCGCAGCTCCGCGGAGTGCGCCATCGCCCAGGTCGCCAGCTCCCAGCCGCGCCGGGCGCCCCCGGACCCCGGGGCTGCGCCCTGCCCCACCGGCACCGTCACCCCGCGGCCCCCGCCCGCGTCGCGGCCCCCGCCCGCGTCGCGGCCCCCGGCGGCGTCCGTCCGCGGCAGCACCCCGGCCCCGAACTCCCGCACCAGCTTCTCCCGCACCACCGCGGCGCCGCCCGCCCGGCTGTCCTCCGGCCGGCTCTCCGTACAGGTCATCGCGCCCGGGTCGCGCCCGGTCAGCGCGCCGGTCAGCCGCGCGGCGTTCGCCTCGTGCTTGGCGTACGCCTGCGGATAACCGCTGCGCTGCACCTTCTGCGCGGCGACGGTCAGCGGCAGCCGGGAGTAGCCGGGCACCTTCGCCAGATGCCGGTAGAACTCCCCGGCCGAATAGACCGGGTCCATGATCTGCCGCACCGTGCCCCAGTCCTGGGACGGCCGCTGCTGGAAGAGCCCGACCGAGTCCCGGTCGCCGAATTCGATGTTGCGCAGCCCGGACTCCTGCATCGCGGTCGCCAGCGCGATGGTCACCGCACGCTCCGGCAGTCCCCGCGAGGACGCCACCGCCGAGATCGTCGCGGCGTTCGCGGCCTGCTCCGGCGACAGCTCGTACGCCTCCTCGTCCCCCTCGGCGCGCACCGTGCAGTGCGGCGCCCCGGGACCACCGGTGATGTACTGCACCAGGAGGTAGCCGGCCAGCCCGAGCAGTACGGCGAAGGCGGCGGCGAAACGCCACAGACGCGTGCGGCGGACGGCGAAGGCGGGGCGGGCGGACACGAGCCCACCGTACTGGAGTGCTGCCGATAGGGTCGGAACCATGGAGCGCACCACACACCCACCGGTCCTCGACCTGTCGCTCGACGCCGCCGCGCTCACCGCGCAGCTGGTCGACATCCCCTCCGAGAGCGGCAACGAGAAGGACCTCGCCGACGCGGTCGAGAACGCCCTGCGCGCCCTGCCGCACCTGACCGTCGACCGGTACGGCAACAACGTCGTGGCCCGTACGCAGCTCGGCCGCGACGAGCGGGTGGTGCTCGCCGGACACCTCGACACCGTGCCGATCGCGGACAACGTGCCCTCCCGGCTCGACGAGGACGGTGTCCTGTGGGGCTGCGGCACCAGCGACATGAAGTCCGGCGTCGCCCTCCAGCTGCGGATCGCCGCCACGGTCCCCGCGCCCAACCGGGACCTCACCTTCGTCTTCTACGACAACGAAGAGGTCGCCGCGCACCTCAACGGCCTCGGCCACATCGCCGACGCCCACCCCGAGTGGCTCGCCGGTGACTTCGCCGTCCTCCTGGAGCCCTCCTACGGCCAGGTGGAGGGCGGCTGCCAGGGCACCCTCCGGGTCCTGCTGCGCACCACCGGGGAGCGCGCGCACTCCGCCCGCAGCTGGATGGGCGCCAACGCCGTCCACGCCGCCGCCCCGATCCTGGCCGAGCTCGCCGCCTACGAGCCGCGCCGGCCGGTGATCGACGGCCTCGAATACCGCGAGGGCCTCAACGCCGTCCGCATCGAGGGCGGCGTGGCCGGCAACGTCGTCCCCGACGCCTGCACGGTCACCGTCAACTTCCGCTACGCCCCCGACCGGACCCCGGAAGAGGCGATCGCCCACGTCCGCGAGGTCTTCGCGGACTGCCCGGTCGACGAGTTCGTGGTCGACGACCACTCCCCGGGCGCGCTGCCCGGGCTGTCGCACCCCGCGGCCAAGGCGTTCATGGCGGCCGTCGGCGGCACCGCGATGCCCAAGTTCGGCTGGACCGACGTCTCCCGTTTCAGCGCCCTGGGCGTCCCGGCCGTCAACTACGGCCCGGGGGACGCGCTGCTCGCGCACAAGAAGGACGAACGGGTCGAGACCGAGCGCATCGCGCACTGCGAGGAGCGGCTGCGCGCCTGGCTCACCGCCTGAAATGCCGCGGACGTCCACGGGACCGGTCGCCGACCTCGGGCGGACCAGCCGAATTCCCCTGCGCTTCAGGCCGTCGGATCTACGCTGAAACGGCAAACGATCGTCAGCGGAGGGAGCATGTCATGGCCAGTCCCGAGGGAGCACCGGCCCCCGGTGAGCAGCGGCTGGGTCGCGTTCTGCGCCGCCACGACCAGGTGCAGGCGAGCACCACCGACCAGCGGCTGCTGGACTCCGCAGGCCCCTCCGAGTGGGTGCACACCGACCCCTGGCGTGTGATGCGCATCCAGTCGGAGTTCGTCGAGGGCTTCGGCGCGCTGGCCGAGCTGGGCCCGGCCGTCAGCGTCTTCGGCTCGGCCCGTACGCCGCGCGACTCCAAGGAGTACGAGATCGGCGTGCGGATCGGACGGGCCCTGGTGGAGGCGGGCTTCGCGGTGATCACCGGCGGCGGTCCGGGCGCCATGGAGGCCGCCAACAAGGGCGCCCACGAGGCCGGTGGCACCTCCGTCGGACTGGGCATCGAGCTGCCCTTCGAGCAGGGCATGAACCCGTACGTGAACCTCGGTGTCGACTTCCGGTACTTCTTCGTCCGCAAGACGTGTTTTGTGAAGTACGCCCGGGGATTCGTGGTGCTGCCCGGTGGGCTGGGCACCCTCGACGAGCTCTTCGAGGCGCTCACCCTCGTCCAGACCCGCAAGGTCACCCGCTTCCCGATTGTGCTGTTCGGTACCGACTACTGGTCCGGGCTGGTCGACTGGCTGCGCGACACCCTCATCGCCCAGGGCAAGGCGTCGATGCACGACCTGGAGCTGTTCCACCTCAGCGACGACGTGGACGAGGCGATCACGTTGGTGACCAAGGAGGTCGGCATCCAGCCCTGAGCCGGCCCTGAGCCGGCCCGGTCGGGCGGGCGCCCCTCAGGCCAGGCCCCGGCGGGCGACCGCCGGGGGCCGGTGGCCGGCGATCGAGGAGACCATGTCGAGGATCTGGCGGGTTTCGGCGACCTCGTGGACGCGGTAGACCTGGGCGCCCAGCCAGGCCGAGACGGCCGTGGTCGCGAGGGTGCCCAGCAGCCGTTCCTTGACCGGCCGGTCGAGCGTCTCGCCGACGAAGTCCTTGTTGGACAGCGACACCAGCACGGGCCACCCGGTCGCGGTCATCTCGTCCAGGCGGCGGGTCGCCTCCAGGCTGTGCCGGGTGTTCTTGCCGAAGTCGTGCCCCGGGTCGATCAGGATCGCGTCCCGCCGCACGCCCAACTCCACGGCCCGCTCCGCCAGTCCGAGGGTCACCCGCAGGATGTCGGCCATCACGTCGTCATAGGCGACCCGGTGCGGGCGGGTGCGCGGCTCGACCCCGCCGGCGTGGGTGCACACCAGGCCGACGCCGTACCGCGCGGCCACCTCGGCCAGCAGCGGATCGACCCCGCCCCAGGCGTCGTTGAGCAGGTCCGCGCCGGCCTCGCAGACCGCCTCGCCGACCTCGTGCCGCCAGGTGTCGACGCTGATCACCACATCGGGGAACCGCTTGCGCACCTCGGCCACGAAACCGACCGTGCGGCGGGCCTCCTCCTCGGCGCTGACCTCCTCGCCGGGCCCGGCCTTGACGCCGCCGATGTCGATGATCGCGGCGCCCTCGGCCACCGCCTGCTCCACCCGGGCCAGTGCGGGCTCGTCATGGAAGGTGGCGCCCCGGTCGTAGAACGAGTCCGGAGTCCGGTTGACGATCGCCATGATCACCCGCTCGTCCGGTCCGAACTCGCGATTACCCAGCCGCAGCATTCCCTGACTTCCTCTCCGTGGTCCGGGAGCGACCCTAACTGTCACACCCGCATGGCACGATCGGAGCAGGCACAAGTCCGGGGAGTTGGTCGTGTTCTGGTTCTTGCTGATCGCGATGGTCGTGGTGGTCGCCGCGGTCACGCTCGTGGTCGTCGGCGGTGACGGCGGTGGCCTGCGGGACGCGGAGCCGGACCGGCTGTCCGACCCGCTGCCCGTGGACCGCCCGCTGGGCCGTGCCGACGTGGACGCCGTCCGGCTGCCGGTGACCGCGCGGGGCTACCGCATGGACGACGTCGACGGGGTCCTGGACCGGCTGGGTGCCGAGCTGGCCGAGCGGGACTCCCGGATCGCCGAGCTGGAGGCCGCGCTGGCCGGGGCGCACGCCGCGGCGATGGGCGGCCCGGGGCTCATACAGGACGGCCCGGCCGCGCCCGGACCGGTGCCGGAGACGCGGCCGGGGGCCGGCGACGGCCGCTCGGGGGACGCGTACGGGACCGGGGCGCCGCGCGGCCCGGAAGAGGGGGAGGGCCGATGAGCGGTGTGGTGACGGAGCCGGACGGGATCCCGCGCTGCCCGTGGGGCATGGAGTCGGCGCAGATGGCGGACTACCGCGCCTACCACGACACGGAATGGGGCCTGCCGGTCCACGGCGACGACGCGCTCTTCGAGCGGATGAGCCTGGAGGCGTTCCAGTCCGGTCTCTCGTGGATCACGATCCTGCGGCGCCGCCCCGGGTTCCGCGCCGCGTTCGCCGGATTCCGGATCGCCGAGGTGGCGGGGTTCACCGAGGCGGACGCCGAGCGGCTGCTCGCCGACCCCGGCATCATCCGCAACCGCGCCAAGATCGCCGCGACGATCAACAACGCCAAGGTCGCCGCCGCGCTGGCCCCCGGCGAGCTCGACGAGCTGATCTGGTCCTACGCCCCCGCCCGGGCCGGCCGCCCGGTGCCGCGCACGGTGGGCGAGGTGCAGTCGGTGACCCCGGAGTCCACGGCGCTCGCCAAGGACCTCAAGAAGCGCGGCTTCCGCTTCGTCGGCCCGACCACGGCGTACGCGATGATGCAGGCCTGCGGCCTGGTCAACGACCATCTGGCGGACTGCCATGTCCGGGCGGCGGTGGAGGCGGCGGCCGGCTGACCCGGTCCGGCCGGTGGGCGGCCCCGGCCCGCGGGGCGGCCCGTTCGGCCCGGCCGGCCGGCTGTGACGGTCAGCGGCCGAGGAAGACCGGCTTCTCCTTCTTCACGAACGCCTCGACCGCGATGTGGTGGTCCTCCGAGGCCCCGGCCCGGCCCTGCAGCTCGTCCTCCTTGCCGAGGGTCTCGGTGAGCGAGTGCCCCGCCCCGTAGGCCAGCGACTCCTTGATCGCGGCGTACGCGGCGGTCGGCCCCTGGGCCAGCCGGCGGGCGACCGCCGCGGCCTCCTCGGCCAGCTCGGCGGCGGGCACGACCTTGTTGGCGATGCCCAGCTCGTACGCCTCCTGGGCGCTGATCGACCGCGGGAAGAGCAGCAGGTCGGCGGCGCGGCTGTGGCCGATCAGCCGGGGCAGGGTCCAGGACACCCCGGAGTCGGCGGTCAGCGCGACGCCGGCGAAGGAGGTGTTGAAGGAGGCGGTGTCGGCGACGACGCGGTAGTCCGCGGCCAGCGCGAAGCCCGCCCCGGCGCCCGCGGCGACCCCGTTGACCCCGGCGACCACCGGCTTGGCCATTCCGGTCAGCGCGGTCACGATCGGGTTGTAGTGCTCACGCACGGTGTTCATGGTGCCGCCGGAGCCGGTGGCCCGGTCCTCGGCCAGCAGGCCGATGTGCTCCTTGAGGTCCTGGCCGACGCAGAACGCCCGCCCGGTGGCGGTCAGCAGCACCGCGCGGACGGCGGGATCGGCCGCGGCCTCCTGGAGCGTGTCCCGCAGGAGCACCTTCGCCTCGACGTTCAGCGCGTTCATCGCGTCGGGGCGGTTGAGCGTGATCGTCGCGAGTCCGTCGGTCACGTCGTAGAGCACGGTGTCGGCCATAGTTGGGAATCCCCTCCGTCGTGGCTCGGCACTGCCCGTGGCGGGCAGTCAGCGCTCAGGATGCCGGAGATCATCAGCGGTTCCCATGTGACGTACATCAAAGATTGCGGGCGCGTCGGGAGTCGGCGGGCGGAGAAGTATCGCAGCCCGCTCCCCGAATTGGGTGGGTTTGCGGGTGCGAGTTGCCGAAGGGATGCTGCCCGATGTTGGTCATCGGGTCGTTCGATGCGGGATAATGGCCTGGAAGCAATGTGTTCGATGCCGGTGACACGTGCCTATTCGGGCCGTCGGCTGAGATGAGCTGGTTTCAGGAAGGGGAACGAGCATGGCGGCCATGAAGCCGCGGACGGGTGACGGCCCGCTCGAGGTGACCAAGGAGGGGCGGGGCATCGTCATGCGCGTTCCGCTCGAAGGCGGCGGGCGGCTCGTCGTCGAGCTGACCCCCGACGAAGCCAAGGCCCTCGGAGAGGCGCTGGAGAAGGTCACCGTCTGACAAGGGTGTGACACCGGCGGATGCCCGGGCCCGAGTGAGCCCGGTACCCGGCCGAGACCCCGGCCCCGGCAGGCGGCGCGCAGTGACGGCGCGCCGCGTGCCGGGGCCGTTCGCATGTCCGAAGACCGCCGTGCCTGATGACCGCACGCCCGAAGGCCGCGTGCCCGAAGACGGCATGCCCGAGGACCGCGGCCCGAAGTGACGTGGTGCGGATAAGGGGGGCGCTCAGCCGCGCTTGACCGCGCAGAGCAGGCCGTCGCCGACCGGTAGCAGGGACGGCACCAGCGTCGTGCTCTCCCGCACCGTCCGCAGCAACTCGCGCAGCCGCAGCACCTCCGCGGGCTGCACCGCCGAGTCCACCGTCCGGCCGTCGGCGAAGACGCCCTCGAAGCACACCAGACCGCCGGGGCGCAGCAGTCGCAACGATTCAGCGAGGTATTCCAGGCACTCCATCAGGTCGCCGTCGCAGAAGACGAGGTCGTACCCGCCGTCCGCCAGCCGCGGCAGGACGTCCAGCGCGCGGCCCGGGATGAAGCGGGCGCGGTTGCCGGCGAATCCCGCGGCGCGGAACGCCTGCTTGGCGAAGGTCTGCCGCTCGGGCTCGCAGTCCACAGTGGTCAGCACGCCGTCCGGCCGCATGCCGTGCAGGAGGTAGATGCCCGACACGCCCGTGCCGGTGCCGATCTCGGCGACGGCCTTGGCGTCGACGGTGGCGGCGAGCAGCCGCAGGGCCGCGCCGGTGCCGGTGGTCACCGTGCGGATGCCGGCCTCGCGTGCGCGGTCCCGGGACCAGCGCAGGGCGGCCTCGGTGGTGCCGTCGATGGTCCCGGCGCCGTACGCCTCGGCGAATGCCAAGCTCGTCTGCCGGTTGCCGGTAATGGCCCTCTCCTGTCCCCGTAGTTGACGCAACCGTGACTGTATCCGCTGCGTGCGGGAACCCGCAGATGGGACCGGGCGTTAAAGAGGGGGAGGAGGAAGAGGGGGGACGCAGTGGTGAAGACCGCGCGAGACGCGAATCAAGGCCAGAAGCAGGACCAAATGCAGGTCAAATCTGCTTATCCGGAGCTAACGGGCGAGGTGGATATGGTAGGGGCCCTACTGGACACCACCAGAGCCACCAGGGGAGGTGCGGCCACGACGGGTGACCGAGGGGTGCTGAGGCGCTTCAAGAGGTCGTCCGCCGAGCCGAAATCCGTGACAAACACTGCTGACCGTTTCCGCACTGACTCCGCACGTACCGCGACCTTCGCCGCAGACGCGGATGCGGAGGCGTGGACTCCGCCCACCTGGGAGGAGATCGTCAGCACCCACAGCGCACGGGTCTACCGCCTCGCCTACCGCCTCTCCGGCAATCAGCACGACGCCGAGGACCTCACCCAGGAGGTGTTCGTCCGCGTCTTCCGCTCGCTGTCGACGTACACCCCGGGCACCTTCGAGGGCTGGCTGCACCGCATCACGACCAACCTCTTCCTGGACATGGTCCGGCGCCGGCAGCGTATCCGCTTCGACGCGCTCGGTGACGACGCGGCCGAGAAGCTCCCCAGCAAGGAGCCCGCGCCGCAGGAGCACTTCGACGACACCCACTTCGACGCCGATGTCCAGCAGGCGCTGGACACCCTCGCGCCCGAGTTCCGCGCCGCTGTAGTGCTGTGCGACATCGAGGGGCTGTCCTACGAGGAGATCGCCGCGACCCTCGGGGTCAAGCTCGGCACGGTCCGCAGCCGGATCCACCGCGGCCGCTCGCACCTGCGCAAGGCCCTCAAGCACCGCGCGCCCGCGTCTCGCGGGGCGGAGCGCGAGCAGCGGCGGGCGCTGGCCGTGGTTCCCACGGGGGAGGTCGGGATCGCGTGAGCCTCCGTGGCGGTCCGTCCCCCGCCGAGCAGCATCTCGGCGACCGCCTCGCGGCCCTGGTCGACGGCGAGTTGGGGCATGACGCGCGCGAGCGGGTGCTCGCGCATCTCGCGACCTGCGCGAAGTGCAAGGCGGAGGCCGACGCCCAGCGTCGGCTGAAAAGCGTGTTCGCCGAGGCGGCGCCGCCCGGTCCCTCCGAGGGACTGCTGGCCCGGCTCGTGCAGCTGCCCGGCGGCGACCCCGGCGGTCCCGGCAGCCGGCTGGGCAACGGCGCCCTCGGGCGCACCGAATTCGCCCGCGGTGGGGGCGCGTTCCGTTATGTCCCCGCCGACGACCACTCCCGCCGTGCCATGGCCGCGGTCCCCCCGCAGTCCCGGACGCGCGGCTTCCGTATCCAGGAGGACGGGCGGCCCGCGCAGCGCCGCCGGTTCGCCTTCGCGGCGGCCGGTGCGGTGTCGCTCGCGGCGTTCGCGCTCGGCGGTGCCCTCCCGCTGGAGGCGGCCGTCGACCCGGCCGGCGGACGGACCGACGGCGGCGGTACGGCCGTCACCCCGCTCACCGGCAGCCCCGCGGCGGACGGCGCCGCCCTGATGCGCGGCGCGGAGTTCGTCCCCACCGCCGGGTCCCGGCCGGCCACCTGGCCGCCGTCCGGTGCGCCGACCCTGGCCCCGGCGCCCAGCGCGATGAGCCTGGACGGTGCCGGCGCCGCGCCCGCCTCCCCGTCGATGTCGTGGACGCCGGACCAGCCCGCCGGCCACTTCGGCCTGTCGCCGCTGATCGCCGCGACCGGCCCGGCCCCGGCGTACCGTCTCTCGCCGCTGACCGTCGCGACGGGCAGCGGCCCGGTGCGCAAGAACCCACCGCCGCTTCCCCCGCTGGAGCCGATGCGGCCGTTGCACGGCTCCGCCGCGAACGGCCCCGCCGCCGACCGCCGCTGACCGCCCGCTGCACGGCCCCGGGCGGAACTGGTTGAATCCCCCTGGGGCGGCGCACCCCTGACCGGGCGCGTGCCGCGAGGTGGTGGTGGCCCGCGGGGTCGCGGGCGAAGTAGGGGAGAGCATGGACGACGGTAAGGCCGCCGGGCCGAAGCTGAAGTGGTGGAGCCGCCCGGGAAACCCCCCGAGCCCGGAGCGATCCGCCGAGGCCGGCCTGCCGGCGGGTCCGCCCGCCGGCCACCCGGCGGGTCCGTCGGGGACGGGGGAGCCGTCCGGGCTGCCCGGAATGTCCGGCGATTCCGGTGACACTGCGGTGCAGGAGCCGGAGGACTGGATCGTGCGGCCCCCGGAGCGCCCCGCGGGCGCGGAGGCGCCGGGTGCGGGCGCGGGAGAAACCCTTGCGGGCCCGTCGGCCGAACACCCCGACGGCGCCCACGAGTTGACCTCGGCCGCTTCGGCCGCTTCCGCCACCTCGACTGTTTCGGCGGCGACCGGGCAGGCCCCGGACCGTACCGGCGCCGAAGCCACCGCGCCCACCGAGCCCACTGCGGCCGCCGGGGCCGCCGCACCCGCACCGCCCGGTGGAGCGCCGTCCGGTGCCGCCACCGTGACACTCGGTCAGGTTCCCCCGCACGGGGCGCCCGAGAGTGCCCAGGCACCGACGGGCGCGGCGTCCCACACGTCCGCGCCCGCCCCCGCCGAGACGCCCGGCACACCGCCGCAGCGTCGGCCGCTGCATGCCGAGGACCCGTACGGCACCCCGCCCTACGGCGGACCCGGGCCCTGGGCGCCCGCGCCGCCCGTGCAGCGGCCGGTGACGACTCCCGCACATGGCACCGTCCTTCCGCCGTCCGCCGGGCCGATGCCCCCGTACGGCGCCCCGGCCGCCCCGGGTGCGGGCTACCCCGGTCCGCCGCAGTCCCCGCCGCCCGCCGCACTCGGCGACCAGCCGCACCCCGCCGCCCCCGACGGCACCGGGCCCGCACAGCCAGCCCCTTCCGCCGGTCCGTCCGCCGGTCCGGTCGTCCCTGCGGGCGCCGAGTCCGGCGTGCCCGGGCAGCCGGACGCCGCCGCCCTGCCGCCGGCCCCGGCCCCCGCGCACGACCGCCCCGGCGCCCCGCACGGGGCCTGGCAGCAGTACGACCCGTGGCGCGCACCCCTGCAGGGCGGCCCCCTGCCGCCGCCCGCTGCCCGGCGGACCCCACGCGGTGTGCTGGTGGCGGGCGCGGTGGCGCTGGCGCTGCTCGCGGGCGGCGTCGGCGGTGGGATCGGCGCGTACGTCGAGCGCTACGGCGGGATCAACGACATCAAGCTGCCGCAGTCCGCCGGGGATTCCGGCGGCCGCAAGCCGGACAGCGTGGCCGGTATCGCCCGGGCCGCGCTGCCCGGCGTCGTCACGATCCACGTCCGCGGCAACGCCGAGCAGGGCACCGGCACCGGCTTCGTCCTCGACCGCGAGGGCCACATCCTCACCAACAACCACGTCGTCGAACCGGCCGGGACCGGCGGCGAGATATCGGTCACGTTCAGCGGCGGGCAGACCGCCAAGGCCAAGATCGTCGGCCAGGACGGCGGCTACGACCTCGCGGTGGTGCAGGTCGAGGGCGTCACCGGACTGCGGCCGCTGCCGCTCGGCAACTCGGACTCGGTGCAGGTCGGCGACCCGGTCGTGGCCATCGGCGCACCGTTCGACCTGGCCAACACGGTCACCGCCGGGATCATCAGCGCCAAGCAGCGCCCGATCACCGCGGGCGGCCAGAAGGGCGACGGCAGCGACATCTCGTACGTCGACGCGCTGCAGACCGACGCCCCCATCAACCCCGGCAACTCCGGAGGTCCGCTGGTGGACGCCCGGGCCCGGGTGATCGGCATCAACAGCGCCATCCGCGCGGCCGACAGCGGCAGCGGATCGGACGGCGGCAGCCAGGGCGGCAGCATAGGGCTGGGCTTCGCCATACCGATCAACCAGGCCAAACGGGTGGCCGAGGAGCTGATCAACACCGGCCGGGCGACCCATCCGGTCATCGGCGTCACCCTGGAGATGGAGTACGCCGGCGACGGGGCGCGGGTCAGTGCGCACAGCAAGGGCGGCAAACCGCCGGTCGTCCCGGGCGGGCCCGGCGCCAAGGCGGGCATCCGGCCCGGTGACGTGATCACCGCGGTGGACGGCGCCCCGGTGCACAGCGGTGAGGAGCTGATCGTCAAGATCCGCAGCCACCGGCCCGGCGACACCCTGGCGCTCACCGTCCAAAGGGACGGCAAGGAGCGGTCCGTTCGGCTCAGGCTGGGTTCCTCCACCGCGGGTTGATCGTTTGCACGGTGTTGGCACGGTCGACTCCCGTCCGACGTGCGGGGCCAGGTACGGTGAGAGGCGGCCTGGCCCATAGGCCGACGAAGGCCGCGGATGACCCAAGGAGCTGCAAGGTGTTCTTCGACATAGGACCCCTAGAGCTGGTAGCGATCGTCGTCCTGGCGGTGCTCGTCTTCGGGCCGGACAAGCTCCCCAAGGTCATCCAGGACGTGATGGGGGTCATCCGCAAGATCCGGGAGTTCTCCGACAGCGCCAAGCAGGACATCCGCAACGAGCTCGGCCCGGACTTCAAGGACTTCGAGTTCGACGACCTCAAGCCCAAGAACTTCGTCCGCAAGCACGTCCTGGAGAAGGACGAGTACGGCCTCAAGGACCTCCAGGAGATCCGGAACGGCTTCGACTTCCGCACGGAGATGGCCGAGGTCACCGACGCCGTGCACAGCCGCGAGAGCGGCTCCGCGGCCGCGCACCCGAACGGCTCAGGGATCTCCCTCTCCAAGGAGTCGCCGGCCTCCTCAGGCGGCCCGGACCTGCTCAAGAAGCCCGTGAACGGGCAGCCGGACGAGCGTCCGCCGTTCGACGCCGACGCCACCTGACACACTGCGGTATGACCGGGCAGTATTGACCCCTATGGCTATGCTCCGGTTGTCCGGGGTTTGGTCGCCTGAGGGGGGCGGGCCGCCCACGACGCAGGGCAACAAGGAGGCTCCGCTCAGATGGAGACGACGAGTCGGACAGCGGCACAAGAGGCGCCCGCCACGGTCGACCGGAAGGCCGACGGCTATCTGCTGGCCGCGTTCCCGTGGTACGGCCTCGACGAGGCGTTCACCGGTCCGCGCTGGCTGATGCAGGTCGGCGCGGCCGCGGACGGCACCGTCGAACACGGCGCGACCGGGCACGGTGAGCAGCCCACGATCAAGGTGGAGTCCCCGCAGGACGAGCGGTTCGCGGTGGTCGTGACGGTCGCCAGCCGCCCCGTCCGGCGCAGCGCCGACGGCACCGGCGTACTGGAGGCCACTTCCGTCTCCACCGCCGCCTGGCTCGCCGGTTCCGGCCTGCTCAACCACACCTGGCCGACCCAGATGGACCGCACGCTGCGCCAGGCCTGGCTGGACCAGCAGACGATGCTGGCCTGGGAACTGGCCGACGACCTCGGGGGCGGGGCCTGGAGCGAGCTGATGCTGCCGGTCGACGGCGTCCCGACCTCGTTCGCCTACCGCGAGTCCGAGTACGGCTGGGTCCTGGCCGGCTCGGCGGGCGACGGCCCGGAGGCAGTGCACCTGGGCGCCTACGGGCGCGGAATGAGCGCCTACGGCCTGGGATTCTCGGTCGTCGAGGACATCAGCTCGTACGCCGGCTGAGCGCGCCGCCGAACGAGGAAGGGGGCGGGCCCACGGGCCCGCCCCCTTCCTTGTACCACGTGGCGCCCTTCTCAGGACCCCTTGAAACTCAGAACTTGTTGCGCGGGGTGATCCCCAGCGACATGCCGGACAGGCCGCGCTGGCGGCCGCCGAGCTTGCCGGCGATCGCGCGGATGGCCGCGCCGGCGGGGGAGTCCGGGTCGGTCAGCACGACCGGCTTGCCCTCGTCGCCGCCCTCGCGGAGGCGGACGTCGATCGGGATGGAGCCGAGCACCGGCACCTGGGTACCGGTGGTCTTCGTCAGGCCCTCGGCGACCCGCTCGCCGCCGCCGGTGCCGAAGACGTCGACCATCTCGTCGCAGTGCGGGCAGGGCAGCCCGGACATGTTCTCCACCACGCCGACGATCTTCTGGTGGGTCTGCACGGCGATGGAGCCCGCGCGCTCGGCGACCTCGGCCGCCGCCTGCTGCGGGGTGGTGACGACCAGGATCTCGGCGTTCGGGACGAGCTGGGCGACGGAGATCGCGATGTCACCGGTGCCCGGCGGGAGGTCCAGGAGCAGGACGTCCAGGTCGCCCCAGTACACGTCCGCCAGGAACTGCTGGAGGGCGCGGTGCAGCATCGGGCCGCGCCAGACGACCGGGGCGTTGCCGGGCGTGAACATGCCGATCGAGATGACCTTCACGCCGTTGGCCGACGGAGGCATGATCATGTTCTCGACCTGGGTGGGCCGGCCGTCGGCGCCCAGCATGCGGGGCACGGAGTGGCCGTAGATGTCGGCGTCCACGACGCCGACCTTCAGGCCGTCGGCCGCCATCGCCGCGGCGAGGTTCACCGTCACCGACGACTTACCGACGCCGCCCTTGCCGGAGGCGACCGCGTAGACGCGGGTGAGGCTGCCGGGCTTGGCGAACGGGACCTCGCGCTCGGCGGTGCCGCCGCGCAGCGACGCCGCCAGCTCCTTGCGCTGCTCGTCACTCATCACTTCGAGGTCCACCCGGACGCCGGTGACGCCCTCGACCCCGGCGACCGCGTCGCTCACGTTGCGAGTGATCGTCTCGCGCATCGGGCAGCCGGAGACGGTGAGGTAGACCACGACCGCCACCGCGCCGTCCGCCGCGATGTCCACCGATTTGACCATCCCCAGTTCGGTGATGGGGCGGTGGATCTCGGGGTCGTTCACCGTCGCGAGCGCGGCGCGGATCGCGTCCTCGCTCGGGGTGCTGGGGGCAGTTTCGTGAGCCATAGCCCGATGGTACGGCGCATGAGGCGGCCTCCGGAAAGGTCGTCGGCGGTCGCGTTCGTCACTCTCCGCGGCGGCCCTCCGGCATCGCCTCCAGATCCCGCAGCAGGTCCTGCAGTTCGGAGCGGATCCAGTCCCGGGTGGCGACCTCGCCCAGCCCCAGCCGCAGCGCCGCGATCTCCCGGGTCAGGTACTCCGTGTCGGCGATCGACCGCTCGTTGCGCTGGCGGTCCTGCTCGTGGGTGACCCGGTCCCGGTCGGCCTGGCGGTTCTGCGCCAGCAGGATCAGCGGCGCCGCGTACGACGCCTGCAGCGACAGCGCCAGGGTCAGGAAGATGAACGGGTAGCCGTCGAACCGCAGGTGGTCCGGTGCGGTCACGTTCCAGGTGATCCACACGATGATGGCAACGGTCATCCAGACGATGAAGCGCCCGGTCCCCAGGAAGCGGGCGATCTTCTCCGACAACCGCCCGAACGCCTCCGGGTCGTACTCCGGCAGGAACGTCCGGCGCGGCGTGCGCGGCACGTCCAGCCGCACCCGGGACCGTTCGGCGGCGCCGCGCCGCACCGCCGAGGCGCCGTTCGCCCGGGCGCGTTCGCGCGCGCCGTCCCGCTCCTCAGCGCCCATCCGGTGCCTCCGCCGGGCTCCCGGCGCCGGTCAGCCCGGCCGCTCCACCGGCGTACAGCTCGGACTCCCGCCAGTCGTCCGGCAGCAGGTGGTCCAGCACGTCGTCGACGGTCACCGCGCCGAGCAGGGCGCCGCTCTCGTCCACGACCGGCGCGGCGACCATGTTGTACGCCGCCAGATAGCCGGTCACCACCGGCAGCGGGGTGTCCGGCGGCAGGGGTGGCAGATCGGTGTCGACGATCGAGCTGACGAGGGTGAACGGCGGATCGCGCAGCAGCCGTTGGAAGTGCACCAGGCCCAGGTACTTGCCGGTCGGGGTCTCGTCGGGCGGCCGGCAGACGTACACCTGGGCGGCGAGCGCGGGGGAGAGGTCCGGGTCGCGGACCCGGGCCAGCGCGTCGGCGACCGTGGCGTCCGGGCGCAGCACGATCGGCTCGGTGGTCATCAGCCCGCCGGCGGTGCGCTCCTCGTAGGACATCAGCCGCCGCACGTCGGCGGCCTCCTCCGGCCGCATCAGGTCCAGCAGCCGCTCCTTGTCCTCGTCCGGCAGCTCGGAGAGCAGGTCGGCGGCGTCGTCCGGGTCCATCGCCTCCAGGACGTCGGCGACCCGTTCGTCCTTCAGCTTGCCGATGATCTCCAGCTGGTCGTCCTCCGGCAGCTCCTCCAGCACGTCGGCGAGCCGGGCGTCGTCCAGCGCCGCGGCGACCTCACCGCGCCGTTTGGCGGACAGGTGGTGCAGCACACCGGCGAGGTCGGCCGGCCGCAGCTGCTCGAAGGTGGCCAGCAGGCTCGCCGCGCCCTGGCCGTGCTCCTCCAGCGAGAAGCCGGTCACCGCCGACCACTCGACGGTCAGCGTCTCGCCCTTGCGGCGCAGCGCCCCACCCCTGCCCTTGCCCTTGCGGACGAAGACCTTCTCGATCTCCCAGTCGCGGCGGGCCGGCAGCCGGGTGATGCCGATGTCGAGGACGGTGGCCTCCTCGTCGGTCTCCACCAGCCGCACCCGCCGGTCCAGCAGCTCGCCGAGCACCAGGGTCTCCGAGGCCCGCTGCTCGAACCGCCGCATGTTGATCACTCCGGTGATCACGATCTGTCCGGACTCGATACCGGTCACCCGGGTCATCGGCACGAAGATCCGGCGCCGGCTGATCACCTCGACGACCAGCCCGAGCAGCCGCGGCGGGCGGGCGCCGACCCGCAGCAGCGCGACGAGGTCCCGCAGCCGGCCGACCGGGTCGCCGTTGGGGTCGAAGACGGCACTGCCGGAGAGGTGGGAGACGAAGACCCGGGGAGTCACCACTGCCATGCAGAGCGCCGCCCTTTCTCTCCCGTTTTCGCCGGAAACAAGGCATCAATTCGGGTTCAGGCTAACGCGCCCCGGCCCGCGCCGCCCCGGTGGAGGACGCCGTAGGGTGACCGCCACGCATCCCCCCGACGCACCCGTACGTCCCAGGTACGCTGCCGTACTGCTGTCGAGGTCACCCGCATCAGGAGGCACAGCCGACGTGAGCGCATTCCCCCCGGGGGCCCGCCCCCGACGCCTGCCCGGAGCCCGCCGTACGGGGCGCGCCGCGCTCGCGGGGGCGGTCTGCGCGGCACTGGCCGCGGGGCTGGCCGGCTGCGGCGCGGACGAGGACCCGGACGCCGGCACCAACGGCGTGGGGAAGCTGCCCCCGGCAAAGGTCCAGGCCAGGGCCCGGACCGCCGCCGAGCACGCCGGCACGGTCCACCTCACCGGCAACGTCGTCAGCAAGGGCCGTACGTACAAGCTCGACATGAGCCTGGCCGAGAACGGCGCCAAGGGCGAACTGACCACCCAGGCGGCCGCCTTCCAGCTGCTGCGGGTCGGCAGCGCGCTCTACCTCAAGGCGGACCCGTCCTTCTGGGCGGGCGAGAAGGGCGGCGCTTCCGGTGCGGCGCAGAAACTCGGCGGCAAATACGTCAAGGTGCCCGCCTCCGACCCGGTCTACCGGAAATTCAGCGGCTTCACCGACAAGGACACCCTGCTCGCCAGCCTGCTGGGGCTGCGCGGCAAGCTGACCGCCAAGGACCGCTCCACCGTCGGCGGCGTCCGCACCGTCCGGCTGGCCGCCGGGGCCGGCGCCGGCGGCGTCCTGGACGTCTCCCTGGAGGGCACGCCGTACCCGCTGCGGCTGCAGCGCGCGGGGGACGCGGGCGTGGTCCGGTTCGGCGACTGGGGCCGGCGGGTGGACCTCCAGGCGCCGGCGAAGGACCAGGTCGTCGACTACGGGTCGCGGATCTCCGGCGCGCACTGAGCGGCCGGGCCCGGACCGCGCCCCGGTGCCGTCCGGTCAGCCCTTGCGGCCGCGGCGCAGCAGCTTCGGCAGCGCCGCCGGGATCGGCCGGCGGGTGATCGCGGGGCTCGCCAGCGGCGGCGCGGCGTGCGAGTCCTCGGGCATCCGGCCGGGCCGCTGCTCGGCCGGTGCGTCCGCCGGCTCCAGCCGCAGCACCCGGCACTCGCGGGCCCAGCGCTCGGTGAGGGTGTCGGCGTCCGGTGCGTTGAGCCGCTTGCCCTTCAGCTCCTCGACGGCGGACTGCCAGACGTCGCCCTCCGGCGCCGCCTCGACGACCCTGGCCTGCCAGGCGACCAGCCGGCCGCCCTTGTCCTTGCTGCGTACGGTGACCGTCGCCGGGCCGCCGTCGGTCAGCCCGAGGTCCGCCAGCGGCTGCTCGCCGCTGCCGTCGCCCACGAGGCAGGCCGCGCCGTCGTGCCAGACGTGCCACAGCGCCCGGGCCGGGCCCGTCGTCCCCCGCACCCAGATGAGGCCGGACTTCTTCGTGGCCTCCTCGATGAGCGCCCGATCCTGCAGGGCCTGCGACACGGTCTCCGTCATACGACTCAGCCTAATGGGCCGTGCGGAACCCGCCGGTCCGCGCCCAGCTGGTGGAACGCGGGTGCGTCACAGCCACCCGTTCCGCTTGCTGTGCCCTTCGGGGGACAACCCCCGGACCCCCGGCGCTTACAGCCACCCGTTCCGCTTGAAGCCGCGGTGGATGCCGACGCAGATCGCGACGGTGACGACCAGCACCGCCGGATAGCCGTACTTCCACTTCAGCTCCGGCATGTAGGTGAAGTTCATGCCGTAGATGCCGGCGATCATCGTGGGTACCGCGAAGATCGCCGCCCAGGCCGTGATCTTGCGCATGTCCTCGTTCTGCGCCACCGCGGCCTGCGCGAGGTTGGCCTGCAGGATGGAGTTGAGCAGGTCGTCGAAGGACAGCACCTGCTCGTTGACCCGCGCGAGGTGGTCGGCGACGTCCCGGAAGTACTTCTGGATGTCGCAGTCGACCAGCCGCATCGGCCGCTCGCTGAGCAGCTGCATCGGCCGCAGCAGCGGCGACACCGCGCGCTTGAACTCCAGTACCTCGCGCTTGAGTTGGTAGATCCGCCCGGCGTCGCCGCCCTTCGCGGAGCTCTTGGTGCCGGTTCCCTTGCCGTTGGTGCCCGAGCTGAAGACGTCGATCTCCACCTCGTCGATGTCGTCCTGGACCGCGCCGGCCACCGCCATGTAGCCGTCGACCACCTGGTCGGCGATGGCGTGCAGGACCGCGGACGGCCCCTTGGCCAGCAGCTCCGGGTCGTCCTGCAGCCGGTGCCGCAGCGCCCGCAGCGAGCCCTGGCCGCCGTGCCGCACGGTCACGATGAAGTCCCGGCCGGTGAAGCACATCACCTCGCCGGTCTCCACGACCTCGCTGGTGGCGGTCAGCTCGGCGTGCTCGACGTAGTGGACGGTCTTGAAGACCGTGAACAGCGTGTCGTCGTAGCGCTCCAGCTTGGGCCGCTGGTGGGCGTGCACGGCGTCCTCGACGGCGAGCGGGTGCAGCCCGAACTCCTTGGCGATACCGGCGAATTCGGCCTCGGTGGGCTCGTGCAGCCCGACCCAGATGAAGCCGCCGTCGGCGCGTACGGAGGCCATCGCCTCGGCCGGGGTGACGTGGTCGCTCACCCGGCGGCCCTCGCGGTACACGCCGCAGTCGACGATGGCGCTGTTGGCGCAGGCCGGGGCGTTGCTCTCGGAACGGTACGGGGCGTCGTCGCGGCGTCGGGACGGGCGGACGGCGGCACGCAGGTCACGGATCATCGACATGGGCGGGCTCCTTCACGGGCCGGCCGTCAGCGCGGGGCGCGGGGGGCAACGCTGCCCGGAAGGTGGACGTAACCCGGGTCATCGGCGGTACGTCCGCAAAGCGGGCGGCGCTCCGTGCGGATGCTGACGGCGATTCGCAGAACACGGAACAAAGAGGCGAAGGCGCTCTTCCGTCATCTACACCCGGCGCAAAGGCGCTTTCCCGGTTTCGCCGCTCGGCGGCGGGGTACGGAAGCTCTCGATCAGGAGAGTGACTGAGCGAGGGGGATGACAGGAGAGCTATCGGTACTGCACGGTCGACTCGGATCCACCGCAGCCCCACCTCCTCCGGCCGGTCCCCGTTGGGGGACGAACGTCATTCCCTGACCAGACGGCAAGGCTATCAGCCGCCTGGCGCTGAACGGTGCCGCTTTGCCTGTTCCATACGAACAACGAAGCTGCCGCGCAGCGCAGTCACCGAGCGACGGTGGTCTGCCCTGCCCTGCCCTGCTCGAACGGAGCGGAGAGCTCGGCGCGAGCGGGGCGGCGGGCCGGCCATATGCTCGCGGCATGTCTGATGTTCTTGAGCTGGTCGAAGCCCGCCTGCGGACGAGCCTGGGCGAGCCGGACGCGCGCGCCGCCGTCACCTTCCTCGGCACCGACCGTATCGAGGTGCTCCGCTTCGTGGACGACCAGGTGGTGCGCTACGCCACGCTCGGGATGTCCGCCCAGCCGATGGCCGACCCGACGGCGGTGGTCGCGGATCCGCTCAAAGGCCCGCGCGCCGAGCTCGTGCTGTCGGTGAAGGCGGGCCGCGCCGACACCGACCAGGTGCTCCGCCCGCTCGCCGTGCTCGCCGCGTCCCCGCAGGTGGAGGGCGTGGTGGTGGCCCCCGGCGCCTCCCTCGACGTCGGTGAGCCGCTGTGGCCGGGCGCGCCCTTCACCTCGGTCCTGGTGGGCGAGCCGGGCGGGCTCGTGGAGGATCTGGAGCTGGACGCTCCGCTGGATCCCGTACGGTTCCTGCCGCTGCTGCCGATGACGCCGAACGAGGCCGCCTGGAAGCGGGTGCACGGCGCCCAGGCCCTCCAGGAGCGCTGGCTGGCGAACGGGACGGACCTGAGGGACCCGGCCCGTAAGTCCGTCCCGCTGGACGCCGCCCCGGAGTGAGCCGAGTGGGCAAGCTCACCAAACCCCGGTCGGCCGCGGTCAGTTGGCGAAGACCGTGACGCCGTCCTCGGTCGCGTGCTGCGGCTGGTGCTCCGCCGCCTCGTGGGTGAGCGCCCTGCGCCGTACGACGACCACCAGTGCGCCCAGCACCGCGGTGACCGCGGCGACCACGAACGGGATGTGGGGGTTGCTCCACTCCTCGATCTTCGGCGCGAAGTAGGGCGCTGCCGCGGCCGCGAACCAGCGGACGAAGTTGTAGCCGGCGCTCGCCACCGGGCGCGGGGCGTCCGACACGCCGAGGGCCAGTTCGGTGTAGACGGTGTTGTTCACCCCGATGAAGGCGCCGGACAGGATCGTGCAGACGACGGCCGCGGTGTGGTTGCCGTAGCCGAGGACGAGGACGTCCACGGCGAGCAGCACCAGCGAGCCGCCGAGCACCTTCAGCGAGCCGAACCGCGCCTGCATGCGCGGGGCCACGACCACCGAGAAGACCGCGAGCAGCACGCCCCAGGCGAAGAACACCGCGCCCGAGCGGTACGGCGTCATGTTCAGCACGAACGGCGTGAAGGCCAGCACCGTGAAGAACGCGTAGTTGTAGAAGAAGGCGGAGATCGCGGCCGAGGCGAGGCCGCCGTGGCCGAGTGCCTTGACCGGGTCGAGGAGCGAGGTCTTGCGGGCGGGCTTCGGCTGCTCCTTGAGGAACGCCGTGATGCACAGGAAGCCGATCGCCATGAGCGTGGCCGTGCCGAAGAAGGGGTAGCGCCAGCTGGCGTTGCCGAGGGCCGCACCGAGCAGCGGGCCGCAGGCCATGCCGAGGCCGAGCGCGGACTCGTAGAGCAGGATCGCCGCCGCGCTTCCTCCGGTCGCCGCTCCAACGATGACCGTGAGGGCGGTGGAGACGAAGAGCGCGTTGCCCAGCCCCCAGCCCGCCCGGAAGCCGACCAGTTGGCCGACCGAGTCCGACGTGCCGGCCAGGCCCGCGAAGACGACCACGAAGGCGAGGCCGAGCAGCAGGGTCCTGCGGCCGCCGATCCGGCTGGAGACGAAGCCGGTCAGCAGCATCGCGACGGCGGTGATCAGGAAGTACGAGGTGAACAGCAGGGAGACCTGGCTGTTGGTGGCGTGCAGGCCCCGGGCGATCGAGGGGAGGATCGGGTCGACCAGGCCGATGCCCATGAAGGCCACGACCGAGGCGCCGGCCGTGGCCCAGACGGCCTTCGGCTGGCGCAGCAGGGAGGTGCCGCCCTCGTCGAACGGATCGGCCGTCGTGCCGCCGCCGTGGCCACTGCTCGTGGTGCCGCTCATGCCGCGGTTCCCCTTCCGTTGCCGGAGATCGTTGACGTTTACATATATTAAGTTAGAAGCCCTAAAGGGTGCAATGGGCAACTAGTTTTTCGCGGGTGGGTGCGCGGGGCGCCGGAGCGGTCAAGTCCGGGGCGTGGCAAGTGATTCCGCCCACATCGGTCGGGTGATCGTCCTTGACGCGGCGGCGGGCCTGGAGGACCGTGGGTCCTTATGAGGGGCGAACCCAGTTGTCCGAAGTGCGGAGGCCGGGTGCGGGCGCCCGGTCTCTTCTCCGACACCTGGCAGTGCGCCCTGCACGGCACCGTGCATCCGCTCCAGCCGGTCGTCCCGCCGAGCGTCGAGGCGCTCGGCGTCGTCGTGCACCGCGCCCAGGTCCCCGTGTGGATGCCCTGGCCGCTGCCGGTCGGCTGGCTGTTCACCGGCGTGGCCTGCGCGGGCGACGACCGCAGCGGCGGCCGGGCGACCGCGGTGGCCTGCTCGGGCCCCGGACCGCTCGGCGGACCCGGTGAACTCCTCCTGGTCGCCGAGGAACTGGGCGTCGGACTCGGCGCGCGCTACGCCGGCATCGACGGCCCCGACCCCGGCCCCCACATGTCCGACGGCAAACCCGCGCACGGGAAGGTGCTGGCCGCCGGCCGCCCCACCCCGCTCTGGCACGTCGACGGTGCGCCGCCGGACCGCGCGGTCTTCGCCGGCGAGGCGCGCGGGCTGTGGCTGTGGGCGATCGCCTGGCCCGAGCAGTCCGGGCTGCTGATGTACGACGAACTCGTGCTGACGGACCTGCGCGAGGCGGGCGCCGAGGTGGACCTGCTGCCCTGCGGGGCGCTCTCCCCGCGCATCCTGAGCTGACCGGGCCGGCCGTCCGGGGAGGGGCGCCGCCCGGCGGCGCGGGCCGGGCCGTCCGCGGCCCGGTTATCCTTCTGAGGTCCCCCGTCCGTCCCGCAGCAGTCTGGAGTCCGCGTCGTGCGCATCGATCTGCACACCCACTCCACGGCTTCCGACGGTACGGACACCCCGGCCGAGCTGGTGCGCGGCGCCGCGGCCGCCGGGCTGGACGTGGTCGCACTGACCGACCACGACACCGTCGCCGGCCACGCCGAGGCGCGGGCCGCGCTGCCCGAGGGGCTGACGCTGGTCACCGGCGCCGAACTCTCCTGCCGGCTCGACGGCGTGAGCCTCCATATGCTCGCCTACCTCTTCGACCCCGAGGAGCCCGAACTCGCCCGCGAGCGGGAGCTGGTCCGCGACGACCGGGTGCCACGGGCCCGGGCCATGGTCGGCAAGCTGCGCGAGCACGGCATCCCGGTCACCTGGGAGCAGGTCGCACGGATCGCCGGCGACGGCGCCGTGGGCCGTCCGCACCTCGCCACCGCCCTCATGGAGCTGGGCGTCGTCGACTCCGTCAACGACGCCTTCGCGTCCTGGCTCGCCAGCGACGGCCCGGCGTACGTGGAGAAGCACGAGCTCGACCCGTTCGACGCGATCCGGCTGGTCAAGGCCGCGGGCGGGGTCACCGTCTTCGCGCACCCGCTGGCCGTCAAGCGCGGCAGGTGCGTACCGGAGAGCGCGATCGGCGAGCTCGCCGCGGCCGGGCTGGACGGCATCGAGGTCGACCACATGGACCACGACGCGCCGACCCGCGCCCGGCTGCGCGGGATGGCCGCCGACCTCGGTCTGCTGACCACCGGCTCCAGCGACTACCACGGCAGCCGCAAGACCTGCAGCCTCGGTGACTGCACCACCGACCCCGAGGTCTACGGGGAGATCGTGCGCCGCGCCACCGGCGCCTTCCCCGTCCCCGGCGCGGGCGGCTGAGCCCGCCGCGGAACGCCGGCCGCCGCGCCGCACCGACCGCGCGCGACGCCGTTCCGCGGGTCCGCGGGCCGGCCCCCGCCGCCCGGCCCGCCAACTCCTCCCTTCCCCTCCTCCTTCCGTTTCCGCTTCCTGGCGCCCTCCCGGACCCGCGCGCGCCGCGCGCCGGCCCGTGGCCGTCCCGATCCGCTCGTCCGTACCTCCTCTCGCAAGGCCAGCACCATGTTCGACGTCGCCGTCTTCAGTACCCTTTTCGTCACGCTTTTCGTGATCATGGACCCGCCGGGGATCACCCCGATCTTCCTCGCCCTCACCTCCGGCCGGCCGGCCAAGGTCCAGCGCCGGATGGCCTGGCAGGCCGCCGCCGTCGCCTTCTGCGTGATCGCCGTCTTCGGGCTCTTCGGCCGGCAGATCCTCGGCCGGCTGCACATCTCGACGCCCGCGCTGATGATCGCGGGCGGGCTGCTGCTCCTGCTGGTGGCGCTGGACCTGCTGACCGGGAAGTCGGAGGAGCCGACCCAGACCAAGGACGTCAATGTCGCGCTGGTGCCGCTGGGCATGCCGCTGCTCGCCGGGCCCGGCGCGATCGTGTCGGTGATCCTCGCCGTGCAGCACGCCCACGGGTTCGCGGCCCAGCTCTCCGTATGGGTGGCGATCGCGGCGATCCATGTGGTGCTGTATCTGGTGATGCGGTTCTCGCTGGTGATCATCCGTGTGATCAAGGACGGCGGAGTGGTCCTGGTGACCCGGCTGGCGGGCATGATGCTGTCCGCGCTGGCCGTGCAGCAGATCATCAACGGCGTGCTGCAGGTCGTCCAGGCGGCCTGAGCGGCGGCCCCCTACGGCAGCGCCCCCGTACGGCATGTTCCGTACGGGGGCGGTGCGGCATCGGTGGCCTGTCGGCGGCCAGGGTTTAACGGGCGATGGTGTCGGCCGGGCGGATGTAGATGCGCTGGCCGGTTGCGGCGGCCTGCTGCACGATCCGGTTGACGGAGGCGGCGTCCACGACGGTGCTGTCCACGGCCGTGCCGTCGACATCGTCCAGGCGCATGATCTCGAAGCGCATCAGGCTTCTCCCTTCGTCGGAATCCTCCTGCGGAGAACGTGAGTGGTGCGGATCGCCAGGCCTCGTCGCCCGCCGTCCGTACAGGTACAACGACCCGCACCCTGCAATCATTCCCTACGCTAAAGAAATTTTTTGACGGTCTAAATACTCGCAGGTAGAGCGGTTGTGCCCGCCGAGCCGACGCCCGGACAATGGGTCCGGTATGAACGACCTCCAGCCCCCGGGCCCCACCGACCTCGCCGCGCTCGCCGCCGGGATGGCGCGCACCAACGAGCTGCTCGCCCGGGTCCTCAGGAAGGTCGGCACGACCCCTTCCGTGCATGCCGCCTTCGTCGACGCCGGCTACGTCTACGCCGCCTCCGGGAGGCTCGTCGCCGGCACCGAGGACCGCAAGGGCTTCGAACTCGACGCCGAAGGGATCATCGAGGCCTTCATCGACCGGGCCCGGACGATCTTCCCGGACAGCCGGCTGCTGCGGGTCTACTGGTACGACGGCGCCCGCCGCCGCCTCCACACCCCCGAGCAGCAGCGGATCGCCGAGCTGCCGGACGTGAAGGTCAGGCTCGGCAACCTCAACGCCAACAACCAGCAGAAGGGCGTCGATTCCCTGATCCGCTCGGACCTGGAGTCGCTGGCCCGGCACCGGGCGATCACCGACGCGGTGCTCATCGGCGGCGACGAGGACCTGGTCTCCGCGGTCGAGGCGGCCCAGGGCTACGGCGCCCGGGTCCACCTGTGGGGCATCGAGGCGCCGGCCGGCCGCAACCAGGCCGAACCCCTGCTGTGGGAGGCCGACAGCACCCGCGTCTTCGACCTGGACTTCTGCAAGCCCTACGTCACCCGGCGGACCGGCATCGACGCCGCCGAGCAGGCCGGCGGCGAGAGCCCGGCGCCCGGCCGGGAGGAGGTCCGCTTCGTCGGGGCCCGGGTCGCCGCCCAGTGGCTGTCGGAGCGCGGCCGGGAATGGGCGGTCGGGCTGCTGCCCGGACATCCCTACCTCCCCGGGTCCGTCGACCAGGAGCTGCTGACCGCCGCCGAGGCACTGCTGCACCACTCCCTGCGCGGCCACGCCGACCTGCGCCGGGTGCTGCGGGACGGCTTCTGGGAGCACGTACAGGGACAGCTCTAGACGAGCCCCCGGGGTGGCCGAGGGCGGTTCAGGCCCGGGCGAGGAGTCCCGCCAGCCGGTCGAAGAAGCTCGTCCAGCCCGCCTCAGCCTGCTGGTACTGCTCCGGAGTGAGGTTGCCGCCGAGCTGCCGGAAGGCCATCTCCGTCCGGTCCCCGAGATCGCTCAGGGTCACCCTGATCAGCTCGCCCTCCGAACTGCTCGGCGCATAGGCGTCGTTGAGCGTGAACTCCAGCGCCTCCGGCGGCACGACCTCCCGGTACACCCCGGAGAACGGCAGCTCACTGCCGTCCGGGGAGTGCATGACCAGACTCCACGACCCACCCGGCCGGACGTCCATCGTCATCCGCTCGACCGGCACCGTCAGCTCCCCGCCGAACCAGTACGCGAAGTGCGCGGGCGTGGTCCAGGCCGCGAAGACCAGGTCGCGGCGGGCGTCGAAGGTGCGGGTCAGCGCGATGCCGTGCGGGTCGTCCTGGGGGTTCTCGGTCATGTCGGGCCCTTCGTCGGCAGCCGGTGCCGGACGGGCCGCACCGGCCCGCCCGCTTCCTTTCGATGCTCGCCGAACCGTCCGGCGCTGTCCCGACGACACCCCGGGGGCGCCAGGGCCCGTCCGATGGGTCGGGCCCTACCCCACCCCGCTCCAGAAACCCGTCAGCGCCTCGGCGGTCTTCTCCGGGCGTTCGACGTTGGGGGAGTGCTCGGCGCCCTCGATGACGGTGCGCCGGGCCGACAGCCGGCGCGCCATGTCGTCCATCGACGGCACCGGCCAGGCGTAGTCCAGCGCCCCGGAGACGACGTGCACGGGAAGCCCGGTACGGGCCAGCTGCGCCACCCGGTCGGGCTCCGCCAGCATCTGCCGGCCGGTCGCGATCAGCTGCTCGGGGACGGTGTTCAGCCAACGGCGGTGCAGGAACGCGCCGATCTCCGGCGGGGTCTCCGCGTCCGCCGCCTCCGGCGGGTCCAGCTCGCGCATCGCCCGCCAGACGTCCTCCATGCCGAGCGACCCGAGCGCGTCGATCAGCATCCGCACCCGGACCTGCTGGGACGTCTCGATGGCCGCCGGACCGGAGCTGAGCGCGGTCAGCGAACGGAACGGGGTGGCGTCGAGCAGCACCGCGGCCCGGGTGATCAGGCCGCCCAGCGAATGCCCGAGCAGATGCAGCGGGCCGTTCCCGGCCTGCTGCACGGCCCGCGCCTGGGCCAGTACGTCGAGCGCCAACTCCCGCTGCGCGTAAGCCCGTTCGTCCCGCGGGCCGGAGGACTCGTGCTGGCCGCGGCCGTCCAGCGCGACCGCCCGGAACCCGGCCGCGGCGAGCGGCGCCAGCAAGGCGATGAAGTCCTCCTTGCTGCCGGTGAAGCCGGGCACCAGCAGCGCGGTCCCGATCGGCGCACCGTCGGGCCGGGCGTCGTGCACGGCGAACTCGCCGCGGTCGGTGTCGAGTCGGTACGCGCGGGCGCACGGGGGCAGCGTGAGGGTGGGCGGCCTGCTCATGGGGTGAGGTTAACCGGACCGGGCCGGAAAACCGGGCCGGGACGCCGAACGACCCGGCACCCGCGGGGAGCGGGGCCGGGTCGTCCGGTCGATCGGGTCGTACGGCGTCAGTCGGCCGGCTGGGCGGCCGCGGCCTTACGGGTCCGGGTGCGCTTCGGCTTGGCCGGAGCCTCCTCGCCGTCCACGGCGGCGGGGGCCGCGGCCGCGGTCTTCTTGGCGGCAGCGGTCTTCGCCGCCGTCTTGCGCGTCCGCTTCGGCTTGGCCGGCACCTCGTCCGCGGCCTCGGCGGTCACCGCCGCGGCCTCGGGGGCCTCGGTGGCGGCCGGCTTGGCGGCGGCCTTGCGGGTGCGGGTGCGCTTCGGCTTGGCGGGGGCCTCGTCGGTGCCCTCGGCGGTGTCCACCGCGGCCTCGGCGGCCTCGGCGGTGGTGGCCTTGGCGGCGGCGGCCTTACGGGTCCGGGTGCGCGTCGGCTTGGCCGGAGCCTCCTCGGCCCCCTCGACGGTGTCCACCACGGCCTGGGCGGCTTCCTGCGCGACCGGCTCGGCCTCGGCGGCCTTGCGGGTCCGGGTACGGGTCCGCTTCGGCTTGGCCGGAGCCTCGGTCACCTCGGGCGCCGGGGCGACCGGGGCGGCCTCGGCCACCTCGACGGCGGCTTCCGCGGCCTCGGCCGGGGCGGCGCCCGCCACCGGGATCGTCGCCGCGGCCTGCCCGCTGCGGGTCCGCCGGCGCCGGCGCGGCTGGCGCGGCCCTGCGGACTCCTCAGCGGCCTCCGCGGTGCCCTCGGCGGCGTCGAGCGACCCGGTCGCCTTCGCCTCGGAAGCAGCCGGGCCGTCCAGCGACGCACCGCCGCGGGTACGGCGGCGCTGCCGCGGTGCACGGGTGCGCGGGGGACGCTCCTCCTCGACGGCCGCGCCCCGGCGGGGCCCGCGGCCGCGGCCGCCGGTCTCGCCCAGGTCCTCGACCTCTTCCGCGGCGAGCCCGGCCCGGGTGCGCTCGGCGCGCGGCAGCACGCCCTTGGTGCCCGCGGGGATGTGGAGCTGCTCGTAGAGGTGCGGCGAGGTGGAGTAGGTCTCCTCCGGCTCGTCGAACGGCAGGTCCAGCGCCTTGTTGATCAGCTTCCAGCGCGGGATGTCGTCCCAGTCGACGAGGGTGACCGCGGTGCCCTTGGCGCCCGCCCGGCCGGTGCGGCCGATGCGGTGCAGGTAGGTCTTCTCGTCCTCGGGCGACTGGTAGTTGACGACGTGGGTCACACCCTCGACGTCGATACCGCGGGCGGCGACGTCGGTGCAGACCAGGACGTCGACCTTGCCGTTGCGGAAGGCGCGCAGCGCCTGCTCGCGGGCGCCCTGGCCGAGGTCGCCGTGGACCGCGCCGGACGCGAAGCCGCGCCGGGAGAGCTGGTCGGCGATGTCGGCGGCGGTCCGCTTCGTCCGGCAGAACAGCATCGCCAGACCGCGGCCCTCGGCCTGCAGTATCCGCGAGACCAGCTCCGGCTTGTCCATGGAGTGCGCGCGGTAGACGTGCTGGGTGATGTTGGCGACCGTCGCACCCTCGTCGTCCGGCGCGGTGGCGCGGATGTGGGTCGGCTGCGACATGTAGCGGCGGGCCAGCGAGATGACCTGGCCGGGCATGGTCGCGGAGAACAGCATGGTCTGCCGCTTGGCCGGCAGCAGCTGGATGATCTTCTCGACGTCCGGCAGGAAGCCCAGGTCGAGCATCTCGTCGGCCTCGTCCAGGACGAGGGAGCGCACCTGCGAGAGGTTCAGCTTCTTCTGGCCCGCGAGGTCCAGCAGCCGGCCGGGCGTGCCGACGACCACGTCGACGCCCTTCTTCAGCGCCTCGACCTGGGGCTCGTAGGCCCGGCCGCCGTAGATCGCCAGCACCCGCACGTTGCGGACCTTGCCGGCGGTGAGCAGGTCGTTGGTGACCTGCTGGCACAGCTCACGGGTGGGGACGACGACGAGGGCCTGCGGCGCCTCGGTCAGCTGCTCGGGCTGCGCCCGGCCCGCCTCGACGTCCGCCGGGACGGTGACCCGCTCGATGAGCGGAAGTCCGAAGCCCAGGGTCTTGCCGGTGCCGGTCTTGGCCTGGCCGATGACGTCGTTGCCCGAGAGGGCGACGGGGAGCGTCATTTCCTGGATGGGGAAGGGGGAAACGATGCCGACAGCTTCCAGGGCCTCGGCGGTCTCGGGAAAAATCCCGAGGTCTCGGAACGTAGACAGAATCTTGCCTCTTCTGTGAGACGCGGCGTGAGGCGGCGAAGGGGGTCGTACCGCACCGTCGCACGGTTTCGTACGGGGCCGGCCAGATGGGGCCGGTGGCGCGGGACCACTGCCAACGCTCAGGCGCTCCTGCCGCGAGCGGTGTGCCTCCTGCTGTGCGTACGTCTCGTACGCGCCGCGGGGGAGGTCGGTCGGTTTGGAGCCGATCGGGCCACCGACCGGGCATCCGCTTCGTGGAACGACCCACCGATACTCGGCAGGTCCAATACCACTGTACCCCGGATACGGCGCCCCCATCCGAAGGCTTGTATGAGTGAGGAATACGTCACGTCCCCGAGCGGCGCCCGGACCCCGCTCCGGCGGACCGGTCGTACGGGTGAACGGAACTGGCTGACCAGGACCTTCCCCGAACCGCCGAGCGGGCTATTGTGCCGCCATGGGAACGCCTGACAACGCCGCGGCTGACGCGCAAGAACACACCGGGATCGCCGCCCAGGACTGGGCGCAGGCATCCGCCGACCCGCACTACCGGGCCGCCGTGATCGATCTGCTCGGCGCGCTCGCGTACGGCGAGCTGTCCGCCTTCGAGCGCCTGGCGGAGGACGCCAAGCTCGCGCCGACGATGGACGACAAGGCCGAGCTGGCCAAGATGGCCTCGGCCGAGTTCCACCACTTCGAGCGGCTGCGGGAGCGGCTGGCCCAGATCGAGGCCGAGCCCAACGAGGCCATGGAGCCGTTCGCCGCCGCCCTGGACGAGTTCCACCGCCAGACCGCACCGTCGGACTGGCTGGAGGGCCTGGTCAAGGCCTACGTGGGCGACTCGATCGCCAGTGACTTCTACCGCGAGGTCGCGGCCAGGCTGGACGCCGACACCCGCGATCTGGTGCTGGCGGTGCTGGACGACACCGGGCACGCGACCTTCGCCGTGGAGAAGGTGCGGGCGGCCATCGAGGCCGAGCCGCGGGTCGGCGGGCGGCTGGCCCTGTGGGCCCGCCGGCTGATGGGCGAGGCACTCTCGCAGGCCCAGCGGGTCGTCGCGGACCGCGACGCGCTCTCCACGATGCTGGTGGGCGGGGTCGCCGACGGCTTCGACCTGGCGGAGGTGGGCCGGATGTTCTCCCGGATCACCGAGGCGCACACCAAGCGGATGGCGGCGCTGGGCCTGGCGGCCTGACACACGGCGTACGAAGGAGGGGCCGCCGGGCGCTTCAGGCCGTCCGGTGCCCCTTCAGCGTCGCGGCCGGCCGCCGAAGACGGCTGCGCGGCGGGCGCACCAGGACCGACAGCAGCGCCGCGCCCAGGGCGACCGCGGCGAGCATCACCTGGACGGGATGCCCGGGGCCGAGGATCGAGCGGGTCAGCAGCGCGCCGAGCAGGGCCGCGACCGGGCCGGTGGCCAGGGTGAGACCGCGCGCGGGGAAGCGGTCGGGCAGTCGGCGCATGGCGAAGACCGCGATGGCGAGGCCGATGGCCACAGCTCCGAGCGCTTCGAAGATCATGCTCTTCCCTTCCACGATCCGTGCGGGCTTCGGGCACCACGCGGCTGGCGCGGTGCGCCGATCCGTCGGGCGAACAAATCGGTCGTAGGCGGTCGTACCCAGGGGGCGGCGGCAGCAACCCTCGGCGCGCCGGCCCGCTGCCCGATCAGCGCAGCGGGCCGGCCGGGCGCCGACCAGGACGAACGGGAAAAGGCGGCGGCCCGGGGGAACGCGTCCCCCGGGCCGCCGCCCTCTTCGCTCCGCGGGCGCCGCGCGCGGCGCCCGTCGATCAGAGCGCGCCGAACCCGACCTTGCGGCCGGCCGGCTCGCCGATCTCGACATAGGCCAGCCGGTCCGCCGGGATCAGGACCTTGCGGCCGTGTTCGTCCGCCAGCTTCAGCAGCTCCGACTTTCCGGCCAGCGCCTCGGCCACCGCCCGCTCGACCTCTTCAGCAGACTGCCCGCTCTCGAGAACGATCTCGCGGGGCGCGTGCTGCACGCCGATCTTGACCTCCACGGCTTATGTCCCTCCGACGGTCTGCAGGTCCCCCAGCACCGCTGGGGGGAGGATGCGCGGCCATCCGCGCCGTACGCAGCACACATTAGCCCGGTACGGGGACGCACAGGACGCCGTGGACCACGCCCGCAGCGAACAGGGTCAGTGCGTGTCGCTGCCGTGCAGCGGGAAGCCGGCGATGCCCTTCCAGGCGAGCGACGTCAGCAGCGCCACCGCGGTGTCCCGCGGGACCGTGCTCCCGGAGGAGAGCCAGTACCGCGCCACCACCTGGGAAACTCCGCCCAGGCCCACCGCGAGCAGCATCGACTCGTCCTGCGACAGGCCGGTGTCCTCGGCGATCACCGCGCTTATGGCCTCGGCGCACTCCAGCGACACCTTGTCCACCCGCTCGCGGACCGCCGGCTCGTTGGTCAGGTCCGACTCGAAGACCAGCCGGAAGGCGCCGCCCGGATCCTCCACGTACGCGAAGTAGGCGTCCATCGTCGCCGCGACCCGCTGCTTGTTGTCGGTGGTCGACGCCAGCGCCGAACGCACCGAGTGCAGAAGCGCCTCGCAGTGCTGGTCCAGCAGCGCGAGGTAGAGCTCCAGCTTCCCGGGGAAGTGCTGGTAGAGCACCGGCTTGCTGACGCCGGCCCGCTCGGCGATGTCGTCCATGGCCGCGGCGTGGTAGCCCTGTGCGACGAAAACCTCCTGGGCCGCACCCAGAAGCTGGTTCCGCCGGGCGCGGCGTGGCAGGCGTGTGCCCCGCGGGCGCGCCGCCTCGGTCTGCTCGATGGCGCTCACGCTGCCTCCCAGAAATCGTTCCGTACGCGGCCAGTACAAGGTGGTGCACCGCGCCCGCCATCGTACTTTTGGGTAACCCGCCTGTGCGCGGTCCGGGCCGAGAATTTCTCTCCGGCCCCGGCGTGCCAATGCGACATAACGCCCCAGGTCATCGGTATTCGTCTTCGTTCAGTTCGACGACCCGGGCCTGTTCGGCGAGGTCCGCCTCGTTCGCGACGGCCGGGTCGATGCCGTTCAGCGCCTCGTCGCGCTGCGGTGCGAGATCGGCGTACTGCTCCTGGGCGTCCGCCTCCGGCGCCTCCACGTCGAATTCGGCGGTGTCGCTGTCGTCCACGAAAGTGTCCGGGTCTGTCGGGTCGACACGCATGATGACTGCCTTTCTCGGTGCTTTCTCGCGTGCTCGTTGGTCGGCTGGTGCCTGGCAGGAAAGCAGGGTCAGGGGTGGCCCGCCCCTGCCTACGAGCGTAGGAGAGCGGCCGCGACGGCGCGATGCGGTGTGTGACCGCGAACACACGATCGGGGGTGTGATCGTCTCGTAACATCGACTCCATGTCTTCGACCGAGTCGCCGGACACCGCCACCACCGCCCTCCCGGTGCCCCCCGCCGGCCCCGGTCGGCCCGGCGCGGCGGAGACGGTGCGCACCGTGATCCTGCCGGACCTGACGCTCACCGTACGGGCGCCGGAAGGGCGGCCCGAGGGCCGGGGTGCCGGCGGGGCGGGGGCGGCCCGGGACCGCGAACCCGCGCTCTACGTCCACGGCCTCGGCGGCTCCTCGCAGAACTGGTCGGGGCTGATGCCGCTGCTCGCCGACCGGCTGGACGGCGAAGCGCTCGATCTGCCCGGCTTCGGGCACTCCCCGCCGCCGGGTGACGGCAACTACTCCGTCTCCGCGCAGGCCCGCGCGGTGATCCGGTACCTCGACGCGGCCGACCGCGGCCCGGTCCACCTCATCGGCAACTCCATGGGCGGCACGACCGCCACCCGCGTGGCCGCCGCCCGGCCGGACCTGGTCCGCACCCTCACGCTGATCTCCCCGGCCCTGCCCGAACTGCGGCCGCAGCGCACGGCGGTGCCCACCGCACTGCTCGCCGTGCCCGGCGTCGCCACCCTCTTCGCCCGGCTCACCCGCGACTGGACCGCCGAGGACCGCACCCGTGCGGTGCTGTCGCTCTGTTACGGCGACCCCGGCAGGGTGACCCCGGAGGGGTTCGACACCGCGGCCGCCGAGTACGCCCGGCGGCTCGAACTCCCTTATTTCTGGGAGGTGATGGAGCGCTCGGCGCGTGCGCTGGTGAACGCGTACACGCTCGGCGGGCAGCACAATTTGTGGCGGCAGGCCGAACGCGTGCTCGCCCCCACCCTTCTCGTCTACGGTGGACGCGACCGCCTGGTCTCCCTCCGGATGGCCCGGCGGGCGGCCGCGGCGTTCCGCGGTTCACGGCTGCTGACACTGCCGGAGGCGGGGCACGTGGCGATGATGGAGTACCCGGAGGCGGTGGCGCGCGCCGTCCGCGAGCTGCTCGATTCCGGGATGACCGAAGTGACCGCTGAACCGGGCAGGAGCTGACACGCCCCGTGGGACGTCATAGCCGCCGAGACCGGCCGGAGGCCGAAGACCCCTCGCAGTCCGCGGCGCCGCCCGGCCAGAGCCCGCCGGCCGGCCGGGCACCCGCCCCCGGCCCCGGCCCGGGGCGCCGCCGGCGCGAGCCGGCCGGAGGCGACACGGTCCGCGGCGGCCACCCCGAACAGCGCGAACCGGGCGGTGCCTGGGGCGCGTTCCCGGGCGTACCGGTGTCCCCCAGGACACCCGGGACGGCAGCCGGACGCACCGCACCCGGGGCGCCCGGGCAGGCCGCGCCGCGCATTCCCCGGCCGCGCGCGGAGATGACCGGCGCACCGCAGATGGCCGTACCGGGCACCGGGCACGGCCCGCGGCGGGATTACGTGGACGCCTTCGACGCGGGATCGTTCCCCCGGCGGCCGGCCGGCCCCGGCGGCGCTCTCGACGCGGACGGCGCCGACGGCGCTGACGACGACGTGTTCCGGGCCGGCGCGCCCGGCGCCGTCCGTACGCCCGCCGCATCCGTGGCGTACGGCCGGCCGAACGCGGCGGGCGGCGCGGCGGGCGCACGGGTGCCCGAGCCCGCCGGGCCCGCGGACGGCGACCCCGACGACGACTTCGCGGGTGCGGACGCCGCCTTCGACGAGCCGCGGCACGGCGCCCGGAAGGGCGGCAAGAGCCGGACGTTCACCGGTGCGGCGGCCGCCGCGGTCACCACCGTGCTCGCCGTCGTCATCGCCGGCCAGGTCGCCGAGCAGCACAAGGACGGCGGCGACCCGCAGCCGCGCAGCGGCAACGACCGTACCGACGCGGCCGGTGACGAGGCCTCACGGTCGCAGTCCCGGCCCACCCAGGACGCCAAGCCCGGCGGCTACGACGAGCAGATGGCGCAGGTCTTCCCGCTGGACGCGCACGTCACCGCGAGCGGACGCTTCAAGCCGGTCGGCGGGAACGCCGAGGCGCCCGGCCGCGGCAAGGTGCTGCGCTACCGCGTCGACATCGAGGAGGGGCTGCCGCTGGACGGCGCGCTCTTCGCCGAGGCGGTGCACAAGACCCTGAACGACGACCGGAGTTGGGCGCACGGCGGACAGCGGACGTTCCAGCGCGTGGCCTCCGGCCCGGCCGACTTCGTGATCACCCTGGCGAGCCCGGGGACCACCGCGAAGTGGTGCGCCAAGTCCGGTCTCGACACGTTCGAGGAGAACGTCTCCTGCGACTCGGCGGCCACCGACCGGGTCATGATCAACGCCTACCGGTGGGCGCAGGGCGCGAAGACCTACGGGCGCGACAAGATGCACGCCTACCGCCAGATGCTGATCAACCACGAGGTCGGCCACCGGCTCGGGCACAACCACGAGAGCTGCCCCCGGCAGGGCGCGCTCGCCCCGGTGATGATGCAGCAGACGAAGTTCCTGACCACGGACGGCGTGACCTGCCGGCCCAACTCCTGGCCGTATCCCACCGCGCACTGAGCGGGCGCGCGGCGGCGTAGCGATCACATAGCGCGTCGAAACGCCCCAAGACGCGGAAAGTTACGTGCTTTCACCCCTTCCGGTGGCGCGACGGACAACCGTCCATCGCGCCACCGGGCCTTTTGCATACCGTCTCCCTGCAGCTCGACGGCCGTGCGGCCGTCGCGTCAGGGAAGCCGACATGGGAGGACGGGGGTGCCGTCGTGCGCATTGGACTCCTCACCGAGGGTGGCTACCCGTACGCGCCGGGTGAGTCGCACGCGTGGTGCGACCGGCTCGTACGCGGGCTCACCGGCCACGACTTCGAGATCTACGCCCTGCGCGCCGACCCCCGGCGCGAACGCGGCCGGCCGGTCCTGCCCGGGCACGTCCGGGTGCACGACGCCCCCCTCTGGGGCGACTTCCCCGCCGGGCACCACCGGGCCGCGGGCGAGCGCCGCGGCCGGGCACCCGGACGGCGGGCCCGGCGCCGCTTCGCCGAGCACTTCGGCGACCTGCTGACCGCGGTTGCCTCGGCATCCGCCGAAAACGCTGTGACCAGGAAGGCGGACCGTTTCGCCAGCGGGCTGTACGGACTCGCCGAACAGGCCCGCGACGACGGCGGGCTGCCCGCCCTGCTGCGCTCCGAGGACGCCGTGCGCCGGCTGGAATCGGTCTGCCACGGCCCCCGGGCCCTGCCCGCGGCGCACGGCGCCCAGGTGGGCGACCTGCTGACGGTCGCCGACCGGCTCGAACGCACCCTGCGCCCGCTCTCGCTGGACTGGTACGGCGACGGGGACACCCCCGGCCTCGACGGCGCCGACCTCTGCCACGCCACCTCCGCCGGCGCGGCCGCCCTCCCCGGCCTGCTGGCCAAGCGCTTCTTCGGCACCCCGCTCCTGGTCACCGAGTACGGCGTACGGCTGCGCGAGCACTACCTCGCGCGCGCCGCGGCGCCGTTGAGTGCCCCGGTGCGCGCCCTGCTCGCCGCGTTCCAGGGCGCGCTGGCCGCCGAGATCTACGCCCAGGCGGCCCTGATCACTCCCGGCAACGCGCACGCCCGGCGCTGGCAGGAGCGCTGCGGCGCGGACCGGGAACGGCTGCGCACGGTCCACCCGGGCATGGACGCCGCGCCGTTCGCCGCCGTCGCGGACGCCCCGGCCGACGACTCCAAGACCCTGGTGTGGGTCGGCGCGGTCGAGCCCGCCAAGGACCTCGTCGCGCTGCTGCACGCCTTCGCGGAGGTCCGCCGGGCCGAGCCGGAGGCCACCCTCCGGATCATCGGCGGCCTCGGCCGGGACCCCCGGGCGGCCGGCTACCTCGCCCACTGCCGGGCGCTGGCCGCCCAGCTCTTCCCCGACGAGGCGGCCGATGCCGTCACCGTCGGCGAGAACCCGGTCAGCTTCGAGGAGATCGGCAGTCCCGACGCGCCCACCCTGGCGGACGCCTATGCCTCCGCCTCCGTGGTGGTGCTCTCCAGCGTCGTCGAGGGCTTCCCGCGCTCCCTGGTGGAGGCGATGTTCTGTGGCCGCGCCACGGTGTCGACCGACGCCGGTGCGGTCTGCGAAGTCATCGGCGGCACCGGGCTGGTGGTCCCGCCGCGCAACCCCCGCGCCCTCGCCGAGGGCTGCGGCGCGCTGCTCGGCGACCCGGACCGCAGGGCCCGGCTGGGCGCGGCCGCCCGGGCCCGGGCGCTCGAACTGTTCACCGTGGAGCAGAACACCGCGGCATTTCGTGGCATCTATCTGGAGCTGATCTCGCACGCCCCGGCCCGCCCGGCCGGCGCCCGGGAGCGGGACGCGTGCGGCGTACCGCAGCCGTTCGCCCACCCCGCCGAATCCCATGTCCCCGGCCGCTGGGCCGGCACCGGCACGGCCGGCCGGCCCGCCCCCGCACCGGCCGGCCGAACGCCGAGCTGGGCGGGGCCATGAGGCGACGAGGACTGAGGGCGAAGCGGCCTGCGGACCACCAGGGCGAGAGGCAGCCGTGGTGGGCGCGACGGAGAGGAAAGGGGTGGCGGCAGTGGTGACAGGTGTCCTGGACGTGATGTGTGCGATGGGGGTGGTGGGTGTGGCCCTGGTGACGGGCATGGCCGACGTGGCCCACGCCGGCAACCGGGACGGCCTCCGCCGCCGCCCACCCCGGGACCGCGCCGCGGGCCCTCGCCCGGTACGGGTCCGCCCGGCGGCCCCGGACAAGAGGGACGAACGATGACCACCCCGGACCGCGGCACCACCGGCGCCCTCCACAACGGCGCGGCGGACGGCCCTACGGCGTCCGCCCCCGCACCCCGCAAGGCCGCCACCGCCCGCGCCGCCCGCCGCGGCCCCGCCGACCCCGTCCGCGCCCTGATGCACCGTCACCACGCGCTCTGCGCCCACGCCGTCGACCCGCTGGAGATCGCCGCCGGACTGGAGGCCCACGGCGTCACCGACCGCACCGCCGCCCGCTTCCGGCACCGGGACGTCTTCTCCCTCGCCGAGGAGCTCTACGCCCGCGTACCGCGCGCGGAACCCGGCACGGTGCACCTGGGCGCGAGCCCGGGAGAGCGGGCCCTGGACGGCACGGCGGGGGAGTGGGAGGCGGACGGCGGGACTGACCGTGGGGCGGACGGCGGGGTGGGGGGTGACCCGCTGGGCGATGCGGGTGGGGCGTCGTACGCCGGTGGTGGGGCGTCGTACACCGGCGACGGGGCGTCGTACGCCGGTGGCGGGGCGGGGCAGCCGTACGTGGGTGGGGCGGCGGGTCCGTCGTACGCCGGCGGGGCGGCGGGGCGGCCCTGTTCCCAGGGCGGCGGCAGGCCGCGGAACTTCTCCCCCGCCCCCTCCCCCCTCTCCCCCTTCGGGGGAGGGGGCGGGGGGTGGGTCCGGGGGTGGGGGGGACGCTGCGGCGCCGCGCTGCACCTCCTCCCCGGCGCCCTCTGCGCCGCCACCCTCGCGGCCCTCGCCTCCGTCGGCGGGGCACCAACGCCCCTGGCACGCACGGCTGTTGGTGCCACGGGTCTGGTACTGACCGCCCTCGCCGTCCGGCTGGCCGTACGCATCGGACCGCTCCGCGCCCGCCACCCCGGCACCGGCCCCCGCGCCGCCACCCTGTGGACCTGCTGGACCGTCAGCTGCACGCTCGGCGGTGACCGGCTGCTCGGCCGGCTGCTGCCCGGCGGCCCCGGCCTGACGGCCGCCCACCCCCGCCCCGCCCTCGCCGCCGCCCTCGCGCTCGCCCTCGCCGTGCTCCCCGCGGCCGGCTGCGCCCGCTGGTTCGCCGTACGCGGCCGCCGGGCCCTGGCCGCCAGCCGCGGCCTGGGCGAGTTCGCGGCCCGCATCCGGCCGCTGCTGCTCGGCACCACCCTGCTCTTCCTGGCCACGCTGACCGCGCTGCTCCTCGGTGCCCGCGCGGCCCTCGACGGGAGCGACGGCGGCGTGCTCCCCGCGGTGTCCGTCGTCGCCCTCGGGCTGCTGCTCTTCCTCGCCCGGCTGCTCACCGTCCACGGCTTCCCCAAGCCCGCCGCCGTCGGCCTGGCCTCGGCCGCCGCCCTGGAGGCGCTCGTCCCCGCCCTCGTCCTGATCGCCCGGCTCCCCGGCGCGCCCCCGCTCGGCACCCCGGTCCGGGCGCTGGCCACCGCCGTCGGACCGGCCGCGGTCCCCGCCCTGGCCTGCACCGCCGCCGCGCTCGGCCTTCTCGCGTACGGCCTGCGGGCGCTCACCGGCGCCTGCGCGCACTCACCCGCCCCCGCCGGCCCCCCGAAGGCGCCCCGGCCGTGACCCGCCCGACGGCCACCGGGCCGCACCACCACGCCGCCCCACCCGGGCGCCCGCACCACGCACCACCGCCGCAGAGGCACCCGGCAACGGCCTCTCCGGCACCTCCGGCCGCGGTGGCCCGCCCGCCGCGGACCACACCCCCCACGCGGCACCCGTCCCCACGACGGACGCCGACCCCCCGGCCGGAGCGCACGCACTTCCCACCATCCGCCTTAGGAGCACGACACATGAACGTCCAGCCGACCGAAGCCCGACGGCACCGGGGGGTCGCACGATGAGGGTGCTGCTCATCGGCGCCAACGGCTACCTCGGCCGTTACGTCGCCGACCGCCTGCTCGCCGACCCCGCCGTCCAGCTCACCGCCCTCGGGCGGGGCGACGACGCCGACGTCCGCTTCGACCTGGCCACCGGCAGTCCCGGGGCGCTCACCCGCTTCCTCGACGCGGTCCACCCCGGCGTGGTCGTCAACTGCGCCGGCGCCACCCGTGGCGGAGCACGCGAGCTGACCCGGCACAACACCGTCGCGGTCGCCACCATCTGCGAATCGCTGCGCCGCAGCGGCTGCGGCGCACGCCTGGTCCACCTCGGCTGCGCCTCCGAGTACGGGCCCTCGCAGCCCGGTTCGTCGACCGCCGAGGACGCGGTGCCGCGCCCCGGCGGGCCGTACGGCGTCAGCAAACTGGCCGCCACCGAACTCGTCCTGGGCTCCGGCCTCGACGCGGTCGTGCTGCGGGTCTTCTCGCCGGTCGGCCCCGGCACCCCGGCCGGCTCCCCGCTCGGCCGGCTCGCCGAGGCCATGCGCCGCGCCATGCAGTCCGGCGACAACGAACTCAAACTCGGCGGGCTCGGCGTGCAGCGGGACTTCGTCGACGTCCGGGACGTCGCCCGCGCCGTGCACGCCGCCTCGCTGTCCGCCGCGCAGGGCGTCGTCAACATCGGGACCGGCCGCGCGGTACGGCTGCGCGAGGCCGCCTCGGTGCTCGCCCGGGTGGCCGGCTTCGGCGGCGCGCTGCACGAACTCGACTCCCCGCCGGCCCGGCTCGTCATCCCCGGCCCGGCCGGCGACCACCCGGTCGGTTCGCCGCCCGCCACCTACCCCTACCCGGACGGCTGCGGCACCTGGCAGCAGGCCGACGTCCGCACCGCCCGCGACCGGCTCGGCTGGCGCCCCCGGATCGTCCTGGAGGAGTCCCTCGCCGACATCTGGATGGAGGCCGCATGTCGCATCTGACCACGCCCGCCGGCCCCGCCCGCGCCCCGACCGGCGCCGCCCCGCTCGGCCTGGGCGTGCCCGGCTTCGCCCATCCGCTGCTCGCGCCCGCCGAATGGGCCGGACTGCTCGGCTGCGGGCCGGGCCTGGTGCACTGGGCGGTGCTCGACGTGTCCAACGGGCCCGGCGCCCGCCCCGACCCGCACTGCGTCCCGGCCGCCGCCCGCCTCCGTGAGACGGGTGTCCGGGTACTGGGACACCTCGACCTCGGCCGGGGCGCCCGTCCCTTCGCCGAGCTGCTCTCCGACGCCCACCGCTACCTGGAGTGGTACCGCGTCGACGGCTTCTGGCTGGACCGCACCCCCACGGACCGGCCCCTGCTGCCCGCCACCCGGCGGATCGCCGCCGCCCTGCGCGGCCTGCGCCCGGACGGCCACCTCGTCTTCGGGCACGGCAGCCACCCGCACCCCGGCTACGCCGAATCCGCCGACCAGCTCGTCACCTTTGCCGGCCGGTGGGCCGATTACCGCTGGTCACAGGTGGCGGAGTGGACCGCCGACCACCCGCCGGAGCGGTTCTGCCACCTCGTGCACAGCGTGCCGCGCACGCACCTGGACGAAGCGCTGCGGATCGCCCGCTGGCAAGGGGCGGGCACCGTGTACCTCACCGACCGCCGGGCCGGGGCCGCGGATCCCGCCGGAAGGGCCTGGGAATCGCTGCCCGGCTACTGGGACGAATTCGTCTCGCGCATCGGACCGGGTGTCTCGGAATGAAGAAGGGCGTGGCAGTGTTACGGGAAGACAACCAGTCCTCAGATACCGACCAACCCCCTTGTTGAGGTCATCCGTGTCGCTGCCACCCCTGGTCGAGCCCGCTTCGGAGCTCACCGTCGACGAGGTCCGCAGGTACTCCCGCCACCTGATCATTCCCGATGTCGGAATGGACGGGCAGAAGCGGCTGAAGAACGCCAAGGTGCTCTGTGTCGGCGCCGGCGGCCTGGGCTCGCCCGCGCTGATGTACCTGGCCGCGGCCGGCGTCGGCACCCTCGGCATCGTGGAGTTCGACGAGGTCGACGAGTCGAACCTGCAGCGCCAGATCATCCACAGCCAGGCGGACATCGGCCGCTCCAAGGCCGCGTCCGCCAAGGACACGGTGCTGGGCATCAACCCGTACGTCACGGTCAACCTCCACGAAGAGCGCCTCGACTCCACGAACGTCATGGAGCTCTTCGCCCAGTACGACCTGATCGTGGACGGCACCGACAACTTCGCCACCCGCTATCTCGTCAACGACGCCTGCGTGCTGCTGAACAAGCCGTACGTCTGGGGCTCCATCTACCGCTTCGACGGCCAGGCGTCGGTCTTCTGGTCCGAGCACGGCCCCTGCTACCGCTGCTTGTACCCGGAGCCCCCGCCGCCGGGCATGGTCCCCTCCTGCGCCGAGGGCGGCGTCCTCGGTGTGCTGTGCGCCTCCATCGGCTCCATCCAGGTCAACGAGGCCATCAAGCTGCTCGCCGGCATCGGCGACCCGCTCGTCGGCCGCCTGATGATCTACGACGCGCTGGAGATGACGTACCGTCAGGTCAAGGTCCGCAAGGACCCCGACTGCGCGGTCTGCGGCGAGAACCCGACCGTCACCGAGCTCATCGACTACGAGGCGTTCTGCGGCGTCGTCTCCGAGGAGGCCCAGGAGGCGGCGGCCGGCTCGACGATCACTCCGCTGCAGCTCAAGGAGTGGATCGACGCCGACGAGAAGATCGACATCATCGACGTCCGCGAGCCGAACGAGTTCGAGATCGTCTCCATCCCCGGCGCCCGGCTGATCCCCAAGAACGAGTTCCTGATGGGCAACGCCCTCCAGGACCTCCCCCAGGACCGGAAGATCGTCCTGCACTGCAAGACGGGCGTCCGCTCGGCCGAGGTGCTGGCCGTCCTGAAGTCCGCGGGCTTCGCCGACGCCGTCCACGTGGGCGGCGGCGTCATCGGCTGGGTCAACACGGTCGAGCCGGAGAAGCCGGTCTACTGATCAAGGCCGGTGTGCTGAGCACCGAGCCGTAACCGAAGGCGCCGGTCCGTATCACCACGGACCGGCGCCTTCGCGTTGCCCGGCTGCCCCGGCCGCCCCAGGGCCCGGGGCACCGTCGCGGGTCAGATCTCGCCCTTGCGGGTCAGATACGTGAAGGCCAGCCAGCCCGGCAGGACCGGCAGCCAGAAGACCATCAGCCGGAAGAGCAGCACCGCCGGGAACGCGGTGTCGCCGGGGAGCCCGGCGATGGTCAGCGCGGTGATCAGCGCACCTTCGACGGCGCCCACGCCGCCCGGAGTCGGGGCGGCCGAGCCCAGCGCGTTGCCGGCGAGGAAGGCCACCGCGATGCTCGCGTAACTGATCTTGTCGCCGCCGCCGAACGCCCGGATCGACGCGTCCAGGCACATCACGTTCGCCGCCGTCAGCAGCAGCATCCCGCCGATGCCGGTGACCAGCTTCCGCGGCCGCTGCAGGATGTCCAGCATCCGCGGCACCACACCCGCGAACAGCGACCGCACCCGCGTCGAGACGAACTTGCGCAGCACCGGCACGGCCGTGACGACCAGGACCAGCACGGCCACGGTCAGCAGCCCGGCGATGACCGTACGGGACGGCGAGATGTCCTGGGTCTGCTCGGTGCCGGTCAGATAGCCGAAGGCCAGCAGCAGCAGGATGTGGCTGCCCAGCCCGAACAGCTGGGAGGCGCCGACGCTGGCCACCGCCAGACCGGGCCGGACCCCGGCGCGCTGCAGGAAGCGGGTGTTGAGCGCCACCCCGCCGATCGCGGCGGGCGCCACCAGCTTCACGAAGTTGCCCGCGATCTGCGCGATCATGGTCCGGACGAACGACACCTTCTCCGTGACGAACCCCAACAGGCTCATCGCCGCCGCGATGTACGTCGTCGCCGAGAAGAACATCGCCACCAGCACCCACACCCACTGGGCCTCGCTGACCACGTCACCGAGGTTGAAGTTGGTGAGCTGGGACAGCAGCAGGTACACCGCGAAGGCACCGGCGATCCAGCTGATGAGGATCCGCGGGCTGAGCCGCTCCAGCTTCGCCGGCTCGATCACCGCGGTGGGCCGGATCAGCAGCACCTGCCGGCGGATCTGGGCCAGCAGGTCCTCCTCGCGGGCCTCCTCCGACGCCTCGTCCAGCGCCCGCTTCTCGGCGTTCTTCTCCGCGTGCCGCTCGGCCCGCAGCGTCCTGCGGTCCTTCGGGGCCGCCTCCCGGGCCTCCCGGGCCTCCTTGGCGGCCTGCGAAGCCGCCAGCACCGCCTCCCGCTCCCGCTTGGCGCGCTCACGGGCCAGCTGGCGCAGGGTGGCCCGGGTGGTGCGGCTCAGCGCGATCGGCTGGAGCAGTGGGAGGCTGTCCGCGACCGCGTCCGGGCCGAGCACCTCGACGGCCGCCGCCACCGCCCGTTCGGCGCCGACCCGCAGGCCCAGCGTGACCAGCAGCTGGGCGATGTCCATCCGCAGCACGAGGTCACCGGCCGCGATCTCGCCGCCGCGCAGCTCGGTCAGCACGATGTTGCCGGAACGATCCACCAGCAGCGCGTCGCCGACCAGCCGCCGGTGGGCGATCCGCCGCGACTGCAGCGCGTCGACCTGCCGCCAGGCGCTGTGCATCAGCGCGTCGGTGATCTCCTCGTCGGCCAGCGAGTCGAAGGTGCGGCCGCCGATGTGCTCGTAGACCAGCATCACCGCGTCCGGGCCGAGCTCGGAGGTCGCGATCAGCTTGGGGGCGTTGGCGCCGGCCGCGATGGCCGCGTACGCCAGCAGCGCCTCCTGCTCCAGGGCCTGGCGCAGCGACTGCAGGCTGCGGCGCTGGTTGATGCCGCCGCGCAGCGACAGCCGGCGCCAGACCCGGTAGAAGAAGCCCTGGGCCTGCTGCTCGCGGTCGACCACGGTGACGTCGATCGGCGGGCCGTCCTCCAGGGTGACGAGGTAGCGGCGGCCGCGGTCGGCGTGCTCGTTCTGCTCGGGGCCGGCGGTGTGCTCGGCGTTGACGGTGTCCTCCGCGCGCATCGCGCTGACCGGGCGGAAGCCGACCCGGCGCAGCCCGGCCAGGAGGTTCTGCCCGGTGGGCCGGACGTTGGGGGAGCCGACGGCGTAGAGGGTGCCGAACGCCACCGTCCAGCCGATCAGCACCGTCGTGATGATCGCGAACGGTGTGGTGTAGCGGCCGACCAGCACCGCGAACGCGTCGAGCAGCAGCACGCCCCACATCGCGACCCGCCAGCGCGGCCGCCGGGACATGCCCACCGCCGTCATGTAGGCGATCACCGGCGCCAGATAGCTGTGCACCGGCGCGGAGAGCGAGCCGTTCGGCAGCGGCTGGGTCAGCGCCACCCTGATGGAGGCCGGGGCGGACTCGGCCACCCACAGGTCGGTGGCGAGCGACACCCCGTGCGCCAGGACGGCGGCGAGCACGCCGTCCGCGATCCGCAGCCCGTCCCGCTTGATCAGCCGCTCGACGGCGAACGCCACCGGCACGATCAGCACCGCGACGCTGGCGCTCAGCCCCGCCAGGTTGATCAGCAGCGGGGGAGTGGCCCGCGCGCCCGTTCCGATGTCCCGGGCCAGGCCCGCGGTGGTGCCGTGCGCGAACGTGGCCAGACCGAGGACCAGGGCGATGCCGGCCATGCCGAGCAGCAGCCGCAGCAGGTCGGAGGGCCGGTGCACCCGGGCGGGCAGCAGCGGCTCGTCACCGGAGACCCGGTCGACGTGGACCTCGCCGCACGCGTCGGCGGCCGCCCCGTCACGGTGCGAACCCGTCCGGGACGTACCGCGGGCCGCGGCCGGGCCGGGCTCGGCGCCCTTGCCGTGCTCCACGTGCGCGTCGTCCGGTGCCTGCCGGTGTTGCCGGTCGCTCCTCGGCTCCTCCTCGTGTCCCTTGGGTGGTGCGGGCTCCTTGGGCCCTTCCGGCCTCTGGGACGCCCCCGGTCGTTCGGCCTTCTTGATCGTGCTCGCCTTTTCGGTAGCGGAAGCCGTGGCCGGCCTCCGTTGGTGCTTCCCCTCGACGGGCAGCGCTTCAGGGGCGCCCGCCTCCCGCGGAGGCGCCGCGCCCTGCTGCTCGGCCGTCTCTTCTTGATCTCGTATCACCAGTCACCGTCCGGAAGATGGTGGCACGGCCGACCGGTGGAGGGGGGCATCAGGGTGCATTTCGGGGTGACGGGAAGCGGAACCTCCGCCACCGCGCCGGGTCCGGTGGCGGCCGCCGCCGGTGTTCCGAAGGGTGGTGGACCATGTGTCCGCTCCCATTGTCGGTGCCGTGCGGCAGGATGGACCGAATGAGTGGTACCGCAGACACGGCGCCCGGCGCCGACGCCGGGGAGCTGCCCGCCTATGCCGAGCGGGTGCTCTCCGTCGCCGAGCTGATCCCGGCCGGCCGGGTCATGACGTACGGAGATGTCGCGGAGTACCTGGACGAGGGAGGCCCACGGCAGGTCGGGCGGGTGATGGCGCTCTACGGCGGCGCGGTCCCCTGGTGGCGGGTGGTGCGCGCCGACGGGAGGCTGCTGCCCGGCAGCGAACTGCGCGCCCTGGCCCACTACCGCGACGAGGGCACCCCGCTGCGGACGGCGTCGGTGGCGGCGGACGACCACATACCCAGGCTCGACCTGCGGCAGGCCCGCTGGAACGGCCGGCCGGACGACCCCGACGGCCGCCCGGACGACCGCGACGACCCATGCGACGGGTGAGCCGCCCGGCACCGGCGTCGGCCGCGGCCCGGCCCGGCGGCCCCCGGACCGGTCCCCGGGCCGGGCGCCGACTGGCGTAGCGTCGGGCACTGCCGTCCCGGCGCCGGCCGCCACCACGGCCCCGCCGCCCGGCCCCCGGCCACCCCCGCACCGCATCCGCACCACGACCAGCACCCTCCTCAGGACCGGCGATCCACGTGAGCTCCTCCTTCTCGGCCGTCCCGCCGACGCAGCCCCGCCGGGCGGCGCGGCAGGACGCCTCCGGCGCGTACCGACTGGTCCGCACCCCGCCGGAACGGGTGGACCCTCCCACCTTGGACGCAGCCCAGCGCGCCGTGGTTGACCACCGCGACGGCCCGCTGCTGGTCCTCGCCGGCCCCGGCACCGGCAAGACCACGACCCTCGTCGAAGCCGTCGCCCGCCGGGTCAGGGAGGGCGGCGACCCCGAGCGGATCCTCGTCCTCACCTTCAGCCGCAAGGCCGCCGTCGACCTCCGCGACCGCCTCGCCCTCCGCCTGCGCGCCCTGGAGAAGCCGCGCCGGCGCCCCGGGAAACACGGCGAGGGCCCGGGGACACCGCCCGCACCGGCCGGCCTCCCGCAGGCCACCACCTTCCACTCCTTCTGCTACGCCCTGGTCCGCGCCCACCAGGACGCCGACCTCTTCGCCGACCCCCTGCGGCTGCTGTCCGGCCCCGAGCAGGACCTCGTCGTCCGCGAACTCCTCCAGGGCCAGGCCGACCTCGCCGCCGAGGGCCGGGCCGCGATCAGCTGGCCCGACGACCTCCGCGCCTGCCTGACCACCCGCGGCTTCGCCGACGAGGTCCGCGCCGTGCTCGCCCGCAGCCGCGAACTCGGCCTCGGCCCGGACGCCCTCGGCGCCTTCGCCCGCCGCACCGGCCGCCCCGACTGGCACGCCGCCGCCGGCTTCCTCGCCGAATACCTCGACGTCCTCGACGGTCAGGGCATCCTCGACTACGCCGAACTGGTCCACCGCGCCGTGCTCCTGGCCGAACGCCCCGACGTCGCCACCGACCTCGCCGCCACATATGACGCCGTCTACGTCGACGAGTACCAGGACACCGACGCCGCCCAGGTACGGCTGCTGCGCGCGCTCGCCGGCAACCACACAGCGGCCGCCGCCCCCGGTACCCCCGGCCGCACCCTCGTCGCCTTCGGAGACCCCGACCAGTCGATCTACGCCTTCCGCGGCTCGGACGTCAACGGCATCCTCGACTTCCCCGAAACCTTCCGCCGCGGCGACGGCACACCCGCCCCCGTCGCCGTCCTCGGCACCTCCCGCCGCTCCGGCGCCACCCTGCTCGCCGCCACCCGGCAGCTCACCCACCGGATGCCGCTCACCCGCCTCCCGGCCGCCAAGGTCCGCGCCCACCGCGAACCCACGCCCGTACGGGACGGCGGCCGCGTCGAGGCGTACACCTACCCCACACCCGGCGCCGAGCTCGACAACGTCGCCGACATCCTGCGCCGCGCCCACCTGGAGGACGGCGTGCCCTGGCGCGACATGGCCGTCCTCGTCCGCGCCGGCGGCCGTTCCATCCCCGCCGTCCGCCGGGCCCTCACCTCCGCCGGCGTCCCCCTCGACATCGACGGCGACGAACTCCCGCTGCGCCACGAACCCGCCGTCGCCCCCCTGCTCACCGCCCTCCGCGCCGCGGCCCGCGCCGCCCTCGCCCCGGAACCGGACAGCGCCGAACCGGACGCCCCGGCCGCCACCACCCCGGGCTGGCTCGACGCCGAGACCGCCCTCGACCTGCTCGTCTCCCCCCTGGGCGGCATGGACTCCGCCGACCTGCGCCGCCTCGGCCGCGCCCTGCGCGAGGAGGAACGCGCCGCCGGCGCCCCCCTGCCGCCCCCCTCCGACACCCTGATCGCCCGCGCCCTCGCCCAACCCCAGCGCCTGGTCGCCCACGACCCCGGCTACGCCCGCGGCGCCCAGCGGCTCGGCCTGCTGCTGCGCAAGGCTCGCGAACTCCTCGCCGGCGGCGGCACCGCCGAACAGGCCCTGTGGGAACTGTGGGACGGCACCCCCTGGCCGCAGCGCCTGGAACGCGCCGCCCGGCGCGGCGGCGCCGCCGGCCGCAACGCCGACCGCGACCTCGACGCCGTGGTCGCCCTCTTCGAGACCGCCGCCCGCGCCGAGGAACGCACCGGCGGCCGCGGCGCCCTCAATTTCCTGGAGGAACTCGACGCCCAGGACATCGCCGCCGACACCCTCACCCGCCGCACCGTCCGCCCCGACGCCGTCCGGCTGATGACCGCCCACCGCGCCAAGGGCCTCGAATGGCGGCTGGTCGTCGTCGCCGGCGTCCAGGAAGGACTCTGGCCCGACCTGCGCCGCCGCGGCTCCCTCCTCGAAGCCGACCGGATCGGCCGCGACGGCCTGGCCGAACCCCTCACCCCCGGCGCCCTGCTCGCCGAGGAACGCCGGCTGTTCTACGTGGCCGCGACCCGCGCCCGCGACCGCCTCGTCGTCACCGCCGTCAAGGCCGCCGCCGACGACGGCGACCAGCCCTCCCGGTTCCTCACCGAACTGGGCATCACCCCCCAGGACGTCACCGGCCGCCCCCGCCGCCCCCTCTCCGTCGCCGCACTGGTCGCCGAACTCCGCGCCACCACCGTCGACCCCGCGGCGAGCCCCGCCCTGCGCGACGCCGCCGCCCAGCGCCTCGCCCGGCTCGCCGCCCTGCACGACGACGACCACCGCCCCCTGGTGCCCGCCGCCCACCCCGACACCTGGTGGGGCATGAACGACCCCACCCACAGCCGGGTCCCGCTGCGCGACCGCGACCTGCCCGTCGTCCTCTCCGGCAGCGCCCTCGACCAGCTCGCCAACACCTGCTCCCTCCAGTGGTTCCTCGGCCGCGAGGTCAAGGCGGACAGCCCCGCCACCGCCGCCCAGGGCTTCGGCAACGTCGTCCACGTCCTCGCCGACGAGGTCGCCTCCGGACGCACCCCCGCCGACCTCACCGTCCTCATGGAACGCCTGGACTCCGTATGGGACGCGCTCGCCTTCGACGCCCCCTGGAAGTCCCGCCAGGAAAAGGACCATGCCCGCGCCGCCCTCGAACGCTTCCTGCGTTGGCACGTCATGGAACGCGACACCCTCGGCCGTGACCCCGTCGCCACCGAGCACCCCTTCGACGTCACCCTCCGCGCCGGCACCTACGAGGTCCGCATCCGCGGCAGCATGGACCACGTCGCCAAGGACGAACAGGGCAGGGCCTACGTCGTCGACTTCAAGACCGGCAAGCAGAAACCGACCGGTCCCGAGGTCGCCCGCCACCCCCAGCTCGCCGTCTACCAGCTCGCGGTCCGCGAAGGCGCGGTCGACGACCTCTTCGACGGCCGCACCCCCGAACCCGGCGGCGCCGAACTCGTCCACCTGCGCATCGGCGCCCCCCAGAAGGAGGGCGGCGACGCGCTGCCCGCCGTACAGGCCCAGCCGCCGCCGGACGGCGACTGGGTGGGCGACCTCCTCGCCACCGCCGCCGGCCGCGTCCTGGAGGAACGCTTCACGCCGGCCGCGGGCACGCACTGCACGCATTGCGCGTTCCGCGCTTCTTGCAGTGCGCGGCCGGAGGGGCGCCACGTGGTGGAGTGACCGTTCGCTGCGCTTTGCGGCGCCTCCCACGTAGCTGGCTGTCCCGCCGCGGGGCGTCTCGCCGTTGCGCCTGCGGCGGGCTGGGTGGTTGTCGGGTGCGGTGACGGACCTCCGGGGCCTTGTTCGTGGACTGCTGTCGCTTTACGTCCACGAACAAGGCCCCTCCGGCCCGTCCCCTCCCGTTGAGGGAGTGTGCGGGTCAGTGGGGGCTGGCGTATCGACGCCTGCCGAGCGCCGTCACCGCAGTCGAATACGTGGGGTGTCAGTGGGGGCCGTTACCGTCTAAAGCGTGAGACCGCGTATCACCGACCCCGAGCAGCTCAAGGAGCTGCTCGGGATCCCGTTCACCCCGGAGCAGACGGCGTGCATCACCGCGCCGCCCGCGCCGCAGGTCATCGTGGCCGGGGCCGGGTCCGGCAAGACCACGGTGATGGCCGCGCGCGTGGTGTGGCTGGTCGGCACCGGGCAGGTCGCCCCCGAGCAGGTCCTCGGTCTGACCTTCACGAACAAGGCCGCCGGCGAGCTCGCCGAGCGGGTCCGGGCCGCCCTCGTCAAGGCCGGGGTGACCGACCCGGAGCCCGTGCCGGGCGGCGTCGAGGCCGTCGCCGGCGAGCCGCGCATCTCGACGTACCACGCCTTCGCCGGCCAGCTCCTCAAGGACCACGGCCTGCGCATCGGCCTGGAACCCAGCGCCCGGCTGCTCGCCGACGCCACCCGATTCCAGCTCGCCGCCCGCACCCTGCGCAGCGCCCCCGGCCCCTACCCGGCGCTCACCACCTCCCTGCCCTCCCTCGTGGAGGACCTCCTCGCCCTGGACGCCGAGCTCGCCGAACACCTCGTGGACCCGGCCGAGCTCCGCCGTTACGACACCGGCCTGCTCGCCGCCCTCGACGGGGTCAAGCTCACCAACGCCGACCTGCGCAAGGTCCCCGACACCGCCCGCGCCCGACTGGAGCTCCTCGACCTCGTCGCCGCCTACCGCAGCGAGAAGCGCCGCCGCGATCTGCTCGACTTCGGTGACCAGATCGCCCATTCGGCGACCCTCGCCACCACCCGCCCCGAGGTGGGCCGGATCCTGCGCGACGAATTCCGGGTCGTCCTGCTCGACGAGTACCAGGACACCTCCGTCGCCCAGCGGCTGCTCCTCTCCGGCCTCTTCGGCGCCGCGAACGGCACCCCCACCGGCCACGCCGTCACCGCCGTCGGCGACCCCTGCCAGGCCATCTACGGCTGGCGCGGCGCCTCCGTCGCCAACCTCGACGACTTCCCCGCCCACTTCCCCTTCGCGGACGGCACCCCCGCCCACCGGTACGCCCTCAGCGAGAACCGCCGCAGCGGCGGCCGCCTCCTCGACCTCGCCAACGGCCTCGCCGCCCCGCTCCGCCGCATGCACCAAGGCGTCGAAGCGCTCCGCCCCGCCCCCGGCGCCGAACGCGACGGCACCGTCCGCTGCGCCCTGCTGCCCACCCAGGCCGAAGAACTCCGCTGGCTCGCCGACTCCCTCGCCCACCTCGTGCGCACCGGCACCCCGCCCGGCGAGATCGCCGTCCTGTGCCGCACCGCCGGCGACTTCGCCCACATCCAGGGCGAACTCGTCGCCCGCGACATCCCCGTCGAGGTCGTCGGCCTCTCCGGGCTGCTGCACCTCCCCGAGATCGCCGACCTCGTCGCCGTCTGCGAAGTGCTCCAGGACCCCACCGCCAACGCCTCCCTCGTCCGCCTCCTGATCGGACCCCGCTGGCGGATCGGCCCCCGCGACCTCGCCCTCCTCGGGCGCCGCGCCCGCACCCTCGTCCACCACGGCGGCCCGTCCGACGACCCCGCACAACGCCTCGCCGAAGCCGTCGAAGGCACCGACCCCGCCGAGACCCTCTCCCTCGCCGACGCCCTCGACACCTTCCTGGAGGCCGACGGCACCGACGACGGCCTGCCGTTCTCCCCCGAGGCCCGGGTGCGCTTCGCCCACCTCGCCGCCGAGCTCCGCGACCTCCGGCGCTCCCTGGGCGACCCCCTCATGGACGTCCTCCACCGGGTGCTCGCCACCACCGGCCTCGAAGTCGAACTCTCCGCGTCCCCGCACGCCCTCGCCGCCCGCCGCCGCGAAACCCTCGGCACCTTCCTCGACGTCGCCGCCGGATTCGCCGCCAAACAGGGCGGCGAATCCCTCGACGGCGAAGCCACCCTCCTCGCCTTCCTCGGCTTCCTGCGCACCGCCGTCCAGTACGAGAAGGGCCTCGACAGCTCCCTCCCCGGCGGCGACAACACCGTCAAGGTGCTCACCGCCCACAAGTCCAAGGGCCTCGAATGGGACGTCGTCGCCGTCCCCGGCCTCGTCGCCAAGCAGTTCCCCAGCGAACAGTCCCGCGAGTCCTGGACCAGCCGCGCCAAGGTCCTGCCGCACGCCCTCCGCGGCGACGCCGCCACCCTCCCCGACGTCGAGGAATGGGCCGCCCGCGGCATCAAGGACTTCAAGGAGGCGATGAAGCACCACCAGCAGACCGAGGAACTCCGCCTCGGCTACGTCACCTTCACCCGCCCCCGCTCCCTGCTGCTCGGCTCCGGCCACTGGTGGGGCCCGCACCAGAAGCGGCCGCGCGGCCCGTCCGCCTTCCTGGAGGCGCTGCGCGAGCACTGCGAGGCCGGCCACGGCGAGATCGAGCACTGGGCCGACCCGCCCGAGGAGGGCGCCGAGAACCCCACCCTCGCCGAGGCCGCCGCCGAACAAGCCTGGCCGCTGCCGCTCGACCCCGCCGCCCTGGCCCGCCGCCGCACCGCAGCGGCCGCGGTCCGCACCCACCTCGCCCGCCACCAGGCCCCGCAGCCGCCCGCCACCGTCCCCGCGCCGTCCCCCGCCCACGACCCCGAGTGGCCGCCGGCCCCACCGGAGGAGGAGTGGGAGGACGACCCGTACGGCGTGCCCGAGGACGACGAGGCGTATGCGTACGGCGTGCCCGAGGCGGACCCCTTCGCCGACCCCTTCGAGGAACGGGACCCGTTCGGCGAAGGCGAGCCGTTCGAGGAGCCGGACGCGGGCGCGATCCCGGAGGCGGGCCCGCGCGACGACGTACCCGGTGCGGCCGCCACGATCCCGCGGCCCCGTACCGCCGACACCGGCCCCGACCCGCTGCTCCCCGAGGAGCGCCGCATCCTCGGCTCCTGGGACCGCGACCTGGAAGCGCTCGCCGACGAGCTGCGCCGCTCCCGCGCCACCGTCCGCGAGGTCCCGCTGCCCGCCGCCCTCAGCGCCACCCAGCTGCTCCGCCTCGCCGCCGACCCGGACGGCTTCGCCCGCGAACTGGCTCGCCCCATGCCGCGCCCGCCCCAGCCCGGCGCCCGCCGCGGCACCCGCTTCCACGCCTGGGTCGAGTCCCGCTTCGAGGAGCTCGCCCTGCCGCTGCTCGGCCCCGACGAGCTGCCCGGCGCCGACGAACCCGACGCCGACCGGATCACCGACGAACACGACCTGGAAACCCTCAAGGAGGCGTTCGCCCGCACCCCCTACGCCCACCGCACCCCCTACCGCGTCGAGGAGCCGTTCGAGCTGATCCTCGCCGGACGCGTGATCCGCGGCCGGATCGACGCCGTCTACAAGGAGCACGGCCCCGACGGCGACCGCTACGAGATCATCGACTGGAAGACCGGCCGCACCCAGAACGCCGACCCCCTCCAGCTCGCCGTCTACCGCCTCGCCTGGGCCGAACGCCACGGCCTGCCCCCGTCCGCCGTCGGCGCCGCCTTCCTCTACGTCCGCACCGGCGAGATCGCCCGGCCCGCCCGCCTCCCCGGCCGCGCCGGAATCGAACGCATCCTGCGGGGCGAGACCGACGACCGGCCTCCCCCGGAAGGCCGATAGGCTCGGTCGTATGAGCACAACCCCGGACAGCGCCGTCCGCGCGTACCTCGACAGCCACCGCGACGCCTTCCTCGACGACCTCGCCGAGTGGCTGCGCATCCCGTCCGTGTCCGCCGACCCGGACCGCGCCCCCGACGTACGCCGCAGCGCCGAATGGCTCGCCGCCAAGCTCACCGCCACCGGCTTCCCGACCGCCGAGATCTGGGAGACCGAGGGCGACGGCCTGCCCGCCGTCTTCGCCGAATGGCCCGCCGGCGACCCGTCCGCACCCACCGTGCTCGTCTACGGCCACCACGACGTACAGCCCGCCGCCCGCGAGGACGGCTGGCACACCGACCCCTTCGCGCCGCAGGTCATCGACGGCAAGCTCTACGCCCGCGGCGCCGCCGACGACAAGGGCCAGGTGTTCTTCCACACCCTCGGTGTCCGCGCCCACCTCGCCGCCACCGGCCGCACCGCGCCCGCCGTCAACCTCAAGCTGCTGATCGAGGGCGAGGAGGAGTCCGGCTCCCCGAACTTCCCCGCCCTGATCGGCAAGCACGCCGACCGCCTCGCCTGCGACGCGGTGATCGTCTCCGACACCGGCATGTGGTCCAGGGACACCCCCACCGTCTGCACCGGCATGCGCGGACTGACGGACTGCCAGATCGTGCTGTACGGCCCCGACCAGGACATCCACTCCGGCTCCTTCGGCGGCGCGGTGCCCAACCCCGCCACCGAGGCCGCCCGGCTGGCCGCCGCCCTCCACGACGCCGACCGCCGGGTCGCCGTCCCCGGCTTCTACGACGGCGTGATCGAACTCACCGACCGCGAACGGGAACTCTTCGCCGAGCTGCCCTTCGACGAGGAGGAGTGGCTGCGCACCGCCCACTCCCACGCCACCCTCGGCGAGGCCGGCACCACCACCCTGGAACGCCTCTGGGCCCGCCCCACCGCCGAGGTCAACGGCATCGGCGGCGGCTACCAGGGCCCCGGCGGCAAGACCATCGTCCCGTCCACCGCCCAGCTGAAGCTCTCCTTCCGGCTGGTCGCCGGCCAGGACCCGGCCACCGTCCAGCAGGCCGTACGCGACTGGGTCGCCGCACAGCTCCCGCCCGGCATCCGGCACGAGATCACCTTCTGGGGCGCCACCCGCCCCTGCCTCACCCCGCTCGACCACCCCGCGCTCCAGTCCGTCGTCCGCGCCATGGGACGCGCCTTCGGCCGGAAGATCCGCTTCACCCGCGAGGGCGGCTCCGGCCCGGCCGCCGACCTCCAGGACGTCCTCGGCGCCCCCGTCCTCTTCCTCGGCATCTCCGTCCCCTCCGACGGCTGGCACGCGCCGAACGAAAAGGTCGAACTCGACCTGCTGATGAAGGGCGTCGAAACCGCCGCCCACCTGTGGGGCGACCTGGCGGAGACCTGGCAGCGGACCTGACCGCCCCGCGCCCCGCCGCACCGTTCCGCGCCCGTACGCAGCAATCACCCACGCCACAGGGGGAGTTGGAAACAGCAGTGACCACCTGGACCGAGCACACCGCCGACCGGCCGATCACGTTCAGCGCGCCGAGCGGTATCGACCGCTCCGCCCACCACCGTCTCGACGAGGCATGGCTGGCGGCGGCCTGGAGCCACCCGACGACGCGCGTCTTCGTGGTGTCCGGCGGCCAGGCACTGATCGACGACACCCCCGACGGCCGCACCGAACTGATCATGACGCCGTCCTTCGAGGCGCCGCTGACCGAGGCCCACCGCTACTACCTCGGCACCGACGAGGAGGGCGTCAGCTACTTCGCCCTCCAGAAGGACAGCCTCCCCGGCCGCATCGACCAGTCCGCGCGCCCGGCTGGCCTGCGTGAGGCGGGCCTCCTGCTGTCCCCCCGCGACGCCGGCCTGCTCGTCCACGCCGTCGCCCTGGAGAACTGGCAGCGGCTGCACCGCTTCTGCTCCCGCTGCGGCGAACGCACCGTGATCGCCGCCGCCGGCCACATCCGCCGCTGCCCCGCCTGCGGCGCCGAGCACTACCCCCGTACCGACCCGGCCGTGATCATGCTCGTCACCGACGAGGAGGACCGCGCCCTGCTCGGCCGCCAGGTCCACTGGCCCGAGGGCCGCTTCTCCACCCTCGCCGGCTTCGTCGAGCCGGGCGAGTCCATCGAGCAGTCGGTGGCCCGTGAGGTCTACGAGGAGGCCGGCGTCGTCGTCGGGGACGTGGAGTACGTGGCCAGCCAGCCCTGGCCCTTCCCGTCCAGCCTGATGCTGGGCTTCATGGCCCGCGCCACCTCCGCCGAGATCCAGGTGGACGGCGAGGAGATCGAAGAGGCCCGCTGGTTCTCCCGGGAAGACCTCCGCGCCGCCTTCGAATCCGGCGAGGTCCTGCCGCCCTACGGCATCTCCATCGCCGCCCGCCTGATCGAGCTCTGGTACGGCAAGCCGCTGCCGAAGCCGTGACGGGGCGAGGCGGGCCCGGTGGGCCGGCCTCATGCGCACAGAGGGCCGCCGGCCGGTTCCGTCGTTGCTCGACGGAACCGGCCGACGGCCCTCAGCTGCGCGTGCATGTGCCCGTCGGTCCCTCACCGGGACCGGAGGCGGCGGGCCTCAGGCGGCCCGCCCGGGCGGCCGTCAGGCCACGCCCACCTTCTGCTTGACCTGCGCCAGGGACGGGTTCGTCAGCGTCGTGCCGTCGGCGAAGAGGACGGTCGGCACGGTCTGGTTGCCGCCGTTGGCCTTCTCCACGAACGCCGCGGAGTCCGGGTCCTGCTCGATGTTGATCTCGGTGTACGCGATTCCCTCACGGTCCATCTGGCTCTTCAGCCGACGGCAGTAACCGCACCAGGTGGTGCTGTACATCGTCACAGTGCCCGCCATGCGCCCCGCGCTCCTTCGTCAGTCGTTCTTCGTCGGTCGTCTGTCTCGTACCGCCCACTCGGGCGCGGTTCGTACCGCCCACTTGGCGCGGCCATGGGACACAACGCTTGGGAGGGGCGGGCAATTCCCGGGGGTTTCCTCGGGGCGGGGGGCCGCCCCCCGGCCCCCCGCCCCCACCCCACCCCCTCACCCACCCCGCACCAGCCGCCCCCTGACGTCACCGCTCCCAGTCACCCCAGCCCAGCCCCAGCCCGCGCCCGGGACCCAGCCCGCGCCCGAGCCCCAGCCCGCGCCCACGAACCCCAGCCCAGCCTCCCCAGCCTCCCCGCTCCTGCCCCGTTCGGCCGTTGGATCAAGCAAAGCACTCATCGTCGGTATGCGTCGGCGGCTGTCCACAGGGGCGGTGATGCGTACGACAGGGAGAGGGAGGCTGTGGACAGGCTTCCCAGGTGTCTCGGTGGACCTGGCAGCATGGCGGGGTGACAGCAGCAACGGACTCCTCTCTCTTCCCGCCGGCCCCGGACTCGGCCGACGGGGTGCTGGACGGGCTCGACCCGGAGCAGCGGGAGGTCGCGACGGCGCTGCACGGTCCGGTGTGCGTGCTGGCCGGTGCCGGTACGGGCAAGACGAGGGCGATCACCCATCGGATCGCGTACGGGGTGCGGGCCGGGATCCTGCAGCCCGCGAGTGTGCTCGCCGTCACGTTCACCGCGCGCGCGGCCGGCGAGATGCGCGGGAGGCTGCGCCAGCTCGGGGCGGGCGGGGTCCAGGCCCGGACGTTCCACTCCGCGGCGCTGCGGCAGCTGCAGTTCTTCTGGCCGAAGGCGGTGGGTGGCGAGCTTCCGCGGCTGCTGGAGCGGAAGGCGCAGCTCGTGGCCGAGGCGGGTGCGCGTTGCCGGATCCGGCTGGACCGCAATGAGCTGCGCGACGTCACGGCCGAGATCGAGTGGTCCAAGGTCACCCAGACCGTGCCGGCCGACTATCCGGCCGCGGTCGCCAAGGCGGGCCGGGAGGCGCCGCGCGACCCGGCCGAGACGGGGCAGATCTACGCCACTTACGAGCAGCTCAAGCGTGACCGGGGCGCCATCGACTTCGAGGATGTGCTGTTGCTCACGGTCGGGGTGCTGCAGGACCGGCACGACATCGCCGAGCAGGTCCGTGCCCAGTACCAGCACTTCGTCGTCGACGAGTACCAGGACGTCAGCCCGCTCCAGCAGCGGCTGCTGGAGCTGTGGCTGGGGGACCGCGACAATCTGTGCGTGGTCGGTGACGCCAGCCAGACGATCTACAGCTTCACCGGCGCCATCCCCGACCACCTCCTGAACTTCCGCACCCGCCATCCACACGCCACCGTCGTCCGGCTGGTCCGCGACTACCGCTCCACCCCGCAGGTCGTGCATCTCGCGAACGGTCTGCTCTCGCAGGCCAAGGGACGTGCGGCCGAGCACCGCCTGGAGCTGGTCTCGCAGCGCGAGCCCGGTCCGGAGCCGGTGTACACGGAGTACGCCGACGAGCCCGCGGAGGCGGAGGGCACCGCCCGCCGGGTCCGGGACCTGATCGCGTCGGGGGTGCCGGCCAGTGAGATCGCGGTGCTGTTCCGGGTCAACGCCCAGTCGGAGGTCTACGAGCAGGCGCTGGCCGATGTCGGCGTGCCGTACCAGCTGCGGGGTGCCGAGCGGTTCTTCCAGCGTCCGGAGGTGCGCGAGGCCGGCATCAAGCTGCGCGGCGCCGCCCGTTTCGGGGCGAACGACGCGCTGCTCGACGATGCGCTGGATCTGCCCTCGGAGGTGCGGGCGGTGCTCAGCGACATGGGCTGGAGGAGCGAGCCGCCGGCCGGTTCGGGTGCGGTGCGGGACCGCTGGGAGTCGCTGGCGGCCCTGGTGCGGCTCGCCGAGGAGTTCGCCGGGGCCCGGGCCGGGGCCTCGCTGGCGGACTTCGTCGCCGAGCTGGACGAGCGGGCCAACGCGCAGCACGCGCCGACGGTCGAGGGGGTGACGCTGGCCTCCCTGCACGCCGCGAAGGGCCTGGAGTGGGACGCCGTGTTCCTGGTGGGGCTGACCGAGGGCATGATGCCGATCACCTACGCCCGGACGGACGAGCAGATAGAGGAGGAGCGCCGGCTGCTCTATGTGGGCGTCACCCGTGCGCGGCGCCATCTGGTGCTGTCGTGGTCGCTGGCGAGATCGCCGGGGGGCCGGGCTTCCCGGAGCGCCAGCCGCTTCCTGACCGGGCTGCGGCCCGGTTCCGGGGCGGTGGCGGGGCGTCGTGCGCAGGGCGCGGTCCTGCGGGGCGTGGAGCGCGGCGGGGCGGCGGCTGCGGTGCCGCGGCGTCCGCGGGAGCGCCGTCCGGCCCGTTGCCGGGTGTGCAACCGGACGTTGACGGACGCGGGTGAGATGAAGCTGATGCGGTGTGAGGACTGCCCGTCGGAGCTCGACGAGGCGCTGTACGAGCGGCTGCACGCGTGGCGGGCGGAGGAGGCCGCCCGGTCCCGGCAGCCGGCGTACTGCATCTTCACGGACAAGACGCTGATGGCCATCGCCGAGGCGGTGCCGGGAAGCGAATCGGAGCTCGCGGTCATCTCCGGTGTGGGGCGGCGCAAGTTCGACCGCTACGGCAGCGACGTGCTGGCGATCTGTGCCGGCGGGGAGCTCTCGGGAGCCTCGGGCGAGGCGTCCGAAGGCGCCGCGGAAAACTCGTCGGAAAAATAGTTTGCGCGCGCGGAGCGCATCCCCATAGCCTTCGTGAGCAACGGAGACAACGGAACTTTCCGAGATCCGATGGATCCGTGCTGTACTTGAATGCCTGGAACGGGTTTTTCCGTTCCACCGAGACGCCGAGAGGAGGCGAGCCCAGTGATCAGCTTCATCGAGACGAACAAAATGACCGATCGCTCGGTCGTCGCCACCTGCCCGCTCGGCTCCTCGCTCCCTGGCACCGGTCTGTCCGGCTTCGGCCGCCTGTCCGGTACCGAGGTCGCGCGCCCCGAGTCCCTCGCTGTGCTGACGCGCAGTGAGCGCACCGCGCGACCGACCGAGGCACCTGCGGCAGTAGCAGTCGTGGCCAAGGCGAATGCCTTTGCCTTCGCGGCGGCGGCCAACGGTGCCGAATCCCGGGAGCAGTACCAGACGCAGCATGAGATGTGGGCCTACCGCGGCCTCGAACCCTGGAGAGATCCAGCCTGATCGGCAGATCAGGTCGGCACCTTCCAGGGCCGCGGAACCCACACCGGGATCCGCGGCCCTTTTGTTTGCCCCACGCGCCCGCCACCAGCGGGCCACACAGACGAGGAACACACACCGTGCAACTGCAGACGCACACCCCGTCCGTAGCAACCGACCTGATCCCTCCGCCCGACCCCCAGGAGAACTCCTTGCTGCCCCTCACCGAGCTCGACGACGAGATCGACCGCCTCGGCGCCGCTGTTCCGTGCCGCACCTACGACCCGGAGGTCTTCTTCGCGGAGTCCCCGGCCGACGTCGAGTACGCCAAGACGCTGTGCCAGTCCTGTCCGGTGCGTGAGGCCTGCCTCGCCGGCGCCAAGGACCGCCGTGAGCCCTGGGGTGTCTGGGGTGGCGAGCTCTTCGTCCAGGGCGTCGTGGTGCCGCGGAAGCGTCCGCGTGGCCGTCCGCGCAAGAACCCGGTTGCGGCATGAACACCATCAGCGCAGGAACGATCGACCGTCCCGTCACACGGGATCCCAAGAAGCAGGACCAGACGATGAATCCGACCTTCACCGACACCCCCGTCCCCGCGAACGCCGATGCGATCGAGTCGCGTCAGAACAGGAACCTCGCCATGCAACTCATCCCAGAAGCCCTGGCACGTGCGCATATGCATGAACGCCTGCGGGAGGCCGAGTCCGAACGCAGGGGGCACCGGCTCGCCGCCGCGCGGCGGATGCAGCGGCGTGCCGAGCGCGCGTCGCTCCGTGCCCGCCGTGCGCTGGCCATGGCCGTGATGCAGTAAGGCGGTGGGCAGGTCCGCGCGTCCGGCAGGGGGCGCTGACACCACCTTCCACGGGGTCCGTCCGACAGGACGGGCCCCGTGGTGCGTTGCGCGCCGGTTCATGTGGTTGACGGGGATATCGTCGGATGGTGAACCAGAAGACGCATCACGAGGCGGAGTTGGCCGACGGGACGACGCTGTGTGCCGGCTGCGGCGCCGTCGCCGAGGGCACACCGCCGACCTGGACCTGTTCCGTCGAGAACGGTGAGCGCCGTTACTTCTGCGACCGCTGTGCCCGGGAGAACATCCGGGCCATCGAGGGACGCCTGGACTCCAGCTGGTGGTGAGGTACGGCCGGCGGGAGCTCAGGCGGTGGTTTCTCGGGCGGCCTCCTCGTCGATGTCCGTACCGGGGCCGGCGGGGTCCTCGTCCGGGTCGGGGTCGCTGCCGGTGAGGTCGCTGCCGGCCGGCTCGTGTTCGGGGACGAAGCCGGGCATCCATGCCTCCAGTTCGTCCCGCAGCCGTACGGTCGCGCCGAGCTGGCACAGCACGCCGATGGTGCTCAGGGTCACCCGGTGGATCAGCAGGTACGCGGGCGGCAGGTTGAGCTGCTTGCCCAACTGGTGGGCGGGGGAGCGCGGATCGCCGACCCGGGCGGCCTGCCGGCGCATCCAGCCGCGGGTGAAGGTGAACGCGTCGACCTGCGCGGGCTCGATGATCGGCAGCAGATACTCCAGCACCGCGTCGGGGTCCAGCTCGATGGACTCCTTGACGAAGCCCTCCTCGCACAGCAGCTGGTAGACCGCGTCCGCCTCGCCGTCCAGGGTCATCCGCAGCGAGGCGCCGATCGTGGCCGGCAGTCCGTCGGGCAGCCGGTCGACGGTGCCGAAGTCCAGCACGCCCAGCCGCCATTCCTCGGCCGGCCCGTCGGGGGAGTCGCCGGCCAGCAGCCGGAAGTTGCCCGGGTGCGGGTCGGCGTGCAGCAGCCCGGTGCGGGCCGGGCCGGAGAACAGGAACCGGGCCAGCAGCTGGCCGGCGCGGTCCCGCTGCTCGTCCGTGCCGTCCGCGATCACCTCGGACAGCGGCACGCCGTCCATCCACTCCGTCACCAGCACCTGGTCGCGCTGGTGCACCACGGCCGGCACGACGACGTCCGGGTCGTCGGCGAACTCCTCGGCATGGGCCCGCTGGGCCTCCGCCTCCAGGGAGTAGTCCAGCTCCTCCGAGACCCGGTCGCGCAACTCGCTGATCAGCGGTTTGATGTCCATACCGGGCACGAGCGGGCCCAGCAGCCGGGCGAACCGGCTCAGCTGCGCCAGGTCCGACAGCAGCGCCTTGCCGGCGCCGGGGTACTGCACCTTGACGGCCACCTCGCGGCCGTCGTGCCAGACGGCGCGGTGCACCTGGCCGATGGAGGCCGCCGCGGCAGGCTTGTCCTCGAACTCCTCGAAGAGCTCCCGCCAGTCCTCGCCGAGCCGCTCCGCCAGGACCGCGTGGACCGTGCTCGTCGGCATCGGCGGCGCCGCTTCCTGAAGCTTCGTCAGGGCGGCGCGGTACGGGCCGGCGATCTCCTCGGGGAGGGCCGATTCGAACACGGACAGTGCCTGCCCGAACTTCATCGCCCCGCCCTTCAGCTCACCGAGGACCTTGAAGAGCTGTTCCGCGGTGCGCTGTTGGAGCTCCCGGCCGACGATCTCGGCGGATCTGCCGCCGATCCGTTTGCCCAGGCCCCAGGTGGCGCGGCCGGCGAACCCCAGTGGCAGCGCGGCCAGCTTGGCGGTGCGGGTGACCGCCTTGCGGGGAAGATCAGACATGCGCCCCTCCAACTCACACTGTCCCCCAACCGGGGTTACCCCGTCATTGTGGCGTGTCATGGCCGAGGATCCGAGGCGCCTGCCGCACACAGCGAAGCGGCAGCCCCGCAGCCGCACTCCGGATGCGGCTCGATCCGCACCGTGCGCACGCCCGCACACGGCAGCGCCAGCTCCATCCGCGCCCCCGTGCACGGCGGCAGGTCCCCGTCGAGGAACGCCAGCGCCTGGACGGCGGCGAGCCCGGCGACCGTGGTGGCCAACGCGGTGTCGCAGGCCGGTACCGCCGGGGCGGCGCGGCCCGAGCGCCACTGGGCGAGCAGCCGCGGCCAGGCCGGTTCCGCGTCCGTGCGGCGCAGTTCGTCGCAGCGGGCGCAGGCCGAACCGCCGGGCAGCACCAGCGGTCCCACCACACCCGTGCCCTCGATCACGCCCGCGTAAAGGTGCGGGATGCCGGCGCTCAGCAGCGGCTCGGACAGTACGGGGTCGGGGGCGTAGGCGCCGAGGCCGTCGCGGGGGGTGAGCACCACCAGGGACAGGCCGGGTTCGCCGGACTCGCTGACCGGCACGCCCGTCGGCCGCTGCCGGCGGCTCCACGGGGAGGCGTGGTGGACCAGCCGCTCCACGGCCTCCTTGCGCGGTTCGCCGATCCGCTCGGCGGGCAGGCCGCCGGGCGTCACGTCCCACGGCGCGACCTTGCCGCCGTCGAACACCTCGACCCACCCGATGCCGGCGGCCGCGAGCTGCGCGGCCACCGCCGCGCCCACCTTCCCCAGTCCCTTGACCCGCGCCCGGACCGCCCGCCGCGCCGCCATCCGCCCCAGGGCGCCGGCCGGCTCCGGGTGCTGCACCGACAGGGAGGCCAGGTCGGCCCGCAGCCGCTCGTGGGCGGGCCGGTCGGTGCGTACGGCGTCGGCCGCCGGGCCGCCCGCGGTGGGCGCCTCCAGCAGTCCGGCTGCGCCGAGGCGCCCGACCACACCCCGCGCGTGCTCCGGCGGGAGGTCCAGTAACGCGGCCTCGTCGATGAGTTGCTGCATGGTGCGGGTGCCGTCGATCAGGGTGAGGAAACTGCCGGTGGCCGTGTCGAGCGGCCCCAGCACCATCGCATGGGCCGGCGCCACGCCGAACCGCACCGTTTCCCGGTCCCGCCAGCCGCGCCGCAGCGCGGGCTTGAGCATCGGATGCATGTCATCCGCCCCCGTCCTTCGTCGTCCGGCCTTCAGCATGGGCCCTGTCGCGGATCGGGCCCGAAGTTATCCACAGGCCGGGGAAGGATTTGTCATACAAGCAGTGCCCGCCATGGAGTGGTTCGCCGGCGAACCGACCGCGGGTCGGGACTTCCCGCCGGGCCAGCGGGTAACGTCGGGCGCGTGCCCGCCGACCCTTCCGCCCACGGCTCCGGGGAGACGCCCCTGCGCCGCGCCGCTGACGCCTCGCGCGGGGCTTCCCCGACCCCCAAGGCCCGCAGCTCGGGCACCAGCGCCGTCGAGGTGCGCCGCAGCTCGCGGCGGCGCCGGACGGTCTCCGCGTACCGCGAGGGGGACCGCACGGTCGTGCTGATCCCGGCCCGGATGTCCGAGGCCGAGGAGCAGCGCTGGGTGACGGTGATGCTGGACAAGCTCGCCGCCCAGGAGAGCAAGCGGATGCTCGGCGACCGCGAGCTGGCCGAGCGCGCCGGGCGGCTGTCGGAGCAGTTCCTCGGCGGCCGGGCCCGGCCGGCGTCGGTGCGCTGGGTGACCAACCAGAACACCCGCTGGGGGTCGTGCACCCCGGCGGAGGGCAGCATCCGCCTGTCGCACCGCCTCCAGGGCATGCCGGAGTACGTCATCGACTACGTCCTGCTGCACGAGCTCGCGCATCTGCTCGTCCCGGGCCACGGTCCGGAGTTCTGGCGGCTGCTCACGTCCTATCCGCGTACGGAACGGGCCCGCGGCTACCTCGAAGGGGTGGTCGCGGCCGACCGGCTGCCGCATCTGCCCGCCGCCCGCCGGGAATAGCGCTCCGGCGGGCGATATCCGCGCGCGCCCCGGCATCGCCCGCTGTCACCGCCAGCGGTTAGCCTTGGCCGCCCAGGGACTCACTGCGGGAGCGGGGGACGGGCGTTACGTATGGCCAGGGAATTCCAGCGGGGCCACAAGGCCAGGATCGGTGATCTCACGGCGGGGACGGACCTGTACGTCGGCGTGCAGATCGGCGGACCGGGCCTGACCTTCGACATCAGCTGTTTCGGCCTGGACGCCGACGAACGGCTCTCCGACGACCGGTATTTCGTCTTCTTCAACCAGCCGAAGTCGCCCGAGGAGGCCATCCAGCTGCTCGGCGCGCAGGCCGGCGACAACGAGTCGTTCCGGGTCACCCTCGACAAGATCCCGCCGCACATCCGGAAGTTGTCGTTCACCGCCGCGCTCGACGGCCCGGGCCAGGTCTCCCACATCGGCCCCGGCTACCTCCGGATCGTGGCCGGCGGCGAGGAGGTCGCCCGCTACTCCTTCACGGGCAGCGAGTTCAGCACCGAACGCGCCGTCATGCTCGGCGACTTCTACCTCAAGGACGTGTGGCGGTTCGCCGCGGTCGGCCAGGGCTTCGACGGCGGTCTGGAGGCGCTGCTGAAGAACTTCGGCGGCGAGGTCGCCGAAGAGGCGGAGGAACAGCAGGCCGCGGCGCCCGCGTCGGCACAGGAGGCGCCCGGCTTCGCCCCGCCGCCCGGGCCGGCCGCCCCGGCGCCGTCCTTCGGCGCACCGGCCGCGGCCCCCGTGCCCGGACAACCCGCCCCGTCCTTCGGCCCGCCCCAGGGCGCAGCCCCCGCCGCGCCCCCGGCTGCCCCGCAGCCGGCACCCGCGCCGCAGGCCCCGCAGGTCCACAACGCGCCCACCATCGCCGCGCCGCTCGCCCCGCCCGCCGGCCCCGGAGTGCCGCCGCCCGGTATGCCCGCGCCGCCGCCCCCCGCCCCCTACGGCCAGCCGGCGCCCGGCCAGAATCCGTACGGTCCGCCGCAGCCGCCGCCCGCCGGATTCCCCGGCCATCCGGCCCCGCCGGCACCCCCGTACGGCGGCCAGGACCAGTTCCCCGGGCAGCCCGCCCCCTACGGTCAGCCGGGCGCGCAGCCCCCGGGCGCCCCGTACGGCGGCGGGCAGGCACCCGTCCCCCAGGGTGGCGGGCCCGGCCTCGGCGTCGTCCTGGAGAAGTACAAGGAAGCCCCCACCGGGCAGCGCTGGACGCCGCAGAACGGCAAGCTGATCCGCGCCGACCTCGGCGTCGACGGCCAGCCGGTGCTCGCCCGCCAGGGCAGCATGGTGCTCTACCAGGGCAAGGTCGACTTCAGCTACAAGGGCGCCGGCTTCCGCGGCCGGATCGTCGGCAACGCCACCGGCCAGGAGATGCAGCTGATGCGCTGCACCGGCCAGGGCCAGGTGTTCTTCGCGGAGAACAGCGCCCATGTCCACCCCATCGAGCTGCAGGGCGAGGCGATCTGCGTGTCCGCCGAGTCCGTCCTCGCCTTCGACGAGTCGCTGCAGTACGAGGTCCGCCGGATCGAGGGCCACGGCATCCCCGGCGGCGCCCTGTTCACCATGCAGTTCCAGGGCACCGGCACCCTCGTCGTCACCACCCACGGCACCCCCGTCGTGCTGCCGGTCACCCCGACCACCTTCGCCGACGCCAACGCCGTCGTGGCCTGGTCCGCCGGCTCGCAGGTGATCATCTCCAGCCAGGTGAGCCTGCGCCGGCACGCCTATCCGGGCCACTCCGGCGAGACCGTGAACCTCCAGTTCCGCGGTGCGCCCGGCAATTTCATCGTCGTCCAGCCCTACGAGGTCTGAGGGAGCCCGCGCGTCATGAACCAGCAGCAGCTGTCGGGCTACGTCCCGACCCCGCCCGCCGCCCGGATGGAGAACCACGGCAGCTCCATGGTGAAGATCGCCATGCAGAGCGGCCAGGACGTCTTCGCCCGCACCGGCTCGATGATCGCCTACGAGGGCTTCGTCCAGTACGAGCCCAACCCGCCCGCCGTCCGCCAGATGGCCTCCCAGTGGCTCACCGGCGAGGGCGCGCCCCTGATGAAGTGCTCCGGCGACGGTCTGCTCTACCTCGCCGACTACGGCGCCGACGTGGTCTGCATCAACCTCAACGGCGACTCGCTCTCCGTCAACGGGACCAACCTCCTCGCCTTCGACGCCCACCTCCAGTGGGGCGTGCAGCGCGTCAAGGGCATGGCGAAGTTCGCCGGCCAGGGCCTGTTCAACGTCGGGATCTCCGGCACCGGCTGGGTCGCGCTGACCTCCCGGGGCACGCCCGTCGTCGTCGACTGCGGCCGCGGCGAGGACGAGACCTACGTCGACCCGGACGCCCTGGTCGCCTGGTCGACCCATCTGAAGATGAAGGGCAAGCGCAGCTTCAAGGCGTCCTCGATGATCGGCCGCGGCAGTGGCGAGGCGTACCAACTCGGCTTCTCCGGCCAGGGGTTCGTCGTCGTCCAGCCCAGCGAGGACAGCACCGACCGGCTCCGGGCCCGGGGCTGAGGGGGAGGACCGAACACGTCATGCAGAGTCCGCTTTTCGCCTTCACCGAGGCCCAGACCCAGGACCGCTACGCCCTGCAGAACAGCCAGCTGCTGCGGGTCGCCCTGACGGGCCACGACGACGTCCTCGCCCGCAAGGGCAGCATGGTCGCCTATCAGGGGCTGCTGGAATTCGACGGCAACTACACCACGCCCGGCCAGCAGCGGGCCCGCGCCCACTCCGGCGAGGGCCTCGACCTGATGCGGGTCTCCGGTCAGGGCACCGTCTATCTGGCCAACCTCGCCCAGTACGTGCACGTCGTCGACGTCGACCACGACGGCCTGACCGTCGACAGCTCCTACGTCCTGGCGCTGGATTCCGGCCTCCACTGGGAGGTCGTCTCGGTCGACAGCCAGTACGGCATCTCCGGCACCGGCAAGTACCAGCTCAACATCACCGGGCACGGCAAGGTCGCCCTGATGACCTCCGGCCAGCCGCTGATGCTGCAGGTCACGCCCGACAAGTACGTCAACGCCGACGCCGACGCGGTGGTCGCCTGGTCGGCGTCGCTGCGCGTCCAGATGCAGGCGCAGACGCACTCCTCGGGCGTCTGGCGGCGGCGCAGCAGCACCGGCGAGGGCTGGGAGCTGAGCTTCCTCGGGCAGGGGTACGCGCTGGTCCAGCCCAGCGAACTGCTGCCGCCGCAGAACGCCGATATCGGCGCGGGTCTGGCCGCCCAGTTCGGGATGGGCCAGCAGGGCGCCCGCGGCGCCAACCAGGGCAACATCTTCACCAACTGAGGCCCGGATTCACCAACTGACGCCCGGGGAGCGTCGGTCCGGCGCCCGCCCTCACGGGGCGGGCGCCGGCCTTAGCGGTCCTTGACGGCCCGTCAGAGCAGTGCGCGGGCGCGCTCCACCAGGCGCACCACCGAGGTGTCGGCGACGGCGGGCACCTCGTCGTAGCCGAACCACCGCAGGTCCAGCGACTCGTCGCTGATCGCCGCCACCGCGCCCTCGGGCGCCAGCGCCGCGTACTGGACGTCCAGATGCACCGCGCAGGGCGTCCGATGGCGGTCCAGCCGCACCGGGCCGCCGGGCAGCAGCGTCAGCCCGCGCGTGATCCCGGACTCCTCCCGGGCCTCACGCAGCGCCGCGTCCGCCAGCGAGGCGTCCTCCGGCTCGCAGTGGCCGCCCATCTGCAGCCACATCTCCAGCTTGCGGTGGAGCGTGAGCAGCACCCGGCCGCCCGCCGGGTCGATCACCAGCGCACTCGCAGTGAGGTGCCCGTCCTTGCAGGGCTTCCACATGCCGTCCTGGTGGGCGGCGAGATGGTCGAGGTAGGCCAGCCGCAGCTGCTCCTGGTCGGGCGAGGGCGCGGGCCACTCCTTGAGCACCCGCGCCGCATCGGCGTGCAGACTCACCGGTCGCTGTCACCCTTGCCCTCGCCGGGGGCGGCGTCCGGGCCGTCGCCCTCCTCGGGGGTGGGCCCCGGTCCGGTCTTCCCGCCACCGCCGGCGGCCTCGCCGAGCATCTTGTCGAGCTCGGAGAAGTCCATCTGCTCGTGGTGGACGAACCCGTCCGGGTCGTCGAGGTCGGCCGCCGTCGGCAGCATGTCCGGGTGCTCCCACAGGCCGTCCCGGCCGTCCAGGCCCCGGGCGTCGGTGAGCGACGCCCACAGCCGCGAGGCGTCCCGCAGCCGGCGCGGACGCAGCTGGAGACCGATCAGCGTGGAGAACGTCTGCTCGGCGGGGCCACCGCTGGCCCGGCGCCGCCGCAGGGTCTCGCGGAGCTTGTCCGCGGACGGCAGATGCGGCTTGGCGGCGGCGTGCACCACCGCGTCCACCCAGCCCTCGACGAGCGCCAGCGCGGTCTCCAGACGGGCCAGCGCGGCCTTCTGCTCCGGGGTGTCCTCGGGCTGGAACATGCCCTGCTGCAGGGCGTTCTGCAGCTCCTCGGGGTGCTGCGGATCGATCTGCCCGACCACGTCCTCCAGCTTGGTCGTGTCGACCTTGATGCCGCGCGCATAGCCCTCGACGGCGCCGAAGAGATGCGAGCGCAGCCACGGCACATGGGCGAAGAGCCGCTGGTGGGCGGCCTCCCGCAGGGCCAGGTAGAGCCGCACCTCCTCCTCGGGCACGCCGAGGCCCTCACCGAAGGAGGCGGCGTTCTTCGGCAGCAGCGCCGCCTTGCCGGCCGGGCCCAGCGGCAGGCCGATGTCCGTGGAACCCACGACCTCGCTCGCCAGGACGCCCAGCGCCTGCCCGATCTGGGTGCCGAACATCGCGCCGCCCATGGAGCGCATCATCCCGAGCAGCGGGCCCGCCATGGCCTGCATCTCGCCGGGCAGCACCTCGCCCATCGCCGACCCGACGCGCTCGGCGAGCGGATTGACCAGGTCCTTCCACACCGGCAGGGTCTCCTCGACCCACTCGGCGCGGCTCCAGGCCACCACCGAAGCGGAGCCCGACGGCAGGGACGTCACTCCGTCCAGCCACAGGTCCGCCAGCCGCACGGCTTCCTCGACGGCACTCCGCTCGCCCGGCGAGACGCTCGCGTCCTTGCTGCCGTCCTCGGCGCCCTGTGCGACGGTCTGCCGCGCGATGTCCTTGGCCATGTCCCAGTTCACCGGGCCGCCCTCGTAGGAGAGCATCTGACCCAGCCGCTGGAAGGCGGCGCCCAGGTCGCCGGGGTTCATCTCGCCGCCGGGGCCACCCATGCCGCCGAAGAGCGCCGCGAACGGGTTGTCCGCGCCGCCGCTCCCGCCGCCGAACCCGAACGGGTTCGCGGGGTCCTGGCTACCTCCCTGGCCGCCCTTCTGCTTGCCGTTGTCGCCGTCCTCCGGCTCCTCCGGCGGAAGGCCGAATCCGAATGGGGTGTCACTCACGGGTTTCCTCGGCTCGTAGGGCCGCCGGCCAGGTGGCCGACGGCGGCTGCCCGACATCACCTCCAGCGTAGACACCCGGACCGCTTCGGGGCTCGGTGCTTCGCTGTCCCGGTGGCTGGGGCAGGATGGACGCCACCTGGTGCGACCGCGTCAGCACGCGCCCGCACTGAAGACAACCGCTGGAGACGCCCGGTGAGTTCCCCAGATCCGACCGTTCGCGCAGCGCGAAACGCTGCCGCCCCGACCGAGAAGACGGACGACGCCCCCGGCGGCGCCGCGGACCGACCGCTGCGCCGGCCCGTCGTCGCCGTCACCGGAGCCGCGTCCGGGGTCGGCGCCCTGCTCACCCGCGCCCTCGTCGCGTCCGACGAGGTCAAGGAGGTGGTGGCGATCGACGAACGGCGCGGCGACGTCGCCGAGGCGCAGTGGCACGTCCTGGACGTGCGCGACCCGGCCATCGCCGACAAACTGCGCGGCGTGGACGTCGTCGTCCACCTCGCGCTCGACCTCGACCTGGAGACCGACGCCACCGCCCGCACCGCCTACAACGTGCGCGGCACCCAGACCGTGCTCACCGCCGCCGCGGCCGCCGGCATCCACCGGGTGGTGCTGTGCACCTCCGCCATGGTCTACGGGGCGCTGCCCGACAACGACGTGCCGCTGGCCGAGGACGCCGAACTGCGGGCCACGGCGGACGCCACCGGCGTCGGCGACCTCCTGGAGATCGAGCACCTGGCCCGCCGCGCCCCCCGCGCCCACCCCGGCCTGAACGTCACCGTGCTGCGCCCCGCCGTCCTGGTCGGCGGCACCGACACCGCGCTGACCCGGTACTTCGAATCGCCCCGCCTCCTGGTCGTCGCCGGATCGCGGCCCGCCTGGCAGTTCTGCCACGTCGAGGACCTGGTCAGCGCGCTGGAGTACGCCGCGCTGGAGAAGGTCGACGGCGAGCTGGCGGTGGGCTGCGACGGCTGGCTGGAACAGGAGGAGGTCGAGGAGCTCTCCGGTATCCGGCGCATGGAGCTGCCCTCCTCCGTGGCGCTGGGCGCCGCGGCCCGGTTGCACCGGATCGGGCTGACGCCGTCGCCCGCCGGGGACCTCGCGTACACCATGCACCCCTGGGTGGTCAGCGGCAGCCGGCTGCACGAGGCGGGCTGGCGGCCGCAGTGGACGAACGAGCAGGTGCTCGCCGAGCTCCTCGAGGAGGTCGCGGGACGGCACACCGTCGCCGGCCGCCGGCTGGGCCGCAAGGACGCCACCGCCGCGGGGGCGGCCGGCGCCACCGTCGCCCTGCTCGGCACCGCCGCACTGGTACGGCGCGCCCGCAAGGCCCGCCGCCGTATCTGACACACCCGGACCGGCCGCGCACTGGAGGAGTCTCCATACCGGTGCCGGGACGACCGGCGGATCCGGCCATTTCCCGGCGCTCCCCGGGTACGGCACGATGGGGGTATGTCTGGCACGCCCTCTCCCTCGACGCCCGGCCGCGACCACCCCGGTGAGCGCGCCGCGGCGGACCCGATCCGGCTCCTGGCGATCCGCGACACCCCGCTGTCCGTGGACGAGGTGTTCGCCGCCGTGGGCGACGCGGCGGCCGGCGGGACCGCCCTGTTCGTCGGCACGGTCCGCTCGCACGACAACGGCGCCGACGTCGACGCCCTGGGCTACTCCGCGCACCCGACCGCCGAGGCGGAGATGCGCCGGATCGCCGAGAAGGTGATCGCCGACCACCCCGTGCGGGCGCTGGCCGCGGTCCACCGGGTGGGCGATCTGCGGATCGGGGACCTGGCGGTGGTCGTCGCGGTGTCCTGCCCGCACCGGGGCGAGGCGTTCGACGCCTGCCGCAAGCTGATCGACGACCTCAAGCACGAAGTTCCCATCTGGAAACACCAGACCTTTGTGGATGGAACCGAAGAATGGGTAGGCGCCTCTTAGAGCGCGTGAGGTAGCGGTCGTCCCGGGGAGCCCGAGGCCCGGTCGTCCTCGAACACGGGGACGAAGCGGCGCCGTGGGTTCCGGTTGCGTAACCCGCCCCCTCGCGTGAGCGTTGACCTGGCAGATGGTTAATCTGCTTATTCGTCGATTGCGGTCGTGCAAGGGGTAGGGAGGTAGCTGATGGGTGCGCTCCTCTGGTTGCTGATTCCGGTGGGTGCCGGGCTGGTCGCCGCGGTGTGGAGCACCTGGGCCCTGCGGAACCGCAAGACCGGGGACGTCGCGGAACTCGCCGGCTACGCCCGGTTCCGCGACGCGATGGAGAAGCAGCATTCCGTTCCGGACCCCGCCCCGGCCGCCTCGGACTCGGCCTGAGCCCCCTCACCCGTACGCAGTAGCAAGCACCGCCGCGCCTGTCGGCCCCGCGTACGCACGCGCGTTCGGCCTCGTACGGACGGCCCCGCGGGCCGGTTGTCATACTCGTCCCGTACTGTCGTTCCATGCCACGCCGCACCGCGACGCTGCTCGCCTCGACCCTGATGCTGATCGCGCTGCTCTGCGCGGGGGTGCTGATCCCCGTGCCGTACTCCGAGATGTCGCCCGGCCCGACGGTCAACACGCTCGGTGAGCACAACGGTGAGCCGGTGCTGCAGATCTCCGGACGGAAGACGTACCCGACGACCGGTCACCTCAACATGACCACGGTCCGCGTCACCGGCCCCGACTACCGGATGAACCTCCTGGAGGCGGTCTACGGCTGGCTCGACCACGACAACGCCGTGGTCCCGCACAAGACGCTCTACCCCGAGGGACAGACGGCCGAGCAGGCCGACCAGGAGAACGCCGAGGAGTTCACCCAGTCCCAGGAGAGCGCCAAGACCGCCGCGCTGGCCCAACTGCACGTCCAGGTCGCCACCCAGACCGTGGTCGCCTCCGTCGTCAAGGACAAGCCGGCCGACGGACGGCTGCACGCCGGCGACGTGATCAAGGCCGTGGACGGCACCGAGGTCAAGCAGACCGGCGACGTCGCCAAGCTCGTCACCAAGCACAAGCCGGGCGAGAAGGTCGTCTTCACGATCATCCCCGCCAAGGACGCGGCGGCGGCGGAGAAGCAGGGCAAGAAGCCGGCGGGGGGCGCCCGGCAGATCACCCTCGCGACGCAGAAGGCGGACGACGGCCGGGCGATCGTGGGCATCCAGGCCGGCGTCGACCACATCTTCCCGTTCCCCATCGACGTCAAGCTGGCCGACGTCGGCGGGCCGAGCGCCGGGCTGATGTTCGCGCTGGGCATCGTCGACAAGCTCACCCCCGGCAACATGACCGGCGGCCGGTTCGTGGCCGGCACGGGAACGATCGACGACCACGGCAAGGTCGGCCCGATCGGCGGCATTTCGATGAAGACGGTCGGCGCCCGCGACAAGGGCGCGGAGTTCTTCCTGACGCCCAAGGACAACTGCGCCACCGCCGCCAAGGACATCCCGGCCGGCCTGCGCCTGGTCAAGGTCGGCACGATAGGCGACGCCGTCAAGGCACTGCAGAAGATCAGCAAGGGCGACACCGCCGGCCTGCCGAGCTGCAGCCCGGCAGGCCGGTCCTAGGGCGTCCGGCCCCGGGGCCGCCCGCCGGGGCCGCCCGCCGGGTCAGCCCTCGAAGGTCGCGGCGAGCGCGTCGGCCAGGCCGGGCACCAGCGCCGAGCCGGTGAGCACCTCGGACGCGGAGTCCTTCGCGCGCAGCCGCAGCGCCGACTCGCGCCGGCCGTCGCGCAGCACGGCCACCGTCATCCGGACCTCCTCCCGGTCCGGATGCCGGGCGACCCACTTGGCGAGCTGCGCCTCGTCCATGCCCTCGGGCTCGGCGTCCTCGGCGGACGGCGGCAGCATCAGCCGTTCCACGGTCAGCGCGCAGCCGGTGACGGCGTCCGGCCAGGCGATGGTGGCGAGGAACTCGTCCAGCGGCACGTCCGCGGGGATCTCGTCCTGCTCCACGGGGGTCAGGGAAGCGGTGGTGGTGTCGTCGATGCCGAGCTGCTCGGCGAGCGAGGGCTCCTGTGCGCGCAGCTTGGCGGTGTCGACGAGGGCGAACAGTCGGGCGGGCTGGTCCCAGCCGAGCCCGGCGCTGTACTCGTCGATCTCGAGTACCGCGCGGGTCAGCGGGTCGGCGGCGAGGGGGGTGCCGCCGACGGGAGAGCCGGGAAAGTCAGTCATGCTCAACATCGTGCCTTGTCCACCCCCGAAATCGGGAACCGGGTAAAGCCTTCGTAAGTTGCATCACTGGGTCCTACTATCGCCGGGCCTGCTCCACACGACAGCGAAACTTCGAGGTGCGCACCTTGGCTTTCCAGATGCCGGACCGCGGCGGAGGCCCGTCCGGGCCACGGATCAGAGTCGGCCGACCGTCGCGGCGGATCCGGACCCTGCTCATGACCTTGGGCGTGCTGGCCGTGCTGGCCATGCTCTTCGTGATGTTCGCGGGGTTCTGGACCGACTGGCTCTGGTACCGCTCGGTCCGTTACTCCTCGGTCTTCACCACGACCCTGTGGACCAAGATCGGTCTGTTCTTCGCCTTCGGCGTCGTGATGGCGGTGGCCGTCGGCGTCAACATCTGGCTGGCGCACCGGCTGCGCCCGCCGCTCAGCGCGATGTCCATGGAGCAGCAGAGCCTGGACCGCTACCGCATGGGGGTCGCGCCCTTCAAGAAGTGGGCGCTGATCGCGATCGCGGCCGTGGTCGGCCTGATCGCCGGCGCGTCCGCGTCCGGTGAGTGGCAGACGTGGCTCCAGTGGGTCAACGGCGTGCCGTTCGGCAAGAAGGACCCGCAGTTCGGCATGGACGTCGCGTTCTACGCGTTCGATCTGCCCTGGTACCGCTTCCTGTTGAGCTTCGGCTTCGCCGCCGCGGTGCTGTCCCTGGTCGCCGCGGCGCTGACGCACTACCTCTACGGCGGGCTGCGGCTGACCAGCCCCGGCTCGCGCGCGACCGCCGCCGCCACCGGCCATCTGTCGGTGCTGCTGGGCATCTTCGTGTCGCTCAAGGCGATCGCGTACTGGCTCGACCGGTACGGCCTGGCGGTGAAGTCCAGCGGCCTGAAGTCGGCCGACAACTGGACGGGTCTGCGGTACGTGGACGCCAACGCCTATCTGCCGGCGAAGACCATCCTGTTCTTCATCGCGGCGATCTGCGCGGTGCTGTTCTTCGCGACCCTGTGGCGGCGTACGTGGCAGTTGCCGGTGATCGGCTTCGGCCTGATGGTGCTCTCCGCGATCCTGATCGGCGGGCTGTATCCGGCGATCGTGCAGAAGTTCCAGGTCCAGCCCAACGAGCAGGCCAAGGAAGCGCCGTACATCAAGCAGAACATCAGGGCGACCCGGGACGCGTACGACATCCAGGGCTCGGAGGTCACGCCGTACAAGGGCAATGACAAGCCCACCGGCAAGGACGACAGCCAGCGGCTGCGCGACGACGCCGACGCCACGGCCAGCATGCGGCTGCTCGACCCGAACGTGGTCTCGCCGGCCTTCCAGCAACAGCAGCAGGTCAAGGGGTACTACCAGTTCCCCTCCACGCTCGACGTCGACCGCTACAAGGACCAGGACGGCGCCGAGCAGGACACCGTCATCGGTCTGCGCGAGCTGAACATCGCCGGCATCCCCGAGCGCAACTGGATCAACGACCACTTCAAGTACACCCACGGCCACGGCGTGGTCGCCGCCAAGGGGACCGAGACCGGTGAGGGCGGCGGCCCCAGGTACACCGAGTCCGGCCTGCCCGCCAAGGGGCAGCTGAGCAGCACGAAGCCGTACCAGCAGCGGGTGTACTACGGCGAGAAGACCACGCAGTACTCCATCGTCGGCGGTCCGCAGCAGGAGCTGGACTACTCCCACGACGGCACCGAGAAGAGCTACAGCTACCGGGGCAACAGCGGCGTCAGCCTCGCCAACCCGATCAACCGCGCGGCCTACGCCGTGGCCTTCGGGGAGCCGCAGATCCTCTACTCCGGCGCGATCGGCGACCACTCGCGGATCCTGTACAACCGCACGCCGAAGGAGCGCGTCGAGTCCGTCGCCCCGTGGCTGACCATCGACGGCGACGCCTATCCGGCGGTCATCGACGGCCGGATCAAGTGGATCGTGGACGCGTACACCACCAGCAACGGCTATCCGTACGCCTCGCGCACCACGCTCGGGGACACCACGGCCGATTCGCTCACCGACGGCCAGCGGGCGGTGGTGGCCCAGCAGAACCAGGTCAACTACATCCGCAACTCCGTCAAGGCGACGGTGGACGCCTACGACGGCTCGGTCAAGCTCTACCAGTGGGACGAGAAGGACCCGGTCCTCAAGACATGGATGAAGGCCTTCCCCAACACGGTCGAGAAGAAGAGCGCGATCAGCCCGTCGCTGAAGGAGCACCTGCGCTACCCGCAGGACCTGTTCAAGGTGCAGCGCCAGCTGCTGACCACGTACCACGTCACGGACCCGAACACCTTCTACACCGGGTCCGAGCGCTGGCAGATCCCCAGCGACCCGACCACCAAGTCGGGCAACGCGGTACCGCCGTACTACCTGAGCATGAAGATGCCGGACCAGAAGGACCGGGCCTTCTCGCTGACGACCACCTTCACGCCCAACAAGCGGGAGAACCTCGGCGCGTTCATGGCGGTCGACGCCGATGCGACCAGCGGTGACTACGGCAGGATCAGACTGCTGAAGCTGCCGTCGGAGACACCGGTGCCCGGCCCGCAGCTGGTGCAGTCGAAGTTCAACTCCGATCCGGTCATCGCCAACGAGCTCAACATCCTCAAGAAGTTCGGCGACTCGGAGATCGAGTACGGCAATCTGCTGACCGTGCCCCTGGACGGCGGACTGCTCTACGTCGAACCGGTGTACCTGCGCGGCGCCAACACCAACTACCCGTTGCTGAAGAAGGTGTTGGTGAGCTACGGCGACAGCAAGCCGGTCCTGGAGGACTCCCTGAAGGACGCGCTGGACGTGGTCTTCGGCAAGAAGGCGGCCAGCTCCGGAACGGAGAACCCGCCGGGCGGTGAAAAGGGCAAGCAGCCGCCGTCCGACCAGACCGTGCAGCAGGCGCTGTCCGACGCCGAGAAGGCGTACGAGGAGGGCGAGAAGGCCCTCGGACAGCGCGACCTGGCCGGGTACGACGAGGCGAAGAAGAAGCTCAAGGCGGCACTGGACCGGGCCGCCAAGGCCGCCCAGAAGGCCGGCAAGCCGGGCAGCTGACCTCCCGGCGGTGCAGGGGCCCCGCGGCAGCCGGTGCGTACCGGCCGCCGTGGGGCCGCGCCGCTTCCTGGGGCGGTGCGGCGGCCCCGCGGGACCGTGATAGATTGACGGCACAACGACGCGGGGTGGAGCAGCTCGGTAGCTCGCTGGGCTCATAACCCAGAGGTCGCAGGTTCAAATCCTGTCCCCGCTACTGAAGGTCGAAGGCCTGGATCCTCAAGGATCCGGGCCTTCGTCATGTGTACACACCGATCCGGAAAAGAAAGCCGGGTCGTGCGGCTCGTGCGGGGAACCTGTGTGCTTGAGTTTGACATGTCGTCGTGTCGGGAAGTCGACAAACCGCTGAAGTGACCTCACTGGCTGCGGTATACCAGGTGTACGCGGGTTACGGGTGATGCGACGATGGGTCTTATGGGGGACAAGGCAAGGTTGTTGGAGACGGACCGGTTTGTACCTGCGCCCGACGACGGGCGCGAATCCGAGCTGCAGATCGACGCGATGGAGGCCGCGGAGGCCGCCGAGGCGTCCGATGCCGTGACCGAGTCCGGCCACCGCCGGGCCGCCGAGGCGGGCGACCCGGCCGCGATGAGCGCCCTGGGCGCGATGCTGCTGCGCCGCGGTGACCTCGACGGCGCCGAGCCGCATCTGCGGTCCGCGGCCGCCACCGGCGACCGCGCCGCGGCCAACAACCTCGGCGTCCTGCTCCACCAGCGCGGCTACGCCGACGAGGCGGCCGGCTGGTGGCGGATCGCCGCCGTCGCCGGTTCCGCCGCCGCCGCGCACGCCCTCGGCCGGCACTACCGCGAGCGCGGCGACGAGCCGGCCGCCGAGTACTGGCTGCGCCAGTCCGCCGAGTCCGGCCACTGCCTGGGCGCGTACGCCCTCGCCGACCTGCTCGAACACCGCGGGGACGCCGGGGCCGAGCGCTGGTTCCGGGCGGCCGCCGAGCGCGGCCACCGCGAGGCCGCGTACCGCCTCGCCCGGCTCGTCGAGGACGGCCGCGAGGCCGACCGCCGGGCGGTGCCCGCGTACGGTGAGCTGACCCAGCAGGAGGAGGCCGAGCAGTGGTACCGCCAGGCCGCCGCCCGCGGCCACCGCAGGGCCGCGCTGCAGCTCGGCGCGCTCCTGGAGGACCGCGGTGACATCCAGGAGGCGGGCCGCTGGTACCTGTCCGCCGCCAAGGACGGTGAGGCGCGCGCCGCCTGCGCGCTGGGCTACCTGCTGCGTGACGCCGGTGACGAGGACAGCGCCGCGGAATGGTGGCGGCGGGCCGCCCAGGACGGCGACGGCAACGCCGCCAACGCGCTGGGCGCGCTGCACGCCGACCGCGGCGAACTGCAGACCGCCGAGCGCTGGTACCGCGTCGCCCTGGACGCCGGGGACGTCAACGGCGCCTACAACATCGGGCTGCTCTGCGCCGAGCAGGGCCGTCCGGGCCGCGGCGAGCAGTGGTACCGCCGAGCCGCGTACGCCGGGCACCGGGAGGCCGCCAACGCGCTGGCGATCCTGCTGCTCCAGCGCGGCGACGCCTCGGGGGCCGAGCCGTGGTTCTCCAAGGCGGCCGAGGCGGGCAGCGTGGACGCCGCGTTCAACCTCGGCATCCTCTACGCGAGTCGCGGCGACGACCGGACCGCGCACACCTGGTACGAGCGGGCGGCCGCGGCCGGGCACACCGACGCGGCCCTGCAGGTGGCCATCGTGCAGCTGCGGGAGGGCCGGCTGCAGGACGCCGAGCGCAATCTGCGCTGCGCGGCCGACGGCGGCAGCGCGGAGGCGGCCTTCCGGCTCGCCGACCTGCTCGACCGCCAGGCCTCGGCGGCCGGTGCGGGGCAGGCGGACGGCGACCGTACGGCGGAGGACGAGAGCACGCAGTGGTACGAGCGGGCGGCCCGGCAGGGTCACCGCCGCGCCCAGGTCCGGGTCGGCATGTTCGCGGCGGCCCGGGGCGACGTCGTCGAGGCCGCCGACTGGTACCGCACGGCCGCCGAGGCGGGCAGCCGGAACGGCGCCTTCAATCTCGGGCTGCTGCTGGCCCGCGAGGGGAGCCTGCCCGAGGCGGCGCTGTGGTGGCAGCGCGCAGCCGAGGCCGGGCACGGCCGGGCCGCCCTGCGGCTGGCACTGCTCGCGGCCCGCCGCGGAGCCCTCGCCGAGGCGCAGCGCTGGTGCGCGCACGCCGTCGAGATGGGCCCGCCGGAGGTCGCCGAGCGCGCCGCGCGGCTGCGCACGGCCCTGCAGGACGAGCTGACGGCGTAGCGACGGGCCGGTGGACCGGTGCGGACGGCCTGGTGAAACGAATTTGCACCGGTCGTCCGGCGGGGGTTAGAGTGTGGACACAACGACGCGGGGTGGAGCAGCTCGGTAGCTCGCTGGGCTCATAACCCAGAGGTCGCAGGTTCAAATCCTGTCCCCGCTACTGAAAGACGAAGGCCCGGATTCCCAGGAATCCGGGCCTTCGTCGTGTGCGCACCGCCGTGCGGGCGGCCACCGGCAGGCCGGCAGCCGCTGCGCGGTCAGGACGAGGTGCTGCTGCAGTTGGGGCAGATGCCCCGGTAGGTCACGGTGACCTCGGAGACCTGGAAGCCGTACCGCTCCGGCTCGGGGAGGGCGGTGAGCGGGTCGCCGTGGACGTGTACGTCGCGGATCATGCCGCACTGCGAACAGACCAGGTGCTGGTGGTCGTGGTGGGCGTTCGGGTCGTAGCGCTTGGCGCGGCCGTCCGTGCTCACCTCGATGACCTCACCGAGCGAGACCAGCTCGCCCAGGGTGTTGTACACCGTGGCGCGGGAGATCTCGGGAAGCCGGCCGGCCGCCAGGGCGTGCACCTCGTCGGCGGTGTAGTGGACGTGGTCCCCGTCGAGGACCTCGGCGACGACGCGTCGCTGCGCGGTCAGCCGCCAGCCGCGTCCCCGGAGTCGTTCCAGCAGGTCGCTCATGCCAATCACCTATCAGTCAGATAGTGCCAGGGTACCAGCGGTCGTCCATCGTCGGATCGGGTATGAGTTTCGGGTTCTTCTTGACTTAGACATTGTCCAATGTAGGATCGGGTACGGCGCAAGCCCAGGGCAGGTGGAGAGACTTTCAGGAGGCGCACGTGTCGGTAGAGAGCATCACCGGACCGCTGACCACGGAGGCCGGTGCTCCGGTCGCGGACAACCAGAACAGCGAGACGGCGGGCATCGGCGGCCCCGGCCTCATCCAGGACCAGCTCCTGATCGAGAAGCTCGCGCACTTCAACCGCGAGCGCATCCCGGAGCGCATCGTGCACGCCCGCGGCGCCGGCGCGTACGGCACGTTCACGGTCACCGCCGACGTGACGCCGTACACGCGCGCCGCGTTCCTCTCCGAGGTCGGCAAGGAGACCGAGGTCTTCCTCCGGTTCTCCACCGTCGCGGGCAGCCTCGGCTCGGCCGACGCGGTGCGTGACCCCCGTGGCTTCGCGCTGAAGTTCTACACGGAGGAGGGGAATTACGACCTCGTGGGGAACAACACCCCGATCTTCTTCATCAAGGACGCCATCAAGTTCCCCGACTTCATCCACACCCAGAAGCGCGACCCGTACACCGGCTCGCAGGAGGCGGACAACGTCTGGGACTTCTGGGGTCTGAGCCCGGAGGCCACCCACCAGGTGACCTGGCTGTTCGGCGACCGCGGCATCCCCGCCTCGTACCGCCACATGGACGGCTTCGGCTCGCACACCTTCCAGTGGAACAACGCCGCCGGTGAGACCTTCTGGGTGAAGTACCACTTCAAGACCGACCAGGGCATCAAGAACCTCACCCAGGACGAGGCCAACAAGCTCGCCGGTGAGGACCCGGACAGCCACCAGCGGGACCTGCGCGAGTCGATCGAGCGCGGCGAGTTCCCGACCTGGACCGTCGGCGTGCAGATCATGCCCGCCGCCGAGGCCGCGCACTACCGCTTCAACCCGTTCGACCTGACCAAGGTGTGGCCGCACGCGGACTACCCGGTCATCGAGTTCGGCAAGCTGGAGCTCAACCGCAACCCGGAGAACATCTTCGCCGAGGTCGAGCAGTCGGTCTTCTCGCCGCACCACTTCGTGCCGGGCATCGGCCCGTCCCCCGACAAGATGCTCCAGGGCCGGCTGTTCGCGTACGGCGACGCGCACCGCTACCGCGTCGGCATCAACGCCGACCACCTGCCGGTCAACCGCCCGCACGCCACCGAGGCGCGCAGCCACGGCCGGGACGGCGCGCTCTACGACGGCCGCCACGGCCGGCAGAAGAACTACGAACCCAACAGCTTCGGCGGTCCCGCCCAGACCGGTCTGCCGCTGTGGCAGCCGGCCGCGGTCACCGGATCCACCGGTGAGCACGCGGCGCCCTCGCACGCCGAGGACGACGACTTCGTCCAGGCCGGCAACCTCTACCGCCTGATGTCGGAGGACGAGAAGGAGCGCCTGATCAACAACCTGGCGGGCTTCCTCGCCAAGGTCTCCCGTGACGACATCGTCGAGCGGGCGATCGAGAACTTCCGCACGGCGGACGCGGACTACGGCAAGCGGCTCCAGGTCGCGGTCCAGGCCCTGCGCGGCTGATCACCGGACGGCCCCTCGGGGCCGCTCGGCGGCCGCTTGCCGTAACAGCCGAAGAGGCCGGACGCCAGTGGGCTCCGGCCTCTTCGTGCGCCCGGCTCCAGGAGCCCGGCGCTTCCTCGGGTGCCGTTCTGACCAGGCGTCAGGCGGGGACGGCGCCGGCCCGTACGCCGGCCGTCGACCAGCAGCGGATGATGTCGCGGACGGAGACCACGCCGACCGGTCCGTGGTCGTTGAGCACGATCAGGTGGCGGAAGCCGCCGCGCACCATGGCGTCCGCGGCGTCGTCGAGGGTCCAGTCCGGAGCGGCGAAGACCACGTCCGGGGTGGTGTGGGCGTGCACGGTTTCCCGGTCGGGATTCTCGCCCGCGCCGAGGGAGTTGAGGATGTCGCGCTCGGTCAGGATGCCGATGCCGCTGTTGTCGTTGTCGAGGACCACGGCCGAGCCGATGCGGCGGGCCGCCATCAGCCGGGCCGCCTGGCGGAGGGTGTGAGCGGGACCGATGGTGAGGACCACCGTGCTCATGGCGTCCTTGACGTACATGGGCATGGAGTGGAGCCACCTCCTTGGTGAATGTGCCTTGCGAACACGTTCACAAGTTCACAAACTTGGGGATTCTCATGTTCACATGCCCTCGCGCGCGGTCACAAGGGGCAAGCGTTGGACGGATGTCCGAACACCCGCCCCCGGAGGTGCTGCGTCACAGGTCAGCGCGGTGTGCGGCGGGGAAAAGCCGTCAGAAAAGCGGGCGTTCCCGGCGGGTCAGTGGGCGGCGTCGCCGAGGTAGCTCAACAGGTCCTCGTGCAGCAGACCGTTGGAGGCCGCCGCATTGCCGCTGTGCGGGCCCGGCCTGCCGTCCAGACCGGTGAACTGCCCGCCGGCCTCGTTGACCACCACCGCGCAGGCCGCCATGTCCCACAGCGACAGTTCCGGCTCCGCGCAGATGTCCACCGCGCCCTCGGCGACCAGCATGTACGGCCAGAAGTCGCCGTACGCCCGGGTGCGCCAGCAGTCCCGGCTCAGGTCGAGGAACCCGGACAGCTTGCCGCGCTCCTCCCATCCCGTGAGCGAGGAGTACGCGAACGACGCGTCCTGGACCCGGCCGACCCTCGACACCTGCAGCCGGGTCGCGGAGGTCAGGCTGCGGCCGGTGAACGCCCCCAGGCCCTCCGCCGCCCACCAGCGCCGGTGGAGCGCCGGCGCGGAGACGATGCCGACCACCGGGCGGTCACCGCCCTCGCCGCGCTCCATCAGCGCGATCAGCGTCGCCCAGACCGGCACGCCGCGGACGTAGTTCTTGGTGCCGTCGATCGGATCGATGATCCAGCGGCGCGGTCCGGCGCCCTCGCTGCCGAACTCCTCGCCGAGCACCGCGTCCCGCGGCCGGGCCCGCTGGAGCTGGCCGCGGATGAGCTCCTCGGCGGCCTTGTCGGCCTCGCTCACCGGCGTCATGTCCGGTTTGGTCTCGACCTTCAGGTCGAGCGCCTTGAAGCGCTCCATGGTGGCGGCGTCCGCGGCGTCGGCGAGGACGTGGCCGAGGCGAAGATCATCGTGATAGTCGGGCATGTGCGAACAGTATCCATTGGTATACCTGCGGGCCACACGACCATGCCCGGCGGGCGTGTGACGCCCTCCGTCCGGCGGGTGCCGGCCTCGCCGCGCCCCCTCGGGCCCGGCGGCGGACCGGTCCCGCCACGCCGGGACGAGGACGCCGCGACGCCTCTTGACAGCCTCTGACGCCGCCTCAATTCTGTGCGCAAACCGGCCACCTGGGCCGGCGGCCGGGGAGGCGACGGATGCCCGCAGCGCGTGAATCCTTGCTGGACGCCGCCTACACGGCGCTGACCGCCCGGCCCTGGTCCGACATCCGGATGGTCGAGGTCGCCGCCGCGGCCGGGGTGTCCCGGCAGACGCTCTACAACGAGTTCGGCAGCAAGGACGGACTCGCCCGGGCCCTGGTGCGCCGGGAGACCGACAACTACCTCGCCGGGGTCGCCAGGGTGCTCGCCCGGGGCGGCACCGGGAGGTCCGGCACGCGCCGTGACGGCGCCGCCCGGGTGGTCGCCGCGGCCGCCTGGACGCTCCGGACCGCACGGGCGAACCCCCTGGTCAGGGCGGCGCTGACGGGCTGCTGGGGGGACCGGCTGCCGGCTCCTCCGGCGGCCGCAGAGCCGGCGCCCGGCGAGCTGGTCGGCCGGTTCTGCGCCCAGGCGGTCGCGGCCCTGGAGCCCGACTGGCCCGCGGAGGAACTGCCCGCCCTGGGCACCGCCTGCGAGACCGCGGCCCGGCTGACGCTGTCCTGCGTGGTGGCCCCGCCCGTGCCGGCTCCCCCGGGGACGGCACCGCCGGGACGCGTACCGGCGCAGCGGGCGCGGCGGGACCAGGAGGCCGAGGCGGTGTCGCGGCTCGTACGGGGGGCGTTCGGGCGTCTGGCCGGGGACGGCGGGCGGAGTGCGGCCGGCCTTGGTTGATGGACCGTCAGGAACGTCGCCCGGTCAGTGGGCGCCGCCCGACAGCTGGAGGCCGACGATGCCCACGATGACCAGCGTGATGGAGACGATCTTCAGGGTGGAGACCACGTCACCGAGGAAGACCATGCCGTAGACCGCCGTCCCGGCCGCGCCGAGGCCGGTCCACACCGCGTACGCCGGTCCCACGTCGAGCTTGCGCAGGGCCAGGGTCAGCAGGCCGAAGCTGGCGAGCGCGAAGGAGCAGAAGGCGATGGTCGGCAGGAGGCGGGTGAAACCGTGCGAGAGCTTCAGACAGACCGCGAAGCCGGTCTCCAGCAGCCCCGCCACCACGACCAGCAGCCACGCCATGTCCCATTGCCTCCGTCAGCCGGACGAGTGACGACGGGACTGCAGCCTCACTCCGCTGGGGCCCCGCCTGGCGGTCAGCGGCCGGTGACGAGCGCCAGCCTTGGTGTGATTATGCAGTTGTCCCGGGTGGACGGCAGCGACATCCGGGAGATCAGTCGCCCTCGCGTCGTTCACGGGTGGACAGCAGCCGGCGCAGCGAATGCAGCCGGGCCGGGTCGGCGTGGCCGTCGGCGACCCACTGGTCCAGGGCGCAGTCCTGCTCGTCGTGGCTGCAGGCGCGCGGGCAGTCGACGGTGCCCGGCTCCAGGTCGGGGAAGGCGTGGATGACCCGGGACGGGTCGATGTGCGCCAGCCCGAAGGAGCGGACGCCGGGGGTGTCGATGACCCAGCCCGCGTCCCCGGGCAGCGGCAGCGCCAGCGCGGAGGTGGTGGTGTGCCGGCCGCGGCCGGTGACCGCGTTGACGTCGCCGGTGGCCCGGCGGCGCTCCGGGACCAGCGCGTTGACCAGGGTCGTCTTGCCGACGCCGGAGTGCCCGACGAACGCCGTCATCCGGCCCTTGAGCGCCTCGCGGACCCGCTCGGCGGCGGCGCCGTCGGTGAGCTCCTCGCGGTTGGTGACGATGGCGGGGACGCCGAGCGTGCCGTACGACTCCAGCAGCGTGTCGGCGGACGCCAGGTCGGACTTGGTCAGCACCAGCAGCGGGTCCAGGCCCGCGTCGTAGGCGGCGACCAGGCAGCGGTCGATGAGCCGGGGGCGCGGCTCGGGGTCGGCGAGCGCGGTGACGATCGCGAGCTGGTCGGCGTTGGCGACCACCACCCGCTCGTACGGGTCGTCGTCGTCGGCCGTCCGGCGCAGCGTGGAGGTGCGCGGCTCGACCCGGACGATCCGGGCGAGGGTGTCCTTGGCGCCGCTCAGGTCGCCGACGACGGCGACCCGGTCGCCGACCACCGCGCTCTTGCGGCCCAGTTCGCGGGCCTTCATCGCGGTGACCGTCCGGCCCTCGATGAGGCAGGTCAGCCGGCCCCGGTCGACGGTCAGGACCAGGCCCTCGGCCGCGTCCTCGTGCTTGGGGCGGATGTTCGTACGGGGCCGGTTGCCCTTGCGGTTGGGGCGGACGCGGACGTCGTCCTCATCGGGGTTCTTGCCGTAGCGGCGCATGGCGGCCGGATCCCTCAGGCTCTCCGGGCCGGGCCGGGCGACGGGGCGAGCATGTCCGTCCACAGTGCGGGGAAGTCCGGCAGGGTCTTGGCCGTGGTGGCGACGTTCTCCACCTCCACGCCCTCGACCGCGAGGCCGATGACCGCGGCGGCGGTGGCCAGCCGGTGGTCCTCGTAGGTGTGGAAGATCCCGCCGTGCAGCGGGCGCGGCCGGATGTGCAGACCGTCCGCGGTCTCGGTGACGTCGCCGCCGAGCTCGTTGAGCTCCTTGGTGAGGGCGGCCAGCCGGTCGGTCTCGTGCAGCCGCAGGTGCGCCACGCCGCGCAGCGTGGAGGGGGAGTCGGCGAGCGCGGCGACCGCGGCGATGCCGGGGGTCAGCTCGCCGACCTCGCCGAGGTCGACGTCGATGCCGTGGATGCGGCCGCTGCCGGTGAAGGTCAGGCCCTGGTCGGTCAGCTCGCAGGAGCCGCCCATGGTGGTGAAGATCTCACGCAGTGCGTCACCGGGCTGGGTGGTGTGCTCGGGCCAGTCCGGGATGGTGACCCGCCCGCCGGTGACCAGCGCGGCGGCCAGGAACGGCTGGGCGTTGGACAGGTCGGGCTCGACGACCAGGTCGCGGCCGAGCAGCGCGCCCGGGGTGACCCGCCAGACGTTGGGCTCGCCGCCCGCCTCCGGGGTGTCCACCTGCGCGCCGACACTGCGCAGCATGTCGACGGTCATCCGGATGTGCGGCATCGACGGCAGGGCCGCGCCGACGTGCCGGACCTCGACGCCCTGGTTGAAGCGCGGCGCGGACAGCAGCAGGGCGCTGACGAACTGCGAGGACGAGGAGGCGTCGATCTCCACCGCGCCGCCCTCCAGGGCGCCGCTGCCGAAGACCGTCATCGGGAGCGCGCCGCGGTTGTCGTCGTCGATCCGGGCGCCCAGGGAGCGCAGCGCGTCGATCACGCCGCCGAGCGGGCGCTCGTAGGAGCGCGGGTCGCCGTCGAAGCGGACCGGGCCGTCGGCGAGCGCGGCGACCGGCGGCAGGAAGCGCATGACCGTTCCGGCGTTGCCGACGTCGACGGTGGCCGGGCCGTGCAGTCCGGCCGGGATGATCCGCCAGGCCTCGCCGCCGCCGGGTTGGTCCACGGCGTCCGCGGAGCCGGCGGAGCTGGAGGAGGCGGTCTCCTCGATGCCGACGCCCATGGTGCGCAGCGCCTCGGCCATCAGGAGGGTGTCGCGGGAGCGCAGCGGGCGGCGCAGCCAGCCGGGCTCGGAGGAGAGGGCGGCCAGGACCAGGCCGCGGTTGGTGACCGATTTGGAGCCGGGCACGGTGACGGTTGCATCGACGGCCCCGGGGGCGACGGGGGCGGGCCACAGGGCGGGATGTGCGGGGCTCTCGGTCATGCCCTTACTTTAATGGCTGGGCAAGGGTGCCGATCTTGATCAAAAGTGGCGCAACCCATCCGAAACATGGCACTGGTAATGCGCTCGCGTGTCGGAAGTGCGGAGCGGGCGGACGTACGGACCGCACACGGCGGACGTACGGGGCGCTCGGGACATACCGGGCGGGAGTACGGGGCGTGCCGCCGTTGACGGCCGGGGCCCGCCGGCGACCTCAGAGGCCGAGCAGCCAGCGCCCGCCGCCCATCAGGGAGCACAGCGTCACCACGTGGAAGAGACCGAGCCACAGCGCCGCCGGAACGTGGGTCAGCCGCGCCAGCTGGTCCGGGTCGGAATCCACCGCTCCACCCCGGCGCCGCTTGCCCATCAGCTCGAAGGGCGGCCGCACCCCGCCCAGCAGCAGGAACCACACCGCCGCGTACCCGAAGCCGGCCTGTACGTCCGGTGTGGTCAGCCAGGAGACCAGCAGGAACGCGGCGCCGGCCAGGACGACGGTGAGCACGCCGTAGGCGTTGCGGATCATGACCAGCATCGCCAGCAGCAGTGCGGTCGCGCCCCACAACAGCGCCGTGATGTGCCCGGCCGCCAGCAGGGCGGCGCCGGCCAGACCGAGCAGGGACGGTGCCACATAACCGGCCGCAGCGGTCAGCACCATGCCGAGACCGGTCGGTTTGCCGCGGGACACGGTCAGTCCGGAGGTGTCGGAGTGCAGCCGGATGCCGTCCAGCCGCCGCCCGCTGACCAGCGCGATCAGGCCGTGCCCGCCCTCGTGGGCGATGGTGATCGCATTGCGCGACAGCCGCCACGCGGTGTGCGGGACGACGGCGGCCAGGGCGAGCACCGCCGTGGCGATCACCAGCCAGAGCGACGGGGCGGGCTGGGTCCCGGTGACCCGGCCCCATATGTCGGTGAGGTGGTCGGTCTCCATGTCTCCCCTTCGTGTGGCATGGCAGTGTGGCATGCATGTGCGGGAGGTATGCAGCGAGTCGTCGCCCCGAGGACCTGGTCGGCCTGTTCGGGGTGCAGCAGTGGGAGCCCGAGGAGACGCTGGCGCCCAGTTGGAACGTGGCGCCGACGGCCACCGTGCACGCGGTGCTGGAGCGTCCCCTCAAAGGCGAGGGGGCACCTGACGGGCCGGTGCGCCAGCTGCGGCCGCTGAAGTGGGGGCTGGTCCCGTCGTGGTCGAAATCACCCGACGGCGCGGCAAGAATGATCAATGCGCGGGCGGAAACGGTCCACGAGAAGCCGTCGTTCCGGCGGGCCTTCGCGACCCGGCGCTGTCTGATCCCCGGTGACGGCTACTTCGAGTGGGTCACCGACGCCGCCGAGCGGGAGCTGGAGGAGCAGGGCCGGAAGAAGCGGCCCCGCAAGCAGCCCTACTTCGTGACGCCCGCGGACGGCTCCGTGATGGCGATGGCCGGGCTGTACGAGTTCTGGCGGGACCGCACCCTCCCCGCGGACCACCCGATGGCCTGGTGGGTGACCTGCACGGTCGTCACCACCGCCGCCGAGACCACCCCGCTGGCCGGGGCGGACGGCGGCGCCGGCCCGCAGTCGCTGGCCGAGATCCACCCCAGGATGCCGCTGGTGCTGCCCCCGGACCGCTGGGACGCCTGGCTCGACGCGGGCCGTACGGACCCCGACGAGCTGCGTGAGCTGCTGGCGCCCCCGCCGCCCGGGCTGATGCGGGCCCATCCCGTACCGACCGACGTCAGCAACGTCCGCAACAACGGGCCCGAGCTGGTCACCGAACTCGACGGGCCGGAGGTCGGCACGCTGTTCTGAGCCGGTGTGCACCCGGTGGCGTCCGGCCCGGTGGCCCCGGCGGCGGGCGTGGGGCGGTGCCGTTCGGGTCCCGGCGCGGGCAGGATGGGCGTATGAGCACAGGGGCGAAGGAGACCGAGACGGTCGGGACGCCGGCGGGCGAGGCCCGGATCACCTGGTACCGCGAGGCGACGCCGGCGCGGGCCGTGGTGGCGGTGAGCCACGGCGCCGGCGGCGGTATCGAGGCGCGCGACCTGCGGGCCCTGGCGGCCGCGCTGCCGGCCCGCGGCTACCCCGTGGCGCTGGTCGAGCAGCCGTGGCGGGTGGCCGGCAAGAAGATGGCACCGGCGCCGAAGACCCTGGACGCCGCGTGGACCGCGCTGTGGCCCGCGCTGGAGAAGCCGGGGCTGCCGGTGGTCGCCGGCGGCCGGAGCGCGGGCGCCCGGGTGGCCTGCCGTACGGCCCGTGAGCTGGGCGCCGGGGCCGTACTGGCGCTGAGCTTCCCGCTGCACCCACCGGGCAGGCCGGAGAAGTCCCGGGTGGACGAGCTGACCGGCGCCGGGGTGCCGACGCTGGTGGTCCAGGGCGGCCGGGACCCCTTCGGCCGGCCCGACGAGTTCCCGCCGGGCACGGAGCTCGCCGAAGTGCCGCACGGCGACCACGGCTTCGCGGTCCCGAAGAGGGCGGGCGTCGACGAGGCGGCGACGATGGCCGTCCTCACCGACGCGGTACTCGCCTGGCTGGACGGGCTCTTCGGCTGAGAGCGGCCCCGCGCCGCACCGGCCAGGGCCCGCGCACCCGCAAAGGCCCCGCCGCCGTTGGTTCAGTCGCCCTGCCCGCGCGGCCGGGCCCGTACGTGCACCCGCTCGCCCTGCCGCCCGAAGAGGCTCAGCACCTCCACCGGCGTCCCGTCGGCGGGCCCGAACCAGTGCGGCAGCCGGGTGTCGAACTCCGCCGCCTCCCCGGCCCGCAGCACCACGTCGCGGTCGGCCAGCAGCAGCCGCAGCCGTCCGGACAGCACGTACAGCCACTCGTAGCCCTCGTGGATCCGCTGCTCCGGCGGGCCGGCGACGGGATCGATCACCAGCTTGAACGCCTGCAGCGCGCCCGGCTGGCGGGTCAGCGGCACCACCGTCATACGGCCGCGCCGCTGCGGCACCGCGCGGATCCGGGGATCGCCCACCTCCGGGGCGCCCACCAGCTCGTCCAGCGGCACCTGGTGTGCCTGGGCCAGCGGCAGCAGCAGTTCGAGGGTGGCCCGGCGGCCGCCGGACTCCAGGCGCGAGAGGGTGCTCACGGAGATGCCAGTCGCCTCGGACAGCGCGGCCAGGGTCACCCCGCGCTCCTGCCGGATCCGCCGCAGCCGGGGCCCCACCTCGGCGAGGACCCGGTCGTACACCTGGTCCGGCGCCGGGGCGCGGTCGCGGGAGGCGCCGGCCGCCGGGGCGTCCACCGTGCGGTCCGGCGGGGGGCCGGCAGTGTCGTGGTCCACGGTTCCATTGCCGGACCGGCAAACGCCTTTGTCAACCCCGGGACGGGAAACCGTGCGGGAAACCGGACGGGAAACCGCCGGAAGAAGATCGTGCGGAGCGGGAATGCCGGGGCCGGGGCGGCTGTTGTGGCTTTCGTACGGACGCGCGTACGTACAGCGAAGCACGAGGAATGGGAGTCCGCCGCATGGGAATCGCTTGCCCGGCCCGCCCGGCCGCTGACCTGCCGTGGTCGCAGATGCAGGTGGCACAGCCCGCCCTGGCTGGAGCGGCGGCGGCACCGGATCGTCGTCTATTCTCCGAATCGAGTGGGTCCGCTTCCGGATCCGTGACGGTGTTGGAGGAGGTGGGTCCGGTCACCGGTACCGACGCAGGGACCGACGGCTCGGCCGAGGAGATGTCCGACCGCCGGCAGGAGGGTGCGGCCGAGCGCAACGCGCGCTTCGAGAGGGACGCGCTCACCTTCCTTGACCAGATGTACTCCGCCGCCCTGCGCATGACGCGCAATCCGGCCGACGCGGAGGACCTCGTCCAGGAGACGTACGCGAAGGCGTACGCGTCGTTCCACCAGTTCCGCGAGGGCACCAACCTCAAGGCGTGGCTGTACCGCATCCTCACGAACACCTTCATCAACTCCTACCGCAAGAAGCAGCGCGAGCCGCAGCGCAGCGCCGCGGAGGAGATCGAGGACTGGCAGCTGGCGCGCGCCGAGTCGCACATGTCGACGGGGCTGCGCTCCGCGGAGTCCCAGGCGCTGGACCACCTCCCCGACTCGGACGTGAAGGCCGCCCTGCAGGCGATCCCGGAGGAATTCCGCATCGCGGTCTACCTCGCCGACGTCGAAGGGTTTGCGTACAAGGAGATCGCGGACATCATGGGGACACCCATCGGCACGGTGATGTCCCGTCTGCACCGCGGCCGCCGCCAACTGCGCGGCATGCTGGAGGATTACGCCCGCGAGCGCGGGCTGGTTCCGGCGGGTGCGGCCACTGCGGACCCGCAGGCCGCGCGCACGTCGGAATCGCACGACCGGAAAGGCTCGGGATCATGAGCTGCGGAGAGCCGCACGAGAAGGACTGCTCAGAGGTCCTTGACCACCTTTACGAGTATCTCGACCGGGAGATGCCCGCCGGGGAGTGCGCGGAATTCCAGGTGCATCTCGACGAATGCTCCCCGTGCCTGGAGAAGTACGGCCTGGAGCAGGCCGTCAAGAAGCTCGTCAAGCGCTGCTGCGGCCACGACGACGTCCCCAGCGACCTGCGCTCCAAGGTCATGGGCCGGATCGACCTCATCCGGGCCGGCGAGGCCGTGCCCGAGGTGAGCGTCCTGGAGCAGGCCCGGCACGAACAGGCCCAGCGGGAGCAGGAGGCGCGTGAGGCGGAGGCCGGCGGCGGCTCCGGCCCGGCGGCCGACTCCCGTACCGCCGACGCCTGAAAGCCCCCGCCCGCCAGGGCCTCCCGGGCGGCCGACCCCCCGCCACGTTGCACGGACCGCGGCCGTGCGGGCGAAGACCGCGGCACATCACCCCAATGAGTGAGGGGCGGGGCGATTCCTCCCGCCCGATCCGCTGATGCGCCTTCCCGGGCGCGCCAACCCCTCTATTCTCACCGACCCGAGCGCGCTGCGGATGCGGCGTGCCGAGGGCCGTCCCCGCCCCCGGAACGGGGCGGAGCCGGCGGGCACGGTGAGGAGGGCGCGATGCGGGAACTTCCGGCGGCCGCGCGAGGGTACATCGGCGGCACGACCCTGGCCGCCGCGCTGTGCACCGCTGGGGCCTTACGGCTGGGTCCGGGTGCCCCCTGGGGCACCGCCCTCGCCCTTGCCGCCCTCTACGCACTGGGCGAACGGCTCCCCCGCTGCCCGCTCCTGGGCCGCCGGCTGCCGGACCGGACGCGTTCCGACGGGGGCACGGGCTGGACCAGCCCGCTGGTCCTCGCCGGGGTCTTCCTGCTCCCGCCGCCACTGGCCGCGCTCGCCGCCGTCCCCGGAGCGCTGCTCGCCCCGGTCCGGCCCCGGGCGGCCACCGCCCGCCGGATATGGCACGCCGCCGAGCAGGCCCTCGCCTGCGGTGCGGCCGCCGCGGCCTTCCGGGCCCTGGGGCACCCCGCGCTCACCACCCCGCGGTTCCCCCTCCTGCTGCTGCCGGCACTGGCCGCCGCGGCCGTCTGCTGCGCGGTGCTCGCGGCGCTGGACGGCGGCATCCTGATCGCCGCCGAACGGCACCCGGTACGCACCGCCTGGCGCGGGCTGCTCGCCCGCGGCCAGGCCCGGTACCTCGTGCACGGCCTGGCCGGACTGATGATGGCCGTCCTGTGGCGCAGCTCGTACGGGCCGCCGGCGGCGCTGCTGGTGCTGCTGCCGATGTGCCTCTCGTGCTGGGTCTTCGACCGCTGCCACCGCGAACGCGCCGCCCACCGGGCCACCATCCGGGCGCTCGTGACGGCCGTGGACATCAAGGACCGCTACACCCGCGGGCACGGCGAACGGGTCGGCCGCGCCTCGGTGATGATCGCCCGCGAGCTGGGCATGGCGGAGGACCGCACCGAGGCGCTCCGGTTCGCCGGCATCCTGCACGACGTCGGCAAACTCGGCGTGCCCACCCGGTTGTTGCGCAAGGACGGGCCGCTGACCCCGGAGGAGCGCCGGGTGATCGAGCTGCACCCGGAGTACGGGCACGAGATCGTCCGCGGCATCGGCTTCCTGGGGGAGGCGCGGGCGGCGATCCTGCACCATCACGAGCGGCTGGACGGGCGCGGCTACCCGTACGGTCTGCGCGGCCACCAGATCCCGGAGTTCGCCCGGGTGGTGGCGGTGGCGGACGCCTTCGACGCGATGACCTCCACCCGGTCCTACCGCCGGGCCCGGCCGGTGCCGGTGGCCGTCGCGGAACTGCGCAAATGCGCCGGCACGCAGTTCGACCCGCGGATGGTGCGGGCGCTGGCGGCGGCGCTGCACCGGTACGGCTGGGACCCGGACCTGGTCACCGCGGCGGACGACGGGCCGGGCACGACCCGGAGCGGAAACGTCACGCCTGAGCGGGTGGCGGGCCGGGCCGGGGAGGCCGGGGGAGCGGCGGGCCCCGACCCGGAAGGCCGCGGTGACCGGCCGGCCGGCGCGGTGCCCGAGCCGGTGCCCGGGGCCGCCGGCAGCGCCCGGTGGGGCGGTGGTCCGCGATGAGCGGCACCCGTGCGGAGCCCCCGGATCCCGGGCGGAGGGGCCGTCCGGCGGCCGGCGGCCGGCCCACCGCCGTACCGGACGGGCCGCGTACCGCCGCCCGCCACCCCGGAGGCCGCGCCGTCGTCGTCGCCGTCCACACCGCCGCCGCCGTGCTGGCCTGCTGGTCCCTGGGCCGGACCCTGTGGTCCGGGCTCGACCAGCCGGGGATCGCGCTGGCCTTCGGGGTGCTGATCGCGGTCGGCGAGCTGGCCGCCTGCGGCCCCGCGCCCGCCACCGGGCCGGGGCGGGCGCCGGACGACCGAACGGCGGCCCCGCTGGCCGCGGCCGGGGCGCTGGCGTACGCGCTGCTCGGCGAGGCGGGCGGCCGGCCGACGACGCACGGTGTCCCCCAGACCGTGGCCGTGGTCCTGGCGGCCGCCCTGATCGGCGTCGTTCCGCAGGTCGCGCGCGGCCGGGGCACGGCGCCGGACCGGCTCGCCCGCCGGGTGCTGACCACGGGATTCGCCGCCACCTGCTTCCACCCCCTCTACAACACCGGCACCCTGGACAGCTGGGTGGCGAACGGGCCGGCCTACCCGTTCTTCCTGATCGGCCTGCTGGCGCTGACCACGCTGTGTGACGCGGTGCTCGCCGCCACTCTGGCGCACGCCCGCACCGGCTGGCCGTACGGGCCGCTGCTGTGCGACGAGTTGCGGGCGCTGCCCGGCATCGGCACGGCCGTCTGCGCCACCGGCGTGGTGATCGCGCTCGCCACCGCGGTCGCCGGCCTGTGGGCGCTGCCGGTGTTCTGTCTGCCGCTGCTGCTGACCCAGTTCGCCTTCGGCCGTTTCGCGGCGGTGCGCGGTACGTACCGCCAGACCATCGCCTCGCTGGCCCGCGCCACCGAGATCGCCGGGTACACCCCGCACGGTCACGCCCGCCGGGTGGCCGCGCTCAGCCGCGCGGTGGGCCGCGAACTGGGCCTGACCGAACCGGACTTGGACGTCCTGGAGTACGCCGCGCTGATGCACGACATCGGCCAGCTCTCCCTCCTGGACCCGGTGCCGGACGGTGCCACCGCCCCGCTGCCGCCCGCCGAACAGCGCCGGATAGCCCTGCTGGGCGGCGCGGTTGTCCGGCAGACCGGGGTGCCCGCCGAGGTCGCGATGATCGTCGAGCGGCAGGCCGACCCGTACCCGGACCAGCCGGTCACCGCGCGGATCGTCCGGACCGTCAACGCCTACGACGACCTGGCGGGCGGCGCCGGCGGGCCGGGCGGCCGGCTGCGCGCCCTGGAGCGGCTGCGGCTGGCCACCGCGCAGGACTACGAGCCCCGCGTCGTCGAGGCGCTCGCCCGGGTCCTGGCCCGCGGCGGCCGGGAGGTGTGAGAAGGACCGCACCGGCGCGGCCCGGCCCCGGTGCCGCCCTTCGGTTCCCTCCGCTTGCGGAATTCCTCCCGGAGTGCCAGAACCCATGGGTAATGAGCGGCCTCCGAGACGGGCATGGTTGGATGCGAAGGAAGCCCCTGTGAGGAGAGTCCCAGGGGGTTCAGGGGGTCGGTGAAGGGCATCAGCCGCAGGGGGAGCAGCAAACCAGGCTGAGCCCGACGGCAATCTGTGGCAGGTTGTCGAGTGGGCCCCCCGGAAGGGCCCCGGGAGCCGCCCGGGAGACCTCCCGGCGGCATCGAGAGCAACCAGCAGGCGGGAATCGTGAGGATCTTCGGCAAGGTACGGCACCGGCCCTCCGCCTCGTGGCGGCAGGCGACCGACCGCGCTTTCACGCTGATCGGTGACGGCCGTTACGAGGACGCGGGGGCGTTGCTGACCCGTGCCGCGGACATGGAGCCGTGGCTGTCGGAGTCCTGGTTCAACCTCGCCCTGCTGCACAAGTTCCGGCACGACTGGGAGCAGGCCCGGGCCGCCGGTCTGCGCGCGGTGGCGCTGCTCGACCGCGAGACCGGGGCCCCCGACTGGTGGAACGTCGGCATCGCCGCCACCGGCCTCCAGGACTGGCCGCTGGCCCGCCGGGCCTGGCAGGCGTACGGCCTGAAGGTCCCCGGTGAGGGCTCGCCGTCCGGCGAACCGGTCGGGATGGCCCTGGGCAGCGCCGCGGTCCGGCTCTCCCCGGAGGGCGAGGCCGAGGTGGTCTGGGGCCGCCGGCTGGACCCGGCCCGCATCGAGGTGCTGTCGATCCCGCTGCCGTCCTCCGGGCGGCGCTGGGGCGAGGTCGTGCTGCACGACGGCGTCCCGCACGGCGAGCGGACGACGTCCGACGGGCAGGCCTACCCGGTCTTCGACGAGATCGAGCTGTGGGCGCCCTCCCCGGTCCCCACCTGGGTGGTGCTCCTGGAGGCCGCCACCGAGGCCGACCGGGACGCCCTGGAGCGGCTGGCGGCCGACGCCGGCTTCGCCGCCGAGGACTGGTCGTCCTCCGTACGCCTGCTGTGCCGTACGTGCTCCGAGAGCCGGATGCCCAGCGACGAGGGCGACGGCGAGCACCTGGACCCGCACGACCACAGCGAACCGGGCCACCCCGGCCCGCTGGGCCACCGCACCGCGGGCTCCGGCTCGCTGTGGGTGCCGGAGCGCGAATGCGGTATCGCGGCGCCGTCCGCGCTGGTCCGCGGGCTGCTCGACGGCTGGGTCGCGGACAGCCCGGACACCCGCGAATGGCGTGATCTGGAAGAGGTCTGCTGAGCGCCGGGCCGCCCCCGTAGGCTGTAGGGCGTCCCATCAGGGTTTTGAGGAAGGCGTACGGCGGAGATGGCCCAGCAGGACAGTGATCAGCAGGAGAGCGTCGAGTTCATCGTCGACACGGAGGACTGCGAGGAGCGCGAGCGTGCCCACCGGGAGCGCGGCACCTCCCGCCCGATCACCGTGGTCGGCAACCCGGTGCTCCACAAGGAGTGCAAGGACGTCACGGAGTTCGACGACAGCCTGGCCCAGCTGATCGACGACATGTTCGCCAGCCAGCGCACCGCCGAGGGCGTGGGCCTGGCCGCCAACCAGATCGGTGTGGACCTGAAGGTCTTCGTCTACGACTGCCTGGACGACGAGGGCGTCCGGCACGTCGGCGCGATCTGCAACCCGGTCCTGGACGAGCTCCCCGTCGAGCGCCGGGTGCTGGACGACTCCAACGAGGGCTGCCTGTCCGTGCCCGGCGCGTACGCCGAGCTGGCCCGCCCCGACTACGCCGTGGTGCGCGGCCAGAACGCCAAGGGCGAGCCGATCGCCGTGCAGGGCACCGGCTACTTCGCGCGCTGCCTCCAGCACGAGACCGACCACCTCTACGGCTACCTCTACATCGACCGGCTCTCCAAGCGGGACCGCAAGGACGCGCTGCGGCAGATGGCCGAGCGGGAGCCGCGCTACCCCGTGGTCGCCAACGACTGAGCGGACGCGACACGACCGGCGCGCGGGCGCCCGTCCCCTGGTGGGGGCGGGCGCCCGCGCGCGTCCATGAGGCGTCCTGGCGGCCGGTCCCTGGGGCGTACCGGCGGCCGGTCTACGAGGCGTCCTGGTAGGCGCTCCAGACCTTCGGCGGGAGGGACGTCCCCAGACCGGTGCGGGGGCCGCCGACGCCCTGCAGGCCCAGCAGTTGGGGCGCGCCGGGCTGGTTGCGGAACATGGTGACGGCGGTGGTCGGCTCGTCACCGGCGCCCGGCGCGGTGCCGGGGCGGACGCCGCCCCAGTTCCCGCCGCCGGTGCCGGGCCCGGTGCCGACCGGGGCGGGCGCCGGGCTGCCGATGAACCACGCCGACTTCATCCGGTCACCCGGCTCGGTACGGCCGGCCGCCACCGGCGGACCGGCCGGCTTGGCGTCCGGCAGGCCCAGCGTGCGCCGTCCCACGCCCTCCAAGGCGCCGGTCACCTGCTGGGCGACCCCGGCGTCGAGGACCTGCTGGGGCACCGCCCGCTCGAAGCCGGGGACCGTGCGGCCGTCGTGCGTCATGGACGACACCGCGTAGGGATCGGCGTGCAGCCCGCCGTTGGCGAAGGTGGTGTAGGCGCTCGCCATCCGTATCGCGCTGGGCGCCGAGGTGCCGAGCGGGAAGGTCTGCTCCAGGCGCGCCATGCTCTCCTTGCGCAGCCCGGCGGCCACCGCGAGGTCCCGGATCCGTTCCAGCCCGATCCGCTGCCCGGCCTGGACGAACGGCGGGTTCTGGGCCTTCACCAGGGCGCTGCCGAGGTCCGCGGCGGCCCGGTCCGGCCGCCAGTCCACCGGGACGGCCCGGCCGGCCCCCTCGGGGCGGTCGGTGGGCTGCGGGGTGGCGTCGACCTGCTGCTGGAGGGCGGCGGCGAGCACGAACGGTTTGAAGGCCGAGCCGGCCGGGACCGCCGTGGTGTCCGCGTTGTTGCTGAAGTGCCGGGTGGCGTCGGCACCGCCGTAGAGCGCGACGATCGCGCCGTCCCGGGGCCGCACCGAGGCCGCCCCGAATTCCACGAAGGTGTCGGCGGTCCGCTCCTTCGGGTCGAGGTTCTCCCGGCGGACGGTGTTCACGGCCGCCTCCAGGTGGCGGGTGCGGTTCTTGTCGAAGGTGGTGTGGACGCGGTAGCCGCCGCGCGCCAGGTCCTTGTCGGTGAGCCCGGTGTCCGCCTTGATGAATTTGTTGGCGATGTCGACGAGATAGCCGATCTGGCCGGCCTGGCTGGTGGGTTTCGACGGCGGCCGGGGCTCGGGGAACGTGCGGTATTTCGCGCGTTCCTCCTCGCTCATCTTTCCGGTGGCGACCTGCCGGTCCAGGATCCACCGCCACCGCGCCTCCGCCCGCCGGTGATTGGCCTCGCTCAGCCCCGGGTCGTACTGGTCGGCACCCTTCAGCGTGGCCGCCAGCAGGGCGCCCTGGCTGGGGCTGAGGTTCTTGGCGTCGATGCCGTAGTACGCGTGGGCGGCGGCCTGGATGCCGTACGAACCGCGGCCGAACCAGCTGGTGTTGAGATAGCCGCGGAGTATGTCGCGCTTGGACTTCTGGTTGCTCACCTTCAGCGCGATGATGAATTCCCGCAGCTTGCGGGTGACCGTCTGGTCCTGCGAGAGATAGGTGTTCTTCACGTACTGCTGGGTGATGGTGGAGCCGCCCTGGGTCTCCTCGCCGGAGACCATGTTCACCACGGCCCGGGCGATTCCCTGGACGGATACCCCGGGGTCGCTGTAGAACGTGGCGTTCTCCGCGGAGATCACCGCGTTCTCGACCGAGTCGGGGACCTTGTCGAGGGTGATGTTCTGCCGGTTGACGGCGCCCACGCTCACCATCTGGCTGCCGTCCGCCCAGTAGTAGACGGTGGCCTCCTTACCGGCGAGCTCGTTCTCGTCCGGTATGTCGATCTTCGCGTACACGAACGCGAACAACCCCGCCAGGGAGAGGATGCCGAACGAGAGGGTGCCGAGCCACAGCCGCCATGACGGCAGCCATCGGCGCAGCCCCTCCCGTCCCCGGCGCGGATAGTCGATGAACCGGCGACGCCCCTTCGTGCCCTTCATACCCCGATAGATGTGGCGGCCCCGCCCCTGGTTGCCGAGGTAACAGAACGCGCACAATCGCAGATGACCGGGGTGAACGGGCGTCGCCGGCACGGACGTCGGGGCGCCGGCCTAGAAGTCGTCGTCGAAGGAGACCGAGCCCTCGACGGCGACCTGGTAGGCGGAGGCCCGGCGCTCGAAGAAGTTGGTCAGCTCCTGGACGTTCTGCAGCTCCATGAAGGAGAACGGGTTCTCCGAGCCGTACACGGGCGCGAAGCCGAGCCGCTGCAGACGCTGGTCCGCGACGCACTGCAGGTACGCGCGCATCGACTCGGTGTTCATCCCCGGCAGGCCGTCGCCGCACAGGTCACGGCCGAACTGCAGCTCGGCCTCGACGGCCTCCTTCAGCATCTCGGTGACCTGCAGCTCCAGCTTGTCGTCGAAGAGGTCGGGCTCCTCCTCGCGGACCGTGTCCACCACCGAGAACGCGAACTCCATGTGCATGGACTCGTCGCGGAAGACCCAGTTGGTGCCGGTGGCCAGGCCGTGCAGCAGCCCGCGCGAGCGGAACCAGTAGACGTAGGCGAAGGCGCCGTAGAAGAACAGGCCCTCGATGCAGGCCGCGAAGCAGATGAGGTTGAGGAGGAAGCGGCGGCGGTCGGCCTTGGACTCCAGCCGGTCGATGCTCTCGACCGAGTCCATCCACTTGAAGCAGAACTGGGCCTTCTCCCGGATGGACGGGATGTTCTCCACCGCGGCGAAGGCGGCGGCGCGGTCCTCCGGGTCGGGCAGATAGGTGTCCAGCAGCGTCAGGTAGAACTGGACGTGCACCGCCTCCTCGAAGAGCTGACGGCTCAGATACAGCCGCGCCTCGGGGGAGTTGATGTGCTTGTACAGCGTCAGGACCAGGTTGTTCGCGACGATCGAGTCACCGGTCGCGAAGAACGCGACCAGCCGGCCGATCATGTGCTGCTCGCCGGGCGAGAGCTTGGCGAGGTCGGCCACGTCGGAGTGGAGGTCGACCTCCTCCACGGTCCAGGTGTTCTTGATCGCGTCGCGGTAGCGGTCGTAGAACTCCGGGTACCGCATGGGACGCAGGGTGAGTTCGAAGCCCGGGTCGAGCAGGTTCTTGTTCTTGTTGGCGTCGGTGGACATCACTGGCAGGCCTCGCAGGACTCGGGGTTTTCCAGGGAGCAGGCGACCGCCTCGGGGTCGGTCACCGGCAGTTGCGGCGCTTGCTGGGCGGGGACGGACGCGGCGCGCGCCGACTGCGCGATCCGCGTCGCCGGGCGCGACCGCAGGTAGTACGTCGTCTTGATGCCGCGCTTCCAGGCGTACGCGTACATCGAGCTGAGCTTGCCGATGGTCGGCGACGCCATGAAGAGGTTCAGCGACTGGCTCTGGTCGAGGTACGGCGTACGGGCCGCGGCCATGTCGATCAGGGCGCGCTGCGGGATCTCCCAGGCGGTGCGGTAGAGCGCGCGGATGTGCTCGGGGATCCACGCCACGTCCTGCACCGAGCCGTTCGCCTCGCGCAGCGCGTCACGGGTCCGCGCGTCCCACAGGCCCAACGCCTTGAGCTCCTCGATCAGATAGGCGTTGACCTGCAGGAACTCACCGCTCAGCGTCTCGCGCTTGAAGAGGTTGGACACCTGCGGCTCGATGCACTCGTACACGCCGGCGATGGAGGCGATGGTCGCGGTCGGCGCGATCGCGAGCAGGAGGGAGTTGCGCATCCCGGTCTTCGCGACCCGGGCGCGCAGCGCGGCCCAGCGGTCCGCCCAGCGCGGCTCGGCGTCCGGGTAGTGGTCGGGGTGCAGCACGCCGCGGGCGGTCCGGGTCGCGGACCAGGCCGGGTGCGGGCCGTGCCGGTCCGCGAGGTCGGCGGACGCCTCGTAGGCGGCGAGCATGATCCGCTCGGAGATACGGGTGGACAGCTCCTTCGCCTCGGGGGAGTCGAAGGGCAGCCGCAGCCGGAAGAAGACGTCCTGCAGGCCCATCAGGCCCAGACCGACCGGACGCCAGCGGGAGTTGGAGGCGGCGGCCTGCTCGGTGGGGTAGAAGTTGATGTCCACGACGCGGTCGAGGAAGGTGACGGCCGTACGGACCGTGGCGTCCAGCCGCTCCCAGTCCATCGCCTCCTCCCAGCCGTCGGCCTCGTTGCCAAGATGCGCGGCGAGGTTGACCGACCCCAGGTTGCAGACCGCGGTCTCCCCGTCGTCGGTCACCTCCAGGATCTCCGTGCACAGGTTGGAGGAGTGCACGACCTTGCCCGGCTCGGCGGTCTGGTTGGCGGTGCGGTTGGCGGCGTCCTTGAACGTCATCCAGCCGTTGCCGGTCTGCGCCAGGGTGCGCATCATGCGGGAGTACAGCACCCGGGCCGGGATCTGCTTGAGCGCCCGGCCCTCGGCCTCGGCCTTGCGGTACGCGGCGTCGAACTCCTCGCCCCACAGGTCCACCAGCTCGGGGACGTCGGAGGGCGAGAACAGCGACCAGTCGGCGTCCGCCTCCACCCGGCGCATGAACTCGTCCGGGATCCAGTGCGCGAGGTTCAGGTTGTGGGTGCGGCGGGCCTCTTCGCCGGTGTTGTCGCGGAGCTCCAGGAACTCCTCGATGTCCGCGTGCCAGGTCTCCAGGTAGACGCAGGCCGCGCCCTTGCGCCGGCCGCCCTGGTTGACCGCCGCGACCGAGGCGTCCAGCGTGCGCAGGAACGGCACGATGCCGTTGGAGTGCCCGTTGGTGCCGCGGATCAGCGAACCGCGGGCCCGGATCCGGGAGTACGACAGCCCGATGCCGCCGGCGTGCTTGGAGAGCCGGGCGACCTGGTGGTACCGGTCGTAGATCGAGTCCAGCTCGTCCAGCGGGGAGTCCAGCAGGTAGCAGGACGACATCTGCGGGTGGCGGGTGCCGGAGTTGAAGAGCGTGGGGGAGGAGGGGAGGTACGACAGCGAGCTGGTGAGGCGGTACAGCTCGGCGACGTCGTCCAGCGCGCGGGCGCTGCCCTCTTCGGAATCAGCGGTCTCGGCGAGGCCGCAGGCCACCCGCAGCAGGAAGTGCTGGGGCGTCTCGACGACCTGACGGGTGGTGGGGTGCCGCAGCAGGTAGCGGGAGTGCAGGGTGCGCAGGCCGAAGTAACCGAACCGGTCGTCGGCGCCGTCCGCGAGCGCCTGCTCGACCAGCGCGTCCAGCCGCGCCGCGTGCGCCCGGACGAACTCCGCGGTCTCGTCGGCGATCAGGCCCTCGCGGTGGCCGACCTCGATGGAGGCGGAGAAGGCGACCGCCCCCTGTTCGGCCGCCTCCTCCGAGATCGCGAGGGTGAGCAGCCGCGCGGCGAGCTTGGAGTACTCCGGCTCGTCACCGATCAGGCCGGCCGCGGCCTCGGTGGCCAGCGCGCGCAGTTCGGCCTCGTCGGAACCCGCGTGCCGGCCGCGCAGGGCGGCGGCGGCCACCTTGCCGGGGTCGGTCGCGGTGAGGTCCGCGGTCAGGTCGGTGAGGGTGCGCAGCAGGGCGACGCCCGGACCGTCGGAGGCGGGCGGCGTGGCCACCGCGGGCGGCACGACCTCGGCGTCTGACGCGGGTTCCGTTGGCGCGATGGTCACGTGATGCTCTCCCTCACTCGGCGGGGGCCGGGAGGGACGCGGGCGCGACGGGCGCACGCGGGCATGCGGCACCCCGTCAGGTCAGGGGTGCGCGGGCACACCGCGCGGCGTCCACCGGCCCTCCCTCGGGGCCCGGACGTATCGACGTCCGCACCGATGGCGGTGCGGGCGTGCCGTCGGCAGGTCCTCGGACTTCCGGGCGCACGGCGGCCCGTCGACAAAGGCGGGCGGGTGCGCTCGTACACCGTTGCGGGACAGTCCCGGATTCCCACCGGGTTCCCCTGCGGCGACAGCGAGGACGAGCATACATGTGGTGGTGACCCCTCAGGTGCACCCCCACATCTAGTGTGTCGCGAGTGATCAACGAGTGATCGGGCGGTGCCTGTCAGTGGTCTCGGCTAGCGTCGGTGGCACGTTCCTTGCTCTGCCCGATGCCAGAAGGAGGAGGCCCATGCCCGCGCTCGCTGACCGGCCGCATATCGCGACAACCGACTTCGAAGAGGCTGCCCGGATATTCGCTCGATTGGAGCGTGGTGCACGTCTGGAACTCATCGATGGGAAGGTCAGGAGCAAGCCCATGCCGGACGGGGACCACGGGCTGATCATCGAGTGGCTGACGCGTATGTGCATCCAGTCGCGCCCCGAACTGTGGCTCTATCCGGACCAGGGAATAAAGGTGCAGACCTATCGGGCCGGCCGCGCTCGCCCGGATGGGGCGCTCGCTCCCAGCGGCGCTATCGGGGGCCAAGGGGAATGGGTAGACCCCGACCCCGTGTTGATGGCCGTCGAGGTCACGTCGCATGACTCGGACACCGACCGGTGCGACCGGGTGGAGAAGCCCCGCGCGTACGCCGAAACAGGCATTCCGGTCCACCTGCTCATCGATCGCGACAAGTGCGAGGTGGCGGTCTACAGCGAGCCGAACGGTTCCTGGTACGAGAACGTGCACACCGTCCCGTACGGCAAGCCCCTCCACCTCCCGGACCCCGTCGGCATCACCCTCGAAACCGAGCCGCTCAAGGACTGGGTGAACTGACCGGGTGCACGCAACGGGCCGCTGCCTCCCCAAAGAGGCAGCGGCCCATGGCGTCGGACGCGGGGTGGCTCAGTGCCCCGCCGGTGCCCCCGCCGTGGCCGGTGGGAGGTCGGCGAGGACGCCCTTGTCGCCCGCGTCGGCGGTGTAGTCCGCGGGGCTGGTCTCGTCCGTGCCGTCGGGGGCGTTGAAGGCCCGCAGGACGACGGTGAGGACGACCGCGATGACGACGTTCAGGACGAACGCGGTCAGGCCGATGTAGCCGATCTCCCCGAGGCCGGGGATCTCCGTGCTGGGGCCGCCGAAGTGCTTCTGCTTCGGGGTGGCCACGCCGTACGCCGCGAGCGTGCCGTAGAGCATGCCGGCCGCCCAGCCCGCCAGCAGTGCCCAGCGGTGGAACCACCGGGTGAACAGGCCGCCGACCAGGGACGGCAGGGTCTGCAGGATCCAGATCCCGCCGAGCAGCTGGAAGTTGATGGCGACGGTCTTGTCCATGGTGAGGACGAAGACCAGGGCGCCGACCTTGACCAGCAGGGAGACCAGCTTGGCGACCTTGTGTTCCTGCTCGGGCGTGGCGTCCTGCTTGAGGAAGTCCTTGTAGACGTTCCGGGTGAAGAGGTTGGCGGCCGCGATGGACATGATGGCCGCCGGGACGAGGGCGCCGATGCCGATCGCGGCGAACGCCACGCCGGTGAACCAGCTCGGGAACATGTCCTCGAACAGCTGGGGGATGGCCAGTTGCGGGTTGCCCTGGATGTCCGTGCCGGCCTTGATCGCCATGAAGCCGAGCAGCGCCAGCAGGCCCAGCATCAGCGAGTAGAGCGGCAGGATCGTGGTGTTGCGGCGGATCACGTTGCGGCTGCGCGAGGACAGCGTCGCGGTGATCGAGTGCGGGTACATGAACAGCGCCAGGGCCGAGCCCAGGGCCAGAGTGGCGTACGCCCACTGGGCGTTGGGCCCGCTGGTGACTTCGCCGCGTGGTTTGCCGGGGACGGCGCCCGGCTGGGCGAGCGCCTTGCCCGCCGCGTGGAAGATGCTGTCGAAGCCGCCCAGCTTGATCGGGATGTAGATGATCGCCACGCCGATGACGAGGTAGATCAGGCCGTCCTTGACGAACGCGATCAGGGCGGGCGCGCGCAGACCGGAGGAGTAGGTGTAGGCCGCCAGGACCGCGAAGGCGATCAGCAGCGGGAGGTCCTTGACGAACCAGTTGGTGTGCTCGCCGCCGCCGATGCCCATGACGTCCAGCACGGCCTGGATGCCCACCAGTTGGAGCGCGATGTACGGCATCGTGGCGAGGATGCCGGTGAGCGCCACCGCCAGCGACAGGCCCTTGGAGCCGAAGCGGCCGCGGACGAAGTCGGAGGTGGTGACGTAGCCGTGCTTGTGCGAGACCGACCAGAGGCGGGGCAGGAAGAGGAAGATGAAGGGGTAGACCAGGATCGTGTACGGCACGGCGAAGAAGCCGGAGGCGCCCGCCGTGTAGACCGCCGCCGGGACGGCCACGAAGGTGTACGCGGTGTAGAGGTCACCGCCGAGCAGGAACCACGTGATCCAGGTGCCGAAGCTGCGGCCGCCCAGGCCCCATTCGTCCAGGTTGGCGGACTGTTCGGCCTTGCGCCAGCGGGCGGCCAGGAAGCCCATGACCGTCACGGCCAGGAAGAAGAAGACGAAGACGGCGAGGGCGACGCCGTTGACGCCGTGGGTCTGGGAGGCGGCCAGCCGGACGGTCTCCGGGGCCGCGGTCACGAGGGCGCTCATCGGCCACCGTCCTTGCGGAGGCGCTGCTCACGCCGGACGAGCTTGTACGCGACGGTGGTCAGCACCGTGGAGATCAGCACCCACGCCATCTGGTACCAGTAGAAGAACGGGATCCCGATCAGCGTCGGCTCGATCCTGGCGTACGAACTCACCCACAGCATCGAGACGAACGGAGCCAGCAGGCACAGTCCGGCCACTATGCGCGTCGGGGTGACGACCTGTCTTCTGGTCGGTGATTCGGCTGGCTCTGGCATCAGCGTGGCTCCGTCCCTGGCTGTCTCCTGTGCAATCGGCTGGAAATCTATGGCAGGGCCGTGGCGCGCGTCACTAGGTGTCCGCATATCGGTATGGACACTTCGCGCGGAAAAGGGCGGCGGGCGGCGGGAGTTCCGCCGCCCGCCGGCGGCCGTTCGGTCCGCGGGGAGGGCCCGCTTCGCGGGCGTGTCCGGCCCGTGGGGCGTGCTCGGTCCGTGCGGCGTGCTCGGTCCGTGGGGCGTGCTCAGTCCGTGGGGCGCTGCAGCCGGGCGACGAACTTGTAGCGGTCGCCGCGGTAGACCGAGCGCACCCACTCCACCGGCTGCCCCTGGGCGTCGAGGGAGTGGCGGGAGAGCATCAGCATCGGCAGGCCGACGTCGGTGCCCAGCAGCCCGGCCTCGCGCGGGGTGGCGAGCGAGGTCTCGATGGTCTCCTCGGCCTCGGCGAGCCGGACGTCGTAGACCTCGGCCAGCGCGGTGTACAGCGAGGTGTACTTGACCAGGTTGCGGCGGAGCGCGGGGAAGCGCTTGGCGGACAGGTGGGTGGTCTCGATCGCCATCGGCTCACCGCTGGCCAGCCGCAGCCGTTCGATGCGCAGCACCCGCCCGCCGGGCGCGATGTCCAGCAGTCCGGCCAGCCGGTCGTCGGCGGTGACATAGCCGATGTCCAGCAGCTGGGAGGTCGGTTCCAGCCCCTGGGCGCGCATGTCCTCCGTGTAGGAGGTCAGTTGCAGCGCCTGGGAGACCTTGGGCTTGGCCACGAACGTGCCCTTGCCCTGGATGCGTTCCAGCCGGCCCTCGACGACCAGTTCCTGGAGGGCCTGGCGGACGGTGGTCCGCGAGGTGTCGAACTCCGCGGCGAGGGTGCGTTCGGGCGGGACCGGGGTGCCGGGCGGCAGGGTTTCGGTGATCTCCAGCAAGTGCCGCTTGAGGCGGTAGTACTTGGGCACGCGCGCGGTCCGCGTGCCGGCGCCGCTCTCGGCGCTGCCGCCGTCGGTCTCCATGACCCGCCTCTCCGACCCCTGTCCTGCTGCCGTCACCGGCTCCTCCGTACGTAGCGGCTCACATCGTGGCACGGAAGGGTTCCCCGCGCGCTCTCGCAGGTCCCGGCCCGCCAGATGTCGGTCCGGTAACGGACCTGACAGCGACTCTTATACACCCTTGACACCCCAAAAGGTCTAGGCCAAGCTGCGGGAACTGGTCTAAACCATTAAAGACCACACCCGGCCTTTAGGGGAGAGCGCAATGAAGCGTGGGCTCATAGCAGCGACGGCCGTCGCGGGAATGCTGGTGAGTGTCGCTGCCTGTGGGTCCAGCGACGGCGGGAAGACGGGGGCGGACGGCTTCAAGGGCCAGAAGCTGACCGTATGGGTGATGAGCGGATCGAACCCGGAACAGTGGACCAAGCAGGTCTCCGAGCAATTCAAGAAGAAGACCGGCGCCACCGTCGAGTTCAAGGTCCAGCAGTGGAACGGCATTCAGCAGAAGCTGAGCACCGCCCTTTCCGAGGACACCCCGCCGGACGTCGTGGAAATCGGCAACACCCAGACCGCCGCCTACGCCAAGGCGGGCGCCCTGGCCGACCTCGGTGACCTGAAGAAGGACATCGGCGCCGACTGGAACGACGCGTTCAACAAGGCGTCGGTCGTGGACGGAAAGCAGTACGCACTGCCGTGGTACGCCGGGAACCGCGTGGTGATGTACAACAAGAAGATCTGGGCGAAGGCCGGTATCAAGGGTATTCCGAAGACCCGCACCGAGCTCTTCAAGGACTTCGACACCCTCAAGAAGAAGACCGACGCCGAGCCCCTCTACCTGCCCGGCCAGAACTGGTACTTCTTCGACGGCCTGACCATCGGCACCGGCGCCGACCTGGTGAAGAAGCAGGGCGGAAAATGGGTGTCCAACCTCGGCGACCCCAAGGTCTCCAAGGCCATGGACATCTACCAGCAGTACCAGTCCTTCAGCGCCGCCCCGAAGAACAAGGACGAGGCCACCCCGCAGCAGGCCCAGGTCTTCGCCAAGGGGAAGACCGGCGCCATCATCGCCATGGGCTACGAGGCCGCCGAAGCCGTCAAGACCAACCCGGACATCAAGCAGGACATCGGCTTCTTCACCATTCCGGGCGAGACCGCCGACAAGCCCGAGGGAGTATTCCTCGGCGGCTCCAACTTCGCGGTCGCCGGAATGGGCAAGAACCAGGAACTCGCCAAGGAATTCCTGAAGGTCGCCCTCTCCAAGGAGAACGACGGGCAGATGGTCAAGGAGGCCGGCTGGACCCCGAAGTCCGCCGACCTGGCCGGCGCCGCCAAGGAGAACCCGGCCGCCGCGGCCGCCGCACCCGCCGCACAGAAGTCCGGCGGCACCACTCCGCTCATTCCGCAGTGGGCCGCCGTGGAGAACGTCCCGAACCCCCTCAAGAACTACATGACGGCCGTGCTGAACGGTAAGTCCCCGGCCGACGCCGCCAAGGACATCGAATCCGAGATCAACTCGCGACTCGCCAAGGAGTAACCGCACCGGCTGCGTACGGGGCCGGCCGTCCCCGGCCCCGTACGCGCGTCAGCAGGTGCACACCGACCTTCACGGCAACCCGGCGACAACAAGGGGGAACAGGGGACCATGGCAGTGCAGCTCGACGCCGCGGACGAAGAGACCGCACCGGGCACCGGCAAGGGGGGAGCCCCGCCCGCCCGCGGCACTGGCGGCAGACGGACCGCCCGCCGCGCCTCCTCCTCTCCCGCCCGCCGCACTCCTTCCTCTCCCGCCCGCCACACCCCGTATCTCCTCCTGCTGCCCGCCCTGCTCGCGACCGCCGTCTTCCTCGGCTGGCCGCTGGTCCGCAACCTGCTGCTCTCCTTCCAGAACCTCAACATGAAGGAGCTCATCCAGCACCTCACCGACTGGCGCGGGACGGGCAACTACCAGGAGGTCCTGGGCAGCGAGCAGTTCTGGCGGGTCACCGGCCGGACCGTCGTCTTCACCGCGGTCAACGTGGTCCTGATCATGGTCCTGGGCGTGCTGATCGGACTGCTGCTGGCCCGGCTCGGCAAGAAGATGCGGCTGACCCTGTCGCTCGCCCTGGTCCTGGCCTGGGCGATGCCGGTGGTCGCCGCCACCACCGTCTTCCAGTGGCTCTTCGACTCCCGCTACGGCGTCGTCAACTGGCTGCTCGACAAGCTCGGCCGGCACGGCATGGCCCACTACGACTGGGTCGGCACCCAGCTGTCCACCTTCTTCGTGATCACCGTGCTGATCGTGTGGCAGTCCCTGCCGTTCGTGGCCCTCAACCTCTACGCCGCTACCACGACCATCCCCCGGGAGCTCTACGAAGCCGCCCGGATGGACGGGGCCGGCACCTGGAAGGTCTTCACCTCCGTCACCTTCCCCTTCCTCAAGCCGTTCTTCCTGGCCACCACGTTCCTGGAGATCATCTGGGTCTTCAAGGCGTTCCCGCAGATCTTCGCGATCAACCAGGGCGGCCCGGACCGGCTCACCGAAACCCTGCCGATCTACGCCTTCACCGAGGGCGTCGGCAACCTCCACTTCGGCATGGGCGCCGCGATCTCCCTGCTGACCATCGCCGTGCTGCTCGTGATGACCGCCTACTACCTGCGTCTGACGCTCAGGCAGGAACAGCAAGAGGAGAACGAGCTGTGAAGCGCACGGCCCTTTCGACGGCCGGCCGCATCTGGCCCAACGCCACGGCCGCCCTGCTCGCCCTCGGTTTCGCCTTCCCCGTCTACTGGATGTTCAGCACGGCCTTCAAACCGACCCGGGACATCATCACCGAGGACCCGGTGTGGTTCCCCTTCCACGGCACCGTCGAGCACTTCGCGACGGCCGTGAACGCCCCCCACTTCTGGGCACTGGCCGGCAACTCGGTCGTCGTCACCGTCCTGGCCGTCGGGCTGTCCCTGGTCATCGCGCTCTGCGGGGCGTTCGCCCTCACCCGGATGCGCTTCAAGGGCCGCCGCGGCATCCTGTTGACCTTCATGGTCGCCCAGATGGCGCCCTGGGAGGTCATGGTGATCTCCATCTACCTGATCGTCCGGGACGCCGACCTGCTCAACAGCCTGGTACCGCTCACCTGCTTCTACACGCTGATGGTGCTGCCCTTCACCCTGCTGACACTGCGCGGCTACGTCGCCGCGGTGCCCAGGGAACTGGAGGAGTCCGCGATGGTCGACGGCTGCTCCCGGCGGCAGGCGTTCCGCAAGGTCGTCCTCCCGCTGCTGGCACCCGGCCTGATGGCCACCTCCCTGTTCGGCTTCATCACCGCCTGGAACGAGTTCCCGCTCGTGCTGGTCCTCAACAAGGAGCCGGGCACCGGCACGCTGCCGCTGTGGCTCTCGCAGTTCCAGACCCAGTTCGGCGACGACTGGGGCGCCACCATGGCCGCCGCCTCGATCTTCGCCGTCCCCGTCCTCGTCCTCTTCCTGTTCCTGCAACGCAAGGCGGTCGGCGGTCTCACCTCCGGCGCAGTGAAGGGATAACGCACGCCATGCCACCTCTCGTCCGCCCGGTAGGCCCCACCGACACCCTCACCCGCGACGCGCTCGCCGTCCTCCAGCCCGGCTTCACCGGCACCACCGCCCCCGACTGGCTGCTGCGCCGGCTCGGCGAGGGCCTGACCACGGTCGGCCTCTTCGGCCGCAATGTGGCGGACCCCGGCCAACTGGCCGTGCTGACCGACCGGCTGCGCACCGAACGCCCGGACGTCCTGGTCGCCGTCGACGAGGAGGGCGGCGACGTCACCCGCCTCGAAGTGCGCGGCGGCTCCTCCTTCCCCGGCAACCACGCGCTGGGCGCCGTCGACGACCCGGCCCTGACCCGCGCGGTCGCCCGGGAACTCGGCCGCCGGCTGGCCGAGTGCGGCATCACCCTCAACTGGGCACCGTCCGCCGACGTCAACTCCAACCCGGACAACCCGGTCATCGGCGTCCGCTCCTTCGGCGCCGACCCGCACCTGGTCGCCCGGCACACCGCCGCCTACGTCGAGGGCCTGCAGTCCGCCGGCGTGGCCGCCTGCACCAAGCACTTCCCCGGCCACGGCGACACCGCCGTCGACTCCCACCACGACCTGCCGCGGATCGCCGCCGACCTGGCCACCCTCCAGGAGCGCGAACTCGTCCCGTTCCGCGCCGCGGTCGCGGCCGGCACCCGCGCCGTGATGAGCGCCCACATCCTGCTGCCCGCACTGGACGACGCCCGCCCCGCCACGCTCAGCCCGGCCGCCCTGCACGGCCTGCTGCGCGCCCCCGCCGCCGAGGGCGGCCTCGGCTTCAACGGCCTGATCGTCACCGACGGCATGGAGATGCAGGCCATCTCCGCCACCTACGGCATCGAACGCGGCAGCGTGCTCGCCCTCGCGGCCGGCGCGGACGCGATCTGCGTCGGCGGCGGCCTCGCCGACGAGGACACCGTGCTGCGGCTGCGCGACGCCCTGGTGGCGGCGGTACGCGACGGCGAACTGCCGGAGGAGCGGCTCGCCGACGCCGCGGCACGGGTGCGCGCCCTGGCGCGCTGGACCCAGGCCGCGGGGGAGGAGGCCGCCGGGGAAGGCGTCGCGCCCGCGCCGGGGATCGGCCTGGCCGCAGCCCGGCGCGCCCTGCGCCGCACCGCGGGCGAGCAGCCCTACGCACCGCTCACCGGCGCCGCCTACGTCGCGGCGTTCACCCCGCTCGCCAACATCGCGGTCGGCGACGAGACGCCGTGGGGCGTCGCCGCCGAACTGGCCCGCCTGCTGCCGGGCACCGACACCGGCACCTACACCGCGGACGCCGCCGCCACGGCCGGCATCCCGGCACTGGTCGAGGGCCTGCTCACGGCGGCCGCCGGCCGCCGGATCGTGGCCGTCGTCCGCGACGTCCACCGCCACCCCTGGATGGCCGAGGCCCTGGCCGCGCTCCTGGCCGCCCGCCCCGGCACCGCCGTCGTCGAAATGGGCGTCCCCCAGGCCCCGCCCCGGGGCGCCCTCCACCTCGCCACCCACGGCGCCGCCCGGGTCTGCGGCCGGGCCGCGGCCGAGGCCCTCACCGGGCGCCTCTGAAACACGGCCCGGCCGACACACGGACCGGCCGGGAAGCGGACCGGCCGGGAAGCGGACCGGCCGGGAGACGAACCGGCCGGGGCGCTCCCCGTAGGAACGCCCCGGCCGGGCCGTGCGCGGGCGCGGACCCGCGGGCCGATCAGATGCCCTGCCACTCCGGCTTCGCCGCGTAGGTGGCGCGGAAGTAGTCGGCGAGCTTCAGCTTGCCGGCCGCGGCCTCGTCGAGGACGACCGTGGCGTGCGGGTGCAGCTGGAGCGCGGAGGCCGGGACCAGCGCGGCCACCGGGCCCTCCACCGCACGGGCCACCGCGTCCGCCTTGCCCTCACCGGTGGCCAGCAGCACCAGGTGCCGGGCCTCCAGGATGGTGCCGATGCCCTGGGTGATGACGTGGTGCGGGACCTCGTCGAGGCTGTCGAAGAACCGGGCGTTGTCCTCCCGGGTCTGCCGGGTCAGCGTCTTGATGCGGGTCCGCGACGCGAGCGAGGAACACGGCTCGTTGAAGCCGATGTGCCCGTCGGTGCCGATGCCGAGCAGCTGGAGGTCCACCCCGCCGGCCTCGCCCAGCGCCCGGTCGTACGCCTCGCAGGCGGCCTGGACGTCCGCCGCCGTGCCGTCCGGCCCCATGAACGCGCCCTCGTCCAGACCGAGCGGCTCGACGACCTCGCGCAGCACCACCGAGCGGTAGGACTCGGGGTGCCCGGCCGGCAGCCCGACGTACTCGTCGAGCTGGCAGATCCGGGTCCGCGAGGCGTCCACCTCGCCGGCCCTGACCTTCGCCGCCAGCGCCTGGTAGATGGGCAGCGGGGTCGAGCCGGTGGCCACCCCCAGCAGCGCATCGGGCTTACGCCGCACCAGGGTGGCGATGGCCTCCGCGATCAGCTCGCCGCCTGCCGTGGCGTCCGGAACGATGACAACTTCCACGCTTGGCCTGCCGTTCTGGAGAAGGGTCTGAAGGGGCTGAGGGCCTAATTGGTCCATGAAGTCGATGTGGTATAGACCAATCTATCAGAGGGCGGGCGCCCGGACCGGGTGGCGGCGCGGAACGGCGGACGGCGGCTTTCCGTCGGTACGGTGACCGGCGGGTGAGGCGGCGTCAGAGCAGGCCGCCACCCGTCGCGTCGATCCACTGCCCGGTCACCCACCGGCTGTCGTCCGAGGCCAGGAAGGCCACGATGTCGGCGATCTCCGCGCCGCCCGCGACCCGGCCCAGCGGCGACAGTCCGCGCAGCCGCTCCCGGGCCGCGGCGTTGCCCTCGCCCCGCAGCCAGCCGGCGTTCATGTCGGTGTCCACCGCCCCCGGCGCCACCGCGTTGACCGTGATGCCGCGCGGCCCGAGGTCCTTGGCCAGCGTCGAGGTGAAGACGTCGACCGCCCCCTTCGACATGGCGTACGCGATCAGCTCCGGCTTCGCGGCGCCGCGGGTCAGGCCGGTGGAGACATTGACGATCCGCCCGCCGTCGCGCAGCCGGGACAGCCCCCGCTGCACCAGGAAGAACGGCGCCTTGGTGTTGACCTCGAAGAGGCGGTCGAAGTCCTCCTCGGTGAGCGCGCCGATCCCCTTGAGCGTCCCGTCCACCGCCTTGTTGATCCCGGCGTTGTTGACCAGGACGTCCAGCCCCGCGGCCTGCTCGTCGAACGCGGCCCACAGCGCCTCGGTGTCCCCCGGCACGCCCAGTTCCGCCCGCACGGTGAAGGCCGTCCCGCCCGCGGCCTCGATCGCCGCGACCGTCTCCTTCGCCGCCGCCTCGTCGCGGCCGTAGTGGACGGCCACCCGGGCGCCGTCCCGCCCCAGCCGTTCCGAGATCGCCCGGCCGATCCCCCTGCCGCCGCCGGTGACCAGTGCCGTCCTGCCGCTGAGCGCACCCATGGAAACGTGCCCCTCCCCATCCGTGTCCGGCGCCCCCGCCGCGCGGGCGCACCGCTCCGTTGGCCGGGCGAAGTTTTGTATCGCTCGGTCCAGAACGACCGTAGCACGCATCCCTGGTCACGTCGTACGGAAATCGTGGATCACCGAGCCGTCACCGACGGCCCCGAAAACACCCGCGGGCCGCGGCGCCGGGACAGGACCCTCAACCTGTCATCGGCACCGCAGCCCGGAGCTGACATCGGCCGGCCCCGCCGTACGGACGGTGGGCTCCCCCTTGTGCGGTGGGGTCGCCGTCCCGTCCTGGGACCGGTCGATCGGAGGCCTCGGCGCAGTCAGGGCAGAGAGCGCTTCCGGCCTCGTTCCGTCCTCCTGTGCGGGGAGGGCGGAGGTCTTTGCTGAATTCTGGACTAGACCATTCTCACTTGTCCATGCCCTTGCGGGGAGAACACTCATACCGTACGCCGGTAGGCTCCAAGACGTGCCCTCCATGAACGATCTCGTACGCCAGCACACCGCTCTGAGCGACTCCGACCTCGAGTGGCTCCACCTGCTGGTCTCGGAGTGGCAGCTGCTCTCCGACCTGTCCTTCGCCGATCTCGTCCTCTGGGTCCCGACGCTCGACGGCACCCGTTACGTCTCGGTCGCCCAGATGCGTCCCAACACCGGCCCCACCTCCTACCAGGACGACATGGTCGGCCACCTCGTTCCCCGGGGACGCCGGCCGATGCTGGATTCCGCCTTGGACGAGGGCCGCATCGTACGCGAGGGCGACCCGGAGTGGCGAGAGGAAGTTCCGGTCCGGGTCGAGTCCATCCCGGTACGGCGCGAGGGCCGGGTGCTCGGCGTGATCGCCCGGAACACCAACCTGCTGACCGTACGCACCCCCAGCCGGCTGGAGCTCACCTACCTCCAGAGCGCCTCCGATCTCGCCCAGATGATCGCTGCCGGAACGTTTCCGTTCCCCGGCCAGCAGGTCGACATGGACGCCTCGCCGCGCGCCGGCGACGGGCTGATCCGGCTCGACGCGGACGGCGTCGTCCAGTACGCCAGCCCCAACGCGCTCTCCGCCTACCACCGGCTCGGTCTCGCCGCGGACCTCGTGGGCCACCACCTCGGCCAGGCCACCGCCGAACTGGCCCCGGCCCGCGGCCCGGTGGACGAGGCCCTGGTGAAGCTGGCCAGCGGCTGGGCGCCCCGGGAATTCGAGGTCGAGGGCAATGACGGCGTGATTCAATTGCGCGCCATTCCGCTCAAACCGAAGGGAACCCATATCGGTTCCCTGGTGCTGCTGCGGGACGTCACCGAACTGCGCCGGCGCGAACGGGAACTGATCACCAAGGACGCGACCATCCGGGAAATTCACCACCGGGTGAAGAACAATTTGCAGACCGTAGCCGCGCTGCTACGGCTGCAGTCCCGCCGGATGGATTCCGAACAGGGCCGCGAGGCGCTCAACGAGGCCGTGCGCAGGGTGGGTTCGATCGCGATCGTGCACGAGACGCTGTCCCAGAACCTCGACGAACGGGTCCAGTTCGACGAGATCGCCGACCGCGTGCTGGCCATGGTCGCGGAGATCTCCCCGGGCAAGGTGACCACCCGCCGCACCGGGCGCTTCGGCATCCTCGACGCCGAGGTGGCCACCCCGCTGTCGATGGTCCTCACCGAAATCCTGCAGAACGCCCTGGAGCACGCCTTCGACCAGGCCGAGCAGGGCATCGTGGAGGTGGGCGCGGTGCGCGGCGGCAGCCGGACCGACCCCCGGCTGATCGTCACCGTCCAGGACAACGGCCGCGGCCTGCCCGAGGACTTCGACCCGCAGCGCGCCGGAAACCTGGGCCTGCAGATCGTACGGACCCTGGTGGAAGGGGAGTTGGGCGGCACCTTCGACATGGTGCGGGCACCCGAGCGCGGCACCCGGGTCCTCCTCGACATCCCGGTACGGCCGGAGAAGCCGCACTAGGCAGAGTCGGGGAAGCCCGCCGGGGGAGTCCCGCCGGCCCGGTGCGGTGGCCGGCCCGGGCCCGTCGTCGGGGCCGGAACAGCAACAAGCCCCGGACCGTTCGGTCCGGGGCTCAAAGCTATTGCGATGCGATAACGACCGGGCTTCTCAGCGCCGTGCGTGCATCGGGGGTACTGCGCGCTGCGGCTCGGGGGCCACGGGGCTGCTGGCTCAGGCGCTGGCGTTGCGCGCCCGGTTGCGAGCTGCACGGCGCTTCATCGCGCGGCGCTCGTCCTCGCTCAGACCACCCCAGACGCCGGAGTCCTGGCCGGACTCAAGCGCCCACTGCAGGCACTGCTCCATGACGGGGCAGCGGCGGCAGACGGCCTTGGCTTCCTCGATCTGCAGCAGCGCAGGACCGGTGTTGCCGATAGGGAAGAAGAGCTCGGGGTCTTCCTCGCGGCAAACGGCGCGGTGACGCCAGTCCATGGCTGCTCCATCTCCTCGTGTGACGGGATCGTTGCTTGTGAATGTGAACGCTTTCACGAATCCCCCAACAAGGGAAGGGCCGAACTCCAGTTACGAACTGGTGCGGTCCTGGGAATGAGGAGGAGGATTCGGGCTCTCAAGGGGGCCGGTAAAGCGGCCGTCCCGATCGCCATGAAGAGACTCGCAAACCTCGGCGGCGGATACAACCCCTTCCGGAAACTTTTTTTTGATTCCTTGGTGTCGCCTCGGTCACAGCCGTCATTCCAGGGGGTGGGAACCAGCCTAAACGTTCGAGTGAAAGGACTTTGGGCCCTACTGCTCACACAATCACACGCAGTGCACGGCGAACGCCTGTGAACGTCACACTCGTGCGCAGCCCCAGGTGGTCACCGTCCATCTGGAAGGGCAGCGGCACCTGCGAATGCAAGGTGAAGTTAGTGAGGTCGTGAAGTGAGAGCGCATGCTTGCCATGGGGGCCGCGCTCCGGGGTTGACGTGAGCAGCTGCGTGGCATAACGGGCCACCGCCGAGGGGGACAGCTTGCTCAGTGCGAACAGATCGAGGGCCGTGTCGAACGAGGCGTCCGGGGACGGATAGATCGGCCGGTTGCCCAGGTAGGACCACGGAGCGGTGTTGCAGATTATGGCCAGCGCCAGGTTCTCGACGATCTCCGCCGCACCGTCCGCGCCGTCCCCACCGCCCGGGCGTTCGAGGGTGATGACCCCCCGCCGGCGGTTCGCCTCCCCCAGGAACTGCCGTACGACCTGTCGCATGTACAGGGCATGCGTCGAACGCTTGCCGCGTTCCCGCTGCTGCTCGACCCGGCCGACGACCCCGGCGTCGAAACCGAAGCCCGCGCAGAAGGTGAACCAGCGCTCCGGTACGCCCTCGTCCTCCGTACCCGGGGTGCCCGCGGCGAGCCCCAGGCCGATGGTGCGCTCACTGCCGTCGCGCAGCGCGTCCAGGAGGGCGCCGGTGGCCTCCACCACATCGTTGGGCAGCCCGAGGGCCCGGGCGAAGACGTTGGTGGAGCCGCCGGGAACCACGGCGAGCCGGGGGTGCGACTCGGGATCGGGTCCGTTCGCCAGCAGACCGTTGACGACCTCGTTGACCGTGCCGTCCCCGCCCAGCGCCACGACCAGCTCGGTCTCCCCGCCCTCGGTGGCCTGCCGGGCAAGATCCCGGGCGTGCCCGCGGTACCGGGTCTCGGCGACCTCCAGCTTGAGGTCGCTGGCGAGGGCATGGGCGAGGACCTCGCGGGTGCGCGCACTGGTGGTGGTAGCAGCGGGATTGACCACGAGGAGAGCGCGCATGTGCAGCAGCGTACCTACCTGCCGGTACCGGGCTCACGCCCCGTCCGCATCCAGGGCGTTCCGGGGAGCGGGAGCCGCCGGCGCTACCCTGCTGGGGTGAGCAGTCAGCAGAAGCAGTCCGTGAAGCGCGCCGCCGGCGCCCCCGCCGCGCCCGCACCGGCCGGTCCGCGGCCCGCCCGGCTGAGCGCCGCCGCGGCCCTCACCGGGATCGAGGGCCTGGCTCTGGCCGCCCTCGGTACGTACATGCTGATCATGGGGCTCACGGGCTCGCCGGACAGCCCGCAGCAGGCGGAGATGGGCGGGGTGACGGTGCTCGCGCTGGCCGTGCTGCCGCTGGTCGCCGCGCGCGGACTGTGGCTGCGCCGCCGCTGGAGCCGGGGCCCCTCACTGATCACCCAGATCGTCGCCCTGCCGGTGGCCTGGACGCTGGTCCACGGCGGCGGCGCGCTGATCGCGGGCGGCGTCGCGCTGGCGCTGGCCGCGCTGGTCGTCCTCGTCCTGCTGGTCAACCCTACGGCTACGGAGGCGTTGGGGATCGGTCCGCGGGAGTAGGGGCTTCCCACGTACTTGGCTTTCCCGCCGCGGGTGTTGGTCGCCATTGCGCTTGGCGGCGCCCCGCATGTGCCCGTCTGTCCCGCCGCGGGGCTTGGTCGCCGTTGCGCTTTGCGGCGCCCCGCACGTGCCCGTCTGTCCCGCCGCGGGGCTTGTTCGCCGTTGCGCTTTGCGGCGCCCCCGCACGTAGCCGTCTTTCCCGCCGCGGTTGCTTCTCGCCGTTGCGCCTGCGGCGGGCTGGGTGGGTGTCGGGTGTGGTGACGGGCCTGCGGGGCCGGTTGTGTGGACTGCTGACGCTTTACGTCCACACAACCGGCCCCTCCGGCCCGTCCCCTCCCGTTGGGGGAGGGGAATGCGGTGCGTGGGGGCGGGCGTTGAGGCATGCAAGGGGGCCTGGGGACCCTTACGGGACGGTCGAACGGATTCCCTAGGGGATCCGAGCGCCCCCTACGGGGCCACAACGTGGGTGGGGTGGGTGGGTATTCCCGTGGTTACGGGGGGTCACTCCTCCACGAGGAGCTTGTCGCGGAGTTGGGCCAGGGTGCGGGCCAGGAGGCGGGAGACGTGCATCTGGGAGATGCCGACCTCCTGGGCGATCTGGGACTGGGTCATGTTGCCGAAGAAGCGGAGGAGGAGGATCTTCTTCTCGCGCGGCGGGAGGTCCTCCAGCAGCGGCTTGAGGGACTCGCGGTACTCGACGCCCTCCAGTGCCTCGTCCTCCGCGCCGAGGGTGTCGGCGACGGCCGGCGACTCGTCGTCGGTGTCCGGGACGTCCAGGGACAGCGTGCTGTAGGCGTTGGCCGACTCCAGGCCCTCCAGGACCTCTTCCTCGGAGATCGACAGGTGCTCGGCCAGCTCGTGCACCGTGGGTGCCCGGCCGTGCCGCTGGGAGAGCTCGGCGGTCGCCGTCGTCAGGGACAGCCGCAGCTCCTGGAGGCGACGCGGGACGCGGACCGCCCAGCCCTTGTCGCGGAAGTGCCGCTTGATCTCGCCGACGACCGTGGGCGTGGCGTACGTGGAGAACTCCACGCCGCGCTCCGGGTCGAAGCGGTCCACCGACTTGATCAGGCCGATCGTGGCGACCTGGGTCAGGTCGTCGAGGGGCTCGCCGCGGTTGCGGAACCGGCGGGCCAGGTGCTCGACGAGCGGGAGGTGCATGCGGACGAGGGTGTTGCGCAGCTCGGCGCGCTCCGGTGAGCCGTCGGGCAGCTTGCGCAGCTCGTAGAACATCGCCCGGGCGCCGTTGCGGTCCTGCGGCTCCTGGGAATGCTGTGGTTCCTGCAGCGTCTCGTCGGGAGCCGGAGCATCATGCCGATGCGCCTGCTGCCCCTGCTGCTCGCTCTGGTCCATGTGGTCCGCCCGCTCTGCCTGCTCCGCCGCGTCCAACCGGCCGCCGTGGTCGTCTACGCCCACCGGATGCGGCCGGGCCTGCTGACCGGGGATGGTCGCACTGGACGCCATCCGCCCGCCGCGTTCGAGATCTTTCACGGGGCCCCCTGTTCGGTCATGACGGTCCGGGACCGGCGCCGCGCTCCTTGTACAGACTGATGGTGACCGTACGGTCCTCGGCGACGGTGGAATCCACCTTGCCGGCCAGTGCGGAGAGCACCGTCCAGGCGAAGGTGTCGCGCTCCGGGGCGCGGCCGTCGGTCGTCGGGGCGGACACGGTCACCTGCAGTGCGTCGTCGATCAGACGGAAGACGCAGCTCAGCACACTGCCGGAGACGGCCTGTTGCAGGAGGATCGCGCAGGCCTCGTCGACCGCGATGCGCAGATCCTCGATCTCGTCGAGGGTGAAGTCCAAGCGGGCTGCGAGCCCGGCCGTGGCCGTACGCAGCACGGACAGGTAGGCACCCGCAGCGGGCAGACGGACTTCCACGAAGTCCTGAGTCCCGGGCTCGCCTGCGATCTGGGACACCCTCACCTCCAAGGTGGCACAAGCTGGTTGAGCTGGAATGCGCGATATTCGCGTGGTTGGGGATATTTCGCGCCGGTCCTTTCTCCCCTCGGATGAAAGGAGAACGATCCGGCGCGGCACATGGTTCGGCTGCGACGCTATCGCGATCTGCGGGCCGATGTCGCCCGGAAGAGGCACGACTGCTCTCCGGGCGGCGAACGGCCCGTTTCACCGGACCTCCCCGCTGTCACTGATTGTAAATCCACGGGTACGGACAGTGGCTAGGGGTGTGCACTGCCAAATCGCGGGTGATTACCCTGCGTTGACGCGTGAGGCGCCCGCGAGGTTGTGCAGCACCTCTCCAGTGAGCCGGAAGACCGTCCATTCGTCCATGGGCCGGGCACCGATCGACCGGTAAAAACCGATGGACGGTTCATTCCAATCCAGGACTGACCACTCGAAACGCTCATACCCGCGGGCCACGCAGATCTCCGCGAGGGCGGCCATCAGCGCCTTGCCGTGGCCGCCGCCGCGCGCCTCGGGGCGGACGTAGAGGTCCTCCAGATAGACACCGTGCGTGCCCGTCCACGTCGAGAAGTTCCGGAACCACAGGGCAAAGCCCACCGGAGCGTCGTCGGCCTCGGCGATCAATGCGAAGGCCGCCGGCTGCGGTCCGAACAGTGCCTCCTTCAGCTGCGGCTCGGTGGCCCGGGCGGCCTCGGGGGTGCGTTCGTAGGCGGCCAGCTCGCGGATCATGGCGAGGAGGACGGGGACGTCGTCGGGGGTTGCTTCGCGGATCATTCTTGAAGGCTAAACAGACGCCGCGGAAGACCTCACACCGGTTTTCCCGCACCCGGCTTTCGCCTCAGACCAGTTTCTGGTCGACGAAACACCACCGCCAGGAGTCGCCCGGCTCGAAGGTCCGCATCACGGCGTGCCCGGTTTCCCGGAAATGGCCCGTGGCATGCCGGTACGGCGAGGAATCGCAGCAGCCGACGTGCCCGCAGACCAGGCACAGCCGCAGCTGTACGGGATGGCTGCCGACCGCCTCGCACTCCCGGCAGGTCGCGCTCAGCGGCGACGGTTCGGCGCGCGGAAGTCCGGCAACGTGCGTGCACTCGCTCATGATGGCCAGGTTAGATCGCCGGGACGGACGGCGACGGGGTGAGGGGACGGAACGGGCAGATGGCTGTGATGGCGCTGTTCTTGCTGGTCGCGGGCAGTGCGGCGGTCGCCGGGCTGGCGCGCAGGACACCGGTGCCGGCGCCCCTGCTGCTCGTGGCTGCCGGGCTCGCCGCGTCGTACATCCCCGGCCTGCCGGACTACACCCTCGATCCGCACATCGTGCTCCCGCTCGTGCTGCCCCCGCTGCTGCACACCGCGGCACTGGACAGCTCCTATCTGGACCTGCGGGCCAATCTGCGGCCGGTGGCGCTGCTGTCGGTGGGCTACGTGCTGTTCGCGACGCTGGTGGTCGGGTACGCGGTCTACCTCCTCGTCCCGGACCTGCCGCTGACCTCGGCGCTGGTCCTGGGAGCGGTCGTCGCGCCGCCGGACGCCGTCGCGGCCACCGCCATCGCCCGCCGGCTCGGGCTGCCGCACCGGATCACCACGATCCTGCAGGGCGAATCCCTGGTCAACGACGCCACCGCGATCACCGCCTACAAGGTGGCGGTGGCCGCGGCCGTCGGCGCCGGCGCCACCTGGAGCGACGGGCTCAAGGAATTCGCCCTGGCGTCCCTGGGCGGCATCGGCATCGGGGTCGTCCTGATGGTGCCGCTGCACTGGCTGCGCGTCCGGCTGCGGGAGTCCGCGCTGCTGGAGAACACCCTCTCGCTGCTCATCCCGTTCGTCGCCTACGCGGCGGCCGAGCAGGTCGGGGCCTCCGGGGTGCTCGCCGTCGTCGTGGTGGGCCTCTATCTGGGGCACCGGTCCTGGCAGGTCGACTTCGAGACCCGGCTCCAGGAGGACGCCGTGTGGAAGGTGATCTCCTTCCTGCTGGAGTCCGCGGTCTTCGCGCTGATCGGCCTCCAGCTGCCGGTCGTGCTGCGCGGCCTGGGGGCGTACGGGGCGGGCCCGGCGCTGGCCTACGCGGCGGTGGTGTTCGTCGTCGTGGTCGGGGCCCGCTTCGTCTGGGTCTTCCCCGCGACCTTCCTGCCGCGGCTGCTCTCCGCCCGGATCCGCGCCCGCGAGCCCGAAGTGAACTGGACCGCGCCGGTGATCGTCGGCTGGGCCGGGATGCGCGGGGTGGTGTCGCTGGCCATCGCGTTCTCGGTGCCGGCCACCGTGCACGGCGGCGGGCCCTTCCCGGGGCGCGACCTGGTGCTCTTCCTGACCTTCAGCACCGTCATCGGCACCCTCGTCGTCCAGGGCCTGACCCTGCCCGCACTGATCCGCGCCCTGCGGCTGCCCGGCCGGGACGCGCAGGCCGAGACGCTCGCCGAGGCCGAGGCCCAGAACGAGGCGTCCCGGGCCGCCGAGGAACGCCTGGCGGAACTGCTCAGGGACGAGCGCAACGCACTGCCCGGCCCGCTCTCGGACCGGCTGCGCACCGTCATGGAACGCCGCCGCAACTCCGTGTGGGAGCGGCTCGGCGCGGTCAACGAGGTGACCGGGGAGTCCGCCGACGAGACCTACCGGCGGCTGGCCCGGGAAATGATCGACACCGAGCGGCGGGTCTTCGTCCGGCTGCGGGACGCCCGGCGGATCGACGACGAGATGCTGCGCACACTGCTGCGCCGGCTCGACCTGGAGGAGGCGACGGCGTACCGGGAGGGCGCCTCCTGACGCCGTTCGGCCGGGGCTCAGGGCGCCCCGGTGATCACCGCCGCGACCGTGCTGCCGGCCGGGAACGCGCCCTCCCCGGCCAGCGTGGTCAGCCCGTACAGCAGCTTCGCGACGTACACCCGCTCCAGCGGCAGCCCGTGCCGCCGCTCGAAGGCGTCCGCGAACGCGTCCAGTTCGGGCGTGCGGCGGGCGTAACCGCCGCAGTGGAAGCGGTCCTCCACCCGCCAGTCGCCGCGCGGCCCGCCGAACGCCGCCCGCTGCAGCTCCTCGACCGTCCCCGTCAGGAAGTGCGGGCGGCCGCCCTTCAGTACGGCGAAGCCGAGGGCCCGCCGGCCCGGGCCCAGCCCCGCGGCGAGACCGGCCAGCGTGCCGCCCGTGCCGCAGGCCACCCCGACCGTGTCCGCCACCCCGCGCAGCTCCCGGCCGAGCTCCGTACAGCCTTGTGCGGCAAGGGCGTTGCTGCCGCCCTCCGGGAGGACGTGGAACGCGCCGAACCGGTCGTGCAGGGCGGCCAGCACCTCCGGCTCGCACGTGCGCCGGTAGCGGTCCCGGTCGAGGAAGTACAGCCGCATCCCGTCGGCCGCGCAGCGGGCCAGCGACGGATTGAGCGGCGCCCCGGCCAGCTCGTCACCGCGGACCACACCGATGGTGCCGAACCCCAGCAGCCGGCCGGCCGCCGCGGTCGCCCGCAGATGGTTGGAGTACGCCCCGCCGAACGTCAGCAACGTCCGCGCCCCCGCCGCGGCGGCCGCCCGCAGATTCGGCTCCAGCTTGCGCCACTTGTTCCCCGGCAGATCCGGATGGATCAGATCGTCCCGCTTGAGCAACAGCCGCACCCCGCGCCGAGCAAAGACCTCGTCCTCGACCTCCTGGAGGGGGGAGGGGAGGCGGGGGTGGAGGGCCCGGAGGCCGGGCAGCGGGTCGGGGGCGGGGTCGGTCACAGGGCCCATTGTCGCTCGGGCGTGCGACACCGGCCCGGCCCCCTGCTCGTGCCGGGCCGGGCACCCGGCTCGTACCGGGGCGGCCCGTCGGCCGGTCACTTCAGCCGGGCCGCGATGTGGTTGCGTAGGGAGTGCATGGTGAAGCCGCGGGGGTCGATCTTGCCTGGTTGCCATTCCAGGTGGCCGATGACCGAGCGTTCGGTCCAGTGGTGGGCCCGGCAGACGGCTGCCGCGGCTTTTTCCAGGGCCTCCATCTGGGCCTGGGGCCAGGGGTCGTTGCCGTCGCCGAGGTTTTCGCACTCGAAGCCGTAGAAGGCGCGGTTGCCGTCGGTGTCGGCCTCGTTGTCCGGGGGCAGGCGCTTCTCGGCGATCACCGCGCGCAGGACGTCGCCGTCGCCCAGGCCCGCGTGGTTGGCGCGGCCGTAGCCCACCAGGTGCACCGTGCCGTCCTTGGTGATCACGCCGTGGCACAGCGGCCCCGGCAGGTCCGGCCGGCCGTCGTGGCAGACCTTGACGGTGTCCTTGGAGCCCGAGGTGCCGGTGTGGTGCACCATCACGCCGTGCACCGGGCCCCAGGGCCCCTTGCTGTTGCGGTTGTGCGTCTGCCAGCCGTCGATTTCGACGACCTTGAGGTCCTCGGCCTTGAGCGCCGCGAGGAAGCGGGCGGCGGACAGCGGTTCGGACATGGCCACTCCGATACGGAACACGGCGGCCGCCGTCCGCGCACCGCCTGCTGTCTCGCTTGTACGGGATGGCGGCGCGGAGGTGGAGGGGAACGCAAATAAACGGATCGGTCGTTCGGTGGTTGTACGAGCGGTTTCGGCCGAGGGGTTCCCAGGGCCCGGGGCCTGGGCAGGCCGGGGCCCGGGCAGGCTTCGGCCTCCGCCTTGTTTTTCGCGTTCCGCTCCGAGCTGTCCGTTGTCCGCCGGCCGTTGGCGGTTGGCGGTCAGCCGTGCAGGAACGCGTCCCCGTGTGCGTTGATGTGTGCTTCGAGGGCGTTGAGCGCCTTCTGGGTCGCCTCGGGCGTACCGCTGCCCCGCTTCTCGGCGTAGTACGCGGCGCCCAGTTTCTTCAGCAGGTCGCCGCCGAGGCGGTGCTGCTGCACCTCTTCGACCTTCTGCTTGCCCTGGTTGAGCGCGCTCTGCGCCTGCTCCTTGGCGCGGTCCAGAAACCCTGACATCTGCCACCTCCGTGCGGTCCGTGTCGTAAGGGATCAACGGCGCGGACGGCCGTGGGGTTCCCGTGCCAGGCTGGGGGACGTGGGCGAACGGCGCGAGACGGATGAGCCAGCCGGTCTACCCGGGGCACCCGGGGCACCAGTGGTACCAGTGGCACCCGGCGTACTCGATGTGGCCGATGTGGCCGACGCGCCCCGGGGGTACCGGGAGCGGGCGTCGCGGGTGGCCGGTGCGGTGCTGTGGACCAACGCCACCGGGCCGTCGGCGCGCCCCGTACTCCCCGACGGCTGCACCGACCTGATCTGGAGTGAGGGCCGGCTGCTGGTGGCGGGCCCGGACACCGGGCCGTACCACCCCGGTGGCCGCCCCGGTGGTGTGCCACCCGGCACCGGCTACACGGGGCTGCGGTTCGCGCCGGGCCAGGGCCCCGCCGTCTTCGGCGTACCGGCGCACGAACTGCGCGACCGGCGCGTCCCGTTGGCGGACCTGTGGCCCGCGGCGCAGGTACGGGAGCTGACCGAGCGGGCAGCGGAGCAGGCGGCGGCGCGGGTGGCGGCGGGGGTGGGCCGGGTGCTGGAGGAGGCCGCCGGGGCGCGGCTCCGGCAGGCCGCGGCGGGCCCCGCGGGGGACGCCCGGACCGCCGCCGTCGCCGCGGCGCTGGCCCGTGGCCGGCCGGTGGCCGAGGTCGCCCGGGCGGTCGCGCTGAGCGAACGCCAGCTGCACCGCCTGAGCCTGGACGCCTTCGGCTACGGCCCCAAGACGCTCGCCCGGGTGCTCCGCTTCGTGCGGGCCCTGGACCTGGCGCGCACCGGGATGCCGTACGCCGAGGTCGCGGTGCGCGCGGGATACGCGGACCAGGCCCACCTCGCCCGCGAGGTGAAGTCGCTGGCGGGGGCCCCGATGGGGGCGCTGCTCGGCTCGGGTTAGCGTGTGCGCATGGACTACCAGGCCGTTCTCGAGGAGGTAGCGGCCTACGCCAGGCCGTATGTGGGACAGGGGCAGGTCGCCGACTACATACCGGCGCTGGAGCGGGTGTCCGCGGACCGGTTCGGGATCGCGGTCGCCGACATCCACGGCGCGGTGCACGGGGTCGGTGACTGGGAGGTCCCGTTCTCCGTGCAGTCCATCTCCAAGACCTTCTCGCTGGCGCTGGTGATGGCCCAGAGCCACGGCAGCCAGGGCGGTAACGGCAACCACGGCGGCTACGGCGCGCCCGGCGGTGGCAGTGCTTCCGGTGGTCCCGGCGGGGACGACATCTGGCAGCGGGTCGGCCGCGAGCCCTCCGGCACGCCGTTCAATTCGCTGGTCCAGCTGGAGGCGGAGAACGGCATTCCGCGCAATCCGTTCATCAATGCGGGCGCGCTGGTCGTCACCGACCGGCTGCAGACCCTCACCGGCGACGCCAGCACCTCGATGCTGCACTTCCTGCGCGAGGAGAGCGGCAACCCCGATCTGGCCTTCGACCAGGCGGTGGCCGACTCCGAGGCCGCGCACGGCGACCGCAATGCCGCGCTCGCCCACTTCATGGCGTCCTTCGGCAACCTGGAGAACCCGGTCCCCAGCGTCATCCAGCACTACTTCTGGCAGTGCTCCATCGAGATGAGCTGCCGCGACCTGGCCGTGGCCGGCGGCTTCCTGGCCCGTCACGGGCTGCGCGCCGACGGCAGCCGGCTGCTGGAGGCCCGGGAGGCCAAGCGGATCAACGCGGTGATGCTGACCTGCGGCACGTACGACGCGGCCGGGGAGTTCGCCTACCGGGTCGGGCTGCCCGCCAAGAGCGGTGTCGGCGGCGGCATCTTCGCCGTGATCCCCGGCCGCTGCACGCTGTGCGTCTGGAGCCCGGGCCTGGACGCCCGCGGCAACTCCGTCGCGGGCGCCGCGGCGCTGGACCACTTCACCACGCTGACCGGCTGGTCGGTGTTCTGAGCACCGGACGGACCGTCCGCACCTGCCCGGTTCCGGGCACCGGTCTGCCGTTCCGGCTGCCGTTGTGGCCCCCGACCCGCTGGCGCATCGTAAGGGTAGGAGGTGGACCGCCATGGAGCACGAGATCCGCGCCGAGTACGAGGAAGGTCTGCTGCCGCACGAGGACACCCCGGTCAAGCTCTGGCACATGACGCGCATCGGCAGCACCACCGCGATGTGCGGACGGGACCTGGCCCCGGCCGCCGCCACCCAGACGGCCGAAGCCTGGGGCACGCCGAAGGCCGAGCCGTTCTGCTTCCTGTGCGGCGCGCAGTACCTGCGGGAGCAGCCCGGGCACTAGGGGCGCTGCCCAGGGGACTGGTCACCGGACACGTTCAGGCGCCCTCCGGCCCGTCGCCCGGCTGCTGCGGCAGCGGGGCGAACAGGTCCACCCCGTGGCCGTCCGGGTCCTGGACGACGGCGTAGCGCTGGCCCCAGAAGGCGTCCCACGGCGGCTTCTCGCCCCGGTGGCCGGCGGCGGTGAGGTCGGCGTAGAGCGCGTCGACGCCGGCCGGGCCGTCGCACTCGAAGGCCAGCCCCGTCGGGGTGCCGGCCGGCGGTGGCGTCCAGTCCGGATCGATGGCGCGGGCGGTCGCGTACGAGTCCCACATCAGCCGCAGGCCGCCCGGCAGCTCGGCCTCGGCGTGCGGGGCGGTGTCCGATCCCGCCGGGACCGCCAGGCCCAGCCGGCGGTAGAAGGCGAGGGCGGCGGCCATGTCGGCGACCACCATGCCGAAGGCGGCACAGCGCGGTGAGCCGGGGGAAGGGGGAGGAGTGCTGGTCATGCGGCGAGCGTAGGGAGGCCGCCGGGCCGGGGTCTTGAACGAATCGGACACCGGGCCGGCAACCCGTACGGCCGAAGCCGCCGGCCGCGTCGTACGGCCGGGGCCGGGGGACCGCTGAGGGTCCGCCGGCTCTCCTCCGGCCGCCCCTCAGGGGCAGCGGATGATCTGCCCCGCGTAGGAGAGGTTGCCGCCGAAGGCGAACAGCAGCACCGGGGCGCCGGACGGGATCTCGCGGCGTTCGACCAGCTTGGACAGTGCCAGCGGGACGGACGCGGCGGAGGTGTTGCCGGAGTCGACGACGTCCTTGGCGACCACCGCGTTGACCGCGCCGATCCGCTCCGCGACCGGCTCGATGATCCGCAGGTTCGCCTGGTGGAGCACCACCCCGGCGAGGTCGGCGGGGGCGATCCCGGAGCGTTCGCAGACCTGGCGGGCGATGCCCGGCAGCTGGGTCGTCGCCCAGCGGTAGACGGTCTGCCCCTCCTGGGAGAACCGGCCGGGCTCGCCCTCGATGCGGACCGCGCCGCCCATCTCGGGCACCGAGCCCCACAGCACCGGCCCGATCTGCGGCTCGTCCGCCGCGGTGACCACGGCGGCGCCCGCCCCGTCGCCGGCCAGGACGCAGGTCGTCCGGTCCGTCCAGTCGATCACGTCGGTGAACTTCTCCGCGCCGATGACCAGGGCCGTGGTCGCGGAGCCGGCCCGGACGGCCTGGTCGGCCAGGGCCAGCGCGTGCGTGAAGCCGGAGCAGACCACGTTGATGTCCATCGTGGCGGGCGAGCCGAGACCGAGCCGGGCGGCGACCCGGGCCGCGGCGTTCGGGCTGCGGTCGACGGCCGTGCAGGTGGCGACCAGCACCAGGTCGACGTCGGCGGGGGCGACCCCGCCGGCGGCCAGGGCCTTCGCCGCCGCGGCGGCCGCCATCGAGTCCACGGTCTCGTCCGGGGCCGCGACGTGCCGGGTGCGGATGCCGACCCGGCTGCGGATCCAGGCGTCGTCGGTCTCGACCATCGTGGCGAGTTCGTCGTTGGTGAGCACGCGGGAGGGCTGGTAATGGCCGAGAGCCAGGATGCGTGACCCGGTCATGAGGTCTCCCTGTACGTGGAGCGTGGATACGCGGATCGGGGGTGCGCCGACGGCCGGTGCGCGGGCGGGCCGGTGGGGACCGTCGGCGCGTGGACTGTCGGTACGCGGATGTTCGTTTCCGCACCAGTCTCACCCGCCGGCGCCGGACGGCGGGTGAGCGATCCGCCAATGTTCCGGCGCCAGAACTGGAGACTGGCGCCAGAACCGGGACGTCGGGGCAGGCCAGGGCGGTCGCGGGCGTCCCGGGACACCCGCGGAGGGTCCGTCGGTCAGCCGCGGGCGGCCGCGCCGTCCAGGGCCCGGAAGCGGCGCAGCCGGAGGCTGTTGCCGACCACGAAGACCGAGGAGAAGGCCATCGCGGCACCGGCGATCATCGGGTTGAGCAGCCCGGCCGCGGCCAGCGGCAGCGCGGCGACGTTGTAGCCGAAGGCCCAGAACAGGTTGGTGCGGATGGTGCCCAGCGTGGCCCGGGCCAGCCGGATCGCGTCGGCGGCGGTGCGCAGATCGCCGCGGACGAGGGTGAGGTCGCCGGCCTCGATGGCGGCGTCGGTGCCGGTGCCCATGGCCAGGCCCAGGTCGGCGCGGGCCAGGGCGGCCGCGTCGTTGACGCCGTCGCCGACCATGGCGACCGAACGGCCCTCGGCCTGCAGCCGGGCGACCACGGCCACCTTGTCCTCGGGCAGCACCTCCGCGATCACCTCGTCGATGCCGACCTCGGCGGCGACCGATTCGGCGACCGCCCGGTGGTCGCCGGTCAGCAGCACCGGCGTCAGGCCCAGCGCCCGCAGCCGGCGGACCGCCTCCGCGCTGGTGGGCCGGACCGCGTCGGCGACCACCAGCACCGCCCGCGCCGCGCCGTCCCAGCCGACGGTGACCGCGGTACGGCCCTCGGCCTCGGCCGCGGCCTTGGCGGCGGCCAGGCCGTCCGGCAGGGCCTGGGACCACTCGTCCAGCAGCTGGGCGCGGCCCACCAGGACGGTGTGCCCGTCGACGACCCCGCGGACGCCGAGGCCGGGGACGTTCGCGAACTCCTCCGGGGTGGGCAGGGTGCCGACGCGGGCCGCGGCGCCGGTGGCGACGGCCCGGGCGATCGGGTGCTCGGAGGCGTGCTCCAGCGCCCCGGCCAGCCGCAGCGCCTCGGCCTCCGGCACGCCCTCGGCCAGGTGCACCTCGGTCAGCGTCATCGTGCCCGTGGTGACCGTGCCGGTCTTGTCCAGCACGATGGTGTCCACCGTGCGGGTCGACTCCAGCACCTCGGGCCCCTTCAGCAGGATGCCCAGCTGCGCGCCGCGCCCCGTGCCGACCATCAGCGCGGTCGGGGTGGCGAGTCCCAGGGCGCACGGGCAGGCGATGATCAGGACGGCGACCGCCGCGGTGAAGGCGGCCACCGCGCCCGCGCCGGTGGCGAGCCAGTAGCCGAGCGTGCCGACGGCGAGCGCGATCACGACCGGGACGAACACGGCGGAGATCCGGTCGGCCAGCCGCTGCGCCGCGGCCTTCCCGTTCTGCGCGTCCGCCACCAGCCGCGCCATCCGGGCCAGCTGGGTGTCCGCGCCGACCCGGGTGGCCTCGACGACCAGCCGGCCGCCCGCGTTGACCGTCGCGCCGGTGACGGTGTCGCCGGGGGAGACCTCGACCGGGACGGACTCGCCGGTGAGCATCGAGGCGTCCACGGCGGAGGCGCCCTCCACCACCTTCCCGTCGGTGGCGATCTTCTCGCCGGGCCGTACGACGAACCGGTCGCCCACCCTCAGCTCGGCCACCGCAACGCGCACCTCCCGGCCGTCCCGCAGGACCGCGACGTCCTTGGCGCCCAGCTCCATCAGGGCCCGCAGCGCCGCCCCGGCCTTCCGCTTGGCACGCGCCTCGAACCAGCGCCCGGCCAGGATGAACGTGGTGACGCCGGCCGCGGCCTCCAGATAGATGGCGCTGCTGCCGTCGGTGCGGGTGATGGCCAGCTCGAAGGGGTGGGTCATCCCCGGCATCCCGGCGTCACCGAAGAACAGCGCCCACACCGACCAGCCGAGCGCCGCCAGGGTGCCCATCGAGATCAGGGTGTCCATCGTGGCGGCGCCGTGCCGCAGGTTCGTCCAGGCCGCCCGGTGGAACGGCCAGGCACCGTACGCCACCACCGGGGCGGCCAGGGTGAGCGAGAGCCACTGCCAGTTGGTGAACTGCAGCGGCGGCACCATCGCCATCAGGACCACCGGGACGGACAGCGCCAGCGAGACCAGCAGGCGGTGGCGCAGCAGGGCGAGGGCGCCGTCGGGCTCCTCGTCCGCCCCCGCCGGCCTGCCGTCCGGCCCCTCGCCGGGCGGCTCGGCGGCCGCCGGGGGCTCGGGGACCGCGGCGGTGTAGCCGGTCCGCTCCACGGTGGCGATCAGGTCCGCGGCGGTGACCCCGCTGCCCTCCGCGACCGCGACCTGCGCCTTCTCGGTGGCGTAGTTGACGGTGGCGGTGACCCCCGCCATGCGGTTGAGCTTCTTCTCGATGCGGGCGGCGCAGGACGCGCAGGTCATCCCGCCGATCTCCAGCTCGACGCCGTGCTCTCCGATCGCGGTGGTCATAGATGCTCCTCGGTGTGCCTGCGACTGCGTATCACGCCTGCGCGTTCCCCGTACGGAACGTTATACCCCCCTAGGGTATTCCGGCCGAGGATATCCCCTCATGCCGCACCCCCCTCCGCCGGGTTCCCGCCCGCGGCGCCCCCGTCCCCCGGGCCCGCGTCCGGCCCGCTCCCGGCCGCCGCCCGGCTCACCCGCTCGCCCATCGCCCGCAGATACGCGGACAGCTCCGCCGGTTCGTGCACCGCGAACGCGCACCCCAGCAGCGCCAGCCGCATCGCCAGCCACTCCAGCGAATCGGGCGCGCTGTGCCAGCGGCACGAACCCTCGTCCAGCGGCACGACCTCACCCGCCGCCGGCCCGCCCAGCCGCGCGGTCACCTCGCCGGCCGGTGCGTACACCGTGGCCACCGCCCGGTGCGCCGGGGCCATCCCCTGCATCCGCTCCCGCACGTACGCCCCCGCGTCGGCGGCCGGCAGCTCGCGCGGCGCGGTCCGTACGCCGGTGGGGAACGGCTCGCTCAGCCGGTCCACCCGGAAGATCCGCCAGTCCTCCCGGTCGTTGTCGTACGCCACCAGGTACCAGCGCCGGCCCGCCGCCACCAGCCGGTGCGGCTCCACCAGGCGTTTGCTCCGCTCCCCGGCGCCCGCCCGGTAGGCGAAGCGCAGCCGCTCGTGGTTGGCGATCGCCGCGGCCAGCACGGTCAGATGCTCCGGATCGACCCTCGGGCCGTCCCCGGCCGGCATCGGGACGGTGGCCGTGCCCAGCGTGCCCACCCGGCGCCGCAGCCGGGCCGGCAGCACCTGTTCCAGCTTGGCCAGCGCCCGTACGGACGCCTCCTCGATGCCCGCGATGGTGTGGCCGGCCGCCGACCGCAGGCCCACCGCGATGGCCACCGCCTCCTCGTCGTCCAGCAGCAGCGGCGGCATCGCGGTCCCCGCCGCCAGCCGGTACCCGCCCACCGCTCCCATCGTGGCGTGCACCGGATACCCCAGGTCCCGCAGCCGCTCGACGTCCCGCCGGATCGTACGGGAGGTCACCCCCAGCCGGTCCGCCAGCTCCGGCCCGGGCCATTCGCGCGGGGTCTGCAGCAGGGACAGCAGATTCAGCAGACGTGCCGATGTCTCACTCATGCACCGATGATGCCGCAGGTAGTAGGACGGGCTCTGTCCTACATGGCCCCTAGTCTCGTCGGAGACGTCCCCGCACCACCGTTCGCGGACGCCGCACCACCGACCACGGACCCGGAGTACCCATGACCACGCCCGCCCCCGCCGCGCCCGACCGCAGACGCTGGACGGCGCTCGCCGTCGTCCTCACGGCCGCCTTCATGGACCTGGTCGACGCGACCATCGTCAACATCGCGCTGCCGAGCATCCAGCAGGACACCGGCGCCACCTTCAGCTCCCTGCAGTGGGTGACCGCCGGCTACGCCCTCGCCTTCGCGCTCGGCCTGATCACCGGCGGCCGGCTCGGCGACATCCACGGCCGCAAGCGGCTGTTCCTGCTCGGCATGGCCGGCTTCACGCTCGCCTCCGCACTGTGCGGATGCGCCGCCGGCCCGGGCATGCTGATCGGTGCGCGGGTGCTCCAGGGCGCGATGGCGGCGCTGATGGTGCCGCAGGTGCTCGCGATCATCCACGTCACCTTCCCCGCACACGAACGCGGCAAGGTCTTCGGGATGTTCGGCGCGGTGATCGGCCTGGGCGCGGTCTGCGGGCCGCTGATCGGGGCGCTGCTCACCCAGGGCGACCTCTTCGGCCTGGAATGGCGCCCGATCTTCCTGATCAACCTCCCGGTCGGGGTGGCCGGCATCCTGCTCGGCCGCCGCTTCATCACCGAGTCCCGCTCCCCGGGTGCGCTGCGCCTCGACCTCGTCGGCACCGCACTGGCCACCGTCGGCCTGCTGATGCTGCTCTACCCGCTCACCCAGGGCCGGGAGTCCGGCTGGCCGCTGTGGGGCTTCGTCTCGATGGGCGCGAGCCCGCTCGTCCTGGCCGGCTTCGTCCGCTACGAGCGCGCCAAGGCCCGCAAGGACGGCTCGCCGCTCGTCGAACTCTCCCTCTTCCGGGTCCGGTCCTTCGCGGCGGGCGCCGCCGTCCAGCTCACCTTCGGCGCGGTCAGCGGCCTGTTCTTCCTGATCTGGACGCTGTTCATGCAGCTGGGGCTGGGCTGGGGGCCGCTGCACGCCGGGCTGACCGGGGTGCCGTTCTCGCTCGCCTGCTCGGTGGCGGCCGGCATGTCGGTGCAGAAGCTGGTGCCGCGCTTCGGCCGCGCGGTCCTGCAGGCGGGCGCGCTGATCATGCTGTCCGGCGCACTGCTCTACATCTGGGAGGCCGGCCACTACGGCACCGCCCTCACGTCCTGGCAGATGGCGCCGGCGATGCTGCTGATGGGTGGCGGGATGGGCCTGATCGTCGCGCCGGTCACCGATGTGGCGATCTCCGAGGTGCCGGCCGCGCACTCCGGCTCGGCGTCCGGCATCTTCAACACCACCGGCCAACTCGGCATGGCGCTCGGCCTGGGGCTCTCGTCGGTGGCCTTCTTCGGGGCCGTCGGCGGGACGGCGGAATCCGGCGGCGGGGCGGCTGCGCCCGGCGCCGCCCACCCCGCGTTCATCGCCGCCACCACCCACGCCCTGTGGTGGGTCTCGGCCGGTCTGCTCCTCGTCCTGGCCCTGCTGTTCCTGCTCCCGCGCCGGGCCCGCACCGTGCAGACGAAGCCGCAGGACGCACCGGAGAGCGCGGCGGAGGAGCGCCCGCAGCCGGTCCCCGTCCCCTGACGCGCGGCCCGGGGGCGGCGTCTGCGGGGAGCAGAAACACCCGCTTTGGCATACCGTTCCCGGGCGCCCGCAAGCCATACTGGCCGGGTGTCGATGATCAGCAACCTCCGCAAGGCCGTCCGGCTTCCGCAGCCGCGTACGCGCGGGGTGGACCTCAGCCACCCCGCGCGCTCGCCGCTGGGCACCGCCGTGGTCAACTGCGCGGTGTACGTCGACGGCGTGCGGCAGGACGGCAACCAGCCGGCCGATGTGGCGATACGCCGGGTACGGGAGTCCGGCAGAGGGTTCGTCTGGATCGGGCTGCATGAGCCGTCCGAGAAGGAATTCGCCGGAATTGTCGACCTGTTCGGGCTGCATCCGCTCGCCGTCGAGGACGCCGTGTACGCCCACCAGCGCCCCAAGCTGGAGCACTACGACGACTCGCTGTTCACCGTGCTGAAGACGGTCCGCTACGTCGAGCACGACCGGCTCACCGACAGCAGCGAGGTGGTGGAGACCGGCGAGATCATGGTCTTCACCGGCATCGACTTCGTGATCACCGTCCGGCACGGCGGACACGGCTCGCTGGGGCCGCTGCGCGAGCAACTGGAGCGGGCGCCCGAGCAGTTGGCGCTCGGCCCGTCCGTCGTCCTGCACGCCGTCGCCGACCTCGTCGTGGACGACTACCTCGACGTCGCGGCCGCCGTCCAGGACGACATCGACGACGTCGAGAGCGAGGTCTTCTCGGAGCGCGGCAGCGGCGGCGCCGGCCGGATCTACCAGCTCAAGCGCGAGCTGCTGGAACTCAAGCGCGCGGTGGCCCCGTTGGACCGGCCGATGCGGGAGCTGGCGACCCGGCCGATGCGGCAGGTCGACCCGCAGATCAAGACCTACTTCCGGGACGTCGCCGACCACCTCGCCCGGGTCACCGAACAGATCACGGCCTTCGACGAACTGCTCAACTCCATACTCCAGGCCCATCTCGCCCAGGTCACGGTCGCGCAGAACGAGGACATGCGCAAGATCAGCGCCTGGGTCGCCATCCTCGCCGTACCGACCATGGTCTGCGGCATCTACGGCATGAACTTCGACCACATGCCGGAAAAGCACTGGACGTTCGGCTATCCGCTGGTGATGGCGCTGACCGTGGTCATCTGCTGGGTGATCCACCGCGGGTTCAAGCGGAACGGGTGGCTCTGAACGGGGGGACCCCGGGAGGCGCATGAACGAGCGAGGCCGCCGGCCGACGCCCTGGCGGGGGCAGTGGCCGGTGATCGGTGTGGTGGCCGTGGGCGGTGTCCTCGGCGCCGCGGCCCGGTACGGGGCCTTGCTGCTCCGGCCCGGCGGACCCGCCGCGTTCCCCTGGACGATCCTGGCCGTCAACGCGGTCGGCTGTGCGCTGATGGGCGTCCTGATGGTGCTGATCACCGAGGTCCGGACCGCGCACCCGCTCGTCCGCCCGTTCCTCGGCACCGGCGTCCTCGGCGGGTTCACCACCTTCTCGACCTACGCGGTGGACGTCCAGCGGCTGGTCGCCGCCGGGCGGCCGGGGGCCGCGGCGGCGTACCTCGCGGGCACCGTGCTCGTCGCGCTCGTGGCCGTGTGGGGCGCGGCGGCCGCCACCCGCGCTCTCCTCGGATCCGGCCGCCGGGCGGTGTGACCGCGGGCACGGAAAAGCGGTGGGGCTCCGAGGGAGCCCCACCGCAAGGGCGGCGCAGGAAATGCGAGGGCTGGTGGGGATACGAGAGCCGGCCGCCAGGTTCCGGTACTCGTCAGCCCTAGGCCGTTGTCACGGACCGGCCACCGTCAGCGCGGTCACGGTCCGCCGGCCACCGCCGAACTCGTGGTGCGAACCAGCGTCAGGACGCCTTGCCGAAGTGGACGCCCGCCAGGCCGTTGGCCCACAGCTGCTCCACCTGGGCGCGCTCGTTCGCGTCCGGCTGGGTGTTCTGGCAGGACGTGCCGGGGCCGCCGCCGGACATCAGCTCGCTGCACGGACCCTCGTAGTGGTCCGGCAGACCCAGCACATGGCCGGTCTCGTGGGCGGTCACGCGGGTGGAGTTGTACTCCTGGTTCTGCTGGTAGTCCAGGAACACATAGCCCTTGCCGTGGCCGTCGGTGCTCGCGTACGAACCCCGCGAGTCATTGCCCTCGCGGTACTGGAAATCGCCGCCGCTGCCCTCCTTCAGCTGCACGTTCTTGACGGCGCTGTTCCAGATGGACGCGGTCTCGGCTATCTGGCTCTTGAAGGTCGGGGCCGCGCTCGCGTCGTAGGTCACGGTGACCGATTCCGCGTGCGGGTGGGCCTTCAGCTTGGCCCGCGCCGACTTCATCACGGCCTCGAAGAACGCCTTGGTGTCCGCCTTCTCGGCCGCCGAGCCGTTGTAGGCGGCGATCGAGGCCGGGGTGCTGAAGTGGGAGGAGTGGGTGGGGGAGGGGGAAGCTGCCGAAACCGGCGCCGCGACTGCGAGCGCGGCGGCGAGGCCCAGACCGAGCGCCGCCGACAGCGCCGTCTTGGGAGATCTCATGTGGGGGCTCCTTCATCTCCGAGGGCCGTACGGTCGCCGTGTGGGGCGGCGACCGGGGCCCTGCGGATTTCTCGTGCGTTGAGTCTGGACGGAGTTCACCCGCAAGGCGGAGATGTTAGGTGGCGATAGCTTGGCGCAATACCCTCGCGAAAAAGGCGCGTTCCGGCGGGTTTGAGAGCCTGGTGTGACGGATGCCCTCGTCGTTATGCTCCCCGCGTGGAGCTAGAGGTACGGCATCTTCGCGCACTGTGCGCCATCGCGGACTCCGGCAGCGTACGCAAGGCGGCCCGGCAACTCGGCATGACCCAGCCCTCCTTGACGACACAGCTCCACCGCATCGAGAAGGCCCTCGGTGGCCAGCTCTTCTTCCGCGAACCGACCGGCAGCCGGCCCACCCCGCTGGGCCATGCGGTGCTGTGCCGGGCCCGGCCGATAGTGGCCGAAATGCGGGCGCTTGTCGACGAGGTCGCGTCGGTCTCGCACCGTGCGCAGGGCGCCCGGCTGCACATCGGCAGCACCAACAGCCCCGCCGTCGCCGGCTGGCTGCGCCGGCTACGGGTCCGGCTGCCCGAAACGGACACGACCATACGTACCGATGTGTCCGCCAACGCCCTGCTGCACATGGTCGCCACCGGCCAGCTCGACGCCGCGTTCGTGCACGAGGTCGAGGGCGCCCCGCTGCGCGTCCCCGACGGCCTGGTCGAGCACGAACTCATCGCCCGCGAGCCGCAGTTCATCGCCCTGGCGGAGGGCCATCCGGCGGCCGCGCAGGAGGTCGTACGGGTCGCCGACCTCGCCGCGGACCAGTGGATGGTCGACCCGACGGTGGACGGAGAATGGGCCGGTTTGCGCCGTATATGGGCGGCGGCCGGTATCAACCCCCGGGTGGTGCACGGCGATTACCTCACCACGGTGGACCTGGTCACGGCCGGCGAGGTGGTCACCCCCTGCCAGCCGACCGCCCGCCCCCGGCACGGCATGGCCATCCGCCCCCTGTACGGCGACCCGCTCGCGGTCCGGCTCTTCATGGCCTGCCGCCAGGACGGCACCCCGGCCGGCACCCCGGACGAGCTGTTCGCCGACCTGACCGCCTCCTACATGGAGATCGCCTGGGCGAGCGACGCCTACCGCGCCTGGCTCGCCCGCCACGACCCGCCGCTGCCGGTGGCCACGTAGGGGACTCCCCGGGCGTTATCCCCCGACGGCCGCCGGCTCGTCCACCTGCCGGATCTCGGCGGTCAGGGTCCACGCGTCCCCGTGCACCCCCAGGAAGCGCTCGGCCCACCCGACCGCCTCCGCTTGCGAGCCGGCCCGGATCAGCGCGTACCCGCCGATCACCTCTCCGGTCTCCGGGAACGGCCCCTCGGCCGCGGTGATCCGCCCGCCCGACAGCTGCAGCCGGGTGCCCTGCGCGCTCGACGTCAGCCCCGCGGTGTCCAGCAGCACCCCGGCCGCGGTCATCTCGTCGAGGAGCTTGCCCATCCGCTCCATCAGCTCCGCGCCGGGCCCGCCGGCGGGCATCGCGTTCTCGTCGGTCCTGAGCAGCATCATGAAGCGCATGACGGCCTCCCGTGTCCGTGTCGCGTCGTCCGTACGGCGCCCGGCCGGCCTCTGCGAGGTGACCGGATCGCCCCCTTACTAACCCGGCGAACTGCCCCGTGGGGGACCGACACCACCCGGAATGCGCTTTTGCGACAAAGAAGGTGCTTACGCACGGGCCGAGGTGGTCGTGTGATGCAGCTCACTCCCGACGAGTGCATAGCGGGACGTGGGTCAGCGCCTTTGTAGGGACGTAGGCGAGTGATCGAGGGGAGGGACGGCGTTGATGGGGCAGATGCGGGCCGATGCGTTCGACCGGTTCGTCGCGGCTCGTTGGTCGGCACTGCTTCACCTGGCGCATCTGCTCACCGGTGGAGACCGGCATCGGGCCGAGGACCTGCTGCAGGAGGCGCTGGTCAAGCTGTGGTTCGCGTGGCCGAGGGTGGCCGAGCAGGCGCCGGAGGCGTACGTACGCCGGGTGCTGACCCGTGCGGCGGCCCGCTCGGCGCGACGTCGCTGGTGGGGCGAGCGTCCGGTGGAACGACTGCCGGAGCTTCCCGCGGCCGGCGATGTGGCCGCTGCCGTGGAGGAACGGACCCGGCTGGAGGCCGCGCTGGCCTTGCTGCCGGTACGGCAGCGCGCCGCGGTGGTGCTGCGCTACTACCAGGACCTGTCCGAGGTGCAGGTTGCCGAGGCGCTGGGCTGCCCGGTGGGCACCGCCCGGTCCCTCACGTCACGGGGCGTGACGCGGTTGCGGCAGTTGCTGGGTGACGCCGTCGAGCCGGTGAAGTGAAAGGAGACGTCATGGAAGACTTCGAACACGAACTCGCGCGGATGATGCGCGCTACCCAGGCAGACACCCCCTTCGAGGACCAGCACCGGCAGCGGCTGCAAGCCGGGGTCCGGGCCCGCCGGCGTGCTCGTACGGTCTGGATGGCCACCGGCTCGGCGCTGACGATCGCCGGGCTCGGCGTCGGGCTGGAAGTCCTGCCGAGCGCTTCCGCCCAGGGCGGGCCCGCCGTGCCTCATCACCGACCCACCTCCACGACCGCACCGGTCCCCCTCCCGACCCGCACCTGCACGACCGTGCCGGGCCCGATGCCGACCCACACCTCCACGACCGTGCCGGTCCCGCTCCCCACCCGCACCTGCACGACCGTGCCGGCCCCGGTCCCGACCCCCACCTCAACGGCCAAGTAGCGCCGGCCGAGGGGGCAGCGGGAGTGCGGTAAGCACGAGGGCCGGCCCCCGACGCTGCCCCGGCGCCTATGACCCCATCTGCCCGGCAGCCCGGGCTTCCTCACTTCACGTCAGTTCTTGGCGGCACTCAGAAACCCACTTCCGGCAAGCGATGACGGCTGCCCGAAAACGGGACTTGAGGCGTATTCAGGTCAACAGAATTCATGGGCGATCACTCCGCGAAGACAGCCGTGCTCCCCTGTCACGTTATTGCGAGATGAAGGACGATTGGAAAAGTGCCTACCGTATTCGTCAGGGTTTTCAAAGAGCCCGGTCTTCGCAAAAAGATACTCTTCACGCTGGGAATGCTGCTTCTCTACCGGCTGGGGCAGAACGTCCCGGTCCCCGGGGTGAATTACCGGTACGTGATGCAGTGCGTCAAGGAGGGCGCCGGCAACGGCGGCCTCTTCGGCCTGATCAACACGTTCAGCGGCGGTGCGCTGCTGGAGCTCACCGTCTTCGCCCTGGGAATCACGCCGTACATCACGGCGAGCATCATCCTTCAACTGCTGACGGTGGTCATTCCGCGCCTGGAGGCGCTGAAGAAGGAGGGCCAGGCGGGCACCGCGAAGATCACCCAGTACACCCGGTACCTGACGCTGGGCCTGGCGGTGCTCCAGGGTGCCGCCCTGGTGGCCAAGGCTCAAAGCGGTGGGCTCTTCCCCACCTGCCAGGTCCGCGCCCAGATCGTTCCGGACGCCTCGCTCGTGCGGACCTCCGTCATGGTCATCACCATGACCGCCGGCACCGCCGTGGTGATGTGGCTCGGAGAGCTCATCACCGACCGCGGCATCGGCAACGGCATGTCCCTCCTGATGTTCACCTCCCTCGCCGCCAGCTTCCCGGCCAACCTGTGGGGGATAAAGAAGTCGGGGGAAATCCTGGGCGGCTGGGGCGAATTCGCCATGGTGATCGCGGTCGGCCTCTGCATGGTGTGCCTGGTGGTCTTCGTCGAGCAGGCGCAGCGCCGTATCCCGGTCCAGTACGCGAAACGAATGATCGGCCGCCGTTCCTACGGCGGCACGTCGACCTACATTCCGCTGAAGGTGAACCAGGCGGGTGTCATTCCCGTCATCTTCGCCTCGTCCGTGCTCTCCGTCCCCACGTTGATCGATCTCGGCGGTAATTCGGCGTCCGGATGGGGCCGGTGGATCGCCACGAATCTCGCCAGGGGTGACCAACCGATCTATCTGACCCTTTACTTCCTGCTGATCGTTCTCTTCGCGTTCTTCTACGTCGCCATCTCCTTCGACCCCAAAGAAGTCGCCGACAACATGAAGAAGCACGGCGGGTTCATCCCCGGTGTCCGGGCCGGCCGGCCCACGGCCGACCACCTGGGCCATGTGCTCAACCGGATCACCTGGCCGGGAGCGCTCTACCTGGGGCTGATCGCCCTCGTACCCACGGCGGCACTGGTGCTGTTCAACGGCAGCAATTTCCCGTTCGGCGGCACGAGCATCCTCATCATCGTGAGCGTCGGGCTGGAGACCGTGAAGCAGATCGAGAGTCAGCTCCAGCAGCGCACCTACGAAGGGTTCCTCCTGCGCTGACGCGCATCGGCCTGGCCGCACTGGCCGCACTGGCCGCGATGGCCGCGGATGCCCGCGCGCTGTGGCCGGGCAAAGAAGACCGCACCCGCTCCGTCATGGACGCCGTGTTCGGCGGCATGCGGACCGGGTGCGGACAGGTAGGCGAGGCCACCCGCAAAATGCGGGTCAGGCCGCCTGGTCGAGAGTCAGGCCTTCTTGGTCTCCCAGAAGATCTTGTCGATCTGGGCGATGTAGTCGAGGGCCTTCTGGCCGGTCGCCGGGTCGTTGGAACCCTTGGCCGCGCTGAGGGCCTTGAGGGTGTCGTTCACGAGCTGGTGCAGCTCGGGGTACTTCTCGAAGTGCGGGGGCTTGAAGTAGTCGCTCCACAGCACCGAGACGTGGTGCTTGGCCAGCTCCGCGCGCTGCTCCTTGATCAGGACGGCGCGGGTGCGGAAGTCAGGGTCCTCGTTGGCCTGGTACTTCTCCTGGACGGCCTTGACCGACTCGGCCTCGATGCGGGCCTGGGCCGGGTCGTAGACGCCGCAGGGCAGGTCGCAGTGGGCGCTGACCTTGACCTTGGGCGCGAACAGGCGGGAAAGCATGTGCAGTCCTTCCTCGTGATCGTCTTCTCAGGTGCGAGATTACTCGGTGCGGGAAGGCTTTTCTCGGGCGGCCCGGGGGTCTTAGGGCAAAAGTCCGGTGCCGGGCCGGGACTGTTGGAGGATGGACCTGGGGGTGCCCCCGGACGGAGTCCGGGGGCGGGTCGTACCGGGGCTGGACCGGGAGGTAAGGGATGCCGGAGCGGGTGGACGAGCGCGGGCCGGAGCAGGGCGAGGGCGCGGAGCCGGGATCGGAGCGGGCCGGGCTGCTCCGGGCGTTCGGCCTGGCCGAGGTCTACAACCCGTCCATGGTGCCCACGCTGAACCCCGGTGATCAGCTGGTGGTGCAGTACGGCGCGGTGGTGCGGCCCGGTGACGTGGTCGTGCTGCGGCATCCGTTCCGGCAGGACCTGCTGATCGTCAAGCGGGCCGTGCGGCGGCAGGACGGCGGCTGGTGGGTCCAGGGGGACAACCCGTTCGTCGAGAACGACAGCCGGGAATTCGGGGTCGTTCCGGACGAACTGGTCATCGCCCGTGCCCGGCTGCGGCTGCGGCCGCCGCGCGGCGTTCAGCGGTCGGTGCCCGCGCTGCTCTCCTGGGCGGCGTCCGCGGTCCGTCCGGTGCGTGCCGAACGCTCGCTCTCCAGGCGCTTGCGGGCGCGGTAGGCGGCGACGTTGGCGCGGGTGGCGCAGCGGTCGGAGCAGTAGCGCCGGGAGCGGTTGGTCGAGGTGTCCAGGTAGACGTGGCGGCAGGGGGCCGCCTCGCAGATGCCCAGCCGGTCCACGCCCAGTTCGGTGAGGTGGAAGGCCAGCCCCATACAGGCGGTCGCGGTGAAGCCGGCCGTCGCGTTGGCGGCCTGGTCGGCGATGTGCATGTGCCACTTGGGCCGGCCTCCCCCATTCTCGGCTCCGCTCGAGCGGGAGGTGCCCCCACCGTCCCGGTATTCGTGGCCGGAAATCTGCGGGCTGACCGGGAACTCCATCATCAGCGCGTTGAGCAGGTCCACCGCCAGGACCTCGTCGCCGGCGGCGGCGGCCTCGAAGACCGCCCGCAGCCGGGCGCGCACCGCCCGCAGCCGGGTGACGTCGCTGTCGGTCGCCCGCCGGGCCGCCTGCTGGGCGGGCCCGAAGAGCTCGCGCACGGCCTCGACCGAGGTCAGGCTGTCGCTGCCGCGCTCGGGCTGCTCGGTGTTGACCAGTCGCACGGCATAGTCCGAGTAATAGGCCAGTTCCACTTGTAGTCCTTACGGGCGGTGGATAGGGTGCGGGCGTGTGGGTGCAGTAATGGGTAGACCCACTGCTAGGGTATTACGGCCTGGAGGGGAAGCGATGACCGAGACCGTCGTCGGTGCCGATTGGCAGACGTGGCAGGACAGTTGGGACCGCCAGCAGGAGTGGTACCTCCCCGACCGCGAGGAGCGGTTCCGGGTGATGCTCGACATGGTCGAGGCGCTGGTGGGCCCCGCGCCCCGGGTGCTCGACCTCGCGTGCGGTACGGGCAGTATCACCGACCGGCTGCTGAAGCGGTTCCCGGCGGCCGAGAGTGTGGGCGTCGACCTGGATCCCGCGCTGCTGGCCATCGCGGAAGGGTACTTCGAGAACGAGCGCCGGGTCAGGTTCGTACGGGCCGATCTGAAGGACCCGGACTGGACGGCGAAGCTGCCGCACGACTCCTACGACGCGGTCCTCACCGCGACCGCGCTGCACTGGCTGCACTCCGAGGACCTGCGGGCCCTCTACGGCCAGCTCGGCGGGCTGGTCCGGGACGGCGGGGTGTTCCTCAACGCCGACCGCATGCCGGAGGGGTCCACCCCGCGCATCGACGCCGCCGAGCGGGCCTTCCGGCACGCCCGGATGGACGAGGCCAAGGCCGCCGGCGCGGTCGACTGGGCCGAGTGGTGGCAGCTGGCCGCCGCCGACCCGCGGCTGGCCGGACCGACCGCCGAACGCTTCGAGATCTACGGCGAGCACGCCGACGGCGACACCCCGTCGGCGGCGTGGCACGCGGCCGCCCTGCGGGACTCGGGCTTCGCGGAGGCCCGGACGGTGTGGTCCTCGCCCACCGACGCGCTGGTGCTCGGGCTGAAGTAGCCCCGCCCGTACACAGCAGCGGTGGGCCGCTCCCCCGGGGAGCGGCCCACCGTGCCGTACCGCGCGTTCGGCGGATACGGCCTTACAGCACCTTCGACAGGAACGACTTCGTCCGCTCGTGCTGCGGGTTGCCCAGGACCTCGCGCGGGTGGCCGGACTCGACGACCACCCCGTTGTCCATGAAGACCAGCGAGTCGCCGACCTCGCGGGCGAAGCCCATCTCGTGGGTGACGACGATCATCGTCATGCCGTCCGCCGCCAGGTCCTTCATGACGTCCAGGACGTCACCGACCAGCTCCGGGTCGAGCGCCGAGGTCGGCTCGTCGAAGAGCATCAGCTTCGGCTCCATGGCCAGGGCCCGGGCGATCGCCACCCGCTGCTGCTGGCCGCCGGAGAGCTGCGAGGGGTAGTTCCCGGCCTTGTCGGCCAGCCCGACCCGGTCCAGGAGCTTGGTCGCGCGCTCCCGGGCCGCGGCCTTGGACTCGCCCTTGACCTGGACCGGCGCCTCCATGACGTTCTCGATCGCGGTCATGTGCGGGAAGAGGTTGAAGCGCTGGAAGACCATGCCGATGTCGCGGCGGCGGGCGGCGACCTCGCGGTCGCGCAGCTCGTAGAGCTTGCCGTTGCTCTCGCGGTAGCCGACCAGTTCGCCGTCGACGGACAGCCGGCCGGCGTTGATCTTCTCCAGGTGGTTGATGCAGCGCAGGAACGTCGACTTGCCGGAACCGGACGGGCCGATCAGGCAGAAGACCTCCCGGGGCGCGACCTCCAGGTCGATGCCCTTGAGGATGTGCGCGGCGCCGAAGGACTTGTGGACGCCCTCGGCCTTGACCATCGGGCCGCCGCTGCTGCCGGCGGTCTTCGTCGTCAGCTTGCTGGTCATCCGACACCTCCGGCGGAGCGGTTGAAGCCGCCGGACAGCCGCGCCTTGGCGCGCTGGAGCGGAGTGGGCGGGAGCTGGCGGCTGGAGCCCCGCGCGTAGTAGCGCTCCAGGTAGTACTGGCCGATGCTGAGCACCGTGGTGGCGATCAGGTACCAGGTCGCGGCGAGGATCAGCATCTCGACCACGACGCCGGAGTCCCGGCCGACATTCTGCGCGGCCTGCAGGAGGTCGTAGTACTGCACGGCGATGACCAGCGAGGAGGTCTTCAGCATGTTGATGACCTCGTTGCCGGTCGGCGGCACGATCACCCGCATCGCCTGCGGCACGATGATCCGGCGCAGCGTCCTGCCGTGGCTCATGCCCAGCGCGTGCGCCGCCTCGGTCTGGCCCTCGTCGACGGCGTTCAGGCCGGCCCGGCAGATCTCGGCCATGTACGCGGCCTCGTTGAGGCCGAGGCCGAGCAGCGCGCACAGGAACGGGGTCATGAAGTCCGACCACTCGTCCTTGTAGATCGGCATGATGTCGATGTACTGGAAGACCAGGCCCAGGTTGAACCAGAGGAACAGCTGGACGTACACCGGGGTGCCGCGGAAGAACCAGACGTAGAACCACGCGACGGTCGACGTCACCGGGTTCTTGGACTGGCGCATCACGGCCAGGATCACGCCGAGCACGATGCCGATGATCATCGACAGGACGGTGATCAGCAGGGTGTTGCGCAGGCCCTTGAGGATGTCCCCGTTGAACATGTACTGGGGAATGGCGCCCCAGTTGACGTTCCCGGAGGCGAAGGCCCGGAACAGCAGCGCGACCAGCCCGACGACCACGAGCGCCGCGACCCAGCGCCCGTAGTGGCGGACCGGGATGGCCTTGATGGACTCGGGCGGGGGCGGGGCGTCCGCCGGCGGCTGGGCCGGCTTGTCGACGTCAACTGACACGGAGGTTGCCTTTCAGCATTCGGCGGGAGGACCTGAGGGGACGGGACGGCTGCCGGCGGCTCAGCTGCCGCCGTTGAGCTTCACTTCCTTGACCGCCGCGTCCTTGACGTCCCACTTGTCCAGGACCTTGGCGTACGAGCCGTTCTTGATCGCGAGTTCCACCGCCGCCTTGAGGGCGTCGCGGAGCTTCTCCTGGCCCTTGGGGACGGCGATGCCGTACGGGGCCGCCTTGAGGGGCGCGCCGCCGACCATCTGGAAGTCCTTGCCGTGCCCGGAGACCTTCACCGCGTAGGCCGCGACCGGGTAGTCGCTGGAGACGGCGTCCACGCCGGCGGTACGCAGCCGGGTCTGGGCCTCGGAGTCGTTGTCGAAGGCCTCGATGGCGATCGGCTCCTCGCCGTTCTTCTGGCAGGCCTTCGACTTGTCCTTGGCCAGGTCGTGCGAGACCGTGCCGCGCTGGACCGCGATCTTCTTGCCGCACAGCGTTTCCCAGCCGTCGACGCCGTTGGTCTTGCCCTTCTGGGTGTACAGCGAGACGCCGACGTTGAGGTAGTCGATGAAGTCGACGCCCTGGCCGATCTTCTTGCCGGTGTTGCTGTCGATGCCCTCCTGGCGCTCCTTGGTGTCCGTCATCGCCGACATCGCGATGTCGTAGCGCTTGGACTTCAGGCCGCCCATGAGGGTGTCGAAGGTGGCGTTGTTGAAGTTGAGCTTGATGCCCAGCTCCTTGCTCATCGCCGCCGCGAGGTCCGGGTCGATGCCCTCGATCGCGCCGTTCGAGCGGAATTCCACCGGCTTGTAGGTGATGTCCGACCCGACCTGGAGGAAGCCCTTTTCCTGCACGTCCTTGGGCAGCAGCTTGAACAGCGGCGCATGAACGTTCCGGCTCTTCTGCGCCTCACGCCGGGCGACGGCGGCGTCGGTCTGGTCGCCGCAGGCGCTGAGCACCATCAGCGAGGCGACGACCGCGGCCGCGGCGGCCACGGCTTTACGGTGCCTGCCGGCGGCCGGGCGGCGCGTGGTGCTTGCGGTCATGCTGATCCTCCTGCGGGTGGAGAAGCCGACGTGACAAAGACATGACGAAAGGGCCGTGCGCACCCCTTCGAGCGTCGCGACCTCGGTTGGTGACGGAATCTTGCCATCCGGACTCCGGTATTCGGACTGTCGTACAGGTCAAAATCGGATAACGGACGGGGAAGCGGAGGTGACGGCCCTGTGGCAGAAGTGAAAGCAGCGTCCAGTGGGGAGCCAGGGGCGTTAGGTTCGCTCCAGGCGTCTCGAAATCCGGACAGCGGACTCATGGCTCTTCTGCCTTTTTCGTCCATTTCGCCGTTATTGTCGGGCCTCTCAACCCGAGGGTAATGAATCTGACTCGTCGGGGCCCGCGCCCGTCGGGTAGAAAGGTGCGTTACACCCCTCATCCGGGGCTCAGGGCGCGTGTGCGGCGCGCCCGGCGTCCGTACCTCCCCCCGCGCGGCGGCCAACCGTCACGCAGGGCGCGGACGCGGTGCCCGCCCACCCCTTAACCAGGGAGTGGTCACCCTCAGCAGATTTACGAATAAAAGGGGTAAGACAAGTGGCAGCGGAGATCGTCAATCCCGCCAGCGACGGCAATACCGGCGCGGACGAAGACCCGGGCACAGCGCCCGACGGCACCTTCGATCCGGCCTTCGCGCTGCATCGCGGCGGCAAGATGGCCATTCAGGCAACCGTCCCGGTGCGCGACAGGGACGACCTGTCCCTCGCGTACACGCCGGGCGTCGCCAAGGTGTGCAGCGCCATCGCCGAGCAGCCCGAGCTCGTGCACGACTACACGTGGAAGTCCCAGGTCGTCGCCGTCGTCACGGACGGCACCGCGGTGCTGGGCCTGGGCGACATCGGCCCGGAGGCCTCCCTCCCCGTGATGGAGGGCAAGGCCATCCTGTTCAAGCAGTTCGGCGGGGTGGACGCGGTGCCGATCGCGCTCGCCACCACCGACACCGACGAGATCATCGAGACCGTCGTCCGGATGGCACCGTCCTTCGGCGGCGTCAACCTGGAGGACATCTCGGCGCCGCGGTGCTTCGAGATCGAGCGCCGGCTCCAGGAAGCCCTGGACATCCCGGTCTTCCACGACGACCAGCACGGCACGGCCGTCGTCACGCTCGCCGCGCTGCGCAACGCCGCGAAGCTCACCGACCGCTCGCTGGGGCAGCTGCGCGCGGTCATCTCCGGCGCCGGCGCGGCCGGGGTCGCCATCGCCAAGATCCTCGTCGAGGCGGGCATCGGCGACGTCGCGGTCTGCGACCGCAAGGGCGTGGTCTCCGCCGACCGCGAGGACCTCACCGACGTCAAGCGCGAGCTGGCCGGCTTCACCAACAAGGCCGGGCTGACCGGATCGCTGGAGCAGGCGCTGGACGGCGCCGACGTCTTCATCGGCGTCTCCGGCGGCACGGTGCCGGAGGCGGCGGTGGCGAAGATGGCGAAGAACTCGCTGATCTTCGCGATGGCCAACCCCACCCCGGAGATCCACCCCGACGTCGCGCACAAGTACGCGGCCGTGGTGGCCACCGGGCGCAGCGACTTCCCCAACCAGATCAACAACGTGCTCGCCTTCCCCGGCATCTTCGCCGGCGCCATGCAGGTGCGCGCGTCGCGGATCACGGAGGGCATGAAGCTCGCCGCCGCCGAGGCACTGGCCGCCGTCGTCGCCGACGAACTGAGCGCCGACCGGGTCATCCCCTCGCCGTTCGACGAGCGGGTCGCCCCGGCCGTCACCGCCGCCGTGGCCGCCGCCGCCCGCGCCGAGGGCGTGGCGCGCCGCTGAGCCCCGGGCGGCCTTGACGCCCCAGAGCAACGGGCCGGGCCCGCACCTCCCTCAGGGTGCGGGCCCGGCCCGTCGCGATGTGCGGCCTGGTGAGGTGCGCGGCCGTTGTGCCGGTTTGCGGCCGGGTGGCGCGGTGCGTGTCACACCCGTACGCGGTACCGCGGCGCCCGCCCGCGGCCTACGTTGGGATCATGTTTGCTGCCTATGCCGCCCGCATCGACCGTGACCAGCCGCTGACCGGCCTCGAGTTGGGGGACCGCCCGGCCCCCGACGTACGCCCCGGCTGGACGACCGTCAACGTCAAGGCCGCCTCGCTCAACCACCACGACCTGTGGACGCTGCGCGGGGTGGGCATCACCGAGGACGCGCTGCCGATGATCCTCGGCTGCGACGCCGCCGGGATCGACGCGGACGGCAACGAGGTCGTCCTGCACTCCGTCATCGGCCAGACCGGTCACGGCGTCGGGCCCAAGGAGAAGCCCTCCATCCTCACCGAGCGCTACCAGGGCTCCTTCGCCGAGCAGGTCACCGTCCCCGCCTGGAACGTGCTGCCCAAGCCGAAGGAGCTGTCCTTCGAGGAGGCCGCCTGCCTGCCGACCGCCTGGCTGACCGCGTACCGGATGCTGTTCACCAACGGTGGCGTACGGCCCGGCGACAGCGTGCTGGTGCAGGGCGCCGGCGGCGGCGTGGCGACCGCCGCGATCGTGCTGGGCGCCGCGGCCGGACTGCGGGTCTTCGCCACCAGCCGGGACGAGGCCAAGCGCAAGCGTGCCCTGGAGCTCGGCGCCGAGGCGGTGTTCGCCAGCGGGGAGCGGCTGCCGCACCGGGTGGACGCGGTCATCGAGACCGTCGGCGCCGCCACCTGGTCGCACTCCGTCAAGTCGCTGCGGCCCGGCGGGACGCTCGTCATCTCCGGCGCCACCAGCGGTTTCACCCCCAAGAGCGGGGAGCTCAACCGGATCTTCTTCCTCGAGCTGAAGATCGTCGGCTCGACGATGGGCAGCAAGGAGGAACTGGCCGGCCTGCTCAGCTTCTGCGCCGCGAAGGGGATCCGTCCGGTGATCGACTCCACCCTGCCCCTGGACCGGGCACGCGAGGGCTTCGCGAAGATGGCACAGGGCGACCTCTTCGGCAAGATCGTCCTCACGGTGTAGGTGTTTGCCCCACGTGGTCGGCTGCGGCGCCGTGGTGGTGCCTCGCCGTTGCGCTTTGCGGCGCCGCGCACGTACTTGGCCGTCCCGCCGCGGGTGTTGTTCGCCGTTGTGCTTTGCGGCGCGCCGGCACGTGGCTGTCTGTCCCGCCGCGGGACTTGTTCGCCGTTGCGCGCTTTGCGGCGCGCCGCACGTACCTGGCCGTCCCGCCGTCGGGGTTGGTCGCCGTTGCGCCTGCGGCGGGCTGGGTGCGTGTCGGGTGCGGTGACTGGCCTACGGGGCCTTGTTCGTGGACTGCTGTCGCTTTACGTCCACGAACAAGGCCCCTCCGGCCCGTCCCCTCCCGTTGGGGGAGTGTGCGGGTGAGTGGGGGCGCGCGTCGTACCGCGCACACCTGACGTCGCCGGTCAGCGGGAATAGCTCCCCCCGCCCGCTGGGTTGTGGCCCCGCAGGGGGCCCTCGCGACCCCTAGGGGATCTGTTCGACCCTCCCCTACGGGTCTGCAGAACCCCTTGTACCCCCAACGCCCACCCCCACCGCCCTCTTCCCACTCCCCTCACGGGAGGGGACAGACCGGAGGACGAAGTCTGTAGGGCTGTCACCGCACCCGACACCCACCCAGCCCGCCGCAGGCGCAACGGCGAGACGCCCCACGGCGGGAAGGAAAGCCACGTACGCGGCGCCGCAAAGCGCAACGGCGAACAAGCCCCGCGGCGGGAAAGTCGGCTACGTGCGGGGCGCCGCAAAGCGCAATGGTGAGCAACCCCGACGGTGGGAGAGACGGGTACGTGGGAGGTCAAAGGCACCGCAAAAGGTGGGCCAGGCGGTCGGCGCGGGAGTGGCCCAGGGCGCGCCAGGGGCCGGCGGCCAGGTGGTCCGTCAGGCGCTCGATCGCCTGGTGTTCGTCACGGCCGCGGGCGGTCGCGGTGCCGTCCGGGGTGATCCAGCCGCGTGCGGCGAGGCGATGGTGGGCGTCGCGCCGTTCCTGTGCGCTCCAGCCGCGCCCGGCGAACTCGGTGTCGGACGCGGCCCCGATCGCCGCGACCGACACCAGGGCCTCGCACGGGTCCAGCCCGCAGGTCAGCAGCGCCGCCACATGGCCGTCACCGCGGTGCTCCCGGATGACGGTCGCGGCCTGCCAGAGGACCAGGTGGGGGGCCTCCGGCCAGGGCAGGTCGAGGTTGGCGGCGGCCAGCGGGTGGCCGGCCGGGCCGGCGTTCTCGGCGGCCTGGCGCGCGAGCCGGGCCGCCTCCGTGAGCTGAGCGGTGGTCAGCCGGCCGTCGACGAGGGCGGTCAGCGCGCGATCCATGGCCAGCAGCCGGGCGTCCAGCACCTTGGCAGGTTCCGCGACCGTCCAGATCTGCGGGACGTGGCGGGCGACCAGGCGCGGGCTGAAGGTGTAGAACGTGGCGGTCACCAGCTCGGGCCCGGCGGCCCCGAGGGGAGCCGTCCGCCAGGCGAAGTAGCTGGGCCAGCGGGAGGCGACGTCGTAACCGAGGTCCGCCGCGACCTGACGGGCCTCGGGCGCGAAGTACAGCAAGGCGTGCAGTGGCTCCAGCAGATGCCACATCCGGCGGGCGACCGAAAGGTATTCCGACATCGCGTTACCTCATGGGCTACAGGTGCGCGCAGACAGGGAGTTGACCGGGGCCGGTCCATCGGGGCCGGGGCGCGGCCGCCGGCCGGCGGCGTGGGGAGGGGTCCGTCGGAACCCCCGTGCCGGACGAAAAGCCGTGCGAAATAGTGACTTCCCCGATTACGGCGCGTGAATCCAGCACGCAGAAGGCAACTCTGTGTAGTGGGCGGTGCGTTGGGGTCGCGCTGCGGGCCTGGTGGGCTCGGTGGGTGGCGGTGGGGGCCGGGGTGTGCTTTCGGCCGCGGGTGCGAAGGAGGCGGCGGCGGGCTCCCGGGGCCGGTGTTACGGCCATCCCGGGCGCGCCGCCGCCGTGGGCTTCGGGTGGGCTTCGGTGGGCTACCGCTCCGGGTCCGTCGTGGGCGGGTGCTGGTCAGGGTGCCGGAGCAGGGCACCGATGTGGGCGGCGGCGTCCGACAGGCGGCGGCGGGATGCGCTGAGCTGCTCGGGCGTGACGCCGTGGTCGCGGGCGGCGTCCCGCAGGTCGTCGCGGAAGCGGTCCAGCAGCCGGTCGAAGTCGCGGGCCGGGTCGCCGCTGACCGGCTCCTTCGCCCACTCGGGGGCAGGCGGCGCCGCGGACGCGGGGGGCTGCCGGGGGTGCTCGGTGTCCTCCTTGGTGAGGTCGATGCGTTCGACCGTCACCTCGGAGCCGTCGTCGGGGGACGGTCCGGCGGGGCGGTTCTCCGCGGGCCGCTCGCCGGTGAACCGGCCGACCTCACGGGACACCTCGGACAGCGCCTCCCGCACCACGCCCGACCAGTCGCCCGACCGCACCGCCCCCTGGGCCTGGTCCTGGACGCGCTTGATGACCCGCTGGATCTCCTCGCGCGCGAAGACCTGTGCGTCCCGGGCCTGCTTACGGGCGCGCTGGGCGTCCTGCCGGGCCCGCTTGCTCTCCTCCTTGGCCCGCCGGGCCTGTTCCTTCCACTCCTCCTTGGCGCGCCGGAACTCCTCCTTCGCCTGCCGCCAGGCTTCCTTGTCGCCGAAGGCGCCGTCGAAGTAGTCCGCCGCCTCCGGGAACGGCCGTCCGGCGCCGCCGGGTCCGGTGCCCCCCGTGGCGCCGTTCTTCGCGCTGCCGCCGGGTCCGCCCCCCGTGGACGCGCCCGCACGGGCCTGCTGGGCGGCCTCGCGCATCTCGCGGCGCAGGTCGCGCGCCGAGCCGTTCACGTCCTCGCGGATGTCGGAGGCCAGCGCGGCGACCGACTCCCTTATCTCCAGTTCCAGATCGGCCAGTTCGCCGCCGCGGTCGGCGAGCTCGGCCCGTCCGGCGTCGGTGATCGAATAGACCTTGCGGCCGCCCTCGGTCGCGTGCGTCACCAGGCCCTCGGCCTCCAGCTTGGCCAGCCGCGGGTAGACCGTGCCGGCGGAGGGGGCGTAGAGGCCCTGGAAGCGCTCCTCCAGAAGGCGGATGATCTCGTAGCCGTGCCGCGGGGCCTCGTCCAGCAGCTTGAGGAGATACAGGCGCAGGCGGCCATGGGCGAAGACGGGGGGCATGCTCAGAGCACCTTCTTCTCGGCGGGCGGGTCGGCGGGGGAGTCCTCGTAGACGGGGCGGCGCAGCAGGGCCAGTCCGCCGGAGATCGTGGTGACCTTGAGGCGGCCGGTGCCCGCGCCCAGCGATCCGGTGATCCTCTTGGCGCCCCACTGGCCGCTGACCCGGAGGTCGTCGAAGGCGTTGGAGACCGTGCCGGTCGTGGTGTTGGCCTCGACCCTGGCGTCGGCCGGGTCGGGCAATCGGATGGCGACCTCGCCGGAGACCGTGGTGAGGGTGATGTCGGCGCCCTTGCCGGGGTCGAGGTCCAGGACCATGTCGCCGCTGACGGAGTCCGCGCGCACCGCGCCGCCCGCGCCGTCGATCACCGTCAGGTCGCCCGAGACGGAGTTGAACCGCAGCTCCCCCTGGAGCGACTGGACCTCGACGTTGCCGGAGACCGTGTCTGCCCGGACTCCGCCGGTCAGGCCGACCAGCGTGATGTCGCCGGAGATGCCGCGGACGTCCGTACGCCCCGAGATCCCGGAGACCACCGCACTGGCGCCGATCACCCCGACCTCGACCCGGGTGCCGGCCGGCACCGCCACCGAGACCACCGCGCTGCGCTGCCACCCCTTGCGGTCGAGGAACTTCATGAACCCCTTCCAGGGCAGGTCCTCGTACGCGACGGAGAGGGTGCCGCCGTCGAAGGAGACGGTCAGGGGCGGGCCGTGCAGCTCGCTGATCTCCAGGCGTGGGGGGCTGCCGTCGGAGGTGCCGACGACGTTGACCGTGCCGCCCACCAGGCGGACGTTGAGCCCGCGGACGGAGTCCGGGATCTCCAGCGTGCGCGGTGCGGTCACCTCGATCGGATTCTCCGACCACGCGGTCCGGGCTGACATTCCTGGCCTCCCCTGGATAGCCGTGCAACGCAACATATCGCGTCCTCAACAGACACGATATATCGCGGCTTGGGGAAGTCAAGCGGCCCCGACCCTGATCCGTCCCCTACTCGCCCCCTACGTCATCCCTGGGATTCGTCCCCTACGTCGCCCCTGGTCTTGGTCCCTCACGGCGTCCTCTGCGGCGTGCTCTGATCTCTGCGGCGTTCGTTGCGGAGTCCTCTGCGTCGTCTGCGGCGTTCTCGCGCCGTACGGCCTTGCCGTGCGTGCCGTACGGCGCCCCGCCCCGCCGCTCCTCTTCCTCGTCCGCCGGTCGTTCCTCGTCCGCTACTCGTCGTCCTCGTCGTCCAGCCGCGCCAGCCAGGTGGCCAGCCGCTCCACCGGAACCTCGAAGTCCGGGTTCAGGTCGACGAACGTGCGCAGCTGATCGGCCACCCACGCGAGGGTGACCTCCTCCTCGCCGCGCCGGTTCTCCAGCTCCTCGATGCCACGGTCAGTGAAATACACGCGCTCTCCACCAGGGGTCATGGGTCATTCCCGGCCAGGATAGGCAGGCCCACGGACCTCTCGCGCCCCAGCCGCCCGGGGGCTAGCCTGATCACCTGTCAGCGGTCCTGCGGCAATCGGGGAATTGCCGTCCAGGGGGAGCAGGAGGCCGTGATGCAAGATCGCGCACAGCGCATCGAACTGCCCGACGGGACGGAGGTCTGGGCCCGGGTCTCCCGGCTGGACGCCCCCGGGCTCGACGGGGCCGACCCACTGCACGGGTACGGGGACGAGGAAGGGGACTTCGAGGACGTCGGCGCCTGGGACGCGCTGGGCGCCCGGGTGGAGGGCCTCCGCGAGGTGATCGGCGGGGTCGCCGCCAGCGTCCGCCAGGCCACCGCGCGGGTCGCGCCGCACGAGACCAGCGTGACCTTCGGTGTGGAACTGTCCGCGAAGCCGGGCAAGGCGGTCGCCCTGCTCGCTGACGGGGAGGCCAAGACCAACCTCTCCGTCACCCTCACCTGGCGGCAGGACCGGCCGGGCGACCAGGACCGGCAAGGTGACCAGGACCGCCCGGACGACCAGGACCGGCAGCCCGGACGGGACCACGGCCGCGGCGCACCACAGACGGAACCACAGACGGAACCACAGACGGAACCACAGGCCGCACCTCCGGCGGAACCTCCGGCCGCACCACAGGCGGACCCTCCGGCCGGCCGCCGGGAGCCCGATGACGCGGGCCGCTGATGGCGACCGCCGAGGGACGTACCGCTGACCGCGGCGACCGCGCCCGGTACGCCCAGCTCCTGGAGCACGCCGGCCGCACCACCGTCGCCCTGCGCGCGGCACCGGGCGCAGTCGACGCCCGGCTGTGGGGCAGTGGGGTGCTGATCGCCCCGGGGTGGGTCCTGACCTGCGCACACGTCCTCGCGGCGAGCGACGGGCGGCGCCGCGAGACCGGTCCGGACGGGGTCTTCGGGGTGGCGTTCGGCGGCCGGGTGGAGCCCGCGCACCTGGTGTACGACCTGAGCCGGCCCGCCCCGGAGGCCGGACCCGGCGCGGCGCGCGCCGATCTCGCCCTGGTGCGGCTGCTCGACCCGGAGGCCGACCATCCGTGCGCCTGGCTGAGCGACCAGCCGGCGACGCTCCTGGAGGACGCCTACATCTTCCGCGGACACGACCGGTCCGGCGGGCCGGACCCGTCGGCGGCTGCCGGTACCGGACCCGGCGACTCACGTAGTACGCGTTCCTCGGCCGGGGCGCCGGGCCCGTCCGCCGCGGGGGACTCGTTCATCGCCGTCCGTTTCGGTGCCCGGGACGCACGGGGGCTCCAGTTCGGCAGCGATGTCCGGGTCAGCCCCGGGGCGTCCGGCGGGCCGCTGATCGACTGTGACCGCGGTGAGGTCGTCGGCATCGTCAAGGGCCGCCACCAGCAGGACCACGTCGGCCTCGCGGTGCCGGTCACCGCGCTGCGCGGGCTCGGCCCGGAGCATCTGGTGGCCGGCGCCGAGGGGCTCGGGCCCGAGCCGTACCACGCGCTGATGGGGCTGCACGACCGCTGGCACTGGACCGGACAGGACCTCGCCCGGGCCGGCGGGGCCACCTGGTTCGACGCGCAGCACGCCATCATGGCGGGCCGCGGCCGCCTCTGGGGCGTCCAGGAGCGGCTGCAGGCCCTGGACCTGCTCGCCCGGCTGCCCGCACCGCGCGACCCGCTGCTCGTCGAGGCGGCAGTCGACGAGGCACTGGAGCGCGGCGAACGGCCCGGCGCCTGGTCGCTGCGCACCTGGCGGGACGGGCACGGCGCGCTCTATCAGGGCAGCGACCCGTACACGGAACTCCGCGCCTTCGTGCACTACCTGCGGATCGTGGCCCAGCGGACCGCCGACGAGGTGCGGGACGTACCGGGCGAGGAGGCCGCCGCGGTGCGTGAAGCGACGGCCAGGCTCGCGGAGTTCGTCCAGGCCAGGGCGGTCGTCCTGCAGCCGCAGGACCGCCGCCGGATAGGCCCGGTGCGCCGCCGCCCGCGCTCCGTCCTCGTCGAGTTCGAGCCGCTCTTCTACGACGAGAACGGCCATGAGCTCTACAACTGGTCGGTCAGCGAGGGCTACGGCCGGGGGCAGTGGTTGCGGGTGGACGTCCAGGAGTCGGCCGGCGGGGTGCCGTTCGAGGAGGCGCGCGAGCAGGTGCTGCAACGGCTCGGCGGGCGGCTGCTGCGGGCCGACGGGGACGCCGGGCCGGGCGCCCGGGTGCGGCTGGAGGTCGCCGTCCCCGAAGGGCGCTGGCACACCGCCGCCGGCCACTGGGAGGTCGCCGCGTCGACCCGGCGCACCGCCCGGCGGCGGCCGGTCGGTCCCGGCCGAGCCGTGGTCCTGCGCGACCAGGGCCGGCGCGAGGAGGTCGATCCGGCCTGGCTGCGCCGCTGGCAGGGCATGGCCGCCGCCCCCGCACTGACGGCGTTGCGCATCCCGCCCACGGGCGCCGGCGTGCGCCCCGGTGGCTCCGCCGAAGCTGTCTGGCGGCTGCTGGAGACGGCGGAGGACGGGGCGCTGCCCGCGCTGTGCCGGACCGTCGCCGACGGGTTCGGCCGGGACGCGGTCGGGGTGGCCCTGGACACCGGCTTCCCGGCCGGGCTGTGGCCGGCCCGCGGCCACGCCGAGGAGCGGGAGTGCGACGCCGCCTGCGAGGAATTCCACCGCGGCGTACGGGAGTTGCTCCAGGGCTCGGGCGGCCTGGTCCGGCTCCCCGAACTCGTCCGGCAGCTGCGCGCCAAGGCCGCCGAGGCGGCGGAGGAGGGCAGTCACTGGGCCCGGGACCTGATCCTCCTCTACGACGACCCGGAGGACCCGCTGCCCCCGCTCTTCCCGGACCGGCCCCAGGTGTCCCCGGGGTGAGCGGGGGAGCGCGCGACGGCGTGCGCCGGGTGGCCGATGCCGTACCCCCCTTCCGTGCTCCCGCCCGGCGCGCAGCGCCCCGCCTGCGACCCGCGAGACCGGAAACCGCCCCGTGCGCTTCCGTAGGGATGGGTACTGTCATAGCTTCGTGGAAGACTTGTTCGTGGACGATGTGGCGCAACGACGCGACGGCGGACGGGAGTTCGGCGTGGCCCGGATGCGTGCGCGTGACGATGTGAGCGGGACGACGTGAGGGTGCGCCGCGCGGTGGCGCGATGACGTGACCGAAGGTACCGACCCGGTCCGGCGACGAGGAGTTCCGACGTGAGCGACTGGCTCATCTACCGTGGCGCGGGAGCACCGCACGACGGCATTGAGCACCTTCCGCCGCCACCCCCTTGGCGTGATTTCGACGGCGGCCCCCTCGTGGCGCCGCCGGCCGCGCTCGACCCCGCCTCCGAGCGCAGGCTCGGCGTGCAGTACCGCGAGGCCAGCCACCACCGCCCCGGCGAGACCGAGCGCGAGCTGGTCAACGCCGCGCTCTACCTGCGCCGGCCGCTGCTGGTGACCGGCGCCCCGGGCAGCGGCAAGAGCACCCTCGCGCATTCGGTCGCGTACGAGCTCGGCCTCGGCCGGGTGCTCAGCTGGCCGGTGGTCAGCCGCAGCACGCTCCGCGACGGCCTGTACGACTACGACGCCATCGGCCGGCTCCAGGACCTCCAGATCGCCCGGGCCGCCCCGTCGCCCGCCGCGGACGGCGGCGCCGCCGGAGGGGCCGGCGAGGACGGCACCGGCGAACCGGGCGGCGGGATCGGCCGCTACATCCGCCTCGGCCCGCTCGGCACGGCCCTGTTGCCGGCAGCCCGGCCCCGGGTCCTGCTCGTCGACGAGCTCGACAAGAGCGACATCGACCTGCCCAACGACCTCCTCAACGTCCTGGAAGAAGGGGAGTTCCGGATTCCGGAGCTGGAGCGGCTGGCCGGATCCGCGCCCGAGGTGGCGGTGCTCACCGACGACGGCGCGCGGGTGACGGTCCGCGGCGGCCGGGTGCGCTGCCACGCCTTCCCCTTCATCGTCCTCACCAGCAACGGGGAGCGCGACTTCCCGGCGCCCCTGCTGCGCCGCTGCATCCACCTGCACATACCGGCGCCCGACAAGGAGCGGCTGGCCGCCATGGTGCGGGCCCACTTCGGCGAGGGCGCGGCCGAGCGCTACGCCTCCGTGATCGACCGCTTCCTGGACCGCGAGCCCGGTGACGTGCGCGCCGTCGACCAGCTCTTCAACGCCATCCACCTCACCCAGAAGGCCGGTTGGACGGACCAGGACGAGGAGGAGACCCGGCGGCGACTGACGGCGGAGCTGATGCGGCCTCTCGATCGGACGAGGTGAGTGCGGTGCCCCTCGGGGAGCCCGGTCCAGGTCCCCTCGACGAGCTCGTCGCCCGGCTGACCGCGGCGGGGCTGCCGCCCGATGCCCGGGGCATGGCCGACGCCCTCTGGCTCGCCCAGTGGATCACCCCGGATCCGTCGCCCGCCGAAGGGACGGACGAGGGCGGCGGGACGGGTGGGACCGGAGCTGCCGACGGGGCCGGAGCTGCCGGTGCCGACCGCCGTCCCGACCGTGCGGATCCGGCCACTTTCCAGGTGGGTCCTGCCGTATCACCGGGCCTGACGGGCGGGACGGGAGCGTCCTTCGACGGCGACCGCTCCCCGGATCGGGACGCCGGCGGGGACGCGTCCGCCGCCGCCCTCCGGGAGGCCGCCCGGCGCCGCGTCGCGGAGCTGCTGCCCGCCCGGCACGAGTGGAGCACCGCCCCGGACCGGTACCGCCTCGGCGAGATCGCGGTCCCGATCGCCTCCGCGTTTCCCGGACTCCTGCCGCTGCAGCGCGCCCTGCGGCCGGTCCAGCGCTACCGCCCGCCGGCCGCCCCGGCCCGCCGCGAGCTGGACGAGCGGGCCACCGCCGAACTCTCCGCGCACGCCGAGACGGTCATCCCGGTGCTGCGCGGGGTGCACCGCCGCACGGCCGGGCTCCGGCTGCTGATGGACGGCTCGTCCTCGATGGCCGTATGGGAGCAGATGCTGCACGACCTGCGCCAGGTCTGCGAGCGGGTGGGCGCCTTCCGGGACGTCACGGTCCACTACCTCCATCCGCACGGCGCGGACGTCGGCGTCGCCACGGCCCCCGGCCCGGGCCGTCCGCTGCGCCCCGCCGACCAGCTGCACGACCCGACGGGCCATCACCTCACCCTCGTCGTCAGCGACTGCGCTGGCCCCCTCTGGCGCGACGGCCGGATGCAGCGGCTGCTCTACCGCTGGGCGGCCGACGCCCCGCTCGCCGTCGTCCAGCCGCTGCCGCAGCGGATGTGGGGGCGGACGCTGCTGCCCGCCGTCGCCGGCACCCTGGTCCGGCGCCAGGGCCCGTACCAGCCCCTCGACTTCCGGCCCGCCCGGCGCCGTCGCCGGCCCGCCCCGCCCCCGGGCACGGAGACCGGGCCGCCGCGCGAGCGCGCCGTCCCGGTGCTCGCCGCCACCCCGTCCGCGCTGGGCTCCTGGGCCCGGCTGGCCGCCGCCGACGCCGGTCTCTCGCTGCGCGGCGCGGCCTCCGTCGTCCGCGCCGACCACGGCGCCGAACCGCGCTCCGGTCCGCCGCCCGCGCCCGGGGGAGAACCGTCCCGGATGGTCCGGGAGTTCGACCGGCAGGCGTCGCCGGCCGCCCGGCTGCTCGCGGTGCATCTCTCGGCGGTGCCGCTCGCGCTGCCCGTCATCCAGCTCGTACAGCGCGCGATGCTGCCGCAGACCGGGCCGGCCGAGCTGGCAGAGGTGCTGCTCAGCGGGCTGGTCACCCAGGTGCCGGCGGAGGAGTTCCCATTGGGGGAGCGCGCTCCGGGCGCCGGACCGCCGGACGAGCAGCTCGCCGCGACCGGCCCCTGGTACGACTTCGTGCCCGGCGTACGGGACGAACTGCTCGCCCGGCTCAGCGCGGGCGAGGCCGCGCTGGTGCTCAAGCACTGCTCGCTCTACATCGAGCGCACCTTCGGCCGCAGCGCCCGCAATTTTCCGGCGGTCGCGGTGGCCATGCTCTCCGGCAGCGGCCGGGAGCCGGAGACCGGCCGGCGGGCGGTCCCCGAACCGTTCGCCCGGGTCTCCGAACGCGTACTGCGCCGCTTCGAACCGGCGCTCCGCCCGCCCGACCGGCGGCCGTACGCCTCCGACGGCCCGGCGGCGGAGGGCGCCGCCCTCCTGGAGCGCTACGAACAGGACCGCGCCGTCCGCGATCTGATCGAGGCGGTCCGGCTGCTGCGGGCCGCCGCGGAACGCCTCCCTCCGGCCGGCACGGACCTCGCCCGGGCCCTGTTGCACGCCTGGGCGGAATGGCGCCAGCCGGACGCCCTGGAGGAGGCGGAACGGGCGGTGCGCGCGGCGGAACGGGCCCTGGGCGCGGCGTCCCCCGCGGACACCGCGGAACGCGACGGCTCCCGGCACGACTCCCGGGACGACGACGCCGGTGCGGCGGAGCGGACCCGTGTGCTGATCGTGCTCGGCCGGGTCGCCCACGCCCGCGCCCGGGAGCGCCGCGCCGCCGGTGACCCGGTCGGGGAGCGCACCGCGCTCGCCGAGGCCGCCCGCCAACTCGACGCCGCCTGCGGGCTGATGGGCCTGCTCGACCCCCGGGTGCTGGAGAGCATGGTGCTGCGCACCGAGGTCCTGCGCCGCCTGGCCGCCCTGCCGGGGACGGCTGAGGTGCCGGACACGGCCGTCCTGCCGGACACGGCCGCGGTGCCGGACGCCGCACCCGAAACACTTGCCGCACCCGAAACACCCGCCACCCCGGAGCCCGGCGCGACCCCGGGACAGCCGCCGCCCCCGGACCCGCTCGACGAGGCCGAGCGCTCCCTCACCACGCTCCTCGACCGCTGGCCCAGCGGGGAGCCGGTCCCCGGCGAGGTCTACGCCGCCCGCGGCGGGGTGCTGCTCGACCAGGCCCACCGGGCCGCCGCCCGCCGGCCGGAAGAGGCCGGCGCGGCCCGTCCCGCCGAGGCGCTCGCGGTGCGCGCCGCCGACGACCTCGACACCGCCACCGTCCTGCTGCGCCGCCGCGGCAGCGACGCCGACCGCCTGGTGTGCGAGACGCTGCTCGACCTCGCGGCGGCCCGCCGGCTGGGCGGCGGGGCGGGGCTGCCGTCCGTGCTCCCCACCCTGGAGCGGGCCCGGGCGATCGCGCAGGCCCTCGGCGACCCGGTGCTGGAGGCCGACAGCCTGCGCCGGATCGCCGCCGCGCAGCGCGCCGTGCACACCCGTACGGGTGCCCTCGCGGCCCTGGACGCGGCGACCGACGCGCTGGCCGCCGCGCTCCGGCTGACCGCCCCCGACACCCCCGTCCACAGCTCGCTGCTCGCCGAACGCGGTGCCGCGCTGCTGCTGCGGGCCCGTCAGGAGCCCGCCGGGGAAGCCGGCCGGCGGCTGGCCGACGAGGCGGTGCACGTCCTGCGCGAGGCGCTGGCCAGGGTCGCGCCGCAGGACCCCGACCTCGGCAGTCACCGCCTGCTGTTCGGCCGGGCGCTGCGGCTGCGTCACGAGCGCCGGCCCTCGGTCGCCGATCTGCACGAGGCCGACTGGGTCCTGGAGCTGGCCGCCCGGGGCGCCGGGGTGCCGGACGTGGTGTGTGCCGAGGCGTGGATCGAGGTCGGCGACGTGCAACTGCTGCTGGACCGCCGGTTCGGCTCCCGCGAGCGCCACGACCGCGCCGCCGCCTGCTACCGCCGCGCCGCCGCGGCCGCCGCCCGGGCCGGCAGCGCCCTGCTGGCCGCCCGCGCCCACCACCGCCGGGGCGAGGTCCTCGAAGTCACCGCCGGCTCCCGGCCCGCGCTCCAGGCATACCGCGAGAGCTGGGAACACTGGCAGCGCACCGCCGCCGACCCCGGCCCCGAGGCGCAGCGCACCCGCGCCCGGATGCGCGCCCTCGAATCCCCCGCCTGAGCCCCCGGCACCCCCGGCCGGCCGCCCGGCCGCCGCCGCCCGAACGTGTTTCCGTGGACCGGAGTCCGGGAACACCCCCGTCCAGCCGGCCAGAGGAGAGCAGCGTGGCGAACACCCCCCGCACCGAACCGGCTGCGGCCGCCCCGCCCGGGCCGTCGGCCGAGCCGCTGCCGGATTTCGCGGCGGTCGATGTGGGTTCCCTGGCGGCGCGCACGGACCACGCGGTGCTCGGCGAGGTCGCGGCCCTGCTGCTGCGCAACTGGCCCAGGGGGGACGAGGCCGTGGCGTATTACGAGGACGGCCCCGGCAACTGGCTGCGCTGAACGGCCGGGCGGCATCCGCCGCGCCGTCCGGGCGCGCGGGCACCGATTTTTGGGCAAACGCGCACGGAATCCGGCCAGTTGTCCGGACGATTCGATTCTTCGATCGAGGGCTGCGCCATGTAGCAGGAAGTGGACGGGAACTGACGGCCGGGTTGCGCCGGTCCCGTACCTCGGCGCAGGCATACGGGCAGGGGGGCGACGCCGTGGCGGGGGAGACGACCGGCCGGACCACCGTCGTGCCGTTCCGGCAGTTCGTCCTGAAGGTCCACAGCCGCTGCAACCTCGCCTGCACCTACTGCTACATCTACGCCGGCCCCGACCGGAGCTGGCGCGAACGCCCGCGGACCGTCCCGGCCGCCACCGTGCGGCAGACCGCCCTGCGCATCGCCGAACACGCCCGCACCCACCGGCTCCGCGAGATCCGCGTCGACCTGCACGGCGGGGAGCCGCTGCTCACCGGCCCCGGCCCGCTCCTCGACCAGGCCGCCGCCGTCCGCGCCGCGCTGCCCGCCGGCTGCGCCGTCCACTTCGGCGTCCAGACCAACGGGACGCTGCTCACCCCGGACACCGTCGACGCGCTCGCCGGCGCGGGCTTCCGCATCGGCCTCAGCCTCGACGGCGGCACCCCCGGCCTCAACCGCCGCCGCCTCGACCACGCCGGCCGGCCCTCGTGGCCCGCGCTCTCCCGGGCCGTGGCACTGCTCCGCGGCCGCCCGGACGTGTTCGCCGGGATCCTGTGCACCATCGACGCCACCGCGGACCCCGCCGAGGTCTACGGCTCGCTGCGCGCACTGGACGCGCCGATGCTCGACTTCCTGCTGCCGCACGCCAACTGGTCCAGCCCGCCCCCGGCCGCCCTCCCCGGCGACGGCCCCCGGCCCGTCCCGCCGGGACCTGCCGGCCGCTCCCCGTACGGCGACTGGCTGTGCACCGTCTTCGACCTGTGGTGGGACGGCGGCCCCGGGCCCCGGGTGCGGGTCTTCACCGAAATCCTCGGCCTCCTGCTGGGACGCCCCAGCACCAGCGAGTCGGTGGGCCTCTCCCCGGTCGTCGCCCTGGTCGTCGACACCGACGGCGCCATCGAACAGGTCGACTCGCTCAAATCCGCCTACGAGGGCGCCGCCGCCACCGGCCTCGACGTCTTCCGCCACAGCTTCGACCAGGCCCTCACGCACCCCGGCATGGCCGCCCGCCGAAGCGGCCGGGACGGGCTCGCCGCCCAGTGCCGAAGCTGCGCCCTCGTCGAGGTCTGCGGCGGCGGCAACTACGCCCACCGCTACCGCGCCGACACCGGCGGCTTCACCAACCCGTCGGTGTACTGCGCCGACCTCGAACGCCTGATACGGCACATCGCCGCCCGGCTGGACGCCACCGTTTCGCTCAACTCACGGGCCACCCACCTGACCTGACGCACTGTCGTCATCCGGAGCACCACTTCGGCTATCGTGCGAAAGAACCAGGGCGTGCCCGATGCCCCCGCCGCACGCGCGCACCATCGCATCTCAGGGAGACGGTCGCATGGTCGATCAGTCCATTTCTGCTGGTTCTGCTGGTTCTGCTGGTTCCACTGGTTCCGCCGGTTCCGCCGGCCCGTCCGGTGCCGCCGTTTCCCCCGGCCCGTCCGGCCCGGCCGAGCACATCACCATCAGCTACGCGGGCTTCGCCCGGCCCTGGGCCGCGTGGATCTCCCACCAGCTGGAGCAGCAGGGCCACGGCACGACACTGCTCCGCTGGGACCCGCACGTCGACACCGCCCTGGTCGAGGAGCTGTCCGGCCTGCTGGAGGCCGAGGGCCGGCTGCTGATGGTGCTCGACGACTGGTACTTCCGGCTCGGCCCCAAGACGCAGGACGAGTGGACCGCCGCGCTGCGCGAGGTGGTGCCGCCGCACGCCGACCGGTTCGCCGCGGTGAGCGTGGCCACCCAGAGCCTGCCGGCCACCGCGTCCCTGCTGCGGCCCACCGATCTGCGCGACCTGGACGCCCAGGAGGCCCACCGCCGGGTCCTCACCCGGCTGGGCATCGCCGCCCCGCCGCGCGCCGTGGACGAGAACGCCCCCGGCGAGCCGCGCTTCCCCAACAACCCGCCCGAGGTGTGGAACATCCCGCGCCGCAACAACCGCTTCACCGGCCGCGACCACGTCCTCGAAGAGCTCTACGGCAAGCTGGCCGGCACCGCGGTGACCGCGGCGCCGCCGCTGGAGACCCGGCTCGCGCTGTACGGCACCTCCGGCGTCGGCAAGAGCCAGATCGCCGCCGAATACGCCCACCGCTTCGGCAACGACTACGACGTCGTGTGGTGGATCAGCGCCACCAACCGCGGCGCCGCCCGCGAACAGCTCGCCGAACTCGCCACCCGCCTCGGCCTCCCCGTGGGCCGCGAGCTGGGCGACCGGATCCGCGCCGTCCACGAAGCCCTGCGCATCGGCCGCCCGTACCGCCGCTGGCTGCTGATCTTCGACAGCGCCGACGACATGGAGCAGATCGAGGACCTGATCCCGGACGGCCGGGGCCACGTCCTGATCACCACGCTCACCCGCGACTGGTCCGGCTCCGGCAGCGCCCAGGAGATCGAGGTGCTGCCGTTCAGCCGGGTCGAGTCCGTCGCCTACGCCCGCCGGCGGGCACCGCGGCTGACACCGGTCGAGGCCGACATGCTCTCCGACGCCGTCCAGGACCTGCCGCTGCTGCTCGCCCAGACGGCCGCCTGGCTCGACGCCAACCCGATGTCCCCCAAGGAGTACATCGAGCTGATCCGGCGCGGCGAGCCCAGCCTCGTCGGCATCCGGATCTCCTCCGACTACCCGATGGCCTTCCAGACCAGCTGGGCCATAACTCTCAACACGCTGCGCGAGCGCAGCCCCGCGGCGGTCGAACTCCTCAAGCTGTTCGCCTTCTTCGCCCCCGACGCCATCCCCGTCCCGATGCTCGCCAAGGCCCGCCGCGGTGACCTGCCCGAGCACCTGGCCGACCTGGCCGCCGAGCCGATCAGCTGGAACACCGCGCTGCGCCGGCTGACCGAGTCCACCGCGGTACGCCTCGACTACCAGGTCTCCGAGGACTCCGACCCGGCCGTGGAGACCGCGCTGATGCACCGGCTCTACCACCGGTTCCTGCGCAGCGACATGACCGAGGACGAGCGCGACCTGATGGCCGCGACCGCCTGCCGGGTGCTGGTCACCGCCGACCCGCAGAACCCCTCCGACACCCGCTACTGGGAGCGCTACGCCGAACTCATCCCGCACCTGGAGCCCGCCGGGGTCCTCGACAGCGCCGATCCGGCCGTCCAGCAGCTGCTGCTCAACTGCGTCGAATACCTCCGGGTCCGCGGCGAGTACCGGATCGGACTGCGGCTGTGCGAGCAGTTCATGTCCCGCTGGCAGACCCGCCTGGAGCCCACCCAGCGCACCATGCTCGTGCTCACCCACCAGCACGCCAATATGCTGCGCAGGCTCGGCCGCTACCGCGAGGCCGAGGCGGTCGGCAGCGCCGTCGTCGACCAGCTCACCGCCGAGCGCGACCCCTCCGACGCCGACCTGCTGCGCGCCCAGGACGGCCTCGCCGGCACCCTGATCGCCCTCGGCTCCTACGAGCAGGCGTACGAACTCTTCGACGCCGTCTGGCGGGCCTACACCGCTCTGCTCGGACCCGAGGCGCCGCGCACCCTCTCCTCCCGGCACAACCTCGGCAACGTCCTCGCCCTGCTCGGCCGCTACGAGGAGGCCCTGGTCACCCACCGCGAGGTGCTGGCCTTCCGCGAGCGTGCACTGCGCGCCCGGCACCACCTCACGCTCAACGCGGGCACCGCCTACGCCCGGATGCTGCGCCTGCTGGGCCGCTACCGCGACGCCACCTCCAGCCAGGAGCTCAACGCCCGGCTGCACCTGGCGGTGATGGGCGCGCACACGCCCCAGACGCTGCGCGCCGAGCACAACCTCGCACTGTGCTGGCGCCGCTCCGGCGAGGTCACCAAGGCCGCCGCCCTGATGGCCGACCTCGTCGAGCGCTCCCGCCGGGTCCAGGGCCCCCGCCACCCGGAGACCCTGATGGTCCGTGCCGACCACGCCACCTTCCTTCGGGAGCACGGCGACCTCGGGCAGGCTCGTGACCTCGCCGAGGAGGTTGCCGAGCGCTATCAGGCGCTGGCCGGCGAACGGCACCCGTACACCGTCGGCACGCTGGGGAACGTCGGGCTGGTCCGCGCCGGGTTCGGGGAAGTGGCGGAGGCGCTGGACCTCGCCGAGCGGGCCCTTGCCGGGATGACCGCGGCCATGGGCCCGGACCACCCGTGGACGCTGGGCTGTGCGCTGAACGCCGCGGCCGCCCGCAGCCGGGCCGACGACGAGGAGGGCGCGGTGGAACTGGGCCGCGACATCCTGGAGCGGGCCAAGGCGACGCTGGGCGACCTGCACCCGCTGACCCTCTCCGCGAAGACGGCGCTGGCCGAGGACCTGCGCGCACTGCGCCGCCGGGGCCAGGAGGCGGCGAAGCTGGAGCAGGAGGCCATCCAGCAGCTCTCCGAGACGCTGGGCGCCGATCACCCGCACACCCTCTCCGCCCGCCGCCGCCGGCGCCCGTACTGGGACTTCGAGCCGCAGCCCGTGTGACGACCCTCCCGGTACGGCGAAGGGCCCGCCCCCCGAGGGGGACGGGCCCTTCCGCCTGTGCCTGTCGGTCCGGTGACGCTACGCGTCGAAGACCTCCGCGACCAGCTGGGCCTGTTCGGCCTGGTGGCGCTTGGCGGAGCCGACGGCCGGGGACGAGGAGTGCGGGCGCGAGATGCGCCGCAGCCGCTCGCCGTGCGGGACGTCGGCGCCGACCGCCAGGTCGAGGTGGTCGATCAGGTTGAGGCCGAGGAACGGCCAGGCACCCTGGTTCGCCGGCTCCTCCTGCGCCCACAGGTACTTCTCGGCGTTCGGGAACTTGGCGATCTCCGCCTGGAGCTCCTTGCCGGGCAGCGGGTAGAGCCGCTCGATGCGGACAATCGCCGTGTCGTTCGCACCGCGCTTCTGCCGCTCGGCGTCCAGGTCGTAGTAGACCTTGCCGGAGCAGAAGACGACCTTGCGGACGTCCTCGGGCCTGACCGTGGAGTCGCCGATCACCGGACGGAAGCCGCCCGAGGTGAACTCCTCCGTCTTCGACGCCGCGGCCTTCAGACGCAGCATCGACTTCGGGGTGAAGACGATGAGCGGCTTGTGGTGCGGGTTGTGCACCTGCCAGCGCAGCAGGTGGAAGTAGTTCGAGGGCAGCGTCGGCGCCGCCACGGTCATGTTGTTCTGCGCGCAGAGCTGCAGGAACCGCTCGATCCGGGCCGAGGAGTGGTCCGGGCCCTGGCCCTCGTAGCCGTGCGGCAGGAGCAGGGTGACGCCGGAGGTCTGGCCCCACTTCTGCTCGGCCGAGGAGATGAACTCGTCGACGACGGTCTGCGCGCCGTTGACGAAGTCACCGAACTGGGCCTCCCACATGACCAGCGCCTCGGGGCGGGCCAGCGAGTAGCCGTACTCGAAGCCCATCGCCGCGTACTCGCTCAGCAGCGAGTCGTAGACGTTGAAGCGGGCCTGGTCCTCGGAGAGGTAGAGCAGCGGGGTGTAGTCCTCGCCGGTCTCGCGGTCGATGAGCACCGCGTGCCGCTGGCCGAACGTACCGCGGCGGGAGTCCTGGCCGGCGAGCCGGACCGTGGTGCCCTCCATCAGCAGCGAACCGATGGCGAGGGTCTCGCCCATGCCCCAGTCGATGGCGTTGTCCTCGATCTGGGCCGCGCGGCGCTGCAGCTGGGGCAGCAGACGCGGGTGCACGGTGATGTGCTCGGGGATGTTGACCTGCGACTCGGCGATCCGCTTGACGACCTCCTGGGAGATCGCGGTGTCGACGTAGACCGGGAACTCCGCCTTGGGCTGCGGCACCTCGGGGGCGGCCGGAGCCGTCGTGGCGTCGCGGACCTCGGTGAAGACCTTCTCCAGCTGGCCCTGGAAGTCCTGGAGCGCCTGCTCCGCCTCTTCGAGGGTGATGTCACCACGGCCGATCAGCGACTCGGTGTAGAGCTTGCGCACCGAGCGCTTCTTGTCGATCAGGTCGTACATCAGCGGCTGGGTGAAGGCCGGGTTGTCCGACTCGTTGTGGCCGCGGCGGCGGTAGCAGATCAGGTCGATGACCACGTCCTTGTTGAACGCCTGGCGGAACTCGAAGGCCAGACGGGCGACGCGGACGACGGCCTCGGGGTCGTCACCGTTCACGTGGAAGATCGGCGCCTCGATCATGCGGGCCACGTCGGTGGCGTACATGGAGGAGCGCGACGACTCCGGGGCGGCGGTGAAGCCGACCTGGTTGTTGATGACGACGTGCACCGTGCCGCCGGTGCGGTAGCCGCGCAGCTGGGACATGTTCAGCGTCTCGGCGACCACGCCCTGGCCGGCGAACGCCGCGTCACCGTGCAGCTGGATCGGCAGGACGGTGAAGTCCGTGCCGCCCTTGCCGATGATGTCCTGCTTGGCGCGCGCGACACCCTCGACGACCGGGTCCACGGCCTCCAGGTGGGAGGGGTTGGCGGTCAGCGAGACCTTGATCTGCTCGCCGTCCAGGCCGGTGAAGGTGCCCTCGGCGCCCAGGTGGTACTTCACGTCGCCGGAGCCGTGCATCGACTTCGGGTCGAGGTTGCCCTCGAACTCGCGGAAGATCTGCGCGTAGGACTTGCCGACGATGTTGGCGAGGACGTTGAGGCGGCCGCGGTGGGCCATGCCGATGACGACCTCGTCCAGCCGCGACTCGGCCGCGGAGTCGATGACCGCGTCCAGCAGCGGGATGACGGACTCGCCGCCCTCCAGCGAGAAGCGCTTCTGGCCGACGTACTTGGTCTGCAGGAACGTCTCGAACGCCTCGGCGGAGTTCAGCCGGCGCAGGATGCGCAGCTGCTCCTCGCGCTCGGGCGACTTGTGCTGGCGCTCGACCCGGTCCTGGATCCACTTGCGCTGCTTGGGGTCCTGGATGTGCATGAACTCGATGCCGGTGGTGCGGCAGTACGAGTCACGCAGCACGCCCAGGATGTCGCGCAGCTTCATCATGGACTTGCCGGCGAAGCCGCCGACCGCGAACTCCCGCTCCAGGTCCCACAGGGTGAGGCCGTGCTCGGTGATGTCGAGGTCGGGGTGCTTGCGCTGGTGGTACTCCAGCGGGTCGGTGTCGGCCATGACGTGGCCGCGGACCCGGTAGGAGTGGATCAGCTCGAAGACCCGGGCGGCCTTGGTGACGTCGTCGTCGTGCGACGCGTCGATGTCGCGCATCCAGCGGATCGGCTCGTAGGGGATCCGCAGCGACTTGAAGATCTCGTCGTAGAAGTCGTTCTCGCCGAGCAGCAGCTGGCTCATGATGCGCAGGAACTCGCCGGAGGCGGCGCCCTGGATCACGCGGTGGTCATAGGTGCTGGTCAGCGTCATGACCTTGGAGATGCCCATCTTGTTCAGGGCGTCCTGCGAAGTGCCCTGGAACTCGGCGGGGTAGTCCATCGCGCCGACGCCCATGATCATCGACTGGCCGGGCATCAGGCGCGGCACGGAGTGGACCGTGCCGATGCCGCCGGGGTTGGTCAGCGACGCGGTGACTCCGGTGAAGTCGTCCATCGTCAGCTTGTTGTCCCGGGCCCGGCGGACGATGTCCTCGTAGGCCTGCCAGAACTCGAAGAACGAGAGCGTCTCGGCCTTCTTGATGGCGGCGACGACCAGCTGGCGCTCGCCGCTCGGCTTCACCAGGTCGATGGCCAGGCCGAGGTTGACGTGCTCGGGCTTGACCAGGGTCGGCTTGCCGTCCTTCTGCGCGAAGGAGTAGTTCATCGACGGCATGGCCTTGAGGGCCTGCACCATCGCGTACCCGATGAGGTGGGTGAAGGAGACCTTCCCGCCCCGGGCGCGCTTGAGGTGGTTGTTGATCACGATGCGGTTGTCGAAGAGCAGCTTCACCGGGACCGCGCGGACGGACGTGGCCGTCGGCAGCTCCAGGGAGGCGTTCATGTTCTTCGCAACGGCGGCCGACGGGCCACGCAGGGTGACGAACTCGGGACCGGCGGCCGGGGCCTCGCCGTCGGCCTTCGCAGCCGCCGGCTTGGGCGCGGGCTTTGCGGCGGCGGGCTTGGCGTCGGCGGCCCGGGCCGGCGCGGGCTTGGCGGGGGCCGGGGCGCTCGCGGCCGGGGTGGCCGGCGCGGCGGCGGGCTTCGGCCCGTCCGCGGCGGGGACCGCGGGGGACGACTGGGCCGGGGCGGCCGCAGCGGGGGCGGGGGCCTCCGCCGGCGTGCTCGGCGCGGTGGCGCCGCCCGGCTTGTAGTCGGCGAAGAAGTCCCACCAGGCTCGGTCTACCGAGTTCGGGTCCTGGAGGTACTGCTGGTAGATCTCGTCGACGAGCCACTCATTGGGGCCGAACGCAGCAGCAGGGCTCTTGCCCTGCCCCGCTTGATCGGCCTCGTTCGAGATGCTCGAAGTGTTGGGGGACTGTAGCGACACGGCGGCAACCGCCCTCTTCCGCTTCCTAAGGTGGTGGACAGCGGGAATAAAGGCTACGCCTCTTGTGACCTTTGGTGCAGTCCGGGAGGGCCACTCGTCGCGCACGTCACATTCACCGAAGGGTTTCAGGGCATGACTTGGCGGGAAACACACGAAGTTTGCCCGCGTGCGGGTAGCACTCACCGTCGTCGCACCCACGGGGTGAGTGCTCCTACCACCGACCCTACGCCAGCGACCGTCCGTACGGTCGTCAGCTCCGTGCTGACTCCTGCCCCGGAAGAGTGACCCGGATTCGGCAACCCCGTGCCGATTCGGCCACACCGATCCGGCCGCCGTGCAGGTCCACCGCCCAGCGGGCGATCGCCAGGCCCAGGCCCGTACCGCCGTCCGTCCCCGGGCCCGAGGGGCCCGGGCCGCCGCGGTTGAAGCGCTCGAAGACCCGGTAGCGCTCCGACTCCGGGATGCCGGGACCCTCGTCCTGCACCTCCAGCACCAGGCCCTCCGGGCCCTCGCCGCGCCGGGCACGCACGGTGACCCGGCCGTGCCGGGGGCTGTGCTTGATCGCGTTGTCGATGAGATTCGCCACGACCTGGTGCAGCCGCTCCGCGTCCGCGTACGCGGTGAGCTCCGGCGGCGTGACGTCGAGGTGCAGATGGACGTCCGTACGGGTGTGGGTGCCGGAGCCGGTCAGCCCGGAGAGCGTGGAGGCGCCGCGGCTCATATTGGCCTCCTTGAGCACCCCGGACAGATACGGCCAGACCTCGAAGCGCCGGGCGTGCAGCGGCACCACGCCGTTGTCCAGCCGCGACAGGTCGAGGAGGTGCTCGACCAGGCGGCCCAGCCGCTCGGTCTGCTTCAGGGCGGTCCGCATCGTCTCGGGGTCGGGCTCGCAGACGCCGTCGACGACGTTCTCCAACACGGCGCGCAGCGCGGCGATCGGCGTGCGCAGCTCGTGCGAGACATTGGCGACCAGCTCCTTGCGGTGGGTGTCCACCGCTTCGAGGTCGGCCGCCATCCGGTTGAAGGCGGTGGCCAGGTCGCCGAACTCGTCCCGGCGGGCCGAGCGCACCCGGCGGGTGTAGTCACCGTGCGCCATCGCGCGGGTGACGTCCGTCATCTCGCCGAGCGGGGCGGTCAGGCTGTTCGCCACGAACTGGGTGATCAGCAGCGAGGCGATGATCGAGAAGATCGTGATCACCCGCAGCTCGGTCGCCGAGTGCATGGCGACGAACACCAGCAGTGTGGTGATGATCACCGAGACGCTGACGAGCGCGCCGAGCGCGGCCTTGACCGAGCGGTACGGATCCAGCGGGCGCAGCGCCTCCCAGACCCGTTTTCCCACCTCACGGACGGGCGTGCGCCACCACCGGCGTTTCGGGAGCGGCCAGGAGCGCAGGCGCCAGGGGCTCATGCCGGCGGGGTCTCCAGGGCGTAACCGACACCGTGGACCGTACGGATCCGCTCGGCGCCGATCTTGCGGCGGAGCGCCTTGATGTGGCTGTCGACCGTACGGGTCCCGGAGGCGTCCGCCCAGTCCCACACCTCGGCCAGCAGCTGCTCGCGGGAGAGCACCGCGCGCGGGGTGTTCGCCAGGCAGACCAGCAGGTCGAACTCGGTCGGGGTCAGATGGACGTCGGCCCCGCGGACCCGGACCCGGCGCTGGGCGTGGTCGATCTCCAGCTCACCCAGCCGGAGGATGCCGCTGCGCGGGGTGTGCGCGGCCAGCGCGGCGCGCTCGACCCGGCGGAGCAGCACGTGCACCCGGGCGGCCAGCTCGCGCATGGAGAACGGCTTGGTCATGTAGTCGTCGGCGCCGACGCCGAGGCCGACCAGCATGTCCGTCTCGTCGTCCCGGGCGGTGAGCATCATCACCGGAACGGGGCGCTGGGCCTGGACCCGGCGGCAGACCTCCAGGCCGTCGAAGCCCGGCAGCATCACGTCCAGGACCAGCAGGTCGGGCTGCCATGCCTCGGCGGTGTCCACCGCGGCCGGGCCGTCCGTGGCCGTCTGCACCTGGAAGCCCTCGGCGCGCAGCCTGGCCGCGATGGCTTCGACGATCGTGGGGTCGTCCTCCACCACCAGTACCCGGCGCTGGGCGCCCGGCGTGGCAGCGGCGGTGCCGCCCTGCGTTGTCTGAGTCTGGTCCATCGCCCGCCCCTGCATTCCCTGCGTGGTCGCGTCTTGCTGGGCAGCAGCGTACGGGCATGGTGTGACTGTCGGCTACGCAGCCTTCCGAGCGAGGTGGACCACGTCGGGGACTCCTCGGACAACCGGGATCTCTTCCGTACGCACCCCCTGGAAACCGGCATTTCGCAGCGCTTCCTCGAAGGCCGGGGAAGGCTGCGCGGACCAGACGGCGAGCACTCCGCCGGGGGTGAGCCGGTCCCGGCAGGCGGCGAGGCCGGCGGGGGAGTAGAGGCCGTTGTTGTCCTCGGTGACGGTCCAGTCGGGGCCGTTGTCGATGTCGAGGCAGAGGGCGTCGTAGGCGGCGGGCCCGCTGCGGGTGCCAGGGTCGTCGTCACTGTGGGGAGGGGTGGTGTCCGTGCGGAGGTGGGCGACGAGGTCGGTGTGCAGGATCTCGCTGCGCGGATCGGCCAGCGCCGCGGCCGAGATCGCGGACAGCGGGCCGGTCCGGTGCCAGTCGATGACCGCGGCCTCGCGTTCGACGACCGTGATCCGGCCCCAGCGCGGCTGCTCGGCCGCCCGGGCCAGCGAGAAGCCGACGCCCAGGCCGCCGATGAGGACGGCGGGCCGCGGCCGGTCGGCCGACAGTTCGCCGAGCGCGGCGTCGATCAGCAGGCGCTCGGAGCGGCCGTCGGAGGTGTCCATCAGGAAGCAGCCGTTGGCGATGATCTCGTGGATGACGGGCGGGCCGCCCGGGGACCCGGTCCGTTCCCGCAGGACCACCTCGCCGTACGGGCCCTCGCGGCGGTCGAGCGTGCGCGGGGCCTCGGGGAGCTCGGACGGGGTCTGCGGCGGGGTAGCGGGAGCAGCCATACGGCCATGGTGGCCAAGAGGGAGCCCGGCGGTCCAACGGCTTAGGGGGCGTGGGGGGTGAGGGGCGGTGGGGTCGAGGGGCGGTCGCGTGCGGGCAGGCCGGGCCGCGCTCGGTACGCGGCGGTGCCGGGGGCGGGGGTCCGGGGAACGACGGCGCGGGCGGATGGGGCGGGCGGGTGGAACGTGGCTCCTCGGAACCGTGGGCGTCCCGTGAGGGTTGCTTCGTGTGATGCATCTCACTCTCACAGCTTCTTCATGGGTTGAGCGTGCAGGCTGGTCCGCGACGTTGTGCAGGGCGGGCGGACGTGGTGCACGGCGGAGCACTCACGCACGGCCCAGGACTCCGGGCGTGGCTCGGTGGACGTGTCAAGACGGAAGGGGCCGCGGATCGTGGGCAGGCTGGGAACCGTCGGGGGAATGCAGGGGGAGCGGACGTCGGGTGGCCGGGCGCCGGGGACGGCGGGGCGCCGGGCGCCGGCCGGGAGAACGGGAGCGGACGGACCGCCCGCCGTCCTGCCGGGCATCCCCCGGCAGCGCACCGGTCGGGAGGCCGCGGTACCTGTGGCCGCTGTACCCGTGGCCGCGGCGGAGTCCGGGCCCGGTCCGTCGCCCGCCCGCCCGCGGCCCTGGCGGCTGCTGCTCGGCACCCCTTTCTCCGTCGGCTACGGCCTGCTGCTCGTGGCCACCTCCCTCTTCGCCGAGCACGCCGACCCGACCCTGGTCTCCCAACTGCTCCAGGGCTCCAGCACGGACGTGGTGCACCTCGCGCAGGCCCCGCTGCTGGTGCTGGTCGCCAGCGCGTTGTGGGTCGCCGGCGGACTGACCTCCGGTTACGCCCTCGGTTTCCTCGTCGTCCTGCCCACGCTGGAACGGCGGATCGGCGGCCTGCGCACCGCCGCGGTCTTCTTCGGCGGGCACGCGCTGGCCACCCTCGCCACCGAGGTGCCGGTCGCCTTCACCGTCGCCGTCGGCGGACTGCCGGAGAGCTCGCTGCACCGCCTCGACTACGGCATCAGCTTCGGCGTGATGACCTGCATCGGCGCACTCGCCGGGGTGCTGCCGGCCTGGCTGCGCTGGCCGCTGCTGGGCGGCGTCGGCTGGCTCGCCGGCACCGCCCTGCTCGCCTACGCCGACCCGATGACGGACTGGGGCCATCTGCTCTCGCTCACCCTGGGCGTGGCGAGCTGGCCACTGCTCCGCCGCTGGCGGGCCGTGCGCACCGGCCCCACCCCGCTCCCCGGCGACCTGGGCCACCCGGCCCTGCGGGGCGCGGGCACCGTCTGAACGCCGGGGCGTGGGCACTGTCTGAGCCGGGGGCGTGGGCGCGTCTTGGACCGCGGGACGCGGGGGTGCCCTGAACTGCGGGACGTGGGCGCACCTTGCGTCGCGGGGTGCCGGCATGCCTTGTATCGCAGGGTGTCGGCACACCTGAACCGGCGGCGCGGGACACCCGTGCCGAACTCGGGGCGTGCGACCGCGACGAGCGGAGAGACGAACGGGGCTACGCCGTCCGCCGGGGCGCGACCACGCACCGGCGCGCCGTGCGCCTACCGCACCGCCTACCGCCCGGCCCCCGTCCGCCGGAGAACAACTACGGCCGTACGGTGGACCGGTAGGTCTGCGCGATGGCGTAGGCGCAGCCGCCCAGCAGGGCGACGCCGGACAGGACGCCGCTGACGAACGGCACCCACACCACGGCACGGGTCGCGGCCATACCGAGACCGGTCACGCCGAGCGCGGTCAGCGCCGTGCCCGGGACGGCGATCGAGCGCCGCTGCCAGACCGCGGCCAGCGCCATGAAGTGCAGGCCGACGATGAGCGCGATCCAGGCCACGGCGGTCTCGTCGGGGGCGCCGGCCGCACGCAGTGCGAGCCGGCCGCCGATCAGCAGCACCGCCTCGGCCGCCACCACGAACCCGAACTTCCCGCGGAACCAGTCCGCCCGGGGAGCCCCGTCCCCGTCCACCACGGCCCGGCCCCGGCGGCCCGCCAGCAGCGCCAGCGCCAGCAGGCCGGCGAAGGTGAGCACCGCGACCACGCGCAGGGTGACGCCGACGGCGGGGCTCAGCGGATCGTGTGCGTTGGCGACCACGAAAACCGTGCCGAACAGTGCACCGATGAACACCCCGGACATCCGCTGCAACATGCCGCGAACCTAGCATTCCTGACGGGCCGTGAGGACCGTCCGGGCCGGAGCCGAGGGGCCGTTGCGGCGGCCGTGGCTCCTGCCCCGTCGCGGCACGACCGGGCAGTCGCGGCGGCGAACCGTCTCCCTGGCTTCCGGTCCCCCTACCCCAGCCACATCAGCATCGCGTCCCCCTTCTCCGCCGCCGCGCCGAAGAACGGCCGCAGGAGTGCGTAGTAATCGGTGACGTAGTCCAGTGCTTCCCCCCGGTCCCACACGATCGTCGGGTAGACCTCCGCCTTGGCCAGGTCCTCCGGGCCGACACCGGCCGTCAGGCTCGCCGCGGGTATCTCCGCGAGCGCCTCGGCCGCCATCCGCACCCGCTCGGGGGTGAGGTAGCGCGGCGGGCCGTAGCCCCAGTCCTCGGCGTCCGGGACGGCTTCCTCGCCGTGCACGACATCCACCGGGAAGCCCGCGCGGCGCAGCAGGAATCCCAGCGCGTCCCAGCTCTTGTCGACGTCCAGGCAGCGCGCCTTCGCCGGCCCGGGCGCCGCTTGGGCCTCCGCCTCGCGCCGCCGGGCGACGAGCGTGAGCCCCCACTCCGGATCGCCCAGGACACGGGTGAGTTCGGCAGGTGTCACACGTGCGTACTCTCCGATCATGCTCATGTGACCGAGATTAGGGGCGACCACTGACAACGTCCCTGACCTCGCTGCCGGGTAGAGCCCGGAGCGCGGCCTGGAAGAATGGAACTCCTCTCCGGGCGCCGCCGCGTACCGCGCCCGCCGGCCGCAGGAGTACCCGCATCGTGTCCCGAGACCGCACCGCCCGTCCGCTTCCCGACGCCGACGCCGACGTCGTCGCCCCTGGCCGGCAGACCGCCGACCTGGGCCTCACACCTGCCGACCGCGGCCTGACCGCCGACTGTGGCAGCTGCTTCGGGCTCTGTTGCGTCGCGCTGCCGTTCGCGCGCTCGGCGGACTTCGCGATCGACAAGGACGCCGGCCGGCCCTGCCCCAACCTCCAGCGCGACTTCCGCTGCGGCATCCACCGCGACCTGCGGGACCGCGGCTTCTCCGGCTGCACGGTCTTCGACTGCTTCGGTGCCGGGCAGAAGGTCTCCCAGGTCACCTTCGGCGGCGAGGACTGGCGGCAGGCGCCCGGTACGGCCCGGCAGATGTTCGACGTCTTCCCCGTCATGCGGCAGCTGCACGAACTCCTCTGGTACCTGTCCGAGGCGCTGACCCTCCCGGCTGCCCGCCCGGCCCACGAGGACCTGCGCGCCGCGCTGGAGAAGACCGAGGCCCTCACCCGCGGCAGCGCGGAGGAGCTCGGCGCGCTGGACGTGGCCGCCCACCGGGCCGAGGTCAACGTCCTGCTGCTGCGCACCAGCGAGCTCGTCCGGGCCCAGGTGCCCGGCCGGAAGAAGGAGCGGCGCGGCGCCGACCTGATGGGGGCCCGCCTCAAGGGCGCGCGGCTCCAGGGCGCCAACCTCCGCGGGGCGTACCTGATCGCCGCCGACCTCACCGGGGCGGACCTGCGCCGGGCCGACCTGATCGGCGCCGACCTGCGGGACGCCGACCTCAGCGGCGCCGATCTGACGGGCGCGCTCTTCCTGACCCAGTCCCAACTGAACGCGGCCAAGGGCGATGCCGCCACCAAGCTCCCGTCCGGTCTGGCCCGCCCCGGCCACTGGCGGCCCGCCGCCTGATCGCTCACAGCGAACGCGCGGCGGGGAACATCTCCCCGGCTTCCAGCATTGAGTGGGTAAAGCTCAACTTGCTTGCCGAAGGGGAGATCATGGCTTCGACGTCCACACCGCTCACTCTGCCCGTGCTGCCCCTCGATGACGAGGTGGTGCTCCCCGGCATGGTGGTGCCCCTGGACCTGTCCGACACGGAGGTGCGCGCCGCGGTGGAGGCCGCGCAGGCCGCCGCCTCCTCGGGCAACAAACCGCGGGTGCTCCTTGTGCCCCGCGTCGACGGGAACTACGCCGGCATCGGCACGCTCGGGCGGATCGAGCAGGTCGGACGGCTGTCCGACGGCGATCCCGGAGCGCTGATCCGGGGCCTCGGCCGGGTGCGGATCGGCTCCGGCACGACCGGGCCCGGTGCCGCGCTGTGGGTGCAGGGCACCGCCGTCGAGGAGAAGGTCCCCGATCCCCTGCCCGGGGCCGTCACCGAACTCGTCACGGAATACAAGGCGCTGGCCACCAGCTGGCTGCGCAAGCGCGGCGCCTGGCAGGTCGTCGACCGCGTCCAGGGCATCGACGACGTCGGGACGCTGGCGGACAACTCCGGCTACTCGCCGTTCCTGACCACCGAGCAGAAGGTGCGCCTGCTGGAGACCACCGACCCGGTCGCCCGGCTGAAGCTCGCCACCGAGGCGCTGCGGGACCACCTCGCCGAGCAGGACGTCGCCGAGTCCATCGCCAAGGACGTCCAGGAGGGCGTCGACAAGCAGCAGCGGGAGTTCCTGCTGCGGCGCCAGCTGGAGGCGGTCCGCAAGGAGCTCGCCGAGCTCAACGGCGACCCCGAGGACGAGAGCGACGACTACCGCGCCCGGGTCGAGGCCGCCGACCTGCCCGAGGACGTCCGCAAGGCCGCCCTCAAGGAGGTCGACAAGCTGGAGCGGGCCAGCGACCAGAGCCCCGAGGGCTCCTGGATCCGCACCTGGCTCGACACCGTCCTGGAACTGCCGTGGAACGAACGGACCGAGGACGCCTACGACATCGCCGGCGCCAAGGAGGTCCTGGACGCCGACCACGCGGGCCTGGCGGACGTGAAGGAACGGATCACGGAATACCTGGCCGTCCGCAAGCGGCGGGCCGAGCGCGGCCTGGGCCTGGTCGGTGGCCGCCGGGGAGGCGCGGTGCTCGCGCTGGTCGGGCCGCCCGGTGTGGGCAAGACCTCACTGGGCGAGTCCGTGGCGCGCGCGATGGGCCGCAAGTTCGTCCGGGTCGCGCTCGGCGGCGTCCGGGACGAGGCGGAGATCCGCGGCCACCGCCGTACGTACGTCGGCGCGCTGCCGGGCCGTATCGTCCGGGCGATCAAGGAAGCCGGTTCGATGAATCCGGTCGTCCTGCTCGACGAGATCGACAAGGTGGGCTCCGACTTCCGGGGCGACCCGGCCGCGGCCCTCCTGGAGGTCCTGGACCCGGCACAGAACCACACCTTCCGCGACCACTACCTGGAGGTCGAACTCGACCTGAGCGATGTGGTCTTCCTGGCCACCGCCAACGTCCTGGAAGCCATCCCCGAGCCGCTGCTCGACCGTATGGAGCTGGTCCGGCTCGACGGCTACACCGAGGACGAGAAGGTCGTCATCGCCCGGGACCACCTGCTGCCGCGTCAGCTGGAACGGGCCGGTCTGGAGGCCGGCGAGGTGACGCTGGAGGAGGACGCGCTGCGCAAGCTGGCGGGCGAGTACACCCGCGAGGCGGGCGTGCGGAATCTGGAGCGGTCGATCGCCCGGCTGCTCCGCAAGATCGCCGCACAGCACGAAATCGGCGAGCGGGAGCTGCCGTTCGGCGTCGGAGCGGAGCAGCTGCGCCCGCTGATCGGGCGGCCGCACCACACCCCCGAGTCGGCCCAGGACCCGGCCGAGCGGCGGACGGCCGTGCCGGGCGTGGTGACGGGTCTCGCGGTCACCGGCGCGGGCGGTGACGTCCTCTACGTGGAGGCGTCGCTCGCCGATCCGGAAACCGGGGCCTCCGGTCTGACGCTGACCGGCCAGCTCGGCGACGTGATGAAGGAGTCGGCGCACATCGCGCTGTCGTTCCTGCGCTCGCACGGCGCGGAGCTGGAGCTTCCGGTCGGCGACCTGAAGGAGCGCGGGGTGCATCTGCACGTACCGGCCGGTGCGGTCCCCAAGGACGGGCCGAGCGCGGGCGTGACGATGACGACGGCGCTGGCCTCGCTGCTGTCGGGCCGGCAGGTCCGGCCGGACGTGGCGATGACCGGTGAGGTCTCGCTGACCGGGCGGGTGCTGCCGATCGGCGGCGTCAAGCAGAAGCTGCTCGCGGCGCACCGCGCGGGGATCACCACCGTGATCATCCCCAAGCGCAACGAACCGGACCTGGACGACGTGCCCGCCGAGGTCCTGGCGGCCCTGGAGGTGCACCCGGTCTCGGACGTCCGCCAGGTGCTGGAGCTCGCGCTGACCCCGGCCCGCAGCGGCGCGGCACCGGAGGTTCCGGTCGCGGCGTGACGGTCACGCGACCGGAGCGGAAGACCCCTCCCGCGGCAGGCGGGAGGGGTCTCGGGGTGCGGGCGGGCCGTCCGCCCGCCGGGCCGTCGGCGGCCGGCTGAGCGCTAGCCGTTGGCCAGCGCCTGGAGCCGGTCCATCGCCCCGTTGAAGCGGTTGTGGTCACCGACCGTGGGACCGGTCGAGGTGTACTGCCAGATGGTGTGGAAGCCCCAGCCGGCCGGGAGTTCGCCGACCGAGGAGCCGTAGCGCGGGACCCACAGCGGGTTGACCGCGCCGAAGGCGGACGCATTGCCGGTGCACTGCTTCCACCAGCTGGTCGAGGTGTAGATGACCGCGTCCCGGCCGGTGCGCGCCTTGTAGGTGGCGAACCAGTCCTTCATCCAGTTGACCAGGCCGGCCGCGCTGAGCCCGTAACAGGTCGCGCCGTAGGGGTTGTACTCCATGTCCAGCGCGCCGGGCAGCGTCCTGCCGTCCCGGGACCAGCCGCCGCCGTGGTCGACGAAGTAGTTGGCCTGGGCGGCGCCGCTGGAGGTGTTGGGCGTCGCGAAGTGGTAGGAGCCGCGGATCATGCCGGCGTTGTAGGAGCCGTTGTACTGCTGCGCGAAGTACGGGTTGGTGTAGCTGGTGGACTCCGTCGCCTTGACGTAGGCGAACCGGACGCCGCTGTTCCAGAGCGTCGACCAGGCGACGTTGCCGTTGTGACTGCTGACGTCCACGCCTTCGACGGACGCCGCGAGCGAGCCGGCCGGCGGGGCGGTGCGGCCGGCCGCGGTGCCCTCGTGCCGGGCGATCTGCGAGCCGGCCCAGTCCTGGCCGGGGTGGCTCGGCTCGGGTGCGCGCCGCACGGCCGTGGCACCGGCCGTGGCGGGCAGCGCCAGGAGCAGGGCGAGGAGGGTGAGGAGGGCCCCGGACACGGTCGCGAGCGAGCGTGCGGGGCGATGGGGGGAGCCGGATCTGAGCACGGACATACGTGTCTCCGGAGATCTCGGTGTGACCTGAGGGGGGATGCGTGCTGATCTGCGGGGGGTGAGGTGCCGGCATGGCGCGGGCGTGGCGGACACGGAGGTGCGGTGTGCGGGACGCGCGGCGGAACCTTTGGCGAACGGCCCGCCGTTTGGTGTGGCCATGCCATAAATGACGATACGCGCGTAGACCGGCGGGACAAAAGAGGGTCCCTGGGCTGCCGTTGGTCTATTCCTGCGAAATACTGGCCGAGCTGCGGCTTCGGCCGACGGGGGCGGAAACTTTCAGACCAGGAAATGCGGGAAGGGGCGCTGACGTGCACAACACCGGGGCCGACGGGATGGCGGCGGACGGCGAGCCGGCCGGTGTGGACCACGTATTCCTCGCCCTGGAACGCGAGTTGGCGGTGTTCCTCCGCCGGGCCCGGGCCTCGTCCGGCGAACTGGCCCGGGAGGTGCACCCCGACCTGGAGCCGTCCGCCTACGGCCTGCTGGTCCGGCTGGCCGACGCCGGCGCGCAGCGCGCCACCGACCTCGCCGGCTTCTTCGGCGTCGGCAAGGCCACGATGAGCCGCCAGCTGCACGCCCTGGAGCGGCTGGGCCTGGTCGCCCGGGCGCCGGACCCGGCCGACGGCCGCGCCGTCCTGGTGCGCCTGACCGACGAGGGCCGGGAGCGCTTCACCCGCGTCCGCAACGCCCGCCGCGCCCAGTACGCCCGCCGTCTCGCCGCCTGGGACCGCCACGAGGTGGCCGAACTCGCCCGGCTGCTGCACCGCTTGAACGCGGAGCAAGAGGGTGAAGAGGGGTGAAAGCCGCGTCGTGGGACGCCGCGGCCGGGTCCGTCACGGCATGACGAAGACCACCGCGGCGTCGTCCCGGACCTTGCCCCGCGGGTAGGCCGCGCACTCCGGGTCCGCCGCCTCCGCGGCCCGCACCCGGTCGATCAGGGCCTGCGGCCCGTGCTTGGCCACCAGGCCCGCGCAGTCCGCCCAGGAGCCCTCCCCGAAGACCTCGACCCAGCGGCCCGCGCCGTCGCTGAGGGCGGTCAGTGAACGGACCGCGGCCCGCGGGGTGGTGCCGGTGACCGCGCGGGCCGCCACCGCCGGATCCGCGGCCGCCGTGAAGAAGCCGCCCTCCACGTTGCGCAGCGCCTCGACGGCACGGACGTACTCCCGGCCCGCCGCGGCCCGTTCCGTCGACCCGCGGGGCAGCGCCCGTACGGCGGCCCGCTGGGCCCGGACCTCGGGCGGCAGTTCGTCCAGCCGCGGGTCCAGCACGGGGTGCACCGACCCGTCGGCGTGTTCCAGCAGGAGCACCGAATCGGACAGCACGAGGTGCTCGACGGTGTCCGTGGACCACCTGACGGCCACCACAGTTGCCTGCGGAGTGCGGGCGTGAGAAAGGTCACAGGTACCCCGGTGAACGGCGGCGGTCCGGGAGATGGCCGCCGCGAGCGCCTCAGTCAGCGTCATATCCCGGTGTGAAACCGACAGTTCGAGCATTGCGCCGCCCAGTCGCGCGGTGAACCACGGCACCGTGTGACGGCATCCGTGGTCCGCCTCGGGCGGGGTCACGCCGTCCAGCAGGACCAGGACACCGCCCTGGCCGGAGGCCGGCAGGGCGACCGATGCGTAGTCCTCGTTGGGGCGTTGGGGGTCGCCCGGCTCGGTGGCGAGTTCGATGCGCATGCCGGCAAGTCTGCCGGAGGGCGCGGAGGCGGCCGGGTGACCGGACACAGCGGGTCACGTGCGGTGTACGGGCAGGTCAGCGCCGTACGGAAGGTACGGACCGGCGCTCCGGCAGGGTGCGGGCGCGCATCCTGCCAGGACGGCGCGGCATCTCCAAACCCGTCCGGGCGGTGCGCGGGGGTGCGGCGAAAATCGATGCCGCGCGGAAGTTGATGGTCAAACTCCGATTGATGTTCACTCGTTCAGGTGGCCGGGCATGTGATGCCGAGCCACTGCGCGGGGCCGGTGGAATGGTCGTTGCCCGGATCACGGGGGGCCAGGACATTCGTCGCGACGCGCAGAGCCGGACCGTTCCCCCTCGCGGAAGTATGCGCTGCTGCGGAGTGCGCGCAGGTCCGCCCGCGAGCGGAGAGCGAGCCGGGTCCGCGACGCCATACGGCGTGGGCAGGCGAGACAGGAATGCGAGCAGCGGTGCGGAAGATACGGCTTCGGGGCGGCGCAGGGAAGCCGGGTTCACCGGCCGGTTCGGTCTCCGGACCGGGTACGGGTTCGGGTCCTGGCAAGAGCTCCGGTTCCGGTGCGGGACCGGGCGCGACCGGCGGTGCGGACCTCGCGGGGCACCGTCCCGCACGGGTGCGCAACCGGCTGGTCGGAGCGGTGGCCGTCGTCGCCGTCGCGGTCCTCGGAGCCGGCGCCCCCGGCCTGCTCGGCACGGCGGACGACGCCGGCAACAGCCAGCACCTGGTCGACCTGGCCGAACTCAACGCCCGTGCCATCGCGCTGGCGCACTCCCTCGCCGACGAGCGCGACGGGATGACCGGGTACGCCGCCGCGGGACGCAACGGCCGTACGGGCACCGGCAACAACGGCGTGGCCCCGGGGGCGCGCACGGGCTCCGCGAACGGCACGGCCGACGGAACCGGCGGCAGCGCGGGCACCGGCACGGTCAACGGCACCCGCACCGGCGGCGCGACCGGGACCGGCGGAAGGGCATCAACCGGCGGAACCCGCACGACCGGTGGAAGCGGAACGACCAGTACCACAACGGGCGGAACCGGAACCGGAGCGGGAACCAGCCTCCCCGGCGTCAACGGCACCCGGACGAACACCGCCGCGGCCGGCGCCGCCGTCACCAGCGGCCCCGGTGCCGACAACGCCGCCGTCGCCCGCCCCCAGCGCGCCCGCGTGGACCGGCAGATCGACGACCTGCGCACCGAGGCCCAGGACGCCTCCGGTGACAGCACGGTCTACGCGACCGCCGCCAAGCTGCTCAAGACCCTCCCGGAAACCCGTCAAAAGGCGCTGGCCCGGACGGAACCGGCCGAGCAGGTCTACCGCGCGTACACCGACATCATCCAGGCACTCGGGGCGATCAGCGACGACATCGCCCGCGGGCTGCCCGCCCGGGCGGACGCAGCGGACGCCGACACCCGGGCGCTGCCCGCGCTCGCCCGCGCCACCGACCAGGCGGCCGGCACCCGCGCCCTGCTGCTCGCCGGGCTCAACGCGGGCGGCAGCCAGCCCACGCTGACCGGCCTCGCACAGGTCGCGCGGGTCCGTGAGCAGGGCGCCCTGGGCGACTTCCGGGAGACCGCGGGCCAGGGCGCCCGGGACCGCTACGACCGCACCGTCACCGGCGGGGACGTCAGCACCGCCGAGCGCTATCTGACCCGGCTCACCGACCAGCCGCGCCTGGACGCCGCCGATCTGCGGCTCAGCCGCCAGCGGGTGGAGAACGCCCTCACCACCCGGATCGGCCTGATGCGGGGCGTCGAATCGGCCATGGCCACCGCCGACATCCAGCGTCTCGGCCAACTGCGCGACGACGACGTCACGGAGCTGGAGATCCGGATCGGCCTGGAGGGCCTCTGCCTGCTGCTGGCCGTCGGCGCCGGCATCTGGGCCGCCCGCTCGATGACCCAGCCGCTGGCCGCGCTGCGCATCGGCGCCCGCCGGCTGGCCGCCGACCCGGCGCACGAGGACCCCATCACGTACAAGGGCCGCAACGACGAATTCGCCGCCACCGTACGGTCGGTGAACGCGCTGCACACCCAGGTGGGCGAGCTGTCGCGGCGCACCACCGAACTGGAGGGCGAGCGCAAGCGGCTGATCGGCGGCCGGCAGCGGCTGGTCGCCGAGCGCGAGGTGCTCCAGGAGCAGGGCGAGGCGCTCAAGGAGGAGATCGCCGACCTCACCGAGCGGCTCAAGGCCGCCCACACCGGCGTACAGGGCCGGTTCGTCAACCTCGCGCTGCGCACCCTCGGCCTGGTGGAGCGCCAGCTCGGCGTCATCGAGGCGCTGGAGGAGACCGAGCAGGACCCGGAGCGGCTGGACACCCTCTTCAAGCTGGACCACTTCGCCGCGCGGATGCGCCGCAACAGCGAGAACCTCCTGGTCCTGGCGGGCGCCGAACAGCACGGCAACAACCACCCGGGCCCGGTCCCGCTGCTGGACGTGCTGCGCGCCGCGGTCAGTGAGATCGAACGCTACGACCGGGTGCGCATCGAGTCGCTCCCGCCGCACTCCCAGGTCGCCGGGTTCGCCGCGGACGATCTGAGCCACCTGATCGCCGAACTCCTGGAGAACGCCACCGCGTTCTCGCCGCCGGATGCCCACGTCGAGCTGTCCGGCTGGCTGCTGGAGAGCGGTGAGATCATGCTCTCCGTCCAGGACCAGGGCATCGGGATGACCGCGGAGCGGATGGCCGAGCTCAACGAGCGGCTGACGGACGCGGAGGCGGCCTCGACCGCCGAGAACATCGACGAGGCGCTCGGCCTCGGGCTGTACGTGGTCGTACGGCTGGCCGCCCGGCACGGCGTCCGGGTCCAGCTGCGGGACGCGAAGCAGGGCGGGGTCACCGCCGTCATCGTGCTGCCCGGCTCGATCCTGCCGACCCGTCCCGGCCCGGCGACCGCGCGGCCCGTCCCGCACGACGCGCACACCCCGGGGCTCCCCGGCTCGGTGGCCGAGGCGAACTCCAACGCCCTGCAGACGCGGGTGCCGCGGGTGGACCCGGCGGCGGCCCGCGGCGCGGTGGCGGCCGCACCGGCACCGGAACGGCCCGCCGATCCGGCACCCGGCCAGGACGGCCCCGCCGGCGGCCCGGAGGGCGACCCGTTCGTCGCCGCCGCGGAGCGCGCGATCGACGCGGCCGGGATCCCGGCCGGCGGGACCACCGAGCACACCCGGCCCCAGGACACGCCGGAGGAGCCCGCGCCGGCCACCGCCCCGGCCGCGCCGGACCCGTACGCCATCGGCCCCGACCAGCACGCCCGCGCCGAGGCGGCCACTACGGCCACGACCCCGGCACCCACGGCCACCACACCCGCGGAACAGGCGCCTTCCGGGACGGCGCCCGACGGCGGGGCGCCCGACGACGCGGCGCCCGCGGGCACCGAGGAGAAGCAGCGGACCAGCCTGGGCCTGCCCAAGCGCACACCCAAGATCGTGGCGCAGCAGCAGGCGCCCACCGCCCCGCGCAAGAGCGGCGCGGCCAACGCCGAGGCGCTGCGGCGCCGGCTCGGCGGATTCCAGCAGGGGGCACGGACCGGCCGGCGCGACGTGGCGGCCGAACTCGGCGAAGGCACGACGGAACAGACCACCCCACAGAACGACACCGACGGAGCGGGGGCCCCGGAAGAGAGCCACATTGTCGAGGAGGCACGCGAGTGAAGGCGCAAGCGCCCACTGCTTACGGACATGGACTGAGCAGCCAGGCCCGCAATCTCCACTGGTTGCTGAGCAACTTGGTGGAGGAGGTGCCGGGCATCCGCTCGGTCGCGGTGGTCTCCTCCGATGGACTGCTGCTGCTCAGCTCCGACCCTGACCAGGCGGACGAGGCGGCCCGCCCCGGCGGAGCCGGCGGGCCCCGCGGGTCCAGCGCCGACCTGGCCACCATCGTGTCCGGCCTCGGCAGCCTCACCCAGGGTGCCGCGAAGCTGATGGACGGCGGGGCCGTCAAGCAGACGATGATCACGATGGACGAGGCCAGCGTGTTCGTGATGTCGATCAGCGACGGTTCGCTGCTCGGCGTGCACGCCGCACCGGATTGCGACATGAACGTCATCGCCTATCACATGGCGCTGTTCGTCGGCCGGGCCGGCCATGTCCTCACCCCCGAACTCCGCACCGAACTCCGCAAGTCGATGGAGAGCGCCCAGTGAGTATGACCCCGAAACTCCCCGTGCGCGGCGGGGATCGCAAACCCTCGCGCGTACGGCCGTATTCGCTCACCGGCGGCCGCACGCGATTCGGCCACGTACTGCTCGTCGAGACCTTCGTGGCCGCGCTGGAAGCCCCCGAAGAACGGCGTGAGCTCACGTCCGGCGGCTGGGGTGACCGGGTGATGCCGGAGATGCGGGCGATCGTCGAGCTCTGCCGCCGGATGCGCTCGGTGGCGGAGATCTCCGCCCTCCTCAAGATGCCGCTGGGCGTGGTCCGCGTCCTGCTCAGCGACCTCGCCGACCAGGGAAAGATTCGCGTCTACGGCACCGGGCACGGCACCGGCCGGCCCGACCGCGCGCTGCTCGAAAGGGTGCTGAGTGGACTTCACAGGCTCTGACACGATATCGGCCGGGCCGACGGCGACCGCCGGTTCCGTGGGTCAGGCCGGCCCGGCGGCCACGGCCGCCGACGCGGGGCTGCAGAGCTGGCAGACGGACCGGTCGCGGGCGCCGATCGCCACCAAGATCGTGGTGGCCGGCGGCTTCGGCGTCGGCAAGACCACCTTCGTCGGTTCGGTCTCGGAGATCACCCCGCTGCAGACCGAGGCGGTGATGACCCAGGCCAGCGAGGGCACCGACGATCTGACCGCCACCCCGGAGAAGACCACGACCACGGTCGCGATGGACTTCGGGCGGATCACCCTCGACCAGGAACTGGTCCTGTACCTGTTCGGCACGCCCGGGCAGCAGCGGTTCTGGTTCATGTGGGACGACCTGGTGCGCGGCGCGATCGGCGCGATCGTCATGGCCGACACCCGGCGGCTGGAGGACTGCTTCCCGGCGCTCGACTACTTCGAGAGCTGCGGGCTGCCCTACATCGTCGCGGTCAACCACTTCGAGGGCACCGACAGTTACCAGGCCGAGGACGTCCGGGAGGCGCTGACCGTACCGGCGGAGGTGCCGATCGTGATCATGGACGCGCGCAAGCGGACCACCGTGATCCAGTCGCTGCTCGCCCTGGTCGGCCACGCCCTGGAAGCCGCGCCGGAATAACGGGCCGGCCCTCCGAGCCGGTCCTCCTACGGGCCCGCCCCCACGGGCCCGCCCCCTGAGGGGACACCCCTCGCACGACCCCACCCCTCACCCGAACATCGCAGTAGCAGAGAAGAGCACCGCCATGCGGAAGATACTCATCATCGGAGCCGGCCAGTCCGGTCTCCAGCTCGCCCTGGGCCTGCAGTCCAAGGGCTACGAGGTCACCCTCATGTCCAACCGCACCGCCGACGAGATCCGCTCCGGCCGGGTCATGTCGACGCAGTGCATGTTCCACACCGCCCTCCAGCACGAGCGCGACCTCGGCATCAACTTCTGGGAGAGCCAGGCCCCGCGCATCGAGGGCCTCGGCGTCTCCGTCGCCGCCCCCGGCAGCCACGAGAGCCCCGACGGCTCCCAGCGCGCCATCGACTGGGTCGGCATGCTCGACGGCTACGCCCAGTCCGTCGACCAGCGGGTGAAGATGGCCGGCTGGATGGAGACCTTCGCACAGCGCGGCGGCCAGCTCATCATCCACGGCGCCGCCGTCTCCGACCTGGACTTCTTCGCCAGCCGCTACGACCTGACGCTGGTCTCGGCCGGCAAGGGCGAGCTGGTCTCCATGTTCGGCCGGGACGCCTCCCGCTCGCCGTACGACGCCCCGCAGCGGGCCCTGGCCGTCTCCTACGTGCACGGCATGGGCCCGCGCCCCGAACACCCCGACTTCGACGCGGTGCGCTGCAACCTCGTCCCCGGTGTCGGCGAGCTCTTCGTGATGCCGACGCTCACCACCTCCGGCCGGGCCGACATCCTCTTCTGGGAGGGCATCCCCGGCGGCCCGCTGGACGCCTTCGGCACCATCAAGGACCCCGCCGAGCACCTGGCGGTCACCCTCGACCTGATGAAGACGTTCCTGCCGTGGGAGTACGACCGCTGCGCCAAGGTCGAACTGACCGACGCCAACGGCACGCTGGCCGGCCGCTACGCACCCACCGTGCGCAACCCGATCGGCCGGCTGCCCTCCGGCGGCCTGGTCCTCGGCGTCGCCGACGTGGTCGTCGCCAACGACCCGATCACCGGCCAGGGCTCCAACTCGGCCTCCAAGTGCGCCGCTGCCTACCTCGCCTCCATCGTGGAGCGCGGCGAGGAGCCGTTCGACGAGGCATGGATGCAGGCCACGTTCGACCGCTACTGGGACACCGCCCAGCACGTCACCAAGTGGACCAACGCGATGCTGGCCCCGCCGCCGGAGCACGTCCTGAACCTCATCGGCGCCGCCGGCCAGCTCCAGCCCGTCGCCGACCGCTTCGCCAACGGCTTCGACGACCCGTCCGACTTCGAAAACTTCTTCTTCGACCCGGACAAGACGACGGCGTACCTGGCGTCCCTGGGGTGAGCCCCACGTAGCTGGCCGTCCCGCCGCGGGGCTCGCTCGCCGTTGCGCTTTGCGGCGCCTCCCACGTACCTGTGCTTCCCGCCGCGGGTGTTGCTCGCCGTTGCGCCTGCGGCGGGCTGGGTGGGTGTCGGGTGCGGTGACAGCCCTACAGACTTCGTCCTCCGGTCTGTCCCCTCCCGTTGGGGGAGGGGAATGCGGTGGTGGGGGCGGGCGTTGGGGCATGCAAGGGGGCCTGGGTACCCCTACGGGACGGTCGAACAGAACCCGTAAGGGTCGCAAGGGCCCCCTGCAGGGCCACAACTGGAGGCGCGGGGCGAGGTATTCCCAACAGCCCACAACACCAGGTGCTCACTCAACGACGCGCGCCCCCACACACCCGCACACTCCCCCAACGGGAGGGGACGGGCCGGAGGGGCCTTGTTCGTGGACGTAAAGCGTCAGCAGTCCACGAACAAGGCCCCGGAGGTCCGTCACCGCACCCACCACAAACCCAGCCCGCCGCAGGCGCAACGGCGAGCGAGCCCCGCGGCGCGAGAGACGGGTACGTGCGGCGGCGCCGCAAAGCGCAACGGCGAGCGAGCCCCGCGGCGCGAGAGACGGGTACGTGGGGGAAAGAGCTACCGCAACCGCGTACCGTCGTACTCGTAGCGCCAGCCCCGTGGCAGGCCCAGGCGGCTCACGCGGTCCGGGGCCCGTCGGTAGACATGCAGCGTCGGGGGGCGGCCGTCGTCGTTCGGGACCGGGATCTCGTAGGTCTTCGGCGGCTGGCCGGTCATCCCGACCAGCACGGGCAGCACCCGGCCGTCGAGGGGCCCGCCGACGAAGGGCGTGTTCTCGCTTCGCACGTCCCCAGTCTCACACCACGGGGGTCGCCGTGCAGGTCACAGCAGGTGCCCGGCGTCACTCACGACCGGCAGGATGCGGCGGGCCAGATCGCCTACCGGGCCTTCGGCGGCCTCCATCCGCAGCGCTCCCCGGGTCACCCGCGCGGTCTGCGGATCGCGCGCCGCGGTCGCGGTGAGCAGGGCGACGAAGTGGTCGACCAGCCAGTCGCGCAGCTCGTCGAGCGGTGGCCGCTTGCCCTCGTCGAGCCAGATCAGCGAGGCGCCCTCGACGGCGGTGATCCACATCCGGACGGTCATCCGCAGCCGCAGTCCCGGTTCCGGTTCGCCCAGGTGGCGCAGGATCTGGTCGGCCGCGGCGCGCCGCACCTCGTCCACGATCGCGCTCGTACGGGACGTCTCCACGACGCTGCCGCCCTGGAGCAGCGCGCTGAAGCCGGCGTCGTGCTCGTCGACGAACGCCAGGTAGCGGTCCAGCGCACGGGACAGCCGCTGGGTGAGTGGCCCGGTCTCCGGCTCGGCGAAGCAGCGCTCCAGGATGTCCGCGGCACTGCGCAGCGCGGCCTCGTACAACTGCTGTTTGCCGCCGGGGAAGTAGCGGTAGACCAGCGGCCGTGAGACCTGGGCGGCGGTGGCCACGTCGTCCAGCGAGACGTCCTCCGGCGCGTGCTGGGCGAACAGCCCGAGGGCCGCCGCGAGCAGTTGGCTGCGGCGCTGCTCGACGCTCAGCCTGCGGTAGGCGGGTCGGGGTACTGCTGGGGCGGTGCCGCTGCCGTTCATGGGCAGCAGCGTAACCGTCCCGGATTCCGGCTCGTACAGGTGCTCGCCCCCAACGGTCGTCGCGGGCGGCCGCTTCACGCCAGCAGGCCCGAGCTGCGCCACAGCCGGCGGCCCACGCCGCGCAGTACGCCGATCTCGTCGAGGAAGTCGGTCAGCCGCCGGGCGCCGGACTGCATCACCTCGCGGCGGTGGCCGCTGGCCTTCACCTGGGCCACCGCCTCCCGCTTGTCCAGCCCGACATTGCGGTACACGTCCGGATTGACGAACGCCACGGAGAACACCCGGGCCGCCTCACCGCAGCTGACGCGGGTCAACTCGCGCTCCCAGCGCGGGGCGGTGACCATCTGGCGGCGCAGCTCCTCGCGGGCGTAGCGGACGTGCCGGGCCTCCTCGACGACGTGGATCCGGGTCACCCCGCGGACCAGGCTCTGCACCCGCTCGTCCGGGAAGGTCAGCCGCTGCATCCAGTCCAGGATCTCCTCGCCGAGCAGGGTGCAGGCGAACGAACCGGGGGTGGTGGAGACCGTCTTGAGGATCCGGGCGAGGTGGTGGTTGAGCCGCGAGACCGGGTACGCGGGCGCCCCGCCGCACTGGATCATGCGCGCGAACATCTTGGAGTGCCGGCACTCGTCGGCGATCTCGGTGAGTGCGTACCGGACGTGGGCGCTGGTCACCGGCTTGTCGTAGATGTGCCGGACCAGCAGCTGCATCAGGATGATCTCGAACCAGATGCCCAGCGAGGCGAGCGAGGCCGCCTCGTGGCGGGCGAGGTCCTGCTGCTGCTCCAGCGACATCTTCTTCCACAGGGGGGTGTCGTAGAGCGAGACCAGCTCCGGCGGCCAGAACCACTTGCCCTCTTCGAGGGGCGCGTCCCAGTCGAGTTCGGTGTCGGGGTCGAAGGAGTGCTTGGCGGAGGAGTCGAGCAGTCGCTCGGCGACCTGTTCCCGGTCCTTGAGCAGACCGAGGGCGTCCCGCAGGACTTCGGTGTCCGTCACGGTCAGTGCGGTGGGCGCGCTCGTCATGGCTGTGGCTACCTCGCTAGTGGCGTGTTACCCGCGGTCAGCTCTTATGAGACTGCTTGTCAGTAAGCTCGTCAATCCCTCCCGCACGAGTTATTGACCCGCCGGTAAGAAACGTGTGAGCCTGCCAACCACCGCCCATGACACGGCGGTTGGCGAGCGGAGGAGGCGTCCGTGTCCACCCGAGACCTGTACGTGCGCAACCCGGGCGACGACCTGTGGGCGGTGCCGGCCACCGGCGCGGCCCGGTTCAACTGGGAGTACGACGACGGGCGCGACCGGCTGCTCGCGCTCTACCAGAAGGGCAAGGACAAGCAGTGGGACGCCACCCTCCGGATCGACTGGGACCTGGAGGTCGACCCCAAGGACCCGCTCGGCACCCCTGACGAGTCGATGTCCCTGTACGGCACGAAGTACTGGGACAAGATGACCGAGAAGGACCGCGGTGATCTGCGCCAGCACTACACCGCCTGGCAGTTCAGCCAGTTCCTGCACGGCGAACAGGGCGCCATGGTCTGCGCGGCCCGGATCGTGGAATCCGTTCCGGACCTCGACGCGAAGTTCTATTCGGCGACCCAGACCATGGACGAGGCCCGGCACGCCGAGATATACAGCCGGTTCCTCCAGGAGAAGATCGGGATGCTCTACCCGATCAACGACAATCTCCAGGCGCTGCTCGCCGACACCCTGAGGGATTCCCGCTGGGACATGCCCTACCTCGGCATGCAGGTGCTGATCGAGGGCCTGGCGCTGGCCGCCTTCGGCATGATCCGGGACACCACCGACAAGCCGCTGCCCAAGCAGATCCTGGCCTACGTCATGCAGGACGAGGCCCGGCACGTGGCCTTCGGCCGGATGGCGCTGCGCGACTACTACCAGCAGCTCACCGACGCCGAACTGCGCGAACGCGAGGATTTCGTCATCGAGGGCTGCTATTTGATGCGCGACCGGCTGCGCGGCCTCGAAGTCCTGGAGAACTTCGGCATTCCGCCCAAGGAGGCCGCCGAATTCACCGAACGCTCCGAATTCCTGCACCTCTTCCGGAAACTGCTGTTCAGCCGGATCGTCCCGTGCGTCAAGGACATCGGCCTGTGGGGCGAGCGGCTCCAGCGCGCCTACGTGGACCTGGGCGTCTTCGAGCTGGGTGACGCCAACCTCGATCTGCTGATGGCCCAGGACGAGGAACTCGCCGAGAAACTGGACGCCGAGCGGTTCGCCGCCGAGGAGGCGGCCCGTACGGCCGAGGTCGCGGCGGCCATCGCACAGGGCGAGGCGGCCGGCTGACCGGGGCGCCGCCCACGGCGCGGGGACCGGGTGGCAGGATCCCGGCATGGACACGGACGACCGCCGGCGGGCCGCCCGCACCGCCCTCGAAGGGCTGGCGTACGGCGACGCCTTCGGGGAGCGCTTCTTCGGCCTCTTCCGCCCGCCGGAAGTGGCCCGGCAGCTGATCGCCACCCGCACCCCGCCCCCGGACCCGCGCTGGCACTGGACCGACGACACCGCCATGGCGCTCGACCTGCTCGCCGTCCTGGAGGAGCACGGCGAGGTCGTGGAGCGGCCGCTGGCCGAGCGGTTCGCCGCCACCTACCGGGCCGACCCCGGGCGGGGCTACGGCTCCGGCATGCACGCGCTGCTGCCCCGCGTCGCCGCCACCCCCGAGCAGTGGGAGGAACTCGCGGGCCTCCTCTTCGGCGGCGAGGGCAGTCTCGGCAACGGCGCGGCGATGCGCGTGGCCCCGCTCGGTGCCTGGTTCCACGACGACCTCGACCGCGCCGCCGACCAGGCCGCGCGCTCCGCCCGGGTCACCCACGCCCATCCGGAGGGCATCGCGGGCGCGGTCGCGGTGGCCGTCGCGGCCGCGCTCTCCGCCCGCGGCGAGGTGCCGTCCCTCGCCGCCGTCGCGGCCCGCACCCCCGACGGCCCGGTCCGCCGGGGCCTGCTCCGCGCCGCCGCCCTGCCGCCCGGGACGACCCCCGAAGAAGCCGCCGCCGCACTCGGCAGCGGCCGGCGCATCCGCGCCGACGACACCGTCCCGTTCGCCCTGTGGTGTGCGGCCGTCCCCCACGCTCCCGAAGGGCAGGGCGGGGCCCCCGCCTGCGACGACCTGGAATCCGCCCTCTGGGCCACCGCCGCCGGCTTCGGTGACGTGGACACCACCTGCGCCATCACGGGCGGTGTGGTGGCGGCCCGTACGGGTGTGGCGGCGCTGCCTGCGGAGTGGCGGGCGCGCCGGGAACCGCTGCCAGGAAACTGAGCACCCGCCGGGCGACTTCACCGTCCCCGTTCTCCGGCAGGGAGTGGTGGGCGGCGCCGGCCACGGTCTCGATCCGCGCGCCCGGCAGCGCCCGTGCGGCCCCGGCCGCCACCCGCCGGAGGTCGTGCGCCCGGCTGCGCCCCGCCAGCAGCACCAGCGCCGGCAGTCCGGCCGCCGCCGGCCCGGACAGGTCGGGCCGCGGACCCGTCACCACCTTCGCGCCCCGGAAGGCGACCGCGCCCACACCCTTCAGCCGCACCAACTCCGGCGCCGGCGGCGCGCCACCGGTCTCCCACTCCAGGAACCTGCGGGTGCTCCGCTCCCCGGGCCGTACGAACAGCGGGACCGCCCGCGCCAGATAGGACGGCCGGTAGGGGGCGAAACATCCGGTCGGATCGAGCAGCACCAGCCGGTCCACCCGCCGCGGCGCCCGGGCCGCGTAAGCCGCCGCGACCCAGCCGCCGTACGAGTGCCCGAGCAGCGTGGCCGAGGTCAGCCCGAGGTCGCCCCGCACCCCGTCGAGCCAGGCCATCAGGTCCGCCGGCCGCCGCACCGGGCGGCCGCCGGGCACGCTCAGTCCCGGGGTGCCCATCTGGTCCACCGCGTAGACCCGGTGCGTGTCGGCGAGCGCCGGGGCGAGCGCGTACCAGACGGCCGAGGTGTCCCCGCCGCCGTGCAGCAGCACCACCGGCGGGCCGTCGGCGGGCCCGCAGGCGTGGACGCGGGTGGTGCCGAACTCCGAGGGCAGGTCGAGTGGTTCCACGGCGATCGGCCAGCGCGCCATGGCCTGCGCGTAGGCGGCGGGAAAGGTGCTGGGGTCGGTGGTTGCCAATGCGGCCGTCCTCTCGGTCACCAAGTGCCTCGCTGGGCAAGTATCTCGCTCAGCGAGATATTAGAATACGGTGCGGGAACGGAAAGGCGGTTCGGACATGGTGCAGCGGCAGGAACCGGCGGAGATGGAGCTGATCCATCTGTTGCGCGAGGTGACCCTCCAACTCGACCTCGCGGGCGCCCGGTTCGCCGGCCGCAACGGTCTGCACCCCACCGACCTGCGGGCCCTGATCGGCCTGCTGGACGCGGCCCGGGCCGGCGTCCCCTCGACCCCCGGCCGGCTCGGCGCGCACCTCGGTCTGAACTCCGCCGGCACCACCGCGCTCGTCGACCGCCTGGAGCGGCTCGGCCTGATCCGCCGGGTCCGGGACACCGAGGACCGGCGCCGGGTCCTGCTGGAGGTGGACGAGCGGGCGGTCGCCCTGGGCCAGTCGTTCTTCGGCCCGCTGATCGACCGCACGCTCACCCTGCTCGCCACCTTCGACCCCGGCGAACGGGCCGCGATCCGGCGGTTCCTCGACGGCGTCCGCGAGGCGGCGGAGAACCCGTAGCGGAGCCTTGGTCAGCGGCGGCCCGAGCGGGCCAGCCAGCGGCCCTCGTGGCGGGACACCTCGATCGGGCGCCCGAAGCAGGCCGTCATCCGCTCCCCGGTCAGCACCTCGTCCACCGGCCCGCGCGCCTGCACCCGGCCGTCCCGCAGCAGCACCGCATGCCCGACGGCCGGGGACAGCTCCTCCAGATGATGGGTGACCGTCACCGTCGCCAACTCCGGCCGCCCGGTGGCGAGTCGGTGCAGGGCGTCGATCAGGTCCTCGCGGGACGGCAGGTCCAGCGCGTTGAACGGCTCGTCGAGCAGCAGCAGCGAAGGCTCGGCCATCAGGGCCCGGGCGATCAGCAGCCGGGCCCGCTGCCCGCCCGAACACACGCCGTACGGCCGGTCCGCCAGCTCCTTGCAGTCCAGCTCGGCGAGCAGGGCGTGGGCGCGCTCGCGGGTGGCCTCGTCGTACTTGCGCCACAGCGGCTGCACGGTCCCGGTCGCGCCGGTCAGCACGACGGTGTGCCCGGTGGCATCCTGCGGGACCTTCTGGGCGCCGGAGACCAGCCCGATCACCGCCCGCAGTTCCCGGACGTCCACCGAGCCGAGCCGGTGCCCGAGCACCTCGACGCTGCCGACCGTCGGGAACATCAGCGCACCGATGAGACGCAGCACGGTGGTCTTGCCGGCGCCGTTCGCGCCGAGCAGCGCCCAGTGCTCACCGGACCGCACGGTCCAGTCGATGCCGTCGAGGATGACCTGTCCGGTGGTGCAGCGGCGGACGCCGACGCCCTCCAGGGCGGCGATCACGCGCGCCGCCCGCGGGGCCGTGGGGTCCGAAGGCTGGGTGGGAGTCATCGCCGCAGACTAGCTGTGCATACCACCTTTCCGTGCGGGCGTCCGGGGTGTGGACCGGGGGAGCGGGACCCGGCCGAGGCCGGGGCCCCGCGCTCACGCCAGGCCCAACAGCCCCCGCACCCGCGCGTACTTCGCGGTCAGCCGCTCCCGGGTGGCCGCGTCCAGCACGGCCAGCCGGGCCGGATCGGCGTTGTGCGCCAGGTCCGCCTCCTTGACCAGCAGCGCACCCGGTGTGGCCAGGATGCGCGCGGTGTACTCCTCGACCGGCTCACCCGGCCGCTTGGTGACCGCCCGCACCATCGCCTTGGTCGCCCCGGTCAGTGCCGCCCCGGCCAGCCACTCCTCGCTCAGCGCCGCGTCCTCGACCGCGTCGTGCAGCCAGGCCGCCGCGATCTGCTCGTCGCTGCCGCCCCGTGCGCGGACGCCCGCGGCCACCGCGGCCAGGTGCTCGGCATACGGGCGGCCCGCCTTGTCGGTCTGCCCCTCGTGCGCGCGCCGGGCCAGCGCCTCCACTTCGGCGAGCGACAGGGGCGGACGGGACGGGGGACGGGACGAGGAAGGGGACGCGGTCGGATCAGCCATGCGGCCATTGTGGCCCGGGCCCGGCCGCGGTGGCGGGGGAGCGGTTCACCGCGCGACCGCCCTCACCGCGCGACCGCCATCACCGCCCGGGCGATCGGTGCGGCATGCCCCCCGCCGCTGATGTCCGCGCGCTCGGCCGCCGCGTCCTCGACGACCACGGCCACCGCCACCGTCGGTTCGTAGGTCTCCTTCGTCCGCGCCCAGGAGATGAACCAGGCGTACGGCGTGCCCTCGTTGTGCACCCCGTGCTGCGCGGTGCCCGTCTTGCCGCCGACGGTGAGGCCCTTGACGGCGGCGCGCCGGCCGCCGCCGTGCTCGACCACGTCGATCATCATCTCCTGGAGCTGCTCGGCGGTGCCCGGGTCGAGCACCTGGCGGGTGGCCGGATGCGGACCGGCCGAGACCATCACCCCGTCCGCGTCGGTCACCTCGTCGACGAGGTACGGCGGCGTCAGCTGCCCCCCGTTGGCGACCGCCGCCGAGACCATCGCCATCTGGAGCGGGGTCGCCGCGGTGTCGTACTGCCCGATGGCCGACAGCGCGACCTGCGCCGGATCCATGCGGGTGTCGAAACGGCTGGGAGCGACCGGCGACGGAATGCGCAGCCCGCGGTCGTTGAAGCCGAACCGCCGCGCCATCGCGGCCATCCCGTGCAGCCCGACGTCGACGCCCAGCCGCGCGAACACGGTGTTGCAGGAGGCCCGGAACGCCTCCCTCAGCGAGGCGTCCGCACAGTCCTTCGCCGCATTGCCGAGCCGGGTGGCGGTCCCCGGCAGGACGTACGGATCCGGAGAGTCCGTCGGCGCGTCGATGTCGGTGACCCGGCCGCTCTCCAGCGCGGCGGCCGCGGTGACGACCTTGAAGGTCGAACCGGGCGGATAGGTCTCCGCCAGCGCCCGGTTGAGCATCGGCCGGTCCGCGGCGGCGTTCAGGCGGCGCCAGGCATCGTCGACCGCGGGCCCGTTGCCGGACAGCACCCCCGGTTCGTACGACGGGGAGCTGACCAGCGCCAGGATCCGCCCGGTGCGCGGCTCGATCGCGGCCACCGCGCCCTTCCGGCCGCCCAGCCCGGCGAACGCGGCGCGCTGCATCCGCGGATCGATGGTGGTGTGGACCTGGCCGCCCGGTTGGTGCGACCGGGTCAGCCGGTCCCACCAGGGGAAGGTGGCGAGCCGCGGGTCCGTGCCGGCGAGCACGGCGTCCTCGGCGCGTTCCAGCAGCGACGTCCCGTAGGTCTGCGAGGAGTAGCCGGTGACCGGTGCGTACAGCGGCCCGTCGGCATACGCGCGCTCGTAGCGCAGCCGCCCACCGCTGTCCCGCGAGCCGGTCACCGGCCGGCCCGCGACGAGTACGGCGCCCCGCGGCTGCGCGTACCGGGCGATCGCCGCGCGCCGGTTGGCCGGGCTCGCGTCGTACCTCCCGGCCTCGTACACCTGCACCCGGGCGGCGTTGACCAGCAGCGCGACGAGGAGCAGGAAGGAGAACGCGGCGGTGTGCCGGATACCGCGGATCAACGCCCGGCCTCCGGGGCGGGCGCGCCACCGGCCGCGTCCCGGGCCCGCACCGGCGTCATGAACCCCACCACCCAGCTCCCGCCCCCGGCCGGCAGCCGCCCCGCCGGCCGCGGCGCCCGCGCCCGGTCGCTGACCTTCAGCAGCAGCGCGACGATGATCCAGTTCGTCACCACCGACGACCCTCCCTGGGCGAGGAACGGCATCGCCATCCCGGTCAGCGGGATCAGCCCCATCACCCCGCCCGCGATGACGAACACCTGGATCGCCGGCAGCGCCGCCAGCCCCACGGCCAGCAGACTGCCGAACGGATCGGGCTGCCCCAGCGCGGCCCGGTAACCGCGGCCCACCAGCAGCGCGTACAGCACGAACAGCGCCGACAGCCCGGCCAGCCCCAGCTCCTCACCGCACGTCGCCAGGATGAAGTCGGACTTCATGGCGAACCCGATCAGATACGAGTGGCCCTGCCCGAGACCGGTGCCGAACATCCCGCCCGCGGCGAACGCGAACAGCGACTGGGCGAGCTGCCCGGCCCCCTTCCCGGCCGCGATCCCGGCGAACGGATGCTGCCAGTCCTCGACCCGGCTGTGCACATGCGGCTCCAACGTCCCCACCGCGGCCGCCCCGACGGCCGCGAGCAGCAGCCCGACCGCGATCCAGCCGGTCCGCCCGGTCGCCACGTACAGCAGCACCACGAAGATCCCGAAGAACAGCAGCGAGGTGCCCAGATCGCGTTCGAGGACCAGCACGGCCACGCTGACCAGCCAGACCGCCACCACCGGCCCCAGCACCCGCCCGGCCGGCAGCCGCAGCCGCCCCACCGTGCGGCCGGTGTGCGCCAGCGCGCCGCCGTTGGCGGCCAGGTACGCCGCGAAGAACACCGTGATCAGCACCTTGGCGAACTCACCGGGCTGAAGGGAAAAACCGGCCAGCCGGATCCAGATCTTCGCGCCGTTCACGGCGGGGAACAGGATCGGCGCGACCATCAGCAGCAGCGCGAGCGCCGCACACACATACGCGTACCGCTGCAGCACGCGGTGGTCGCGCAGCAGCAGCACCACCGCGATGCACAGCGCCACCCCGACCGTCGACCACATCAGCTGGGCGGGCGCGGCCCGGTCCCCGGGCGTCTCCAGATCGAGCCGGAAGATCAGCACCAGCCCGAGCCCGTTGAGCAGCACGGCCGTGGGCAGCAGCAGGGGATCGGCGTACGGCGCGCGGAAGCGCACCACGAGATGCGCGAGCAGCGCCAGCCCGCCGAGCCCCGCGCCGTACCGGACCGCCCCGCCCGGCACCGCATGCCAACGCGCCAGACCGACGACGACGTACCCGCAGACGCTGATCAGCACGGCGCCTACGAGGAGGGCCAGTTCGACACCGCGCTGCTTGGCCCCCGGCGGCAGCACGGGCGAAGGGTCCGCCGGATACCGTCCGGCGGCGCCCGCCCTTGCCCTCGCCGTCATGCCTGGCAACGTAGCAAGCAGCGGCCGTTATTTCCGTTATGTCGGATGTGGCGGCCGGGAGGTCCGCACGTCCGGGGGCGGACGGGCGTGCTTGCGGGGGTGGGCGGCTGTGGGTGCGGGGTGCGAGTGCGGGGTGTGCGACGTCGGGTCGTCCGGGGGTGGTGCCGCCGATCAGCACCAGCGGGGGTTCATCCCCTCGCTCACGATCCCGCGCTCCGAAGACCAGGCGTACGAGGCGTCGCTGAGCCGGTACCAGACCGGGTTCCCCCTGACCCGCTGCCCGTTGACCCGGCAGGCGATCCCCACCACGGTCCCGTACCGCTTCGCCCCGACGGCCCGGTACCGGTCGCTCGGCCCCGTCCGCACCACCAGCCCCTCCTTGGCCACCACCCGCCCAGTCGGCCGGGCCGGGCTGCCCGGGTGGTCGCCCGCCGCAGCCACGGCCGGTTCCGCCAGGGATATCGGCCCCGCCACGACGGCCCCACCCACCGCACCGGAAACGACCCAGAGACCCACCCGGCCGGCCTTCCTCCGCCACGCACGCGAATCCCACGCACGCGAATGCCGAGCGGGCGAATGCCGTGCGAGCGAATGCCAGGAGCGCGAATGCCACGAGTGCGAACGCTGCGGAAACATGCGCTTCCTCCCACGGAGAAGAGATCCCGAGCAAGACCGCGAACAAGCCCCCCGAGCGAGACGCCGGGCAATATCCCGAATCCCGAGCAAGACCCCCGAGAACCTCTTCCTCACGCTAAGGAGACCCCGTAGCGTCCGCAACCGCTTACGCTACGTAGCGTAAATGCCTCCCCCTTACTCGCCGGCTCCCGCAAAACCTCCGGACGTCGACCGGCCGAACGTCGCCGCAGGCACGCGTTTTCACGGCATCGACGCCGTCCTCACCTACTGGAGGCGTCAGTTCGCCGTGGCCCACCCCCTCGTACGGATGGAGGGCATGGCCCGCGGAGCCCGACGGCCGGATCGCCGTCCGCGTACGCACCGGCCTGCGGGACGCCACCGGTGACCACTGGTCCGACACCACCCTCCACCACGTCCACGCCTTCGCCTGCCGCCCGACTCCCGAAGGCTGTCGCCGACCAAGGCCCCGAAGGGCGTACCCCGCACCCGGTGCGGGACGGTGCAGGGTGGCGCGGGGGCTCATCCCGCCCCACTCCGGCCTACCCCTAAGGGAAGAATCACCGAGACCTCAGGGTCATCCCAGGGGCTTCCCGGGTTGTTCCGCGAACGCACCCAATGACAGTTTGTAAACTCCTCTCGAACGAACAGACCGAAAAGCAGAAGGCCGAGCTCGTCACGCTGAAGCGGACGACCGAACACCGGTCGACGGCATGGACCCGCGCCATGACCACCGCGAGCGAGGGGCTATGGCGTACGTCACCTCCGAGCACGCCGAGTGGAGGGTCCGCGCTGCTCCGGCCGCCCTGTGCGGCCGGGCGCGCGGGTGACCGTCCCCCTCGACGAAAGGCAGTATTAGCGTCATGACGACTCTCCGTTCCCGGATCATCGCCTGGGCCGGCCGTATGTATCTGTCGAGAACGCGCAAGAAGGGATTCGATCTGTCTCGAATGTCTTTCTTGCCCGAGTCCGTCCTGATGCCGCTGCGGCGCGAAGGGCTCGACCCCGTAGGCGATTTGGCGGCTGTCCGTGAACGCGAGCCCATCAGCAAGCTCCCGGTGCCGATAGCCGCCAACGTATGGCTGGTGACGGGTTACGACGAGGCCAAGGCCGTGCTCGGAAAGGCCAACGCCTTCAGCTCGGACTTCACCAATCTCGTCGGCAAGGCGGGCGCCGGCGCCGAACAGAACCCGGGTGGCCTGGGATTCGCGGACCCGCCGGTCCACACCCGCCTCCGCCGCCTCCTCACGCCCGAATTCACCATGCGCCGCCTTGGCCGGCTCACCCCGCGCATCCACGAAATCGTCGAAGAACGCCTCGACGCGATGGAAGCCGCGGGCAAAAACGGCGACCCGGTCGACATCGTCCACGCCTTCGCCCTGCCCATTCCGTCGCTCGTCATTTGCGAACTCCTCGGCGTCCCTTACGAGGACCGCGAAGACTTCGAACGACTCAGCGCCGCCCGCTTCGACCTTTTCAGCGGAGCGAACGCGTCCTTCGGCGCCATATCCGAATCCCTTTCCTACTTCCGGGACATCGTCAAGAAGCAGCGGGAAAACCCGGGCGACGGTCTCCTCGGCATGATCGTCAAGGAACACGGCGACACGGTCAGCGACGAAGAACTGGCGGGCCTGGCCGACGGCGTCCTCACCGGCGGCTTCGAAACCACCGCCAGCATGCTGGCGCTCGGCGCCCTGGTCCTCCTCCAGGACCCGAAGCACTTCGCCGCCCTCAACGACGGCGACGACGCGGTCGACCGCTACGTCGAGGAACTCCTGCGTTATCTCACCGTCGTCCAGGTCGCCTTCCCGCGCTTCGCCCGCGAGGACCTGGAAATCGCCGGCGTCCAGATCAGTGCGGGTGACGTCGTCCTCTGCTCCCTCAGCGGCGCCGACCGCGACGGCAATCTGGGCCCGGACATGGAGGTCTTCGACCCCTCCCGCAACGTCCCCTCCCACCTGGCCTTCGGCTACGGAATCCACCGCTGCGTAGGCGCCGAACTCGCCCGCATGGAACTCCGCACCGCCTACCCGGCCCTGGCCCGCCGCTTCCCCCACATGCGCCTCGCCACCACCCCCGACACCCTCGACTTCCGCAAACTCTCCATCGTCTACGGCGTCGAGTCCTTGCCGGTGTACCTGAACGGCTGACGCCTACGTGAACCGCTGAGACCGAACGCCTCGCCCGCGCCACTGGGCACTTGACTTCTGCCAAGTGCCCAGGAGGGTTGCCCGCCGCCTGGCGCGACCGGCACTTCTCCGCCTCGACAAGGTTCTAACCTGCGCACAGGGCTTCGGTGGCCAGGCCGTTCCCAGAGGTTTCCGCAGGTCATACGCTTTGTCGGCCACTACGTCAGCATTTCCCCTGCCAGGCCGTTGCCCACCGCATTCAATGTCAAGGAGTGCACAGGTGGCCGTGGCGCAGCCACGGTGGAGGTATGTCCTTATCGCCGGCGGGCCATGGAAGGTGCCAGGTTCGGGGTCCTCGGGGTGAAGACCCAGATGCCCTGTGAGCGGGTGGCCCCGATCACACGGCCGGGACTCCGCAGCCACGGGTTGGCCTTTTGGAAAGGGGCGAAGTTGTCGTTCGAGACGATGATGCCGCCCAGTTCCTCAGCGAGGGTGATGACCAGAGTGTCGCCACGCCCCTCCGTACCGGCGGGAGGCTGGACCACGGTGTTCGATGCGATGGCGGCCTCCACGAGTGACCGCTCGGCGTCCGACACGTCATGGCGCAGTGTCGCATCGATGACCACGTGGATGTCCCGGTCGCGGTGTTTGAACCTCAACGACTTGATGGCGGCCTCAAGGGCAGCGAAGCTCGGCTTTCCGCCTGCCGTGCGTGGTGGGCATCCGTTCCAGGCCAGGTTCGAACCGTCGACGACCAGCGGCGCCGCTGGTGCCCGTACCCCAGCCTGCTTGGGCATATCTGAAGGCTTCGGCCCGGCTGCTCGGTTGGCCGTGTGGCCGCTTTCCGGACGCAAGGTCTTGTCAGCGCGCTGTAGCTGGGGATGCGTCGGCTTCGGCGGGTACTGCGTCGTAGTGCTCAGTGAGATCAGGCGCTCAAGTTCCCGGCGCAGTTCCGGTGGGGCCGTTCCATCGCCGAAGACCTTGACCTCACCGTCGAGTATCACCTGCCCGGTACTCTGCAGGGTGGCTCGGACGGCCAGCAGGCCCTCCTTGCTGTAGGAGTACTCCAGATCGAAAATCCCGTCCTTCACCGCACACCGCTCGGGGTACTTGAGGACCAGCTCAGTGAGCTTGACGTTGTCAGGATGGTCCACCGGGCGGTCCGGATCGCCTTCCCATACTTCGACGGTCAGCTGTGACACCCGGTCCTGGGTGGGCTGGTACGACTTCGTACGCTGCTGCGGCAGCCGCTGATTCCGGTCGATGAGCGAGCTGAACCGGCGATTCCCGTGCTGATCCTTGGTCACCGTACCGAGGGCGTGAGTGTTCACCACTCGGATGATGCTTTCCAGCTCGCCGTTCATCGCTGCGGCGCTGATCGCCGCGCCCTTGGCGACCGCGGTCAGCGGGTCGCACAGAGCGGTACCGACGAGTTCGCAGTCGAGCGCCTCGGCCACGGCTGCCCGGACGGCGGGGATCTGGCTGCATCCCCCGATCATCAGTACCGCAGTCAGATCCTCGGGGTCGATCCTGGCTTGATCGAGGCACTCCTCGACCGGATCGAGTGCCTGGTTGATCAGGTCCTGGATCTCCGCGGAGAACTCCCGCTGGCTGATCTCGACGAGGACGGAGTCCGGGGTGAGGATCTCCGCGGAGTCCTCCAGGGAGAGCCGGATCTTGTTGCGCTCGATCTCCAGACGGAACTGCCGCTCCTCGGACTCGCTCCACCTGCGGCGTGCCGGGGCCCGGTCCAGCACCATGCGACGCAGCCGGTCGTCGATCTCCAGGCCGCCCAATCGGCTGACTCCCCGGCTCGCCTTTTCGTCGAAGAAACCGTCCTCGTGCAACAGCAGGGTGGCGTCCATCGTGCCGCCGCCCCAGTCGAATACCAGGAACTCGCCGTCGATCTTCGTCGCGTGCGCATAGGCGATCGCCGCGGCGGTCGGTTCGTTGAGCAAGGTCTTCACCTTGATCCCGGCAGCGCGAGCGGCCTCACGAGTACGGAAGCGGGCCGCGCCGGTCGCGTTGGCCGGAACGGTGATGACCGCCTCGTTGATCTCCGTGGCCGCTTCCTCCTCGGCAGCGCCGGCCATGGCACGGAACACCCCGGCGGCGGCCGTGGTCGCAGCGAACCTCTCGCCGCCGATCTTGACCAGGGGCTGGTCGCGCAGCATCCGCTTGCACGCGTCCACGGCATGCTCGGAGCGCAGCTTGGCTTCCCATCCGAAGAGTGTTCCCGAACGCAGGGAGCTTGTGCCGACCACCGACGGGTAGAGGCACGTGAAGCCTGGCCGCAACCAGTCCGCTTCGAGCCCCTGGCCGCCGATCTCCAGCACTTCGACATAATCGCCGTTCCATTGGGCGGCTACGGAGTTCGTCGTACCGAAGTCAATGCCCGTCGCGGTCATGATCGACCCTCCTCCGTCGTGTGCCTGGGCCGATCCACGCGCCTGAGCTGTCCTGACAGGACGGTCTTCCCGGTCAGTTCGTCGATGTAGCCGGGGCGCAGCAGTTCGAACAGCTCACCCTCGCCCTCGGTCACCACGAATCGATCGTTCTCCTCGGGTTCCGTGAGCCTGAGCAACCGCAGTTCGCGCAGGTGCGTTTCCACGGCCGCGCTCACCACGTCACCTCGGTGCTCGGGCTGCGACCAGAGCAATGCATCGATCTCGGCCAGTCGGCCGACGAACTGAGCGCGAGTGCGGAACTCCTCCAGGACTGCCTTGCGTACCGCGGTGTTCAGGGCCGAGGTGGGCGGGGCATCGGTTCGGGAGGCGCTTTCCAGGCCCTCTTGTATCCGTTCGACGATCCCCTTGATGACCGTCACGGCGTCGAGGGGAGCGGGTGTCGCCTCGTCGGCCGCGGCCGACGAGGCTGTCGGCGTGTCGGGCTCCGGGCGCTTCGCTCTGCGGCGCTTCAATCCTCCCGGTCTGTGCGGGGGCTGGTCCGCGCCGTGCTTGACGTGACCACAGTGCGGGCAGGGCCGGTGCGCGCGGGAACCTTTCGGGATCTTGGCGGGCTTCTTGGCCCGGGAATGGGGCTTTGCCTTCTTCGGTGTCATGGGATCGCTCAGCCTCGTGCTGCGGTCGGGTGGGAACGGGCGGTGCCCCTGCTGTCTCGGCGTCGTCAGAGGGCTGTGCTGTGCCGATCCAGGTGGGGGGCAGTGGTCCGGAAGTCGTCGAGAAGTTCCACGGCCGCCCGGGCACGGATGGATTCCAGATCCGCCCTGCTCGTCAGGTGTGTTCGACGCGGTAGCGGCTCCAGAGGCGGGACGAGTTTCCGCGGAACCGCTTTCGGCATCGTGAACCGGGAATGGTCGAGCGGGATGCGGAAAAAGACGTCGAAGCCCGCGTCATGGCGTTGAGCTGCGCGGATTCGGTCCTCGGCGAGGTTGAGCCGGGACTGTCCTTCGAAATCTCCCTGGCACAGCCTGAAGACCTCGCGGCAGTGCGGTTCCCACGCCGTCGATCCGTGGTCCAGGCCTACTTCGAGGAAGGGATTGGTGACGGGGCCGCGGTTGTTGCGCGTCGCTCCTTGCCAAGCACGGACGAGGCGAAGGTTGCGCTGGGCCACGCCGTCCGAGGTGGTTGCCGCCTCGGCGGCGTACTCCTCCGCCGTGTCGAGCTTTCCGTTCACGGCGGCCACGTAGGCGGCGATGGTGTACGCCTCCGGGACCAGCGGTGCGGGGATGGCACGTCGTCGGCCAGTGCCGGGGAGGAAGGACATGGCCTGCCGGGCGGACGCCTCCAGGTCGCCTGCTTTCAGCAGGTCGTACGCGCGGTTCAGAGCCATCAGTGCGTGGAATTCGCTGCGTCCTGGATCGACTTGCTCACGGGGCGGCCATAACTCGGACATCAGCACCCACAGCCCGCGGTCCTCAAGGGTGCCCGGTGCCCACTGCCCGCTCAGCGCCCCCGACCTGAGATCGCGGAGCTCGATCTGTTGAGTACGGGGAAGAGCCGAGTCGAGGGCCTCGATGGAGGACAGGTCACCGTCCACGAGTACGTCGTAAAGCAGGTCCCAGACGTCCTCTGGCTCCCGCCTCAGAAGGGTGCCGCCTTCGAGGAAGGCATGTCTCCGGAGGTAGAACTCCCAGCCCAGTTGCTCGGCCTCGGCTGGTGTGACGCTTTCCGGAACCATGCGCGCCCTGAGGTACGTGCTCTCCGCCGCGACCCGAGCCGCCCACGGCTCGTCGTCAGGGAGCAGGCCCCCGTGATCGACGAGGTCGTCCAGGACGGAGAGAGGTGCCCAGGGCAGTAGGTCAGGCAGGAACCTGGTGGGCACGGGTATGGCGCCGCGCGTGGCCGCCGAGGTGAAGAGGGAGAAGGCGGGCCCTCCGGAAACCGCATGGGAGCGTCCCGCGACCAGCTCCATGCCAGGGGCGGTCGAGCACAGTATCCGGCACCTGTCGAGCCCTGCCGCAGTGAGCCACCGCACCCCTGCGAACCACAGCTCCCGCAGATGAAGGAGAACGGTGTCGGCGGGAAGCCTGCTTAGTCCCGCCTGAACCGCAGGGAGGAGAGCCTCCCGGTCGGGGGAGTCTTCCAATGCTCGCTCGACCGTGGTGTGTTGTTCCTCGGTGAGCCGGCCGGTCGTGACGAGGTCCGTCAGCAGGCTGCGTACCGCTTCGATTGCCTCGTCGCCGCCTACGCCGAGCCAGCGCCACTTGCGTCGGGCGAAGCCGCTTGCGGCACCGGACCCGCGGTTGCGTCGTTGCTCTTCCTGACGCGCCAGACGTTCGTTCTCGGCGGCTATCGCCGCCTGTTCGGCGGCGACCGGATCCGTCACTTCGTACACCCCTCAAAGATTAACTGCGTTGTGCGGTACAGCCGTTGCGTATGGCCGATCCACCTGACGGAAAGTTGTGGCGGGGGTCGTGCGTGGTGCGAGTGCACGGGCGTCACTGACGCGACTCAGAGGCCGTAACGGACGGACGGAACGCCCACCACCGCCACGTCGATGCCCTGCGCACGCAGGGCGCGGGCTGCCTGGAGGAGAGACACCTGGGCGAAGGTGAACAGGTTCTTCGTCGTCAGGGCCTTGCCGCTCCTGAGCGAGATCGCGTAGACGACCTTGCGCGGGGTGAAGTCCTCGCCCACCGGGTGTCCCGGATGCTGTTCGCGCACGCGCCGGAAGAATTCGGTGCGCGCCTCTGCATCAAAGCGCAAGGCCTCGGCGGAGACCCTGCCCTGGGCGAAGAGGTGGCTCAGCGGCGCGGAGGAGGCGGCCCGCTTCACGTGAACCAGGGTCCCGTCCTCGGCGAGGAGGTCTGCGGCCTCGAAACCGTGCGGATGCTGGGCGGTCTTGATCAGCCGACGGTCCAGGCAGAGGTAACCGTGCTTCGCCGCCTCCCGGTTGTAGTCCTCTTCCGCCGCGAGGCCGGCCGTCCAGGGCGGCAGCGGACAGCCGGCCGGTGTGGTGAGCAAGGCGTCGACCTCGTTCCGGATGCCCTCCAGGTACTGGTCCCCGATCTCGAACCAGCGCCCCTCGTGGTGGAAGTAGCGGCTGGCGTCGAGCGGGATCTCGGCCGTGACCCACTTGTGGGCCTTTACCCGGGGGCTCACCGGGTCGGTGCCCTCCTCGTCCCGGTGCATCTGTATGTAGCCCGCGGACAGGGCTTCGAGGCGCCTGCCGGGCGGGACACCGTCGAGCAATGCCGTGACGTCGTCGATCGTCGGAGAGGACATGAGGCGGCGGACGGATCCGAGTTTCACTCGGTAGGAGAGCGCGGCGTCCTCCTGATCGAGGTAGGCCGTGGGGACGGCCAGCGCCAGGGTTCCGGTGTCCGCCGAGGCCCCCAGTAGATCGTCAAGTCGCGCTTCCAGGACGCTGCGTCGAGGGCCGCTCTTGAGCGGCCGGACACGGGCGATGGCCTCGAACTCCGGCGCAGGGGACCGGCGGGCAAGGATCGCCCGGATCTGCATGAGGTCTTGGAGCAGGTCCTCCGGCTGCGCACCGAGATGGATCTTCAGCGCGTCCGTACCCGCCACCTGCGCCGTTCGCCGGCGGCGCTTCCCGATCGTGAGTTCCGTCGAGCCCAGGATGCCGACCAGTCGGCTCACCACTTCTCCGTACTCCTCGATGGGGAACGCCCGGATGTGCTGTCCTTGGGCGGCGGAGCTCCGATCCGTGCGGCCTCGGGCGTCCATCAGGCTGTGCGTGACCTGGCGGATGGCATCGGGCTGTGCGGCCCGCAGGACGAAGTCGAAGCCGAAGCCGGGGGAGATCCTGTTCTGATCGAGCAGGAGGTGTCCCATGCCGAAGGTGAGGGCGAAGACCTCGTCGGCGACGGGAAGAAGCAGGACGCACGCCGATGTGCGGTTCTTCACGGGCAGCTTCCGCCCGGTGAGGGTGTTCACGGTCGAGGTCCAGTCGGGCGGCCGGTGGCGGCCGATCACACCGTGACACAGGAGCGCGGGCGTGCCCCTGGTTGTCACGTCCTCGACGACGAAGGCGTGATCGCGTTCGTACCGGGGGTTGAGCGCGGCGCGCAGGTCCGCAGGGGACGGGCCGGTGTCCCGGAGCAGGTACAGAGTGCTGCGCCGGGTCTTGGGGCCGGTGGCGGGAGGACGGGCGGCTGTCGGGGCGAGCGCCATGGGGACTCCTTGGGGTGGTGAGATGACCGGACGATGAAAGCGATACTCAGTAAATGCTTGCGTGAAAGCGTTGTCAAACAGGATTCGCGAGATGAGGTATGGTCTACGGTGTTAACCACATCTCAAGGGGGAGGGGGCGCCCGGTCATGCCCGAGCTCACCGCCCATGTGACAGCCGCGGAGATTTCCCGCATCGCCGGCGTCACTCGGGCCACCGTCAGCAACTGGCGCCGACGGCACGCGGACTTCCCCGCCCCGTCCGGCGGCACCGAGACCAGCCCGCTCTACGACCTCGGGGCCGTTCAGACCTGGCTCGGCTCGCGCGGCCGCGCGCAGGTCGCCGATCCTCGGGAGGAACTGCGCACAGCGGTCCGTTTTCAGGCGCCCGATCCGAGCCGGGCAACCGTTCGCATCGGATTCGTCCTCGCGCTCGCCCGCCGCTCTCCCGACGAGATGGCGGCGCTGGCCGACCTCTCGGACGCCGGGCTCGTCGCCCGGGCCACCGAAGAGGTGGCCGAGCTCCTGGCATCCCTCCCTGGACAGGCGCCCTCGCACCCCCTGTTCTCGGCCGCTGACGGCACCACACTGCGCGCGCTGCTCCGCTGTGTACGTGAGGAAGGCGGGCCGGCCGCGCTCGCGGTACTCGCGGAACGGGAACTGGAGGACAGTGCCGCGACCGGCGTCTACGGGACTCCCGAACCCTTGGCGCAGCTCGTCGCGAGGCTGCTTCCGGCCGGGGCCGCGCGGGTGCTGGACCCGGCCTGCGGCAGCGGTGCGCTGCTGGCCGCCGCCGCCGGGCGCGGCGCCACCACGCTCCTCGGCCAGGACTCCGTGCCCGTACAGGCCCAGCGCGCCGCGGTCGGTCTGCGCCTCGCCGCACCACGGGCAGAGGTCACCGTACGCATCGGGGACAGCCTGCGCGCGGACGCCTTCCCCGGACGAACGGTGGACGTGGTGCTGTGCAACCCCCCGTACGGAGACCGTGACTGGGGCCACGATGAGCTCGCCTACGACCCGCGCTGGGCGTACGGCGTACCCGGGCGGGCCGAGTCCGAGCTCGCCTGGACGCAGCACTGCCTCGCGCACCTCGCCCCGGCAGGCTGGGCCGTGTTGATCCTGCCGCCCGCCACCTCGTCCCGCCCCTCCGGGCGCCGCGTCCGGGCGGAGCTGGTGCGCAGCGGCGCCGTACGGGCCGTACTGGCCCTGCCGGCCGGGGCTGCGCCGCCGCTGCACGTGGGCCTGCAGCTCTGGGTCCTGCAACGGCCCGAGCCGGGCGGCCCGGAGCGCAAGTCGGTGCTGTTCGTCGACGCGACCGGGTCGCTCTCGCCGGGGGCCGGGAAGCAGGAGACGGGCTCGCCGCGTACCGGCTCCTCCCGCGCCCCGCTCGACTGGGCCGACTTGACGGCTCGGACTCTCGCCCACTGGGATGCCTTCACCGCAGATCCGGACGGATTCGTTGCAGAGCCCGGCGCCGCACGCACCGTGCCGGTCGTCGACCTTCTCGACGATCTCGTCGACCTCACCCCGGCCCGACAGGTCCGCATCTCCCGGGCGGACGTCGACCCCGCCGAGCTGTCCGCGCGCACGGACACGGGCCGCCGCGAGCTGACCGAAGCCGCCCGCTCCCTCCTCAACGCGGCGGACCTCACCGTCTGGACCGAGCCCGGTACCTCGGCCCGGGAATGGCGTACGGCCACCGCCTCCGACCTCGCCCGAGGCGGCGCGCTGACCCTGCTCCGCACCGTGCCGGACCCCAAGGGTCCGGAGCCGGAAGGGGCCCCCTCCGCACCGGCGCCGCCGGTCCTCACAGGAGCGGACATCGCGCAGGGGACGGGCCCGACCGGCGACCCGGCGGAGCTCCGCTCCGAAGCCGCGCCCGTGATCGCCGTCGGCGACGTCCTGGTACGGGCGATCGCGGGCGGCACCGGCCCGATGGCTCGGGTTGCGGACGCGGCGGACGCGGGCGCGCTCCTGGGCTCCCAGGTTCACCTCCTGCGCCCCGATCCGGCGCGCCTGGACTCCTGGTTCCTGGCCGGCTTCATCGGCGCGGAGGAGAACGTCGCGGGAGCCTCGACCGGCAGCACCGTCCTGCACGTCGCCCCGGGCCGGTTGCGCGTCCCGCTCCTGCCGCTGGACGAGCAGCGCCGCTACGGCGAGGCGTTCCGGCAGGTCCACGAGCTGCGTACGCGAGCACGGCGGGCCGCGCAGCTCGCGGAGGAGACAGCCGCTCTGCTGGCCGACGGCCTCACAGGCGGCGCGCTGCTCCCGGCCGCGGACGCGGGCGATACCGGCCCGGCCTGAACCACACCCGAACTTCTCAGCCATCTACCACACTTGTCCGCACCCGCTCCGGTTGGGCGGGACGGTCCGGAAGGAAACCGGGGAATCCTTTGAACAGCAGTAAGCACACGGAACTGGCGAACCACGCCTGGTCCGTCGCCGACCTCCTGCGCGGCGACTACAAGCAGTCCGACTACGGCAAGGTCATCCTGCCGTTCACGGTGCTGCGCCGGCTGGAGTGCGTGCTGGAGCCGACCCGAGAGCAGGTCGCGGAGACCGCGGCCCAGTACGAGGGCCAGGACATCGACCCGGACCACTGGCTGCGCAAGGCCTCGGGGCACTCCTTCTACAACAAGAGCGCCCTGACCCTGAAGAAGATCGCCGCCGACCCGCAGAACGCGGCGAAGAACCTTCAGGTGTACGTCGGCGCCTTCTCGGACAACGCCCGCGAGGTCCTCGACAAGTACGAGTTCTCCCAGCAGATCAAGCGGCTGGCCGGCGCCGACCTGCTCTACAAGGTCATCGGCAAGTTCACGGACCTGGACCTGCACCCCGAGGTCGTGCCCAATCACAACATGGGTTATGTCTTCGAGGAGTTGATCCGTCGCTTCGCGGAACAGTCCAACGAGACAGCGGGTGAGCACTTCACCCCCCGTGAGGTCATCAAGCTGATGGTGAACCTGCTGATCGAGCCGGACGGTGACGCGCTCACCGTCCCGGGCGTGGTCCGCACGGTCATGGACCCGGCCTGCGGCACGGGCGGCATGCTCTCCGCGGCCGAGGAGCACATCAGGGAGTACAACGAGGATGCCACGGTGGAGGTGTACGGCCAGGAGCTCAACCCGGAGTCCTGGGCCATTTGCCGGTCCGACCTGATGATCAAGGGTCAGGACCCGGAGAACATCGCCTTCGGCAACTCCTTCAGCGACCCTGCTCACCGGCGCGAGAGGTTCGACTACCTCCTGGCCAACCCGCCGTTCGGCGTGGAGTGGAAGAAGGTCAAGGAGGAGGTGGAATACGAGCACAAGCACCTGGGCGACGCCGGCCGCTTCGCCGCGGGCCTGCCGCGCATCAACGACGGCTCGCTCCTCTTCCTCCAGCACATGATCTCGATGATGAAGCCGGTGGACGCGAAGGGCGGCGGCGGCTCCCGCATCGCCATCGTCTTCAACGGATCGCCGCTCTTCACGGGCGCGGCAGGCTCGGGCGAATCGGAGATCCGCCGCTGGATCCTGGAGAACGACTGGCTGGAGGCGATCGTGGCCCTCCCGGACCAGCTCTTCTACAACACGGGCATCTCCACGTACTTCTGGATCCTCACCAACCGCAAGTCCCCGGACCGCAAGGGCAAGGTCATCCTGCTGGACGCGCGCGACCAGTTCCAGAAGATGCGCAAGTCGCTCGGCGACAAGCGCAAGCAACTGGGCAAGCAGCACATCGCGGACGTGACGCGTCTGTACGCGGACGCGATCCAGGTCGCGGCGGACCCCGAGCATCCGCTCCACGCCAAGGTCAAGGTCTTCGACAACGAGGCGTTCGGCTACCAGCGCATCACGGTCGAGCGGCCGTTGAAGCTCCGCTTCGAGGTCACGGAGGAGACGCTTGCCGCTCTCGCCGCGGCGAAGCCGGTCCAGAAGCTGGCGGAGACGGAGGAGTTCGTGGCCGCCGTCCGTACGCTGCTGGGCTCGTCGTGGCCTACCAAGTCCGAAGCGCTGATTGCCCTGAAGGACGCGGTGGTCGGCGCCGGCCTGCTCTGGCCCACGGGCGCGCCCTTCGCCAAGGCGGTCCGCGACACGATCGGCGTCCGCGACCCCGAGGGCGAAGTTCAGCTTCTCAAGGGCGAACCGGAGCCTGACGCGGGGCTTCGCGACTACGAGAACGTCCCGCTGGGCGAGGACGTCGAGGACTACCTGAAGCGCGAGGTCCACCCGCACGTTCCAGATGCGTGGATCGACCACACGAAGACGAAGATCGGCTACGAAATTCCGTTCACGCGGCACTTCTATGTGTACGAGCCGCCGAGGCCGCTGGCGGAGATCAATCGAGAACTGAAGATGCTGGAGGCTGAAATTCAGGTTCTGTTGGGTGAGGTGGCTGAATGACAACGGTGCGTCTTCGTCACCTAGCTCAGGTTAACCCGCTCACCCCAGCGTTCGACCGTCTTGCCGAAGAAGACGAGTTGACCTTTCTGCCCATGGAGGCCGTGTGGCCGGGCAGCCGACTAGACCTCTCAAGGCGTCGCCGCAAGGCGTCCGTGGCCATGGGGTATACGCGATTTCAGGACGGCGACGTCCTGGTCCCGAAGATTACGCCGACCTTCGAAGCGGGTCGTGCAGTATTGATCAGCGGGCTTCTCGGCGGAGTTGGAGCCGGTACTACTGAACTTCACGTCCTTCGCCCTGGTCCGCGAATCGATGCCCGCTTCCTCCTGTACGTGGTAAACACCCACAGCTTCCTCAAGCTTGGCGAAGCCGAGATGTACGGTGTCGCGGGGCAGCAGCGGGTCCCCGACTGCTTTCTACGGGACATGTTGGTGGAGCTGCCCTCCCTTGAGGAGCAGCGTCGCATCGCCGACTTCCTTGACTCGGAGACCTCGCGCATTGAAAAAATCACCCTGGCGGCGATGAGGGGGCGCAGGCTCCTCGATGAGCGCCGTTGGGCCACGGTGCATTCCTTGAGTACAGGTGCAGACCGCCCAGGTGCGCACTGTGATGTTGGCCTCGGTTGGGCTCCGAAGATTCCGGAGAGCTGGCCGGTGGTGCCGCTAAAGTTCGTTGCAACCTTGGGAAGTGGTCACACTCCCAGTCGAAGTAGGCCAGAGTTCTGGGAGAACTGCGAGATTCCTTGGATCTCCCTCTTCGATGTAGGTCGCATGCGCAACGTCCGGCAGACCGAACTCGCCGTGACGGCACAGCGGATCAGCAAGTTGGGATTGGCTAATTCTTCGGCTACCGTGCATCCGGCGGGAACGGTGGTTCTTTCCCGTACTGCTTCGGTCGGTTTCTCGACAATTATGGGTGTTGATATGGCGGTGAGTCAGCACTTTGCGACCTGGACGTGTGGGAAGTTTCTGATTCCGCAATACTTGCTCATGCTGTTGCGTTCCATGCGGCAGTATTTTGAGAGCGTCCAAGTTGGCACTACTAATGTGACTGTCTTCATGCCTGATTTGTGCGCGATCAGGATCCCCCTGCCTCCCTTGAGGGAGCAGAAGGGCATCATTGAGCGCATTCAGCGAGTTACCGACGGTATTGATGCTCTCGCTGAGCGCTTCGATCGCCAGGTGTCCCTACTCAAGGAACGTCGGCAGTCCCTCATCACCGCCGCCGTAACCGGCCAGTTCGACGTATCCACCGCCAGCGGGCGCAACGTAACGGAGGGAATCACCGTATGAGCCCCGTCCACGACGAGTCCGCCTTCGGCTCCGCGATAGTCGCGGCCCTTACCCGCCCTGCGAGCGACGGCACCCGCCCCTGGCGCGAGGTCAGCCCCGCCGGCTATCAGCCCGACCTCGGGCTGGACACGCAGGAGCTGTTCGAGTTCATCGGCAAGACTCAGGGCGAGGAGTGGCACGAGCTCCGCACCATCTACGGCGACCCCAACGAGGCCCAGCGCGGCTTCGCGCGCCGCCTCGATCAGGCCATCGCCAACGACGGCCTGCTCACCGTCCTCCGCAACGGCGTCAAGGATCGCGGCGTACTCATCCGCGTCGCCTATTTCAAGCCAAACCTCGTCGCCGACGACTCCGTCCTCGACGGCTACCGCGCCAACCGCCTCACCGTCGTCCGCGAGCTCCCCTACGCCACCAAGCAGCTCGACTGGAACAACCGGCTCGACCTCACCCTGTTCCTCAACGGCATCCCGATCGCCACCGCGGAGCTCAAGAACCCGCTCACCGGCCAGGGCGTCGAGCACGCCAAGGAGCAGTACCGCAACGACCGCGACCCCACCGAGCTGATCTTCACCCGCCGGGTCATCGCCAACTTTGCCGTGGACCCGGACTTGGTGTTCGTCGCCACTCAACTCAAGGGAAAGAACACCCACTTCCTCCCCTTCAACACCGGTTCGGAGGGGCCCGGCCGCCCCGGTGGTGCCGGCAACCCCGCGCCCGCAGCCTTCGGCCAGTACGCCACCTCGTACCTCTGGGAGCAGGTCTGGGAGCGCGAGAACTGGCTGGACCTCCTCCAGCGCTTCGTTCACCAGCAGAAGTCCAAGACCCCCGGCGGCGCCACCACCCGTACCACGATCTTCCCGCGCTACCACCAGTGGGACGTGGTCAAGAAGCTCACCGCCCACGCCGCCACACACGGTGCCGGCCAGAACTACCTGATCATGGCCTCGGCCGGATCCGGAAAGTCCAACACCATCGGCTGGCTCGTCCACCGCCTCTCCGACCTGCACGCGGACAACGACCCCCGCACCCTCGACACCGAGGCGCTGTCCGCGGGTTTCATCGAGCCCAGGACACCCGTCTTCGACAAGGTCATCGTCATCACCGACCGCCGGAACCTGGACGCCCAGCTCCGCGAGACGGTCGGCAGCTTCTCCCAGACCGACGGCCTGGTCGTCAAGATCGACGAAAAGTCCGGCGCCAAGAGCGAACAGCTCGCCCGCGCCCTCTCCCGTGACACGGGCAAGATCGTCACGGTCACACTGCACTCGTTCCCCGCGCTCATCGACTACCTCCAGCGCAACCCGACCGAGATCAAGGGCACCACCTTCGCCATCGTCATCGACGAGGCCCACTCCTCCCAGTCCGGTGACGCGGCCACCTCCGTCCGTGCCGCCCTCCGCGAGCTCGGTCTCGACTCCGACTCCGAGGATGCCGGCGCGACCAGCGTCACCGTCACCGAGAAGCTCAAGAAGAAGGCGCTGGAGCGTTCCCGGGCCGCCAACCTCTCCTACTTCGCCTTCACCGCCACCCCCAAGTCCAAGACCCTGGAACTCTTCGGCACGCCCGACCAGGTCAACGGCAAGGAGGCCTATCGCCCCTTCCACACGTACTCCATGCGTCAGGCCATCGAGGAAGGGTTCATCCTCGACCCCTTGCGGAACTACGTCACGTACGGCACGTACTGGAAACTGGTGAACCAGAACCGCGACGAACTGGAGGTCGACCCCGCCAAGGCGAACTCCCTCCTCGCCCGGTACGCCCTCACCCACGACTCGACGGTCTCCCAGCACGCCCAGGTGATCGTGGAGCACTTCGTCACCCACACCCGCGGCCGGCTCGGCGGGCGCGCCAAGTCCATGGTGGTGACCGCCTCCCGGCATTCCGCCGTTCAGATGGCCCGCGCCATCAGGAGCTACATCCAGGACCGGGACTACCACACCAAGTACCCGGACCTCGGCGTCCTGGTCGCCTTCTCGGGTTCCCTGACCATCGACGGCGAGGAGACCACGGAGCCCAAGGAGAACGGCGGCCTTTCCGAGACCGCGCTGCCCAAGGCGTTCGCCTACACCCGCGCCGACGACAAGGCCGTCAAGGCCGGAGCGAAGGGGCAGCAGGAGTACAAGATCCTGGTGGTTGCGGAGAAGTACCAGACCGGCTTCGACCAGCCCTTGTTGACGACCATGTACGTCAACAAGAAGCTGACGGGCATCTCGGCCGTCCAGACCCTCTCCCGCCTGAACCGCACCGCCGAACGCAAGACGCAGGCGGACCTCGCCGTCCTGGACTTCACCAACGACGCCGAGGACATCAAGGAAGCCTTCCGCCCGTACTTCGAGGAGGCGAACACCTTCCCCTCGGACCCGAACCTGCTCTACACCGCCCAGAGCCGGGTCATGTCCGCGCCGATCATCTCCGAAGCGGAGATGGACGAGTTCGCCGCCGCCTACTTCGAGGCGAAGGAGAAGGCCGCCGGCTCACCGTCCAAGTGGGAAAGGCTGCACGCCGAGCTGTACCGTCTCCTCTCGCCCGCTGTCACCCGCTACGAGGCCCTGCGCGACAACGATGAGGACGAGGACGAGGTCAAGACGGCCGAGGACTTCCGCGCCGACCTCCACGACTACGTACGCAAGTACGGCTTCCTCGCCCAGATCGTGCCCTATCACGACCCGGATCTGGAGCGTCTGCACCTCTACGGTCGTTACCTCCTCACCCGGCTGCGCGGGCGTACGGACGGCGGCGTGGACATCGGTGAGGTGGACCTCAGCCACCTGCGCGTCCAGAAGACCGGCGAACATGACGTCTCCCTCAGCCCCGAGGGGCCGGCGACGATGCCCGGCTTCGGCGACGGCGCCGGCGGCGCCAAAGAAGCCGAGAAGTCGCTGCTGTCCGAATTGATTGAGAAGTTCAACGCCAAGTTCGGCACGGACTTCACGGAGCAGGACGTCATTCGGCCCTTCGAGGAAGCCAAGGCCGACGCCAAGGTACGGGCCGCGGCCGTCGTCAATGACGAGGACAACTTCGGGAAGGTCTTCGACAAGGTCTTCGCGGACAAGATGGCCGACCACATCGACACCATCGCCGGTCTCGGGCGCCAGTACTTCGGCCCCGACCGCAACTTCAGGTCGAGCCTGGACCGCAGTGCCCGCCGTGCCGCGTGGCGGATGATCCGCCGCGAGGAGGGCCTGGACGACGCGGCGTAGCGCGTCGCTGGGGGTCGCGTACACCGGCTCGGTGTACGCGCGACGCCCACCGCGTTCGGCTACGCCTTGTGCCCGGCCGCCAGCTCCACGAACCCGGCCCAGGCGGCGGGGCCGACGGTCAGGACGGGGCCGCCTAGGCGCTTGGAGTCACGGATGTGGATGGCACCGGGGGTCGCGGCCACCTCGACGCACTGTCCGCCCTCGGCTCCGCTGCAACCTCCCGAACTCCGCCCGCTCCAGCCCCTCCCGGATGCGCAACAGTCTCAACCGGCGCCCGAAGGCGGTCACCACGCCCTGCCCCGGCTCGTCCTCCGGCCGGTACCCCACCTGCTCCGGCTCCCGCCCGGTGGCCCGTCATCGTCCCGCATCGCCGTCACCCTTCAGCGCCCGTACACCGCGCCGGTCTCCCGCCTACAAGCCGAACGCGACGGCGCGTCACCGCTGATCACGCTAGGCCACTCTGGCCCACCGTGGGGGCCATGACGAACAACCCCACCGGCGTCCTCCCGACCATCCAATCACCCTGTCTCACATACCACTTCGAGATGCGCTTCAGCTCGACCCCGCGAGGTGCCCGCCTCGCTCGCCGCCTGTGCGGCGAGCGGCTGCACGCTTGAGGCATCCCGTACGGCACGGAGACACACGACACGGTCGTCCTGCTCGTGGCCGAACTCGCCGCGAACGCGGTCCGCCACGGGCGCGTCCCCGGCCGGGACTTCCAGGTACGGCTCACCACCGCGCCCGATGCGACGGTACGTCGAGGTCACCGACACCCGGGGCGAGCGCGACCCCGAGCCGGCTGCCCACCACCCCGGCCCCGACCGCACCGACGGTCGCGGACTGCTCCTGGTGGCCGCCCTCGCGAGTCGGTGGGCTGGTACCCCTAGCCCGGCGGAGGTCCGGGCAAGAGCGTGTGGGCGGAGTACGAGCTCGACAGAGAGAGGCTCAACTCAACGGCATAGGCACTTCTCGGCCATAGCTGCAAACTCGGCCAACCTCACTGGACGGAAGATCTCCGCACCACCCAGACTGGCGCTGACATGTCGGGCCGGCCGACACCACCTTGGTACGCACGCCGGCGCACGGACGCGACGGGGGCGGGGCGCGGTGCCGCAGCAGGTGATCGCCGGACGGTACGAACTCCTGGAGGAACTCAGCCACGGCGGCATGGGCGATGTCTGGCGTGGTTATGACGCCGTACTGGACCGGCCCGTGGCCGTGAAGCTCATCCGGCAGCAGTCCGTCACGTCACCACAGCTCGCGGACGAGTTCGCCAAGAGGTTCCGCCGCGAGGCCCGGATCACCGCTCGCATCCAACATCCAGGCGTCCCGCAGGTGTACGACGCGGTCCTCGACGACACGCACGAGCGGCTGTTCCTCGTGATGGAGCTCGTAGAGGGCGTGCAGCTGTCCACGTACGTGGACCCCGCCAGACCACTGCCGGTGAGTTGGGCGGCGGCTGTCGCCGCCCAGGTCGCCACGGTGCTGTCGCACGCCCACGAGGTGCCGGCCATCCACCGCGACCTCAAGCCGGGCAACATCCTCGTCGCCCGCGACGGGACGGTGAAGGTCCTCGACTTCGGCATCGCGGCGATCCTGCGCACCGACGCGACCAAGCTGACCGCGACCGGCACGCCCATCGGGACCTCCCAGTACATGGCGCCCGAACAGGTTCGCGGCGGCCGCATCACCCCGCAGACGGACCTGTACGCGCTCGGGTGCGTCCTCCACGAACTGCTCAGCGGGCGGGTCCTCTTCCATGCGGACAGCGAGTTCGCCCTCATGTACCAGCACGTCAGCGCCGCACCCACGCCGCTCCGGCAGCTGCGCCCCGAGGTCCCGGCCGCGCTGGAGGAGCTCGTCCTGCATCTGCTGCGCAAGGCCCCGGAGGCGCGGCCCGCCGATGTCCAGGAGGTGTACGAGCGGCTGCGTCCCTTCCTCCCTGCGGTGGGCCGGACACCGGTGTCCGGCGAGGTGGGCCCGGCCGGCGCCCCGGACCCCACGGGGCTGTTCCGCCACCCGTACGCGCCGCGCTCCCGCCCACGGCCGACAGCCATGCCGGCGCCTCCGGAGGCGCTGGTTGCCGCGCCCCTCCCCGTGCCGGCCCAACTCCGCGCGGAGATCAAGGAGGCGTACGCGCACTCCGACGCCCTCTTGGAGGAGGAGCGGTTCGCGCAGGCCGCCGAGGTGCTGAGCGAGGTCATCGAGCCGGCCGCCCACGCCCTCGGCGCGGAGAACCGGCAGGTGCTGGAGCTGCGTACCCAGCGGGCCGCGGTCCGGTTGCTCGGTGGCGACTACCGGGCCGCGCTGCCCGAGTTCACCGCACTCGCCGATGCTTACGGCCGCATCGCCGGGCCCACCAGCGAACGGGCCCGCGCCTGCCGGGCCCAGGCCGCCCGCTGCCGCGCCGAACTCGGCCAGGTGACGGAGGCGCTCACGGTTCTGGAATCGGTTCTGGCCGTCGTCCGGTCCGTGGACAGCGACGTCAGCGAGGAAGCCATCGAACTGCGGCGTGACATCGGCATGCTGCTGCTCGCCAAGGGCCGTGCGGCCGATGCCCGGGTCGTGCTGGAACCGCTGCACGCCGACCTCGACGTCGTCTACGGGCCCGCTGACGAGCTGACCGCGGAGGTCGGCGAGGCCCTGGCGCTCATCCGGCTGGATATCGACGGCCAGGAGCCCTGAACGCCGTTTCAGCGGGACGATCCAGGCCGCCGGTAAGACGGTCGGGCCGGACGGCTCGGCCACGGGGAGGGAAGAAGTACGTGAACGCACAGCGGGCCAAGGACGGACAGCCCGATCTGAACACCACGGTTCGACAGGTGGGCAACGCCCTCCAGAAGGTCTATGCCGACGTTCTGGACACCAGCGACCTGGCGGCCAAGTACACAGGTGACGACTTCGAGAAGCGCTGCACCTCCAGGGCGCTGGCCGCCCAGGCGGTGCGGATCGTCACCGGATTCAGCCCGGAAGAGGCCGCCGCCACCGTCATCGACGGAGACCTTGATCAGGGCATCGACGCGATCGCCGTGGTCGAGGGGGCCAGGCCCCACGTCTATCTCGTCCAGAGCAAGTGGAGCCCCGAGGGCAAGGCCAAGGGGGACCGGCAGGCCGTGCTGGAACTCCTCGCCGGTCTCCGGCTCATCGACGAGGAGAACTTCGCCCCGTTCAACCCGCGGGGCCGGAGGCTGGCCGAGTACGCCAAGTCCGTCATGGACCAGGGGACCGTCCCCGTCACCCAGGTCGTGGTGATGATGCGGCCCGACATGCCCGGCGAGGGCTTCATGCAGGCGATCAAGAACGGGGAGGTCGAGTTCAACCGGTTCGGCCCGGTACTGGATCACCGGATCATCCTGGCTCCCGAGGTGTGGACCTCCGTACGCGCCGACCAGGCGCCCGAGCCGGTGGTCCTGACCGCGGAGCTGTTCCCCTGGTTCGGCATGGGCTCCGACGCACTGTACGAGTCCTACCAGGGAGTCGTCGACGCCGAGCAGGTTGCCGACTGGGCGGAGCAGCACGGGTCGAACCTGTTCAACCTCAACATCCGCAAGCCCCTGGGCAGGACGCCCATCAACAACTCGCTGATCGCCACCCTCACCGAGGAGCCGGCCAACTTCTGGTACTACAACAACGGCATCACCGTCCTCTGTGACCGCGTGGAGAAGGTCGAGCGGTCGGCGCGCGCTCCCCAGCAGAAGCCGCTGATGCTGACACTGCACAATGCCAGTGTGGTGAACGGCGCCCAGACCGTGCGGGCGGTGGCGGAGGCGCTGGAGAAGGAGGACGCTGCGGCCGAGGCCAAGATCGGCGTGCGGATCATCGTCACGCACGCGGCCAAGGAGTTCGCCAGCGACACTACGCGCGCCACCAATCGCCAGAACAGCGTGGGCGACCGCGACTTCGTGGCCCTCGACCCGGTCCAGGGCGACATCCTGGACGAGATGCGGGCGGAGCTCGGCCTGGAGTACGGGGTTCAGCGCAGTGAGGTCGACCTCCCCGAGGAGTCCGGCTGCACGGTGGTCGAGGCAGCCGTCGCCCTGGCCTGTGCACATGCCGACAGTCAGTACGCCGCCCGGATCGCGCTCGCGCTCGACCCTCTGTGGGAGCGCGGCCCACAAGGGGTCTACGACGTGCTGTTCCGCCCGAGGCCGGGTGTCTACCTGATGTGGAACGCCGTCCAGGTGGTCCGAGAGGTGCGGCGTTGTCTCCTCGACCTCCGGAAGCGCTACGAAGGCCGGGCCGCCGCGCTGACGGAACACGGCACTTACCTGCTCGCCCATCTGGTGTTCCGGCTCCTCGACACCGAGGGGATCGACGAGCCCGACACCAAGCTGACCTGGTCCGACGAAGCCAAGGCGAAGACCAAGGAGATCGTCGATCGGCTGCTGCCCGTCACCATCCAGGTCATTGACGGGCTCTCTGAGCGGCGCCCGCAGATCCGGGCCGTGTGCTCGGATGTCGACCGCTGCCGGGAGGTCACCGAACGGGTCATCGAGGCCATGACGGAGGGCAAGGACGGCTCCGCTCCGGACACGTACCGTCGCGTGCGACCGACGCGCAAGCGCCGCCGCCCCAACGCCGTCCAGGTCCTGGTCGACAAGCGGGTCCTGGACGAAGGCGAGCCGCTCACGCTCAGCACCGCCTACCCGCTGGAGGTCGAAGCGCTCAAGGACTGGCTCGCGGAGGACCCGCGGCGCTCTCGGGCCACCTGGACGAACCACCGGACGAAGCCGGTCGTCTGGGCCGCGGACGGCCGGCAGTACTCGCCTTCGGGGCTGATCACCCTCATGTGGGAACGTGCCGCCTGGGCGGACCGGCCCGTGGCCAATCAAGGTACGGCTCGCTGGGTCACGTCCTCGGGCGACACTCTCGCCGACCTCGCCTGGCGGACGCTGGGGGACCTGGAAGAGCCGGACGAGCCCGACGAACCGGGCCGCCGGGATGAGGACCGGTCCGACCGGTAGAACATCGGGAGACGACTGCCCACCATGCCCCGCCTCGCCTTTGACATCGGCTTCTGCGCCCAGCTCCCCAAGCTCCAGGGGACGGTTCGGAAGGGGGTGTTCGATGCCTGGGAGAAGTTCGACCGCCTCACCATAGACCAGCTGTTCAGGGATCCCGGCCTGAAGCTGGAGTCGCTCAAGGGCGCGCGCGACCCGCACATCCGGACCATCCGGATCGACCGGGGGACGCGCGGCGTCGTTCTGGCACCCGACATTGGGGACACTTACGTCCTGCTGCGGGTGCTGCCGCACGACGCCGCGAACGCCTGGGCCGTCAAACAGAAGGCGAGCATCAACGCGGTCACCCGGGCCGTCGAGATCCGTGACATCGCCGTCTTGGAGGAGCTCACGCCCGCCTACGAGCGAGTCGCGCCACAGCCCGAGCAGCGGCTCTTCGCCAGGTTCTCGGACGGGGACCTGGCGGCCCTCGGGATCGACGGGACCACGTTGCGCCAGGCACGGGTGCTGACGACCGCGGAGCAGCTGGAGGCGTTCGCGCCCCACTTCCCACAGGACCAGCGCGAGGTCTTGGAGTACCTCGCGGCCGGCTTCACTGTCGAGGAGGTGTGGCGCGATGTGGTGGCGGTGAGCCTGGCAGCCAAGGACACCACGCGGCCTCTTGATCCGGCCGACTACGACACCGCCATCCGGCACACCCGTACCCGCATCGCGTTGGTCACCGGAGAGGAGGAGCTCCGGGAGATCCTGGACAAGCCGTTTGCCGCGTGGCGCGTCTTCCTCCATCCTTCCCAGCACAAGGTGGCGTACCGTCCCTCGTACTCCGGACCCGCCCAGGTCACGGGAGGTCCGGGCACGGGCAAGACGGTCGTCGCGCTCCACCGAGTACGGCACCTGCTCGGACATCTGCGCGACGGTGACCGCATCCTGCTCACCACCTACACGAACGCTCTGGTCGCCGCACTTCGCGCCGGGCTCGGCGAGCTCGTCGACGACGAGACGCTCAGGGAACGGGTGGACATCATGACCGTCGATGCGTTTGCCGGGAGTGTGGTGTCCACGTCACGCCGCCCCCTGCGCGCCGACGAAGAGCTGGCCCGCTGGCAAAAGGCGGCTCAGGACGTCGGGTTCACTGGCAGCCCACAGTTTCTCGCTCAGGAGTACAAGCACGTCATCCTCGCCCAGAACCTGCGCACGTACGACCAGTACGAGGCCGCCGAGCGCAGGGGGCGCGGAAGCGCACTGCCGACCATCTCTCGGCCCGCGGTCTGGCGCGCCGTCGAAGAGTTCACCGGGCGGCTCGTCGCCGACGGGCTGCGCACCTACCTCGGCACCTGTGCCGAGGCCGCGGATCTGCTTGAGCGGTCCGGGCCTCGCTACCGGCACGTCGTGGTGGACGAGGCCCAGGACCTGCACCCGGTGCAGTGGCGGCTCCTGCGGGCTGCCGCACCGGCACGTCCGGACGACCTGTTCATAGCGGGTGACCCGCATCAGCGCATCTACGACAGCAAAGTCTCGTTGAAGGCGCTCGGGATCAAGGTCGCGGGCAGGTCCACGAAGATGCGGAAGAACTATCGCTCCACCCACGAGATTCTGAGCTGGTCCACGGCGCTTCTCGTCGGCCGTCCCTTTGCGGAGCTGGAGGACGACGCCCGCCACGACACTCTGGTCGGCTACCGCTCGGCCTTGCACGGAAACGGCCCCGAGACACACGCGGCCAATTCCCCGGAAGGGGAGCTGGACGCGCTCGCCAGACGAGTCCGGATGTGGTTGGACGCCGGCATCACCCCGGGTGACATCGGCGTGAGCGCCCGTTTCAATCGGACCTGCGATCAGGTCGCGGAGCGCCTGACTTCAGCTGGAATCCCGGTGCAACGCCTGAGAGCAGACCGGCCGGTAACGGTCGAAGCCGTCAACGTGGGCACGATGCACTCGTTCAAGGGCCTTGAATACCGCTGTGTCGCAGTAGTCGGTGTCCATGCCGGCGCCCTCCCCTTTCCTAAAGCCGTGACGCCGCTGGCGGTCGACCGCCTCCAGCACGAGGCCGATCTTCTGGCGGAACGCTGTCTGTTGTTCGTTGCCTGCACCCGGGCACGCGACGAGCTCTATGTCTCTTGGGCAGGAGAGCCCAGTTCATTCCTATCCGCCACAAAAACATGACTGAAACGGGATGAGTAAAAGGGAGACGATGGGCGGACTTCCTCTTGCGGTGGTTCGAGTTTTGCGGGAAGTACGGGATCGGGCGGTGGCGTAAGGGCGTCGCGAAGACCCGTGAGGTATGGCGGACGGCCTTGCGGCCGTAACACTCAACATGGTCAAGCGCGGTGATGACGTTTCCGACGAGGAGACGCGGCGACTGGCCCTCACGTGGGGGCTGTGCTCGCGTACGAGGGGGAGGAACCGCCGGCCAGGGTTAAGGCAGCGTACGACTGGGGCACGACGGCCGACCGGCCGCTGGGCGACCAACGCCGTCCACGCCCAACAGAATGCTCACGGCCGTCTTCTTCATTCGGACCGCCAAGGAGGATGTGTCTTCGACGACGAGCCCGGGCGAGTGACAAATGTGTCGTCTCCCCCACCACACTCGTTTCCAAGACGACAGCCCCGCGCGCTTCTATCGCCTGCCGACGCATCGAGAATCTGCTCCGTGAGTACGAGCGACCTTGTCGTCTTGCGTTGGAGGCTCCGGGCAGATACTCGCCCAACAGCCTCTCCGCAGCTGTGCGTGGCGTCACCAGATCCGGCCCGCGATCCCGTCGGCGCTGCATCCGCTCGCGATTCAGCCCAGAAGCCGTACTCCCTCCGTGCCACATGCATCACGAACGGGCTCCGGGCAGGCCTCCCGATAGTTGAGGGCCCGGGGCGCCGGCAACCCGCCCGAGGTCAGTCACCGTCGCTACGCAGGCTGCCTCGACGACAGCGAGGCCGACAACACCAAAAGGATTGAGATGGCCATGGAGGGATGCCCTGACCCCGCCCGATCGCTCCGCTGGCGCGATGCCGCTTGAGGTGGGTCAGAAGTTGGATCCGACGACGCCGCTCCTGCCCCGGCCCGTCGCGACGAGCGGGGCCCTCGGGGCGCTCCCTGTGACTGAGGTGCGTCCTGCGCCGCACGTTGCGGCGCAGGACGAGTGAACGCACTGGCTCGCGTCGATTCTGCCGACCATATGGAGCAGTGCACGGGGGGAGGGCTGCGATCTTGGCCAAGGTAAGAGCATGGTCGACAGCGATGACGCGGCGACGACGTCCTGGAGGGGTCGTTTCGACGCCGTGCACAAATGGGTTGCTACAGCCGCCGGTGTAGTCGCCCTAGCCTTTTCATTGTATAACTTCGCTGAACTTCAAAAGAAACCGGAAATCGATCTAGCGCTTCCTCATCTCATGCGAATTGGACTGGTTGGCAAGGACACTCATTTCTATCTTCAGCCGACAGTGTCCACCAGGGTCAAGACCCAGGACGTCGAGGTCATCCGTGACGCACGTTTCCAACTGACTCCCGTCGGCTCGATTTTCTCTTCCAAAAGGCCAGTTTTCTACTGGAAAGAGGTGGGCACATGGAACTTCGACCCCGCCGCTGAATGGATCTCCTATAGATGGTCAGGTGATCCTGCCCCACTCCTCGTCAGTCAGGAAAAACCTCAGCAGCCCATCTTCTTGTTCCAGGCTGATGCCTGGAGCTTTCAACCCGGCCGGTATGAGGGTTCGCTTCGGCTGATTCGATCTGGGAATCACAGCCCACTGATTAAGAATTTCTGCCTGATTATTTCAAAGAAAGCCGTTGATGAAATCCGTGGAGGAGCAAGCCGGGAGGACATCTTTTACTGGCGCAATGACATGCCCAAGGCTATGTCCTCTAGTAAATATTCAGGCTGCTACGTAAGGGAAGCGGAGTGGCGGGGCCAGGCCGGCTGATTGGTGATCGCGTCAGTGGGAGATGCCTCGTTGCCAGGTGTAGGTGCCGCGACCAGTGGGGTGGGAGGTGGATTCGTCTGGCAGACAGAAGCAGGCGGGTGGCTGGTAACTGAAAACGCTGTCGGCGTCGGCCACCCGGTTCGGATCCGGGGCGGCACCCAAAGGCATGGTCGGCGGCGGGGCCCGCCGGCAAGCAGCGTGCACGCATCGCCTGTTGGCTCACACGCCTCTCACACGCGATCAGTGCGCAACAACGAGAAAGAGCGGGAGACAGTTAGACCGTCTCTCGCTCTTTCGTGTCGGCATCCGCCCTGATCACATACAACTTGGTACGTCTTGGGCGAGTGCCCCCGGCAGGATTCGAACCTGCGCACACGGCTCCGGAGGCCGTTGCTCTATCCCCTGAGCTACGGGGGCGTTGCCGCTGTGTTTTGCGGCGACGGGTAGAACCCTACCAGCTCTGATGGGGTGTTCATGAACAGGTTTGGGGAGGGGTGGGGGAGCGGTGTTCCCGGGCCCGACTCGGGTCGGTGGAGGGGGGCCTTAGCGCATGGCGATGGCGTGGTGGTGGCGGTCGGGGAAAGGTCCCCCGCATGGGGGCGGAAGTGGGCAAAACCGGGACGGCGCCGCAGGTGGGCCCCTAGTCTCATGGTGTGCCTGGCTTGTCCGGTCGGATCCTTGTTGTGGACGACAACAAGGTGATCCGGCAGTTGATCAGGGTCAACCTTGAGCTGGAGGGCTTCGAGGTCGTGACCGCGGCTGATGGTGCCGAATGTCTGGATGTCGTGCACCACGTGAAACCTGATGTCGTGACCCTTGATGTCGTGATGCCGCGGCTCAACGGTCTGCACACCGCGGCGCGCCTGCGGTCCGATCCGCGGACCTGGGACATTCCGATCGCCATCGTCAGCGCCTGCACGGAGGGCGAGGTCGACAACGGCGAGTCGGTGGGGGTGGATGCGTTCCTGGCGAAGCCGTTCGAGCCGACGGAGCTGGTGCGGACGGTGGGGAAGCTGGTGCGTGAGGGGCGGCAGCAGCGCGAGCGTGGGCCGGGGGAGCGCTCCGGAGGGAGTCCGGTCGGGCCCGAGGGTGGGGGCGGGGAGTCGGAGTACGGCGGGGGCCGGGGGGCCGGGGGAGCCGGATCCGGGTCCGAGGGGGAGGGCGCACCGGCCGGTGGGCACGTCGGCGCGGGGGAGGGCGCCCCGTCCTCGTCCCGCGGGCATGTCGGTACGGGCGGGGAGCAGGGGGCGGGGTAGTTGAGCCGCGCGGCCGCCTCGTGTCCCAGGGTGACTGCCGTGCGGGCCCGCAGGGACGCAGCGCCTCGGTGTCCACAGGGCGAAACCGGTCGCGTCGGTGTCCCCGTTCTCCCCTACGCTTGTCCCGTGACCCCGGCTGAGCTCTCCCGTACCGTCCTGCGCTCCGTGCGCGGTGCCGTTGAGGATCGGGAGCTCTCCGTGCCGGTGCCGGCGCGGATCGTGGTGCGGCCGCCCAAGCGGCCCGGCTCCGGGGACTACGCGTCGAACGTTGCGTTGCAGCTCGCCAAGCCCGCGGGCCGGCCGGCCCGGGAGGTCGCCGAGATCCTGCGGAAGCGGCTGGCGGGGAGCCCGGGGATCGACCGGGTCGAGATCGCCGGGCCGGGTTTTCTGAACTTCACGCTGGGGGACGGGGCGCTGGTCGACCTCGTGCGCCAGATCCTGACGCAGGGCGGCTCGTACGGCGTCTCGTACGGTGTCTCTCACGGCGTCTCGAACGGTGCCCCTCACGGCGTCCATCCGTACGCCATGTCTCGCTCGGGCACCGTGGAGCGCGGTGCCCGGGACGTCGTCGTCGCCGAGGCGCTGGCAAGGATCGATGCGGCGGTGGGGGACGGCGTCCGGCCCCCCGCCCGGCAGCGGCCCGACGAGCCCGACGAGCTGGCCGCGCTGGTCGCCCGGCTCGGGAGTGACGAAGCCCGGTGGGTGTTGTTGCGGCCCGCCGCGCATGATCCGGTGCGGGTGCCCGAGCGGCCGGTGCAGCGGGAGGGGAATCCGCGGTTCCTGGTGCAGTACGCGTACGCGCGGGTGCGGGCGCTGGTCCGGAACGCCGATGACCTGGGCTTCGCGTCCCGGCCGGGGGAGGTCCTCGGGGACGAACCAGCTGCCGCCCCCGCCTCCCGGCCCGACCGGCTCGCCGTGCTTCGTGACCGGATCCGGGAGCTGCACGGTCTGCTCGCCACCTACCCCTCCGTCATCGAGGCCGCCGCGCGGCTGCGGGCGCCGGACCGGGTGGTGCGGCATCTGGAGGCGACGGCGGAGGCGTTCTTCCGGTGGCACGACGTGTGTCCGCCGCTGCCCGTCGGGGAGCAGAAACCCTTGGCCGTGCACCGTGCCCGGCTGGCCCTTGCCGAGGCCGCCGGGACGGTGCTCGCCAACGGCCTGCGCCTGCTCGGCATCTCCGCACCCGAACACCTCTGAGCTTGTGAATTCTTGAGGGGAACTTCCTGTTATGAGCCGCTCCGCGCACCCCGCCGGGCCCCGGCACGCCGACGTCCTTCCCGAGGGGCACTACGCCGGGCCGCCCGCCGACCTCAACACCCTTGACCCGCAGGTCTGGTCGCGTACGGTCCGGCGCAACGCCGACGGCGCGGTGACCGTCGGCGGGCTGGACGTCCGTGCGCTGGCCGAGGAATTCGGTACGCCGGCGTACTTCCTGGACGAGGAGGACTTCCGGGCGCGCTGCCGGGCCTGGCGCGACGCCTTCGGTCCGGACGCCGACGTATTCTACGCCGGGAAGGCGTTCCTGTCCCGGGCCGTCGTGCGGTGGCTGCACGAGGAGGGGCTCAACCTCGATGTGTGTTCGGGGGGTGAGCTCGCCACCGCCCTCTCGGCCGGGATGCCCGCCGAGCGGATCGCGCTGCACGGCAACAACAAGAGCACCGAGGAGATCACCCGGGCCGTGGAGGCCGGGGTGGGGCGGATCGTGCTCGACTCGTTCCAGGAGATCGTGCGGGTCGCGCACATCGCCGAGCGGCTCGGCAAGCGGCAGCGGGTGCAGATCCGGGTCACGGTCGGTGTCGAGGCGCATACGCACGAGTTCATCGCGACCGCGCACGAGGACCAGAAGTTCGGCATCGCGCTGGCCGGCGGGCAGGCCGCGGAGGCCGTGCGGCGGGCGCTGAAGCTGGACGGGCTCGAACTGATCGGCATCCACAGCCACATCGGGTCGCAGATCTTCGACATGGCGGGCTTCGAGGTGTCCGCGCGGCGGGTCGTGCAGCTGCTGACGGAGGTGCGCGACGAGCACGGGATCGAGCTGCCGGAGATCGACCTCGGTGGCGGCCTCGGGATCGCGTACACCTCCGAGGACGATCCGCGCGAGCCGCACGAGATCGCCAGGGCGCTGAACGAGATCGTGACGAAGGAGTGCGAGGCGGCGGGCCTGCGCGTGCCGCGGCTGTCGGTCGAGCCGGGCCGGGCGATCGTCGGGCCCACGGCCTTCACGCTCTACGAGGTCGGCACGGTCAAGGAGCTGGAGGGGCTGCGGACGTACGTGTCCGTGGACGGCGGGATGTCGGACAACATCCGCACCGCCCTGTACGACGCCGAGTACAGCGTGGCCCTGGTCTCCCGGACCTCGGACGCCGAGCCGATGCTCTCGCGGGTGGTCGGCAAGCACTGCGAGAGCGGCGACATCGTCGTCCGCGACGCCTTCCTGCCGGCCGATGTCGCGCCGGGGGACCTGCTCGCGGTGCCGGCGACCGGGGCGTACTGCCGGTCCATGGCGAGCAATTACAACCACGCGCTGCGGCCGCCGGTCGTGGCCGTGCAGGACGGTGCGGCCCGGGTCGTCGTCCGGCGCGAGACGGAGGAAGATCTCCTGCGCCTGGATGTCGGGTAGGGCCGGATCGCCGGGGCCCGGCCCCGGATGAAATAAATGTCTCGGTATCCGGACGACGGACGGAAACCGACGTCCGGTGCGTGAGACTGGTGCATGAGTCTTGCGCGGAGCAAGACGGAAATCGCTGATCGATGAGAAGCAGGGGTCGAATGATGCGTACGCGTCCGCTGAAGGTGGCGCTGCTGGGCTGTGGTGTTGTCGGCTCAGAGGTGGCGCGCATCATGACGACGCACGCGGACGACCTCACGGCCCGGATCGGCGCGCCCGTGGAGCTGGCCGGGATCGCGGTACGCCGCCCCGACCGGGTGCGCGAGGGCGTGCCGGCCGAGTTGGTCACCACCGACGCCACCGCGCTGGTGAAACGGGGCGACATCGACGTCGTCATCGAGGTCATCGGCGGCATCGAGCCCGCGCGGACGCTGATCACCACCGCCTTCGAGCACGGCGCGAGCGTGGTCTCCGCCAACAAGGCGCTGGTCGCCGCGGACGGCGCGGCGCTGCACGCCGCCGCCGAGGCCAACGGCGCGGACCTGTACTACGAGGCCGCCGTCGCCGGCGCGATCCCGCTGGTCCGGCCGCTGCGCGAATCGCTGGCCGGCGACAAGGTCAACCGGGTCCTCGGCATCGTCAACGGCACCACCAACTTCATCCTCGACCGGATGGCGTCGACCGGCGCCGGGTACAGCGAGGCGCTGGACGAGGCGACCGCCCTCGGTTACGCGGAGGCCGACCCGACCGCCGACGTGGAGGGCTTCGACGCCGCCGCCAAGGCCGCGATCCTCGCCGGGATCGCCTTCCACACCCGCGTCACCATCGACGACGTGCACCGCGAGGGGCTGACCGAGGTCACCGCCGCCGACATCGCCTCCGCCCGGCGCATGGGCTGCACGGTCAAGCTGCTGGCGATCTGCGAGCGGGCGGCGGACGGGGCGTCGGTGACCGCCCGGGTGCACCCGGCGATGATCCCGCTGACGCATCCGCTGGCCTCCGTCCGGGAGGCGTACAACGCCGTCTTCGTGGAGGCCGACGCGGCCGGCCAGCTGATGTTCTACGGGCCCGGCGCGGGCGGTGCGCCGACCGCCTCCGCGGTGCTCGGCGACCTGGTCGCGGTCTGCCGCAACAAGCTCGCCGGCGCCACCGGCCCCGGGGAGTCCGCCTACACCGCGCTGCCGGTCAGCCCGATGGGCGAGGTCGTCACGCGCTACCACATCAGTCTCGACGTGGCCGACAAGCCCGGCGTTCTCGCGCAGGTCGCGACGGTCTTCGCCGAACACGGCGTATCGATCGATACGGTCCGCCAGCAGGGCAAGGACGGCGAGGCCGACCTTGTCGTCGTCACCCACCGGGCCGCCGACGCGGCCCTGTCGTCGACCGTTGAAGCGCTGCGCGAGCTGGACACCGTACGCGGCGTCGCCAGCATCATGCGGGTCGAAGGGGAGTAAAGGAACCCATGTCTGCCAATCCCACCGTGACCACCACCAGCCGTCAGTGGCGCGGCATCATCGAGGAATACCGCGACCGGCTGCCGGTCAGCGACACGACCGAGGTCGTCACCCTCCGCGAGGGCGGTACGCCGCTGGTGCCGGCCCAGGTGCTCTCCGAGCGCACCGGCTGTGAGGTACATCTCAAGGTCGAGGGTGCCAACCCCACCGGTTCCTTCAAGGACCGCGGCATGACGATGGCGATCACCCGCGCCAAGGAGGAGGGTGCCAAGGCGGTCATCTGCGCCTCCACCGGCAACACCTCCGCCTCGGCCGCCGCGTACGCGGTGCGGGCCGGCATGGTCTGCGCGGTGCTCGTCCCGCAGGGCAAGATCGCGCTCGGCAAGATGGGCCAGGCGCTGGTGCACGGCGCGAAGATCCTGCAGATCGACGGAAATTTCGACGACTGCCTGACGCTGGCCCGCGGCCTGTCCGACAACTACCCGGTCGCACTTGTGAACTCCGTCAACCCGGTGCGCATCGAGGGCCAGAAGACCGCCGCCTTCGAAATCGTCGACATGCTCGACGACGCGCCGGACATCCATGTGCTGCCGGTCGGCAACGCCGGCAACATCACCGCGTACTGGAAGGGCTACCAGGAGTACGCGGCCGACGGCATCGCCTCGCACACCCCGCGGATGTGGGGCTTCCAGGCCTCCGGCTCCGCGCCGATCGTGCGCGGCGAGCCCGTCAAGGACCCGCACACCATCGCCACCGCGATCCGCATCGGCAACCCCGCCTCGTGGGCGTACGCCGAGCGCGCGCGGGACGAGTCGGGCGGCTTCATCGACGAGGTGACCGACCGTCAAATCCTGGCCGCCTACCGTCTGTTGGCCGCGCAGGAGGGCGTCTTCGTGGAGCCCGCCTCGGCCGCTTCGGTGGCCGGTCTGCTCAAGGCCGCCGAGCAGGGCAAGGTCGACCCGGGCCAGCGCATCGTCTGCACGGTCACCGGCAACGGCCTGAAGGACCCGGACTGGGCGGTCGCCGGTGCGCCGCAGCCGGTCACGGTCCCGATCGACGCGGACGCGGCGGCCGAGCGGCTCGGCCTCGCCTAGGACGCCGCCGTACGGACCGGCGGCCCGTACGGCGCCCGGTGACCGGACCCCGCCGTCCGGTCACCGCCCGCACAGCAAACTGTGCAAAGACTGCAAAGCCCGAGGCTGCAGCCGCCGGGGCACGGGAAGGCGCGCGACACGCATCGTGCGCCTCCTGTGCGCCCTATGTCGCGGCAGAACCTTCCTTCGATAGGCTGGCAGCCAACTCCCCTCCCCACGGCATAACGCAGTGGTGTTCAGGGCAGGTCAGAACAGACCCCACGAGCCGGCCGGGCACCTCGGTGCCGCGGCGCTCCGGGTCAGTACCGCAGCATCAATCAAGGAGAGTCATCGAGCGATGGCCGGTCCCGCGTTCCGCGCCGCCGCCGTCCGGGTGCGCACCCCCGCTACCAGCGCCAATCTCGGTCCCGGCTTCGATGCCCTGGGTCTTTCCCTGGGCCTGTACGACGATGTCGTGGTGCGCGTCGCCGACTCCGGGCTGCATATCGACATCGCAGGTGAGGGCGCCGACACCCTCCCGCGCGACGAGAGCCACCTGCTCGTCCGGTCGATGCGCACCGCCTTCGAGCTGCTCGGCGGACAGCCGCGCGGCCTGGAAATCGTCTGCGCCAACCGCATCCCGCACGGTCGCGGCCTGGGCTCCTCGTCGGCCGCCATCTGCGCCGGCATCGTCGCCGCCCGCGCCGTGACGATAGGCGGCGAGCAGAAGCTCGACGACGCCGCTCTGCTGGAGCTGGCCACCGAGATCGAGGGCCACCCCGACAACGTCGCCGCCTGTCTGCTCGGCGGCTTCACGCTCGCCTGGATGGACACCGGCACCGCACGGGCGATCCGGATGGATCCCGCCGATTCCATCGTTCCGGTGGTCTTCGTGCCCGGGAAGCCGGTGCTCACCGAGACCGCCCGCGGACTGCTGCCGCGCACCGTCCCGCACGTGGACGCCGCGGCCAACGCCGGCCGCGCCGCACTGCTCGTCGAGGCCCTGACCAGGCGCCCCGAGCTGCTGCTCGCCGCGACGGAGGACCGACTTCACCAGGAGTACCGCGCCCCGGCGATGCCGGAGAGCGTGGCCCTGGTGAACCGACTGCGCTCGGACGGCGTCCCCGCAGTCGTGTCCGGTGCGGGCCCGACGGTGCTCGCGCTGGTCGACGACGCGGCGGCCGAGAAGGTCGCGGCACTGGCGGGCGAGGGGTGGGCGGCGAACCGGCTGACCCTCGACGCGGCAGGGACCGGTGTACTGCCGCTCGCCGGGTGATCACGCAGCTGATCGACGATTGCCGGTCTTTGAGAGGGGGAATGTTTGTTGGATCCGGTAGTGTTAACCTCAAGTGAGTACGAGCCGCCGCAGTGGCGCTGTGCTTCGTGTCCCCCATCGGGACCACCTTTCTTCCGGGAGCCTCCCAAACTGCTTGGAGCAGTTGCCTGAAGCAGTAGCGAGCATGCTCCGGAATCGGCGTGACGACATGAGTCACTCTGCATCTCTTCGCGCCGGAATCATGAACTGATCTCTCCGCCACTTCCGGCGGGACCACCGCCCCGGCCCGGTCCGCGAGACCTGAGGACCCAGCCGGACAGCACAACCGGTCGCCGAGCCAGACAGGCCGACGCCCGCTCCAGGGAAGGACCCTTCGTGAGCGACACCACCGATCTGATGGGCGCGCGCACCGATGGCAGTGCCACCACGCCCGCCACGGACGCTCCCGCCGCGCCTGCCACCACCCGGCGCCGCCGTTCCGGCACCGGCCTTGAGGGCATGGTCCTGGCCGAGCTGCAGCAGGTGGCCTCCGGCCTCGGTATCAAGGGCACCGCGCGGATGCGCAAGAGCCAGCTGATCGAGGTCATCAAGGAGCGCCAGGCCCAAGGCTCGGGCACCGCGGCCAAGGCCGACGCGTCCACCGAGGCCGAGGCCAAGCCCAAGCGCCGTACGACCTCCAAGGCCCGCACCGGCGAGGAGGCCGCGGAGCCGGCCGCCAAGGCCGACAAGACCGGGCGCGCCGCCAAGGACAAGGCCGACAAGGCCGGCGCCCAGCAGCAGATCGACATCCCCGGCCAGCCGGTCAGCGACGAGCAGCCGGCCGGTGAGCGGCGCCGCCGCCGGGCCACCGCCGCCGCGGGCAGCCCCGAGGCCGACGGCGGCCTCAAGACCGACACCAAGGTCGAGGCGAAGACCGACATCAAGACCGAGGCGCGCACCGACACCGCCACCGCCCCGCAGGAGACCGGCGACGGCCGGCCCGCCAAGGGCGGCGAGCGCCAGGAGCGCGGCGACCGCCAGGACCGGGGCCAGAAGGGCGACCGCGGCGACCGCCGCCAGCGCGACCGCGGTGACCGTGGTGACCGCGGTGACCGCGGTGACCGCCGCAAGGGCGACGCCGGCGACGGCGGCCAGGGCGGCCAGCGCCAGGGCCGGGACCGCGACCGGGACCGGGACCGCCGGGACGACGACGACGACTTCGAGGGCGGCCGGCGCGGCCGGCGCGGCCGCTACCGCGACCGCCGCGGCCGCCGCGGTGGCCGCGAGGAATTCGGCAACGAGCCGCAGATCGCCGAGGACGACGTCCTGATCCCGGTCGCGGGCATCCTGGACATCCTCGACAACTACGCGTTCATCCGGACCTCCGGCTACCTGCCCGGCCCGAACGACGTCTACGTCTCGCTCGCCCAGGTCCGCAAGAACGGTCTGCGCAAGGGTGACCACGTCACCGGCGCGGTCCGGCAGCCCAAGGACGGCGAGCGGCGCGAGAAGTTCAACGCGCTGGTCCGGCTCGACACCGTCAACAGCATGGCGCCCGAACAGGGCCGCGGGCGGCCGGACTTCGGCAAGCTGACGCCCCTTTACCCGCAGGAGCGGCTGCGCCTGGAGGGCGAGTCCGGTGCGCTGACGACCCGGATCATCGACCTGGTCTCGCCGATCGGCAAGGGCCAGCGCGGTCTGATCGTGGCCCCGCCGAAGACCGGCAAGACCATGATCATGCAGGCCATCGCCAACGCGATCACCCGCAACAACCCCGAGTGCCACCTGATGGTCGTCCTCGTCGACGAGCGTCCCGAAGAGGTCACCGACATGCAGCGGTCGGTCAAGGGCGAGGTCATCTCCTCGACCTTCGACCGCCCGGCCGAGGACCACACCACCGTCGCCGAACTCGCCATCGAGCGGGCCAAGCGCCTGGTGGAGCTGGGCCACGACGTCGTCGTCCTGCTGGACTCGATCACCCGTCTGGGCCGGGCGTACAACCTCGCCGCCCCGGCCTCGGGCCGCATCCTGTCCGGTGGTGTCGACTCCACCGCCCTCTACCCGCCGAAGAAGTTCTTCGGTGCGGCGCGCAACATCGAGGACGGCGGCTCGCTGACCATCCTGGCCACCGCGCTGGTCGAGACCGGCTCGCGGATGGACGAGGTGATCTTCGAGGAGTTCAAGGGCACCGGCAACATGGAGCTCAAGCTCGACCGGAAGCTCGCCGACAAGCGCATCTTCCCGGCGGTGGACGTGGACGCGTCCGGCACCCGTAAGGAAGAGATCCTGATGGGCAGCGACGAGCTGGCCATCGTCTGGAAGCTCCGCCGGGTGCTGCACGCCCTGGACCAGCAGCAGGCCATCGAGCTGCTGCTGGACAAGATGAAGCAGACGAAGTCCAACGCGGAGTTCCTGCTGCAGATCCAGAAGACGACGCCGACCGCGGGCAACGGCAACGACTGACGCCCCGGAGCGCTCCGGCGCCGTCCGCACCGCCCCCCTCGCCCTTACGGGTGAGGGGGGCGTCGTGCTGAGCGGCCCAGTGGCCCGTACGGCATCCCGGGCCGGTGGCCCCCGGCACGGCTGCGCGCCCGGTGGTCGTGTGACCTGCGCCGCGCACCGGGAGCCGGCGAAGTGTCCGATCTGAGACGTTCCGCACAGATCACCGCCGGACGCAACGTTCCAGCCAGGACCGAAGCCGGGACGAAAGACCAGGTGAGGACGGCGGAGCCGGCGCACGGCCGGACCCGGCCCGCGGCGTTTTCTAAGAATCCGCTCATCACTTGCTGTGCAACCCTTCCCGTCAGCCTCCCGTCTGACAAGGCGCGACGGACCGTGACAGCAGGCAGCACGGTGACGGCGAGGGGCAGCGACGGCGACAAGGACTGAGGAGCAGATGGCGGACAGCAGTGGGACCGTGCAGACGGCCGAAAGCCGTGCGCGCGGCATACGTGCCACCGGCCGCCGGCGCAAGGGCCCGACCCGGCGCCGCCGGGCACTCACCATCACGCTGTGCGCGCTGGTCAGCGTCGTACTGCTCGGTGGTGCCGGACTCGGCTACGTCTACTTCAAGCTCAACGGCAATCTGAAGGGCGTCGACATCAACGCCGCCCTCGGCCACGACCGGCCCCAGAACGTCGACGACGGCTCGATGGACATCCTCGTGATGGGCTCCGACTCGCGGGCCGGCAAGAACGGCGAGTACGGCAAGGACGAGGGCGGGGCGCGCTCGGACACCGCGATGGTCGTGCACGTCTTCAAGGGCCACAAGAAGGCCAGTGTCGTCAGCATCCCCCGGGACACCCTGATCAGCCGGCCCGGCTGCACCACCAAGGACGGCAAGAACGTCCCCGGTGAGCGGCGGGCGATGTTCAACACCGCCTTCGAGGTCGGCGGCCCCGCGTGCGCCGTCAAGACCGTCGAGTCGATCAGCGGGATCCGGATGGACCACTTCATCGAGGTCGACTTCACCGGCTTCAAGAAGCTCATCGACGCGCTGGGCGGCGTCGACATCACCACCACCAAGGCGATCGACGACCACAACAGCCACCTGCACCTGAAGGCCGGCCACCACACGCTCGACGGCGAGCAGTCGCTCGGCCTGGTCCGCACCCGGCACGGCGTGCCCGGCGGCGACGGCAGCGACCTGGGCCGCATCCAGCTCCAGCAGACGTTCGTCAAGGCCCTGATGAACCAGGTCAAGAACGTCGGCGTGCTGACCAACCCCACCAAGCTCTACGACATCGCCGACACGGCCACCAAGGCCATCACCACCGACACCGATCTGAACTCGGTCAGCGAACTGACCGGCCTGGCCAAGAGCCTGGGCTCGATCGGCTCGGAGAACATCGACATGGTGACGCTGCCGGTGACGTACGACACCGCCAACCCGGACCGTGTGGTGCCGCTGACCCGGCAGGGCAAGCAGGTCTGGAACGCGCTGCGCAACGACCGGGACATCCCGAAGTCCGCGATCAAGGGCTCGGCCGGTGACACCGGAGGCACCAGCCGCTACGTGAAGTAGCCGCGGTGCGCGGGTTCCGGGGCCCGCGCGGTCCCGGAACCGGGCGGGGAATAGTTGCGCACCTACCCCGGTTTTGGGAGATACGGCTAGTCCTGGCAGACTGGACCGTCGGCCCCGGTTCACGTGACGCAACCCGCGACACGACCCGGTGCACTCCCGAACCTAGGAGAATCCCTTGAAGCGCGACATCCACCCGGAGTACGTCGAGACCCAGGTCAGCTGCACCTGTGGCGCGTCCTTCACCACCCGCAGCACCGTTGCCGGCGGCAGCATCCGCGCCGACATCTGCTCCGAGTGCCACCCGTTCTACACCGGTAAGCAGAAGATCCTGGACACGGGCGGTCGTGTGGCCCGCTTCGAGGCCCGCTTCGGCAAGAACGCCGGGTCCGCCAAGAAGTAGCGACCCACAAGGCGCCGGTCTCCGGTCGCCCCTGCCCAGGGGTGGCCGGACCGGCGCCTTTTTTGGCGGGGGACGCCCCCCGGGTAGAGACAGTCAGCCAGCCAGCAGAGGAACCCCACGATGTTCGAGGCGGTCGAGGAACTGATCGGTGAGCACGCCGATCTCGAAAAGCGGCTGGCCGACCCCGCGGTCCACGCCGACCAGCGCGAAGCCATGCGGCTCAACAAGCGCTACGCCGAGCTGACCCCGATCATCGCGACGTACCGCGACTGGAAGCGGACCGGCGAGGACATCGAGACCGCGCGCGAACTGGCCGCGGACGACCCGGACTTCGCCGACGAGGTCAAGGAGCTCGACGCCAGCCGCGAGGAGCTGACCGAGAAGCTGCGGCTGCTGCTCGTCCCGCGCGACCCCAGCGACGACAAGGACGTCATCCTGGAGGTCAAGGCCGGCGAGGGCGGCGAGGAGTCCGCGCTGTTCGCCGGCGACCTGCTGCGGATGTACCTGCGCTACGCCGAGCGGGTCGGCTGGAAGACCGAGATCCTCGACGCCAACGAGTCCGACCTCGGCGGCTACAAGGACGTCCAGGTCGCCGTGAAGACCAAGGGCGGCAACGGCGCGGTCGAGCCCGGCCAGGGCGTCTGGGCGCGGCTGAAGTACGAGGGCGGGGTGCACCGCGTCCAGCGCGTGCCCGCCACCGAGTCGCAGGGCCGGATCCACACCTCCGCGGCCGGCGTGCTGGTCACGCCCGAGGCCGAGGAGGTCGAGGTCGAGATCGTGGCCAACGACCTGCGGATCGACGTCTACCGCTCCTCCGGGCCCGGCGGCCAGTCCGTCAACACCACCGACTCCGCGGTGCGCATCACCCACCTGCCCACCGGCATCGTCGTCTCCTGCCAGAACGAGAAGAGCCAGCTCCAGAACAAGGAGCAGGCGATGCGCATCCTGCGCTCCCGGCTGCTGGCCGCCGCCCAGGAGGAGGCCGAGCGCGAGGCGTCGGACGCCCGGCGCAGCCAGGTCCGCACGGTCGACCGCTCCGAGCGCATCCGCACGTACAACTTCCCCGAAAACCGCATTTCGGACCACCGCGTCGGCTTCAAGGCGTACAACTTGGACCAGGTGCTCGACGGCGAGCTCGACCCGGTCATCCAGGCGTGCGTCGACGCCGATTCGGCCGCCAAGCTCGCCGCCGCCCAGTAAGCCCCCCGCTCGACCCGTCCGCACGGCTGGAGGACCCCCGTGAACCTGCTGCTCGCCGAGGTGGCCCAGGCCACCCAGCGGCTGGCCGACGCCGGCGTGCCCTCACCCCGCTTCGACGCCGAGGAGCTCGCCGCGCACGTGCACGGCGTCAAGCGGAGCCAGCTGCACACGGTCCCCGACGCGGACTTCGACGCCCGCTACTGGGAGGCCGTCGCCCGCCGCGAGGCCCGTGAGCCGCTCCAGCACATCACCGGCCGGGCCTTCTTCCGCTACCTCGAACTCAGCGTCGGACCCGGGGTGTTCGTGCCCCGGCCGGAGACCGAGTCGGTGGTCGGCTGGGCGATAGACGCCGTGCGGGCCATGGACGTCGTCGAGCCGCTCATCGTCGACCTGTGCACCGGCTCCGGGGCGATCGCACTCGCCCTGGCGCAGGAGGTGCCGCGCTCCCGGGTGCACGCCGTGGAGCTGTCCGAGGAAGCCCTGGCGTACGCCCGCAAGAACGTCGAGGGGTCCCGCGTCGTTCTCCATCACGGCGACGCGCTGACCGCGCTTCCCGAGCTGGACGGCCAGGTCGACCTGGTCGTCTCCAACCCGCCGTACATCCCGCTGACCGAGTGGGAGTACGTCGCACCCGAGGCACGCGACCACGACCCCGAGCTCGCGCTGTTCTCGGGCCCGGACGGCCTGGACACCATCCGCGGCATCGAGCGGACCGCACACCGCCTGCTGCGGCCCGGCGGCGTGGTCGTCATCGAGCACGCGGACACCCAGGGCGGGCAGGTGCCGTGGATCTTCACCGAGGAGCGGGGCTGGGCCGACGCGGCCGACCATCCCGACCTCAACAACAGGCCCCGTTTCGCCACCGCGCGCCGGGCGATGCCATGACGCCCACCGCCTTGATGAACCCCCCAACCGTTCGGCACCAGGAGGACCGCTAATGGCACGGCGATACGACTGCAGCGACGCGACCGACCGCGCGACCGGTCTGCGCGAGGCCGCCTCGGCCGTCCGCCGCGGTGAGCTGGTCGTGCTGCCGACCGACACCGTCTACGGCATCGGCGCGGACGCCTTCAGCGCGGAGGCCGTCGGCGACCTGCTGGAGGCCAAGGGCCGCGGCCGCGGCATGCCCTCCCCGGTCCTCGTCGGCTCGCCCAACACCCTGCACGGCCTGGTCACCGACTTCTCCGAGCTGGCCTGGGAGCTCGTCGACGCCTTCTGGCCCGGCGCGCTCACCCTCGTCGCCCGGCACCAGCCGTCGCTGACCTGGGACCTGGGCGAGACCCGCGGCACGGTCGCGGTCCGCATGCCGCTGCACCCGGTCGCGATCGAGCTGCTGACCGACGTCGGCCCGATGGCCGTCTCCAGCGCCAACCTCACCGGCCACCCCTCCCCGCAGGACTGCGACGCCGCACAGGAGATGCTGGGCGACGCGGTGTCCGTCTACCTCGACGGCGGCCCGACGCCCGCCGCCGTGCCGTCCTCGATCGTCGATGTCACCGGCAAGATCCCGGTGCTGCTGCGCGAGGGCGCACTCGGCGCCGACGAGCTGCGCAAGGTGGTACCCGAGCTCAAGGTGGCCAATTGATGGCGCCCCTGGGGCGTGGCATAGCGGGACCAGGCGACGACACCGACCCCCCGGTACCCTCTCCGCCCCCTTTCCGGATCCTCCACGTCAGCACCGGCAACGTCTGCCGCTCGCCCATCACCGAGCGGCTGCACCGCCATGCCCTGGAGCGGCGGCTCGGCGGCGCCCACTGCGGCGGGCTGATCGTGGAGAGCGCCGGCACCTGGGGCCATGAGGGCGCCCCGATGGAGGCGCACGCCGCCACGGTGCTGACCGACTACGGCGCGGACCCGGCCGGCTTCATCGGCCGGGAACTCCTCGACGAGCACGTCATCCGCGCCGACCTGGTCCTGACCGCGACCCGCGACCACCGCGCGCAGGTCATCTCGATGGGCCACTCCGCGGGGCTGCGCACCTTCACCCTCAAGGAGTTCAACCGGCTGGTGCGGGCCATAGACCCCGCCACGCTGCCCGAACCGGACCCGGACCTGCCGGACGGCGGGCTGGTCGAGCGGGCCCGGGCGCTGGTCGGCGCGGCCGCCGCGCTGCGCGGCTGGCTGCTCGCGCCCAACCCGGAGTCGGACGAGGTCTACGACCCCTACGGCGCCCCCATCACGTTCTTCCGCTCCATCGGCGACGAGATCAACCAGGCCCTCGACCCGGTCGTCACCGCCCTCACCGGGGTCCCCGCCCGGGCCTGACCCGGTGCCGCGCCCGCGGGCCGTGGCGGCGGGCCGTGTCGGGCCACCGGGCCGGCCGCGCCCCCCGGGCGGCCCGCACACCGCGCCCGATCGGGCCGCCGCGCCTACATTGGGACTACGTCCCGACGAGGCCCGGAGCACGCCATGCCCGCCACCACCGCGTCACCCCGCAGCGAGACCCCGGCCGACCGCGCGCCGGCCGACGGGACCGGCGGCGGGACCGCTGCCGGCACCGCCGACGAGACGCTCCAGGACCGGGCCCGGGCCGCCGCCCGCGAAGGGGTCACGCACCCCGCCGGCGCCCCGGACTTCGGCGCGCTGCTGCGACAGGACCCGGAGATCGCCGGCGTCCTGCTCGGCGAGAGCGCCCGGCAGAGCGACGGGCTGCAGCTCATCGCCGCGGAGAACTTCACCTCACCGGCCGTCCTGGCGGCCCTCGGCTCCCCGCTGGGCAACAAGTACGCCGAGGGGTACCCCGGCGCGCGGCACCACGGCGGCTGCGAGATCGTCGACCTCGCCGAGCGGATCGCCGTGGAGCGCGCCAAGGCCCTTTTCGGCGCCGAACACGCCAACGTCCAGGCCCACTCCGGGTCTTCGGCCGTTCTGGCCGCCTACGCCGCCCTGCTGCGCCCCGGAGACACCGTCCTGGCCATGTCCCTGCCGCACGGCGGACACCTCACCCACGGATCGCCCGCCAACTTCTCCGGCCGCTGGTTCGACTTCGCCGGCTACGGGGTCGACGAGGAGACCGGGCTGCTGGACTACGACGCGATCCGCGAGCTGGCCCGGGCCCGCCGGCCCAAGGCGATCGTCTGCGGCTCGATCTCCTACCCCCGGCACCTCGACTACGCCGCCTTCCGCGACATCGCCGACGAGACCGGCGCCTACCTGATCGCGGACGTCGCGCACCCGATGGGGCTGATCGCCGGGGGAGTGGCGCCGAGCCCCGTGCCGTACGCGCATGTGGTGTGCGGCACCACTCACAAGGTGCTGCGCGGGCCCCGCGGCGGGATGCTGCTGTGCGGCGCAAAACTGGCCGAGCGGATCGACCGTGCGGTGTTCCCCTTCACCCAGGGGGGCGCACAGATGAACTCGGTCGCCGCCAAGGCCGTCGCCTTCGCGGAGGCCGCCGGCCCGGCCTTCGCCGCGTACACCCGACAGGTCGTCGCCAATGCCCGGGCGCTCGCCGCGGCGCTCGAGGATCAGGGGCTGACGATCACCACCGGCGGCACCGACACCCATCTGATCACCGCCGACCCCACGCCGCTGGGCCTGGACGCACGCACCGCCCGGGGCCGGCTGGCGGCCGCCGGGATCGTGCTGGACACCTGCGCGCTGCCGTGCGCGGAGGGCGCCGCGGCCCGCCGTACGGGGCTGCGGCTGGGTACCGCCGCGGTCACCACCCAGGGGATGACCGAAACGGAGATGACGCAGGTCGCGGGGCTGATCGCGGCGGCGCTGCGGGAGGACGGCACGGCCCGCCGGGAGACCGTCGCGTTGGTCCACCGATTTCCGCCTTATCCCCCACAAGGGTGACGGCCGGAACCGCACGCTGACACCAGGCGTCTTCTCCTGTATTCACGGCCAGGGGGCGGACCCGCATAGGGTGTGGGGCTGTGATGGCCAGCTATACCTCTGGGGCAGCCCGTGCGTGAATACCTGCTGACGCTGTGCGTCACGGCCGCGATCACCTATCTGCTGACCGGGCCGGTGCGGAAGTTCGCGATCGCGGCCGGCGCGATGCCGGAGATCCGCGCGCGTGATGTGCACCGCGAGCCGACGCCGCGGCTCGGCGGCATCGCCATGTTCGGCGGGCTGTGCGCCGGTCTGCTGGTCGCCTCGCACCTGACCAACCTCAAGAGCGTCTTCGAGAACTCCGACGAGCCGCGGGCACTGCTGTCGGGCGCCGCGCTGATCTGGATCCTCGGCGTGCTCGACGACAAGTGGGGCGTGGACGCGCTGGTCAAGCTGGGCGGCCAGATGATCGCCGCGGGCGTGATGGTGCTGCAGGGCCTGACGATCCTGTGGATCCCGATCCCGGGCGTCGGCACGGTCTCGCTCACGCCGATGCAGGGCACGCTGCTGACCGTCGCCCTGGTGGTGATCACCATCAACGCGGTGAACTTCGTCGACGGCCTGGACGGGCTGGCCTCCGGCATGGTGTGCATCGCCGCGGCGGCGTTCTTCATGTACGCGTACCGGATGTGGTTCGGCTACGGCATCGAGGCCGCCGCGCCCGCAACGCTGTTCTCGGTCGTTCTGATGGGCATGTGCCTGGGCTTCCTGCCGCACAACATGCACCCGGCGCGGATCTTCATGGGCGACTCCGGGTCGATGCTGATCGGCCTGGTGATGGCGGCCGGCGCGGTCTCGGTGACCGGCCAGGTCGACCCGGACCTGCTCAACCAGAAGGCGGGCGGTCTGCGCGAGGCCACCCACGCGATGGTGCCGGTCTACATCCCGCTGCTGCTGCCGCTGACCGTCATCGCGGTGCCGGTCGCCGACCTGATTCTGGCCATCGTGCGGCGCACCTGGAAGGGGCAGTCGCCGTTCGCCGCGGACCGCGGGCACCTGCACCACCGGCTGCTGGAGATCGGCCACTCGCACAGCCGCGCGGTGCTGATCATGTACTTCTGGTCGGCGCTGATCGCGTTCGGCGCGGTGGCCTACTCGGCGAACAACGCCAGCATGTGGATCGTGCTGGGCATCGTGCTGCTCAGCGCGGTGGGCCTGGTGCTGCTCCTGCTGCCGCGCTTCACGCCGCGGGCGCCGCGCTGGGCGGAGCGGATGGTGCCGCCGCGCTACCGCAGGGTGGTCCGTACGGTGCTGGCGCCGGCGGGCGACGGCATGGGCGCGGGAGTGGCCGACGGGGTGCCGGCGGAGGAGCCGGAGCCGGTCCCGGCGGGGATCAACGGGGCCACCGCGATCGGCGACCGGTCACGCTTCGTGGACCGGCGGAAGGCGGGTAGTCACCGCTGATCCCGGGGTGAGGTCGCCCGAACGGGCACCGGAAACCGGGACGGTTGACTCCATACCAGACAAAAAACCGGCTGTCAGTGCACCAACGCGCAGGTTCACGCTCAGGTGTGACAGGGTCCACACGAACCAGGTAAAGACCTCATCAAATAGTTTGTGATACCGTTCACGAAACCCGGCGACAGAGCCGAAGGACCGTAGTGCGACGGTCCTCTGGCCTCAGGTTCCGCCTCAGGCCGGGTCTACGCTCGTCCCTGACGACACACCCCCACCCCATGCCGGAGCGCCGCCATGCAGTCGAATGACGCCCGACTACTCCTTCACGCCGTTGTGCCCACGCTCGCCGCCGGCGTCGTCGCCGTTGCCGTGAGCGCGGTGGTCGCAGGCGCGACAGGAGCGATCGGTGCTGTCGTCGGCACCGTGCTGGTGCTGCTCGTCATGGGCGCGGGCCTGGTGGTCCTGCAGAAAACCGCGAAGAACCTGCCGCAGCTGTTCCAGATGATGGGGCTGCTGCTTTACACGACGCAGATCCTGTTCGTGCTCGTCTTCCTGATCGCCTTCAAGGACACAACGCTCTTTGACACAAAGGCGTTTGCGTTCACCCTGCTCGGCACCACCCTCGTGTGGATCGCAGCGCAGACCCGCGGTCATATGAAGGCAAAGATTCTGTACGTGGATCCCGACTCCGCCGAGCACAAGAAGGCGGAGACGGCGGGGTCGCCGACGTGACACGTAGGGCCGAGATAAATGGCCTCATGCGGGCCTGCTATCGTCCGGTGCCAACTGCGGCACAGTTGGCGCAGGCGGCTGAGCTCCCGAGTCCTACGGGACGGAACGGGAAGTTCTCGCGGCCGATGCCTGCGATCCGGCCCGGCCCAGAGCCGGCCAGCTGCCCCCTAATCCGTAAGACCAGTCCAGTGCCGCTCCGTGGCTCAACGCCGCGCCGACACAACGAGGTTGCCGTACCCATGCGCCACGCTGAAGGAGCTCGCGGTGAGTGCTGAAACGATGCTCGCCTTCGAGACCGACTGCCACATCTTTTCCGGGTGCGGCTTTGATGCTCCCGGGCTTCATTCGTTCGTCTTCAAGCCGCTCTTCACCGTCGGTGGCTTCGAGTTCAACAAGCCGATGCTGCTGGCTCTGCTCAGCACGGTCGTCGTTGTCGGCTTCTTCTGGGCCGCATTCGGCAAGGCGAAGGTGGTCCCCGGAAAGCTGCAGATGATCGGCGAGGCGGGTTACGACTTCGTACGCCGCGGACTCGTCTATGACGCGCTCGGGAAGAAGGAGGGCGACAAATACGTCCCCTTCATGGTCGCGCTGTTCTTCTTCGTGTGGATCATGAACCTGTGGTCGATCATCCCGGTCGCCGCCTTCCCGGTCACGTCGGTCATCGCCTTCCCGGTGGGCCTCGCGGCGATGGTCTACATCCTGTGGGTCTTCCTGACCTTCAAGAAGCACGGGTTCGTCGGCGCCCTGAAGAACATCACCGGCTATGACAAGTCGCTCGGCTGGGTGCTGCCGCTGATCGTCGTCATCGAGTTCCTCTCGAACATGATCATCCGGCCGTTCACGCACGCGGTCCGGCTCTTCGCGAACATGTTCGCGGGCCACCTGCTGATCCTGATGTTCACCATCGCCAGCTGGTACCTGCTGAACGGCATCGGCATCGTCTACGCCGGCGCCTCGTTCCTCATGACTCTCGCGATGACGGCCTTCGAGCTCTTCATCCAGGCCGTCCAGGCGTACGTCTTCGTGCTCCTGGCCTGCAACTACGTCCAGGGCGCGCTCGCCGAGCACCACTGAGCACCCCGCCTCCCAGCCCAACAGCTGTCCGGTGGCCAACCCCCACCGGTACGTGAAATGAGAAGGAAGTAACGGCATGTCCGCTGCTCTCGAGACCGTCAACCTCGCCTCCGCGACCGCCTTCACCGGCAGCGCCAGCGCGATCGGCTACGGCCTTGCGGCCATCGGCCCCGGCGTCGGCGTCGGCATCATCTTCGGTAACGGCACCCAGGCCCTGGCCCGCCAGCCCGAGGCTGCCGGCCTGATCCGCACCAACCAGATCATGGGTTTCGCCTTCTGTGAGGCGCTCGCCCTCATCGGCATCGTCATGGGCTTCGTTTTCAAGTAAACGAAACCCTCGACATCCATTCAGACGGAAGGCACTGATGTGAACGCCCTGGTCACCATGGCGGTGGAGGTTCCCGAGAACCCCCTGATCCCGCCGATTCCAGAGCTGGTCATCGGCCTGATCGCTTTCTTCATCGTCTTCGGCATCCTCGCCAAGAAGCTCCTCCCGAACATCAACAGGGTTCTGGACGAGCGCCGGAAGCAGATCGAAGGCCGGATGGAGGAAGCCGAGGCGCTCCAGGCCGAGGCCCAGCAGGTGCTCGCGGACTACCGGGCGCAGCTGGCCGACGCCCGCCACGAGGCCGCGCGTCTGCGCCAGGAGGCGCAGGAGCAGGGCGCGACTCTCATCGCGGAGATGCGCGCCGAAGGCCAGCGGCAGCGTGAGGAGATCATCGCTGCCGGTCACGCCCAGATCGAGGCGGACCGCAAGCAGGCCGCGCAGTCGCTGCGTCAGGACGTGGGCAAGCTCGCCACCGACCTGGCCGGCAAGCTCGTCGGCGAGTCCCTCGAGGACCACGCCCGGCAGAGCCGGACCATCGACCGCTTCCTCGACGAGCTCGAGGCCAATGCGGCGTCGGACGCGACGAAGGCTGAGGCCGGCCGATGAACGGAGCGAGCCGCGAGGCACTTGCCTCCGCACGCGAGCAGCTCGACGCGCTGACGGACAACACTGCCGTCGACGCCGCGAAGCTCGCCGAGGAGCTGGCTGCCGTCACCGCTCTGCTCGACCGCGAGGTGTCGCTGCGTCGGGTCCTGACCGACCCGGCGCAGGCCGGCGAGGCCCGGGCCGAACTGGCCGGACGGCTGCTCGGCGGCCGGATCGGCGGCCCGGCCACCGACCTGGTGACCGGCATGGTCCGCTCGCGCTGGTCGCGCTCGCGTGACCTGGCGGACGCGCTCGAGGAGCTGGCCTTCACCGCCGACCTCGTCGCCGCCCAGCGGGCCGGTGGCCTCGACGACGTCGAGGACGAGCTGTTCCGGTTCGGCCGGATCGTCGGCGCCAACCCCGAGCTGCGCCGTGCGCTGACCGACCGCAACGCGGCGGCGTCGGCCAAGACGGAGCTGCTGCGTTCGCTGCTGGGCGGCCGGGCCAACCCGGTCACCGAGCGGGTCGTGATCCGTCTTGTCGTACAGCCGCGGGGCCGTAGCCTGGAAGCGGGGCTCGACGCCCTCTCCAAGCTGGCGGCGCACCGCCGGGACCGGATGGTCGCGGTGGTCACCTCCGCGGTGCCCCTCAGCGAAGGACAGCGGGAGCGGCTGAGCGCCTCCCTGACCGCGCTGTACGGACGGCAGATCCACCTGAACCTCGACGTGGACCCCGAGGTCCTCGGCGGCGTCCAGGTACGGATCGGCGACGAGGTCATCAACGGGACCATCGCGGAGCGCCTCGACGAGGCGAACCGGCGGATGGCCGGCTGACCCAGCCACCAACTCAAGAGCTGCGCAACCGGCGGCCAGACACCGGACCAGCCGGCCGGACCGAGAGGTCCGGCTGCGGTCCGGAAGAAGCCCCGGGGACCAGCACAAGCATGACGGCGGCCCGAGTTGGGCCGTAAGCGGAAAGCCCCTGGGGACCACCCCAGACCCCGCAAGTAACTTCGGGCCCAACAAGGAGAGCAGGGAACCCAGATGGCGGAGCTCACGATCCGGCCGGAGGAGATCCGGGACGCGCTGGAGAACTTCGTCCAGGCGTACAAGCCGGACGCGGCCTCGCGCGAGGAGGTCGGCACGGTAAGCGAGGCCGGAGACGGCATCGCGAAGGTCGAGGGCCTTCCCTCGGCGATGGCGAACGAGCTGCTGAAGTTCGAGGACGGCACGCTCGGTCTGGCGCTGAACCTGGAAGAGCGCGAGATCGGTGCGGTGGTCCTCGGCGAGTTCGGCGGTATCGAGGAGGGCCAGCCGGTGCAGCGCACCGGTGAGGTGCTCTCGGTCGCCGTGGGCGAGGGCTACCTCGGCCGCGTCGTCGACCCGCTGGGCAACCCGATCGACGGCCTCGGCGAGATCGAGACCGAGGGTCGCCGTGCCCTGGAGCTGCAGGCTCCGGGCGTCATGGTCCGCAAGTCGGTCCACGAGCCGATGCAGACCGGCTACAAGGCCGTCGACTCGATGGTGCCGATCGGCCGCGGCCAGCGTCAGCTGATCATCGGTGACCGCCAGACCGGCAAGACCGCCCTGGCCGTCGACACGATCATCAACCAGCGCGACAACTGGCGCTCGGGCGACCCCAAGAAGCAGGTCCGCTGCATCTACGTCGCCATCGGCCAGAAGGGCTCCACCATCGCGTCCGTGCGCGGCGCGCTGGAGGAGGCCGGCGCCCTGGAGTACACCACCATCGTCGCCGCCCCGGCGTCCGACCCGGCGGGCTTCAAGTACCTCGCGCCCTACACCGGCTCGGCCATCGGCCAGCACTGGATGTACCAGGGCAAGCACGTCCTGATCATCTTCGACGACCTCTCGAAGCAGGCCGACGCCTACCGCGCCGTGTCCCTGCTCCTGCGCCGTCCGCCGGGCCGCGAGGCCTACCCGGGCGACGTCTTCTACCTGCACTCGCGTCTGCTGGAGCGCTGCGCCAAGCTCTCCGACGACATGGGCGCCGGCTCCATGACCGGTCTCCCGATCGTCGAGACCAAGGCGAACGACGTGTCGGCGTTCATCCCGACCAACGTCATCTCCATCACCGACGGCCAGTGCTTCCTGGAGTCCGACCTGTTCAACGCCGGTCAGCGTCCGGCCCTGAACGTCGGTATCTCGGTCTCCCGTGTCGGTGGCTCCGCCCAGCACAAGGCCATGCGCCAGGTGTCCGGCCGGCTCCGCGTGGACCTCGCCCAGTACCGCGAGCTGGAGGCGTTCGCCGCCTTCGGTTCCGACCTGGACGCGGCCTCCAAGGCGCAGCTGGAGCGCGGTAAGCGCATGACCGAGCTGCTCAAGCAGAGCCAGTACAACCCGTACCCGGTCGAGGACCAGGTCGTCTCCATCTGGGCCGGCACCAACGGCAAGATGGACGACGTGCCGGTCGAGGACATCCGCCGCTTCGAGCGGGAGCTCCTGGACCACCTGCACCGGGACAAGAAGGAGCTGCTCACGAGCATCCGTGAGGGCGCCAAGATGTCCGACGACACCATCGGTGCGATCTCCGAGGCCGTCGAGGGCTTCAAGCGGCAGTTCGAGACCTCGACCGGCAAGCTGCTCGGCGAGGACACCCCGGCCGGCACCGCCAAGTGACGACGGAAGGGACCTGATCCATGGGAGCCAAGCTCCGGGTCTACAAGCGTCGCATCCGCTCCGTCTCCGCGACCAAGAAGATCACCAAGGCGATGGAGATGATCGCCGCCTCGCGCGTCGTCAAGGCGCAGCGCCAGGTGGCGGCATCGACGCCGTACGCGAGTGAACTGACCCGCGCGGTGACGGCGGTTGCCACCGGCTCGAACACCCAGCACCCGCTGACGACCGAGGCGGAGCGCCCGGTCCGGGCCGCACTGCTGCTCATCACGAGCGACCGCGGTCTGGCCGGCGGTTACTCCTCCAACGTCATCAAGGCCGCCGAGCAGCTCACCGAGCGGCTCAAGGCCGAGGGCAAAGAGGTCGACGCCTACATCGTCGGCCGCAAGGGTGTGTCGTACTACAGCTTCCGCGAGCGCAAGGTCGTGGAGTCGTGGACCGGCTTCACCGACAGCCCGACGTATGCGGACGCCAAGGCGGTCGCCGCACCGCTCATCGCGGCGGTCCAGAAGGACACCGCCGAGGGTGGTGTGGACGAACTCCACATCGTCACCACCGAGTTCATCTCGATGATGACGCAGACGGCGATCGACGACCGGCTGCTGCCGCTGTCCCTGGACAAGGCGGCCGAGGAGTCGGCCGAGGCGTCCAAGGGGGAGATCCTTCCGCTGTTCGACTTCGAGCCGTCGGCCGAGGACGTCCTCGACGCCCTGCTTCCGCGGTACGTCGAGTCGCGGATCTACAACGCGCTGCTGCAGGCCGCCGCCTCCAAGCACGCCGCCACCCGGCGCGCGATGAAGTCGGCGACCGACAACGCAGAAGAGCTCATCAAGTCGCTCTCGCGGCTTGCCAACGCGGCCCGACAGGCCGAAATCACCCAGGAAATCAGCGAGATCGTCGGTGGCGCCAGTGCTCTGGCCGACGCGACCGCGGGGAGTGACTGACCACTATGACCACCACTGTTGAAACGGCCACGGCAACGGGCCGCGTCGCCCGGGTCATCGGCCCGGTCGTCGACGTGGAGTTCCCCGTCGACGCGATGCCGGAGATCTACAACGCGCTGACCGTCGAGGTCGCCGACCCGGCCGAGGCCGGAGCGCTCAAGGTCCTGACCCTCGAGGTTGCCCAGCACCTGGGCGAGGGCCTGGTCCGTGCCATCTCGATGCAGCCCACCGACGGTCTGGTCCGCCAGGCCGCGGTGACCGACACCGGCGCCGGGATCACCGTCCCGGTCGGTGACGTCACCAAGGGCAAGGTGTTCAACACCCTCGGCGAGATCCTGAACGTGGACCCGTCCACGGTCGAGGTCACCGAGCGCTGGCCCATCCACCGCAAGGCCCCGTCCTTCGACCAGCTCGAGTCCAAGACCGAGATGTTCGAGACCGGCGTCAAGGTCATCGACCTGCTGACCCCGTACGTCAAGGGCGGCAAGATCGGTCTGTTCGGTGGCGCCGGTGTCGGCAAGACCGTTCTGATCCAGGAAATGATCTACCGCGTGGCCAACAACCACGACGGTGTGTCGGTGTTCGCCGGTGTCGGTGAGCGCACCCGTGAGGGCAACGACCTCATCGAGGAGATGACGGACTCCGGCGTCATCGACAAGACCGCACTGGTCTTCGGCCAGATGGACGAGCCCCCGGGCACCCGTCTGCGCGTCGCCCTGGCGGGTCTGACCATGGCGGAGTACTTCCGCGATGTGCAGAAGCAGGACGTGCTCTTCTTCATCGACAACATCTTCCGCTACACCCAGGCGGGTTCCGAGGTCTCCACGCTGCTCGGCCGTATGCCGTCCGCGGTGGGTTACCAGCCGAACCTGGCGGACGAGATGGGTCTGCTGCAGGAGCGCATCACCTCGACCCGTGGTCACTCGATCACCTCGATGCAGGCGATCTACGTCCCCGCGGACGACCTGACCGACCCGGCGCCGGCGACGACCTTCGCGCACCTCGACGCGACGACGGTTCTCTCCCGTCCGATCTCGGAGAAGGGCATCTACCCGGCGGTCGACCCGCTGGACTCGACGTCCCGCATCCTGGACCCGCGCTACATCACGCAGGAGCACTACGACTGCGCGTCGCGCGTCAAGACGATCCTGCAGAAGTACAAGGACCTCCAGGACATCATCGCGATTCTGGGTATCGACGAGCTGGGCGAGGAGGACAAGCTCACCGTCCACCGCGCCCGTCGGATCGAGCGGTTCCTGTCGCAGAACACCCACGTGGCGAAGCAGTTCACCGGTGTCGACGGCTCGGACGTGCCGCTGGACGAGTCCATCGCCGCGTTCAACGCCATTGCCGACGGTGACTACGACCACTTCCCCGAGCAGGCCTTCTTCATGTGCGGCGGTCTCGAGGACCTGAAGAAGAACGCCAAGGAGCTGGGCGTCTCCTGACCCCCGTAACGGTCCCGGGGGCGGCCCTGGCCGCCCCCGGTCCGTACGACCACTAGTATTTGACCCAACATCTGCCACACCAGGCAGGTGGAGACCCGAGGAGCCATCGTGGCTGAGCTGCACGTCGAGTTGGTCGCCGCCGACCGTCAGGTCTGGTCCGGCAAGGCCAGCCTGGTCGTCGCGCGCACCTCGTCGGGCGACATCGGCGTCATGCCCGGACACCAGCCGCTGCTCGGCGTGCTGCAGTCGGGCCCGGTGACGATTCGTACGACCGGCGAGAGCGGGGACGGCACCGTCGTCGCCGCCGTGCACGGCGGCTTCATCTCGTTCGCCGACAACAAGCTGTCCCTGCTCGCAGAGGTGGCCGAGCTGTCGGACGAGATCGATGTCCAGCGCGCGGAGCGGGCCCTGGAGCGAGCGAAGTCGGACGCTGACGCGGCCGCCGAGCGTCGCGCCGATGTCCGGCTGCGTGCGGTGACGGGCGTTCACTGAGCCCCGCCACCGACGAGATCGATCCTCAGCCGCGGGCTGCCCGGAATTCTCCGGAGCGGCCCGCGGCTGAGGCAATGCAGGTGCGTTTCCTCCCCCGCAAGCGGGAGGTACTCCCACCCCCGGGTTCCGTCCGGGGGCACCCAACGAGGCGAGGAGGTCGGTCGAGATGGTCCTCGCTCTGCTTGTGAGCGGCGCGGTCGTGGTGCTGGTGCTGCTGGGGTTGTTCGTCTTCGGACTGAGGCGGCGGCTCATCCAGCGGTCCGGCGGCACCTTCGACTGCAGTCTGCGCTGGAACGTGCCGGAGAACGAGCCCAGCGGCAAGGGCTGGATCTACGGCGTGGCGCGCTACAACGGCGACCGGATCGAGTGGTTCCGGGTCTTCTCGTACGCGCCCCGGCCCCGCCGCCTGCTGGAGCGCTCCGCCATCGAGGTGCTGGAGCGCCGCACCCCGCAGGGTGAGGAGGAGCTCGCCCTGCTCTCCGACTCCATCGTGCTGGCCTGCCGGCACCGCGGCACCCGCCTGGAACTGGCCATGAGCGAGGACGCGCTCACGGGCTTCCTGGCCTGGCTGGAGGCGGCCCCGCCGGGACAACGAGTCAATGTGGCGTAATTAAGGGGCCTCGTTGGGTGGGGGTGCCTCCCGGACGGAGTCTGGGGGAGAGTCAATGTGGCGTAATTAAGGGGCCTCGTTGGATGGGGGTGCCCCGGGACTGCCCCGGACGGAGTCTGGGGGAGCGTCACGGTGGCCTGTGGCCTGAGGGCTGATGCGGGTGCCGGTGGCTTGACGGCTGATGCGGGCGCCGCCCGTGCGTGTGCGGGGGTGCGGGGGACGGCTCCGGTCCCCTACGGGCGGGTCGAACGGATCCCCTAAGGGTCGCGCGGGCCCCCTGCGGGGCCACAACGCGTAGGTGGGGGAGGGTATTCCCTTGTGCATACCCCGGGGCCGGGGAAGGCGTTCTCCACGGCCGGAGGGGGGTTCCCTACGGCCCGTCGACTCCCAACTCCTGGGCCAGTACTGCCGCTTGGACCCGGCTGCGCAGGTCGAGTTTGGCCAGCAGGCGGCTGACGTGGGTCTTGACGGTGGCCTCGGCCATGGCCAGCCGTAAGGCGATGTCGGCGTTGGAGAGGCCGCGGCCCAGACAGCCCAGTACCTCGCGTTCGCGCGGCGTCAGTGCGTCCAGGACCGCCGGATCGGGGGCGTCCGCGTCCCGCGCCGCCCGTGCCGCCGTACGGGGGCTGGCGAATTCCGCGATCAGCCGCCGGGTGACCGCGGGCGCGATCAGGCCCTCGCCGGACGCCACCGTGCGCACCGCGGTCAGGAGCGCAGCCGCATCGCTGTCCTTGAGCAGGAAGCCGGCGGCGCCCGCCCGCAGCGCCCCGAAGACGTACTCGTCCAGGTCGAAGGTGGTCAGCACCAGGACGTCCGCCAGCTTCTCGGCGACCACCTGACGGGTGGCGGAGACGCCGTCCAGCCGCGGCATCTGAATGTCCATCAGGACGAGGTCGGGCCGCAGCTCCCGCGCCAGCCGGACCGCCTCCTCACCGTCCGCCGCCTCCCCGACCACCTCGATGTCGGGGGCGGAGCGCAGGATGAGGACCAGCCCGGCCCGTACGGCGGACTGGTCCTCGGCGACGAGAACCCGGATCGGCTGCGCGTCGGCGCCTGTCATCGTTGCTCTTCCTCCTCGGCCGCGGGCAGCGCTGCCCGCACCAGCCAGACTCTGCCGGCCGGCCCGCTCTCCGGGCCGGCCTCGAATGCCCCGCCCAGCAGGGCGGTCCGCTCGCGCATCCCGACCAGGCCGGTGCCCGACCCCGGGGCCCGGGGTCCGGGCCGGTCGGCGAACGGGCTGCGGACGGTGACGGTGAGCGCCCCGCCGCGGTCGCGGGCGATCCGCACCCGGACCTCGCCGGGCGCGGCGTGCTTGAGCGCGTTGGTCAGGGACTCCTGGACGATGCGGTAGACCGCCAGCTCGAACGGGGCGGCGGTGCGGGGCCCGGGCCCGGTGCCGTCCGGGTGGCGGGCGTCGTCCAGGACGAAGGTCAGCCCGCTGCTCGCGCCGTTCGTGCGGGCCTGGGCGATCAGCGCGTCCAGCCCGTCGAGGGTGGGGGTGGCGGCCGGCTCCTCGGCGTACTCGGCGGTGGCCTTCGGGTCGCGCAACAGGCCGATCAGCCGGCGCATTTCGGACAGGCCCTGCACGCTGTTCTCCCGGATGACGCCGAGCGCCTCGCGGGTCGCGGACGGGTCGTCGATGGACTGGGCGGCGGTGGCGTGGATCGCGATCGCGGACAGGTGGTTGGCGACCATGTCGTGGAGTTCCCGGGCCATCCGCGCGCGTTCGCCCGCCACCGCCTGGGTGCGGTCCATCTCGGCCAGCAGCGCGGTCTGCTCGGCCCGCAGTCGGGCGGCCTCGGCGGCGTCGCGGTGGTTGCGGGTGATCAGGCCGGTCCAGGCCGGTGCGACGGTGATCACCGCGATGCCGATGACGACCATCACGACCTGCGGGTCCGGCCACGCCGCGGTCAGTGCGACGGCCGCCACGACCGTGCCCAGCACCGAGTGCGGGGGGATCCGGCGGGCCGCGGCGGCCGGGCCGTAGAGCACCGCCGCGTAGACGACGTCGGTGAACATCAGCACGGTGGCGACGAGCGTGCCGGCGCAGATGTCCAGCGCCAGTGCGGGCACCGCGATGCCCAGGGCCGCCATCGGGGCGGTCCGGCGCAGCAGTTCCGCGCCGGACATCGCGGTGAGCGAGAGCAGGGTGAGCCAGGGCGGCAGTCCCAGCTGCGGTGGTCCGCCGTGCAGGTTCAGCGCCCACAGCAGCAGTCCGCCGAGCAGCCCGCCGCCCGCGATGAGCAGATCGAGTCGGTGCGGCCGGCCGACGGCGGCGGGGGAGCTGGCGGTCACCCCTCCATCAAACACGGCGACGGCGCCCGCTGCCTCCACGTCGCGGTCATCCCCGCGTTCCGCCGGCTACATCGAAAGATGCAGCGCGGGATCGTCGCAGGTGACGACGTTTCGGGCGGCCGCCGCTGGGAGGCTTGAGATGTTCGGTGGAAGATCCTGAGAGGAGGCGGCCGTGGTCGTCACGCTGATCATCGCCTGTGAAGTCGGCTTCTGGGTGCTGTTGGCGGGGGGCCTGGCCCTGCGCTACCTGGCGCGGATGCCACGGACCGGGGCGGCGGTGCTCCTGCTGGAACCGCTGCTGGAGCTGGTGCTGCTGATCGTCACCGCGATCGACCTGAAGAACGGCGCCTCCGCCGACTGGAAACACGGACTGGCCGCGCTCTACATCGGCTACACGGTCGCCTACGGGCACTACACGATCAAGTGGGTCGACGGGCACTTCGCGCACCGCTTCGCGGGCGGCCCGCGGCCCCCGAAGCATTACGGCATGGACCGCGCGAAGCACGAGGGGATGCTCTGGCTGCGCACGGTGGTGTGGGTGGCCATCGCGGTCGGGCTGCTGCAGCTGGCGATCTGGTACGTCGGTACGGACGGCGACACGGCGTCGCTGCGCGGCTGGCAGGGCACCTCGCTGCGCATCCTGATGATCCACGGCGTGATCGCCCTGACCTACCTCGTCTGGCCGAAGAAGGCCCCGAGGGACACCCCCGCCGCCACCCCCACCACCGAAGCGCCCCCCACCCCGCAGCAGAAAACCCTGCGCTGACGGCGCCTGCCGCCGGGTCCCGGCGTCCCAGCCAGCCCCGCCGCCCGGTCCCGGGCCCCAGCCGGGCCCCGCCGCCGCCCGCTGGTCAGCGTTCGCCGCCCGGGACCCATAGGACGTCGCCGATCTCCTTGTTGGCCGTGCGGGCCAGGATGCTGTGTCTTCCCGGGGGATGACCCCCGGGCCCCCAGCCGGGCCCCGCCGCCCGCGGGTCAGCGTTCGCCGCCCGGGACCCACAGGACGTCGCCGATCTCCTTGTTGGCCGTGCGGGCCAGGATGAAGAGGAGGTCGGAGAGGCGGTTGAGGTAGGTGGCGGTGAGGGGGTTCATGGTGTCGCCGTGTTCCTCGAAGGCGGCCCAGGTGGAGCGTTCGGCGCGGCGGACGACGGTGCAGGCCTGGTGCAGCAGGGCCGCGCCGGGGGTGCCGCCCGGGAGGATGAAGCTGCGCAGCTTGTCGAGTTCGGCGAGGAAGCGGTCGCAGTCGGCCTCCAGCTTGTCGATGTAGCTCTGCTCGACGCGCAGCGGGGGGAATTCGGGGTTCTCGGCCACCGGGGTCGACAGGTCCGCGCCCACGTCGAACAGGTCGTTCTGCACGCGGGTGAGGACCTTGACGACCTCGGTGTCGAGCTGTCCCAGGGCGATGGCGGTCCCGATCACCGCATTCGCCTCATTGGCGTCGGCGTACGCCGCGATCCGCGAATCGGTCTTGGCGGTGCGGCTCATGTCGCCCAGGGCCGTGGTGCCCTTGTCGCCGGTGCGGGTGTAGATGCGCGTCAGATTCACCATACGGGCGAGACTACGCCGCGGCCCTCCGGAAGGCCCGGGTGCCGAGCACCAGGGAGACCGCGGCGAGGGCGAGTGCCACGAGCGTCCCGTACAGGACCGCCGAGGACGCGTAGTCGCCGACGAACGCCGCCCGTACCGCGTCCACGAGGTAGCGGAACGGCATGGCGTGCGAGAGGACGTCCAGCCACGTCGGCGCCAGCGTCATCGGCAGCATCAGCCCGGACAGCAGCATCGAGGGCATGGTGACCGAGTTGATCACCGGCCCGAATTCCTGCGGCGAGTTCACCCGCAGCGCCAGCGCGTACGACAGCGAGGCCAGCGCCACGGTCAGGACGGCGACGAACGCGAAGCCGATGAGGATGCCGGGCAACGGTGCCCGCAGCCCCATCACCAGCGCCGCCAGCACCAGCAGCACCGCCTGGAAGACGAACAGCGCGGCGTCCCGCAGCACCCGCCCCAGCAGCAGCGCGGACCGGCTCACCGCCGTCACCCGCATCCGCTCGACGACGCCGAACTGCTTCTCGACGATGATGCCGAAGCCGCAGAACGAGGCGCCGAACAGCCCGAGTTGGAGCAGCAGGCCGGGCACCAGCACCTGCCAGGAACTGCCGGCCGAGGGCAGCGGCAGCCCGGTCAGCAAGGGGCCGAAGAAGAGCAGGTACAGCAGCGGCATCAGCACGCCGAAGAGCATCTGGAGCTTCGAGCGCAGGGTCTGCCGGGCGTAGCGGCCGAAGACCAGCGCGGTGTCGGACAGGAGGGAGGGCATGGGGTCGGCTCCTAGACGGCGAGGGGGGTGGTGTCCCGGGGCGGGATACCGCCCCGGCCGGTGATGGCGAGGAAGGTGTCCTGGAGGGACGCGTCGGGGGAGCCGCCGTGGGCGCGTTTGAGGGCGTCCGGCGTGCCGTCGGCGGCCACCACTCCCTTGTCGATGATCACCAGCCGGTCGGCGAGCGCATCGGCCTCGTCGAGGTAGTGGGTGGTGAGGAACACGGTCGTGTCGTGCTCGGCGCGGATCCGGCGGACCAGGTCCCACAGGTCGGCGCGGCTGCCCGGATCGAGGCCGGTGGTCGGCTCGTCGAGGAAGAGGACCTCGGGGCGGTGGGTGAGGCCCATGGCGACGTCCAGCCGGCGCCGCTGGCCGCCGGAGAGGGTCGCGGTCTTGCGGTCCAGGAGGTCGGTCAGGCCCAGGTCGGCGGCCAACTCCTCGGCGCGGTCCCGGGCTTCGGCCTTGCCCAGGCGGTAGAGGCGGGCCTGGGTGACGAGTTCCTCGCGGACCGAGACGTTCGGGTCGACGCCGCCGGACTGGGCGACGTATCCGGAGGCGCGGCGCACCCCGGCCGGATCGCGGGCCAGATCGCAGCCGGCGACGGTCGCGGTGCCGCCGGTGGGGGCGAGGAGGGTGGTGAGCATCCGCAGGGTGGTGGTCTTGCCGGCGCCGTTGGGGCCGAGGAAGCCGAGGATCTCGCCGCGCTCGACGGTGAGGTCGATACCGCGGACGGCCTCGACGGGGCCGCGTTTGGTGGGGAAGGTCCGGGCGAGTCCGGACGCGCTGAGTACGGGCATGCCGCAAGAAAAACAGAGAGACTGAAAAATTGCAACGCCCCCAAAATTTCAGTGGCACCAGTCAGGGGTAGCCTGAGGGCATGGCAGAGGGACTCAGGGAGCGGAAGAAGCGGCAGACCCGCCAGTACATCTCGGACGTGGCGACCGGTCTCTTCCTGGAGCGCGGCTTCGACGCGGTGACCATCGCGGAGATCGCCGAGGCCGCCGACGTCTCCGTCAACACCGTGTACAACTACTTCCCGGCGAAGGAGGACCTCTTCTTCGACCGCAGCAAGGGGGTCGTCGACCGGCTGTCGCGGTTCGTACGGGGCAGGCGCGCGGGGGAGTCCGCCGCCCTCGCCGTCCTGCGGGAGCTGCGCGAAGAGGTGGAGAGCGTTTCGCCCAAGGTGGGGCTCATCGAGGGCTATGAGCGCTTCATGAAGGTCGTCCACGGCTCGCCGGCCCTCCAGGCCCGCCTGTGGCACCTCCAGCGCGAGCAGTACGAGGACCTGGAGGCCACCCTCCGGGAGGAGACCGGGGCGGCGGTCGGCGACCCGATGCCCGCCCTGATGGCCGGCCAGATCAACTGGGTGCACCAGACGTTGATGACGACCATCGCCCACGAGATGATCGCCGGCCGCAAGCCGGCGGTGGTCTCGCGCGAGGCGCTGGTCCTGCTGGACGAGATGGAGGAGCTGCTGAGCGAGCGGGTCCTCAACTACGGGGTGCGGGCGGCGGGCTGAGCGGCGCGGCCTCGCAGGAGGGCCGCCCCGGATGTGATGTCCGTCATGTGAGACGTGACGCGCATCTCTTACCCACCAATGGATCGCCAACGACCGCTAACGTCACCCGAAGACCGACAGACTTTCAAATGCACAGGGTGTGAGGGGACAGTAGTGGCAAAGAAGCTCGCCGTCATCGGCGCCGGACTCATGGGGTCCGGTATCGCGCAGGTCTCCGCCCAGGCGGGCTGGGACGTGGTTCTCCGCGATGTGACGGACGAGGCCCTGGCCCGCGGCAAGGGCGGCATCGAGGCCTCGTACGAGAAGTTCGTCACCAAGGGGAAGCTGGCCGCGGCCGACGCCGAGCAGGCGCTGGCGCGCATCACCACCACGACCGACCTGGAAGCCGTCGCCGACGCGGACATCGTCGTCGAGGCGGTCTTCGAGCGGATCGACGTCAAGCGGGAGATCTTCCAGGCGCTGGACAAGCTCGTCAAGGACGAGGCGGTGCTGGCCTCCAACACCTCCGCCATCCCGATCACCAAGATCGCCGCGGCCACCTCCCGCCCCGAGCGGGTCGTCGGGACGCACTTCTTCTCGCCGGTGCCGATGATGCAGCTCTGCGAACTCGTCCGCGGTTACAAGACCAGCGACGAAACCCTCGCCACGGCCCGGGAGTTCGCCGAGTCCGTCGGCAAGACCTGCGTCGTCGTCAACCGCGACGTGGCCGGCTTCGTCACCACCCGGCTGATCTCGGCGCTGGTCGTCGAGGCCGCCAAGCTCTACGAGTCCGGCGTGGCCAGCGCCGAGGACATCGACACCGCCTGCAAGCTGGGCTTCGGACACGCGATGGGCCCGCTGGCCACCGCCGACCTGACCGGCATCGACATCCTGCTGCACGCCACCGACAACATCTACACCGAGTCCCAGGACGAGAAGTTCGCGCCGCCGGAGATCATGCGACGCATGGTCGACGCGGGCGACATCGGACGCAAGAGTGGGCAGGGCTTCTACGAGCACTGATACCGCGTCAGGTCATTGGGCCTGATGGGGTCACCCCATGGGGTGAATTCGGTATCGGTTCGCTTACAGGCGGCAACTTCGCCGCATGAGAGGCAGTCAGATCTGTAGACGTCCATGCATGAACCCATGACACAGGGGAGCGCATATGCACATCAGGGGCGACCACGCCGAGCTGGTCGTCGAGGGCCGCCTCGACGTCCGCAGCGCGGCGGACGCCCGGACGGCGCTGCACGCGGCCGTCGACTCCGGTCGGGGTGACCTGGTGCTGGACCTCACCGCGCTGGATTCCTGGGACGCCACCGGCCTCGGTGTGATCATGGGCGCACACCGCCGGGCCGGCCGGGTCAACCGGCGGCTGGTACTGCGCGGGGTGCCGCCCCAGATGCAGCGCCTGCTGGTCGCCACCCGGCTCCACCGCATCCTCGCCATCGAGGGCGGCATCGAAGCTGAATCGCTTCCCCGGGTGTGACAGCCCGGGCACGGGAAAAGGGGAGCGCGCCGGAGGAACGGGGAACCGGCGCACTCCCGGAAGCCCTGTGCACCCTCTCCGGAAGCCCGCGCACGCTCCCGGAGAGGGCACGCACAGAACGCACCACAACGGCTGAACCGGGAGCTTTCGGGCAGTGCCCGCCCCCGCCGGTGCAAGAGGCCGCGCTGCGGGTCTAAGGTTCGGTTCCCGCCCGTATGCCATCATCCGCGGCGGACACCGGACCGGACGCGACGGCGGGGGCCACCTACCGCGGCAGACGCGCGCGGACGGCCGGAGCGCATTCGGCACGGTACACGTGGGAGCTTGCAGCATGGACCCGAACACTCACCGGGGACCTGAGGAATACGGCGAGCAGGGCACTCCTGCCGATCCGCCGGCCCCCGCGTTCGGCGGCGCGAAGGGCAGCCACGGCGGCCCGGCCCGCGTCGTCCGGCTCGTCTCGGGCAACTACCTCGTCACCGTCAACCCCGTCGACGGCAGCGAGATAGAGCCCTGCCCGCCCGGGGAACGCCCCGCCGAACCCGTCAGGCTCAGCGCCCAGGAGCGCGCCGCGGCCGCCCGCGCCGCCGCACCCCCGGTGCCCCCGGGACCGCCCGGATCCGCCGGGCACGGCACCACGCTCGAAGAGCGCACCGAGGACATCGAGCGCCTGGTCCGGCTGCTCTCCCGCGGCCGCTCGGTACGCCTCACCGGCCCGGCGGGCTCCGGCCGCACCCGCCTGCTGGACGCCGTCGCCACCGAGTGCGCCGACCTCGCCCCCGACGGCGTGGTCCGGCTCTCCGGCTACCACCGCACCGCCACCGACCTGCTGTACGCCCTGTTCGCCGCGGTCCACAGCGCCCCGCAGCACCGCCCGGACCGGCCCGAACTGCTGCGCCTGGTCGCCGAGATCGGCGCCATCGTCGTCCTCGACGACCTCGAATTCGGCGGCGCGGCGCTCGACGAACTGCTCGACGCCACCCCCGAGTGCGCCTTCCTGATCGCCACCACCCCCGACATCGCCGCGCCCAGCGCCGCATCGCACCTCGAAGAGGTCTTCCTCGGCGGCATCGGCCGGGCCGGCTGCGTACGGATGCTGGAACGCGCCGTGGACCGGCCGCTCACCGACGACGAGGCGGCCTGGGCCGCCGACCTGTGGTTCGAGTCCGAGGGGCTGCCGCTGCGGTTCGTGCAGGCCGCCGCCCTCCTCCGGCAGCGCGACCGGCGCCGCAACCGCGCCGGCGCCCTCGACGACGGCTACGGCCTCTTCCCGGCCGAGCGGCCCGGGACGACGGACGGCGGCCGGGACACCGCCGGTACGGACGGCACAGACGGCACAGACGACACCGAGAACGCTTCCGAGGCCCCGCTGCCCTCCCTCGGCGAGGCCGCCGCGCCCGCCCCGCTGCTCGCCGAGGGGCTGAGCGACGCCGCCCGGGAGACCCTGCGGTTCGCCGTCGCGCTCGGCGGCGAACTGCCGCACCAGGCGCACCTGCCGGCCCTCACCGAGGACACCCACGCCGACGCCGCCCTCGGCGAACTGCTCGCCTGCGGACTGATCACCCCCGTCGCCGGCCACTACCGGCTCGCCGCCACCGTCCTGGACCAGCTCACCGCGGCCGGCTACGCCGAGGACGCCACCGCCCGGGCGCACACCGCCGCCCAGCACTACGCCTGGTGGGCCGGCCACCCCTCGGTCACTCCCGAGCGGGCCGCCGCCGAGTCCGACGCCGCGCTGGCCACGATGGCCGTACTGACCGGCAGCCGGGAGAGCGGACACGCCAGCGCGGCCGTGCTGCTCGCCCGTACCGCCGCCCCCGCCTTCGCTGCCGCGCTGCACTGGAGCGCCTGGGAACGCGCCCTGCGGCACGGCCAGGAGGCCGCCCGGCTGGCCGGCGAGGTCGCCGAGGAGGCGTACTTCCACCACGAGCTGGGCGTCCTCGCGCTCTGCACCGGCAGCCTCGACCGGGCCCGCGCCGAACTGGAGGCGTCCATCGGACTGCGCGGGGTGCTCTCCGACCGCAACGGCGCGGTGGCCGGACGGCGCGCGCTGGCACTGGTCACCGACCGGTCCCGGGCCGCCTCCGCGGCCACCACGGCCGTCCCGCAGCTCCCGCCGGCCGGCTCCGGCGGCAAGCAGCCCGCCGGGCCCCGCGCGGGCGGACCCGCCTCGCCCGACGCGGTGTCCACCGCCAAGCTGCGGCTGCCGTCCGCCGCCGGGGCGACCTCGGCGACCGTGGCCTCCCGCAACGTCTCCTCGACGGCGGCCACCACGGCCCTCCCGGCCACCGCGGCCACCGGCGGCGGCAAGGGCGTCAAGGCACTCCTCGGTGCCCGCCGCAACCTCGTCGCGGCCGGCGCCGGAGCCCTGCTGGTGGCCGTCTTCGGCACCGTCATCACCCTCGGCATGACCTCCGGCGGCGAGGACGCCCCCGACAACAAGGTCAGCACCGAGCAGTCCACCGACGACGGCAGCAGCCCCGACCTGCCGGCCGCGGACCCCAGCACCGGCACCGGCCTGCCGCCCACCGGCCACGGCGCCAAGCCCGCCCGTACCGGCCGCCCCGGCAGCCCGGCCCCGTCGACCAGCGGCTCCGCCACCACCGGCGAGCCCACCGACCCCGGCACCGGCCCGGCCGACCCGACCGCCGACCCCACCACCCCGACGGACCGGCCCACCACGCCCACCGGCCGGCCGACCCGGACCACGCACCCGCCGACCGACGAGCCCAGCACCTCCACGCCGACCGGTCCCACCGGCCGGCCGACAAACACCCCGACCGACCCGACGACCGACCCGGCGACCGAGAAGCCCTCCCAGAGCACCGCCGCCTCCGCCTCCGCGCCCACGGGCAGCGCCCCGGCGGCCACGGACGGCACGGCCTCGTCCACCGGCACACAGAGCGCCCCGGCCGCATAACGCCCCCGTACGACACGGCGCGACGGCCCGGTACCGAGAGGACCGGGCCGTCGCGCCGTGTGCCGTATGCGGGTCTGTTTTCGCCGGGGCCGGGTCAGAACAGCCGGAGCTTGTCGTCCTCGATGCCGCGCAGGGCGTCGTAGTCCAGCACCACGCAGCCGATGCCGCGGTCGGTGGCCAGTACCCGCGCCTGCGGCTTGATCTCCTGCGCCGCGAAGACGCCCTTCACCGGCGCCAGGTGCGGGTCGCGGTTGAGGAGTTCGAGATAACGGGTGAGCTGCTCGACCCCGTCGATCTCGCCGCGCCGCTTGATCTCGACGGCCACGGTCTGCCCATCGGCGTCCCGGCACAAGATATCCACCGGCCCGATGGCAGTGGGGTATTCACGCCGAATCAGCGAATAGCCCTCGCCGAGGGTTTCGATCCGGTCCGCGAGGAGTTCCTGGAGGTGCGCCTCCACACCGTCCTTGATGAGACCCGGGTCGACGCCCAGCTCGTGCGAGGAGTCGTGCATGACCTCTTCGAGGGTGATGATGAGCTTCTCGCCCCCCTTGTTCTCCACCGTCCACACGTCCCCGTCGCCCTCCTTGAGAGTGCAGGGCGGGGACATCCAGTTGAGGGGTTTGTAGGCCCGGTCGTCCGCGTGGATGGAGACCGAACCGTCCGCCTTCACCAAAATGAGGCGCGGTGCGGAGGGAAGGTGGGCGGTGAGCCGGCCCGCGTAGTCCACGGAGCAGCGGGCAATGACGAGACGCATGGTGCGCCACGCTACTCGACCGAGGGCCGGCTACGCGATTCGCCCTGGACCGGGGTGCCTTTACGGGGGAAACCCCCGCACCCCAGGCGCTCACCAATGGCCGGTTGTATGTGCAATCTCCTGGTGCGGGCCTCTTGCGCGGCATACCGTTGAAGCGGGGGGTCGTGAGGCGAACACGCTCCGTCGCGGAACCCCTTGTCCCAGCCCTAGGCCCCGCCCGTCCCGGCGGAGCCGCGAGAGGAGAACCTCATGTCGCTCGACGTCTCACCGGCCCTCCTCGAACAGGCCGAGCGAGGCGAGGTCGACGAAGCCGCTTTTGTCGACTGCGTCCGGAACTCCCTCCCCTACGCATGGGGGATGATCAGCTCCCTGGTGGCCCAGCTGAAGGTCGACGGCGGAGAGTTCGCCGACAACCAGACGCCGCCGCCGGACGAGCAGGCGCGCGGTCAGCTGCTGCGCGCACTGGCGAGTGACGCGATCCGTGGTTCGCTGGAGCGCCACTTCGGGGTGCGCCTCGCCTTCCAGAACTGCCACCGGGTGGCGGTCTTCCCGCTCGACCCTGCGGTGGACGACCGGCTGGCCCGGTTCACCTCCGTCCGGGGCCAGCTGCTCAATCAGTCGCCCGAACTCCGCGACTGCTGAACGGAGTTGCTGCCGCTGCCGTACGCGGGGTTGGGCGCGCCCCGCAGACGGTGCGCCAGCGGCAGCACCACCGCACGACGACGGCAACCGCACGCCGCCGCCCCACGGATCACACCAGTTGCGGCAGGACCTCCGTGCCCAGCCGGCGGACGTTCTCCTCCGTCGCCGCGAGATCACCGGAGCCCTCGACGAGCAGCGCGAAGCGGGTGATGCCGGTGCGCTCCGACGTCGCCGCCAGGCGGTCCGCGCACCACTGCGGCGGGCCGACCGGATGCAGCCCGCACAGCAACTCCGTGTACGCCAGCGGATCACGCATCGACCGGTAGCGGCCGTCGACCGTCACATGCGCGCCCAGCCCCTGGCGCAGCCAGCCGGGCATCGCCTTCATCAGGGTCTCCGTCGCGGCCTCACGGGCATCGGCGATCTGCACCACACCCGCCGAGACGTGTGCGGCCGCGGCGATCTCCTCCGGGTCCCGGCCGGCCTCACGCGCGGCCGCCCGCCACAGCGCGATCATCTCCGCCTTCTCCTCGTCCCCGCAGTGCATGCCCAGCAGCATGGGCAGCCCGCGCGCGGCGGCCATCCGCACCGACGACGGGGAGGTGCAGGCCACCACCACGGGCGGGCCCGGCGGCCCGGCCCCCGGCTCGTCCGGATCGATCAGCGCCTGATCCGGCCGCGGCACCACCGCCACCTCGCGGAAGGCGTACCGCTCGCCCTGCGCACCGACCCGGGGCTCGCGCAGCCAGCGCAGCAGCAGATCGAGCGACTCGGGGAAGCCGTGGTCGTACGCGGCGAGCCCGGAGCCGAAGACCTCCAGATCCACCCACGGGCCGCCCCGGCCGACGCCGAGCGTGAACCGCCCCTCGGACGTCAGGTGCAGCAGCGCCGCGGACTCGCCGAGCGCCACCGGATGCTGGGTCGGCAGCACGCTCACCGCCGTCCCGACACCGATCCGACGGGTCCGGCCCAGCAGCAGCGCGGCCAGCGTCACCGCATTCGGGCAGACGCCGTAAGGTACGAAGTGGTGCTCCGCCAGCCAGACCGCATCGAGGCCGGCCTTCTCCGCGACCACGGCGGAACGCACCGCCCGGTGCAGTGCTTCCCCCTGTCCCTGACCGGGGAATTGAGCGGCCAGGATGAAAGCTCCGACACGCATCGCTCTCTGCCTCCTCGCAGCCGACGCGGCTCCCCCCTTACAGGCAACAACGCCTGACACGTGCCAAGGGCACGGCCCCGCCGGGAATTTCCCGATGATCACAGAAACCTGCCGTCCGGAACGGGTCGTGCCGAGTGCCGCGTACGCTGGTGACAGCCCGTGACCCCGTTTCCCCCCTTATGAGGTGTGCCCGTGTCCCCGCGTCGAAACCGTCAGCAGGGCGGTGCGAAGCCCATCGACCGCACGGGCGGCGACCGTTACGGGCTCGAACGGACCGAGGAATGGCGCGGCGAGGAGTGGGTCGTACGGCAGGTCGGGGGCGGCGGCGCGGCCAAGCACTACCGCTGCCCCGGCTGCGACCAGGAGATCCCGCCCGGCGTCCCGCACGTCGTCGCCTGGCCGCAGTACGGCGACGTCGACGACCGCCGCCACTGGCACCGGGCCTGCTGGAACGCACGGGACCGCCGGAGCGCACGGCTCCAGCGGTCCCGTAATGCGCCTCGCTACTGAGGCATTGCCCGGTTCACCCGGTCCGGGGCGTCCTAGACATCGCGCTGGGCGATGGCCGCGTAGGCACCGCCCAGCACCACCGTGGTGAGCCCGGCCAGGATCCACAGCGGGGTCCAGCCCGAGGGGCCGCTGGACAGGAACGGAATGTCGTAGAGCGTCGCCAGCGCGCTGGGTACCGAGTACTCGATCAGCGCCTTCTGGAGCTCCTTCACGCTCTCGCCCTGGAGGAACAGCGCCAGCAGCATCGGCAGCAGCACCAGGCCCATCATGGCGCTGATGGCACCCGCCGAGTGCCGCAGCAGCGTGCCCACACTCAGTGCCAGCAGACCGAGCAGCGCGACGTACAGACCCGCGCCCACGGTGGCGCGCAGCCACTGGTCGGTGGTCGGCGCCGGGCCGTTGAGCATCCCGAAGTCGAGCAGCGCGACCAGCGTGGTGGCGATCGTGGTGATCACCAGCGCCAGCCCGAAGAACACGATCGCCTTCGCGGTCAGCACCCGCACCCGGCTGGGGCAGGCGGTCAGCGTCGTACGGATCATGCCGGTGCCGTACTCCGAGGAGATCGACAGCACGCCCAGGGTGATCACGCAGAGGCTGCCGAGCAGCACGCCGACGAACCCGACGGCGAGCAGCGGGTCCATCTCGCGCTCCGAGCCGGCGGCGAGGGTCGCGAGCAGACCGATGCCGACGATCAGCAGCAGCATCACGCCCAGCGTCCAGATCGTCGAGCGCACCGAGCGGATCTTGGTCCACTCCGAGGCCAGCGCATGGCCGAGATGGGCGGGCCGCACCGGAATGGGCGAGACGTAACCGGCTCCCATGGGGGCGGGCGGCGCGACCGGCGGCTGCGCCTGGGCCTGCGGCTGCCCCTGCGGCGCGGGCGCCGGTACGGGCGGCTGCGCCTGGAGGATCATCGTGCCGCCCCCGTTGGCCGGAGGCTGCGCCTGCGGGGCGGCGGCCTGCGGGGCCTGGGCGGGCGGCGCGACCGGCGGCTGCTGCTGGGCCTGCTGCTGGGGCTGCTGCGGCTGGGGCTGCTGGGGCTGGGCCTGCTGCGGCTGGGCCTGGAGCATCATCGTGCCGGCGTCCTTGCCCTTGCCGGGCCCGTGCGCGGCGAGCGGCCGCGGCTCGGGCATCGGCTGCGCCTGGAGCATCATCGTGCCGCCCTCCTTGGCCGGAGGCTGGGCGGGGGACTGGGCCTGGAGCATCATCGTGCCCGCTTCCTTGGCGGGCGCGGGCTGCTCCGGCGCGGGCGGTGCGGCAGGCGGCACGGGAGGCGCGGCGGGCGGCACCGGCGGCTGGGCGGCGGCTTCCTGCGGGGCGCGCTCAGGCTGGGACTGCGGCTGCTGAGGGCTGGTCATCGGGCTTCCTCGGTGTGGGGCACGGTCTGGTCGACGGGGGCGGCGGGCGGCATCGGCGCGGCGGGCGGCTGCCCGTAAGGGTGGGGCGCCCCGTACGGTGCGGAGGCCCCGTACGGGTGACCCTGAGCCGGCGCGGGCGGCGGGTACCCCGGCCCGGGAACGGCGCCGGCCGCCTGCTGGGCGTACGGGTTGGGCAGCTGGCCGGGAACCCCCGGGCCGCCGTACCCCGGCGGGGCGTACCCCGCCGGGACCTCCTGCAGACCGGCCCGCGGGTCGCTGGTCGAGCGGTAGTCCACGGCACCCTGCGTCATCCGCATGTACGCCTCTTCCAGGGACGCCTGGTGCGGCGACAGCTCCCACAGCCGGACGTCGGCCTCGTGCGCGAGGTCACTGATCCGCGGCAGCGGCAGCCCCGTCACCCGCAGCGCACCGTCCGGCTCCGGCGTAGCCCGACCGCCCGCCTCGCCGATGGCCGCGGTCAGCTTCTCGCGCTGTTCCGGCTCGGAGTCGGGCGTCCGCACCCGGGCGAAATCGGCCGAGTTGGCCGAGATGAAGTCCTTGACCGACATGTCCGCGAGCAGCTGCCCGCGGCCGATCACGATCAAGTGCTCGGCGGTCAGCGCCATTTCGCTCATCAGGTGCGAGGAGACGAAGACGGTACGTCCCTCGGACGCGAGCTGCTTCATCAGGTTCCTGACCCAGAGGATGCCCTCCGGGTCCAGGCCGTTCACAGGCTCGTCGAAGAGCAGCACCTGGGGATCGCCGAGCAGCGCCGAGGCGATGCCGAGCCGCTGGCCCATGCCCAGCGAGAAGCCCTTGGACCGTCGCCCGGCGACGTCCTGGAGACCGACCACGCCCAGCACCTCGTCGACCCGCCGGGCCGGAATGCCCGACAGCTGCGCCAGCGACAGCAGATGCGCGCGCGCACTGCGGCCGCCGTGCACGGCCTTGGCGTCGAGCAGCGCGCCCACCTGGCGTGGGGCGTTCGGAAGGCTGCGGAACGGGCGGCCGGCGATGGTGGCGGTCCCCGACGTCGGTGCGTCGAGCCCCAGAATCATCCGCATGGTGGTCGACTTCCCGGACCCGTTGGGCCCCAGGAAGCCGGTCACCGTGCCCGGCCGCACCTGGAACGACAGGTTGTACACGGCCGTCTTGGCGCCGTAGCGCTTCGTCAGGCCGACTGCCTCGATCATTCTCCGCCCCTCGCAGATGGTCGGGGCAGAGGCGCCCTCGTGCCCCCGTGAGGATTAGGAGGCTATCGGTGCGTTGACGGTTCCGGTAATCCCGTCCGCTGCGCTTTGCGGTGCCGCCCACGTACTTGGCTGTCCCGCCGCGGTGGTTGCTCGCCGTTGCGCTTTGCGGCGCGCCGCACGTACCTGTCTTTCCCGGCGCGGGGCTTGGTCGCCGTTGTGCTTTGCGGCGCCGCGTACGTACTTGGCCGTCCCGCCGCGGGGCGTCTCGTCGTTGCGCCTGCGGCGGGCTGGGTTTGTGGTGGGTGCGGTGACGGGCCTGCGGGGCCGGTTGTGTGGACTGCTGACGCTTTACGTCCACACAACCGGCCCCTCCGGCCCGTCCCCTCCCGTGAGGGGATGGGAATGCGGTGCGTGGGGGCGGGCGTTGAGGCATGCAAGGGGGCCTGGCTACCCCTACGGGATGCTCGAACAGAACCCGTAAGGGTTACGAGCGCCCCTTGCAGGGCCTCAACCCAACGGCCCGGGGAGGTATTCCCGACACCCACCACCCCTTCCCACGACGCGAGGTACAGCCGGAACGACGACGCCCGCCCCCACCGGCCTTCCAACCCCCACTCACGGGAGGGGCTGGACCGGAGGACGAAGTCTGGAGGGCCGGCACCGCACCCGACAACACCACGCCCGCCGCCAGGCGCAACGGCGAGAAGCAACCACGGCGGGACAGCCGACAACGTACGCGGCGCCGCAAAGCGCAACGGCGAGCAAGCCCCGCGGCGAGAAAGCCAGCTACGTGCGGGGCGCCGCAAAGCGCGCAACGGCGAACAACACCCGCGGCGGGAAAGCCAGGTACGTGGGGAGAACAGCCAAGCGCAGCGTCACGCGTCACGCGTCGCGGCGTTTCAAGAGGACGTAGCCGCCGGCAAGGGCCACCAGCGTCCAAGCGATCATGATGCCGAGGCCGCCCCACGGTCCGTAAGGGACGTCCTCGCCCGCGCGGGGGACAACCTGCATGATCTTCGAGCCGGCCTGGTCGGGCAGGAAGCGGCCGATCTTCCTGGTGGCGGAGACGTTGCCGAGGATGTTGGAGATCAGGAAGAAGAACGGCATCAGGATGCCCAGCGACAGCATCGGGCTGCGCAGCATCGTGGCGACCGCCATCGAGAACAGGGCGATCAGCGTCATGTAGAGGCCGCCGCCGATCACGGCGCGCAGGACGCCCGGGTCGCCGAGGTGGGCGCGCAGATCGCCCAGCATCGCCTGGCCGGCGAAGAACGTCACGAAGCTGGTGGCCAGGCCGACGACGAAGACCAGCGCGGTGGCGACCAGCAGTTTGCAGAACAGGAACGTGCCGCGCTGCGGTACCGCGGCGAGCGAGGCGCGGATCATGCCGGTGCTGTACTCGTTGGAGACCACCAGCACGCCGAAGACGATCATCGCGAGCTGGCCCAGTCCCATACCGGCGAAGCTGATGTTGGTGGCGTCGAACGACAGCCGGTCCCGGGGCGGCATGGAGTTGAAGTCGTGGTTGGCCAGGGTGCAGATCAGCATGCCCAGCCCGACGGTGACCAGGACGGCGATGCCCAGCGTCCACACCGTCGACCGCACCGATCTGATCTTGGTCCACTCGGACCGGATGACCTGCCCGACCGCCGCCATGGTCAGCTCCTCTTCTTCTGCCAGTCCGCGCCCCAGCCGGTCGGCTGCGGCTCGCCCGGCCGTGCCCCGGCCGGCTGGGGGGTTCCCGGAACGGCGGCGGCCCGCACCGGCACCGGCTCGCCGTTGTGCGCGTGGTACTCGACCGATCCGGCCGTCAGCCGCATGAACGCCTCTTCCAGGGACGCCTGCTGGGGGCTCAGCTCGTGCAGGGTCACCTGGTGGGCGGCGGCCAGTTCGCCTAGCCGCTCGGCCGGTACCCCGTCGATCTCCAGCGCACCGCCCCCGGCCGCCACCGCGTGGATGCCCTCGGCGCGCAGCACGTCGAACAGCTTCTGCTGTTCCGGGGAGCGCATCCGGACGTACGAGCGCGAGTTCTGGTGGATGAAGTCCTTCATGGACGTGTCCGCCATCAGCCGGCCCTGGCCGATGACCACCAGGTGGTCGGCGGTCAGCGCCATCTCGCTCATCAGGTGGGAGGAGACGAAGACCGTACGGCCCTGGGCCGCGAGGTGCTTCATCAGGTTGCGGATCCAGTGGATGCCCTCCGGGTCGAGGCCGTTGACCGGCTCGTCGAAGAGCAGCACCTGCGGATCGCCGAGCAGGGCGGCGGCGATGCCCAGCCGCTGGCCCATGCCGAGGGAGAAGCCCTTCGCGCGTTTCCTGGCGACCGAGCTGAGCCCGACCATTTCGAGGACCTCGCCGACCCGGCTGCGCGGGATGCCGTTGCTCTGCGCCAGGCACAGCAGGTGGTTGGCGGCGCTCCGGCCGCCGTGCACCGCCTTGGCCTCCAGCAGTGCGCCGATGTACGTCAGGGGGTCTTCGAGCTGGCGGTAGTGCTTGCCGTCGATCCGGACCGTGCCCGACGTCGGGTTGTCGAGATCCAGCATCATCCGCATGGTGGTCGACTTGCCCGCGCCGTTGGGGCCGAGGAAGCCGGTGATGATGCCGGGCCGCACCGTGAAGGTGAGGTGGTCCACCGCGACCTTGTCGCCGTAGTGCTTGGTCAGCCCCTCAAGCTCGATCATGTACAGCACGCTAGGCGCGCCTGGATGGCCCGGCCACCGGGGCGGGGCCGGCTGGCTGACCCCCTGTACGACCGGGCCCCCGCCACCGCCTCACAGGGCGGTACGGGGGCTCGGTGGAATCCGGCGAAACCTTCCGACGGATGGTTCAGCGCGTCTGCTGGGCCGGGACGCCGCGGGAGACCGCCTCGTCGTCGCCGGGGGCGCCGGCCGCGGCCACCGCCGCACCGGTCAGCGTGGCCAGCATCTCGCGGACGTTGGTCAGCTGGGCGTTGATGGAGTCGCGGCGGTTGGTCAGCGCCGCCAGCTCGCGCTCGGATTCGCTGCGGATACGGTCCGCCTTGGCGTTGGCGTCCGCCACGATGTCCTCGGCCTGGCGCTGCGCGGTCTCCACCGTCTGGCGGGCCCGGCGCTCGGCGTCCGTACGCAGCTTCTCGGCCTCCAGGCGGAGCTGCTCGGCGCGGTGCTCGATCTCGGCGAGCCGCTTCTCGGCCTTGGCCTGACGGGAGGCGAGGTCGCGCTCGGACTGCTCGCGGCGCTTGGCGAGGTTGGTCTCGAAGTCGGCGGCGGCCTGGGCGGCCTTGGCGCGGGTCTCCTCGAAGAGGGAGTCCGCCTCCTCCCGCTTGGACTGGGCGTCCTTCTGGGCCTCGGCGCGCAGCGTGGACGCCTCACCCTTGGCCTTCTCGACGATCCGGGCGCCCTCGTCCTCCGCCTTCGCCTTGCGGTCGGCGGCGAACGCCTCCGCGTCGTTGCGGACCTGCTGGGCGGCCGACTCGGCCAGCTCACGGTGCTGCTCGGCGGCCCGGCGGGCCTCCTCGCGCAGATCCTTGGCCTCCTCCTCGGCAAGCCGGAGGATCTTCTCGACGCGCGCTCCGAGGCCCGCGTAGGACGGTTCGGCGTCATTGACCTGCGCCTGGGCGTTCTGCGTCTCGAGGTGGAGTTCCTCGATCCGCTTTTCCAGCGACGTGATGCGGGCCAGCGCGCTGTCGCGGTCGGCGACGAGCTTCGTGATGCGGTCATCCACCTGACCGCGGTCGTACCCACGCCGCACGAGCTCGAAGCCGAAGGGGGAGGAAGTGTCGCTCATGGGGTTCCTGTCGAAGAGACCGGTGAGGTGATAAGGAGAATCCTAGGGGTCACAACGGCGTGTCATCGAGTCATTGCCCGTTTGATCTGGAGAATGACCCCTCATTTGAGTGGCTACCCTTCAGACTGCTTGCCACTCGAACGAGTTGCTCCGGCGCCCGCGCCCGCTTTCACCCCGTTGCCCTTGTTTTCGCCCCCTCCACCGGGTGTCTCGAAGGACTCCAAAGCCTCCAGAACGTCCTGGACGCGGGAGATTTCGGCGTTGATGTCCTCCCGCCGGCGGACCAGGGTCTCCAGCTCGCGCTTCCCCTCGTCCACGATGCGGACGGCCTCCTCCCGGGCCTCCTCGCGCATCCGCTCCGCGTCGCGCACCGCCTCGGCCTTCTTGTTCTCGGCCTCCTTGATCAGGCTCTCGGCCTTCTTGACCGCCGCGATCCGGACCTTGCTCGCCTCGCTGTTGGCGTCCGCCATCATCCGGTCGGCCTTCTCCTCGGCCTCCACCTGCTGCGCGGTGGCCTGCGCGATGAGCTTGTCGACCCGCTCGCCGGCGTTCTTCATGGTCTCCGCCGACTCCCGGCGGGCCCGCTCGTGCAGCTCCTCGACCTCGGACTCGATCCGCTGCCGCAGCTCCTCGGCGCGCTCCCTTATGGCGGTGGCGTCCCCACGGGCCTCCTCCAGCAGCGCGTTGGCGTCCGTACGGGACTTCTCCACCCGGGCGTTGCTGTCCGCGGTCGCCTCCGCGACCAGCCGCTCGGCCTCCTTGCGGGCCGCCCCGACCATCGTGTCGGCCTGCTCCTCCGCCTGGGTGGCGACCTTCAGCGCCTCCTCCTGGGCCTTGGCGATCAGCTGGTCAGCCTGCTCCGCGGCGTCCCCGCGGCGCTTGGCGGCGTCCTTGCGGGCCTCGTCGAGCAGCCGGTCGGCCTCCTCCTGGGCCTTTGCCCGCTGCCGCTCGGCGGCCGCCTCCGCGTCCTCCTTGATTTTGGCCGATTCGTTACGGGTGCGGCCGGCGTGCTCCTGCGCCGCGGTGACCGTCTCGGCCGCCTCGGCCCGCAGCCGGTCCGCCTCCGCGGTGGCGGTGGCGATCATCCGGTCCGCCTGCTCGCGGGCGTCGGCCCGGGTACGGTCCGCCTCCCGCTCGGCGTCCGCGGTGGCCTCCGCCGCCTCGGTGCGCAGCCGCTGCGCCTCCGCCGCGGCCTCCGACACCAGCGTGTCGGCCTGCTCCGCGGCGTCCGCGCGGGCCTTGTTGGCGTCCGCGCGCGCCTGGTCGCCGGTGCGCTCGGCATCCCGGCGCGCCTGCTCCAGCACCTCGGCCGCCTCGGCGCGCAGCCGCTCGGCCGTACCGGTCGCCTCGGCCACCAGGGACCGCGCCTGCTGCTCGCCCTCCGCGCGCAGCCGCTCGGCGGCCTCCTGGGCCTCCCGGACCGTACGGTCCGCGTCGTCCTGCGCCGAAGACGTCAGCTCGGTCGCCTCGGTGACGATCCGTTCGGCCTCCGAACGGGCCTCGGTGATCAGGCGGTCGGCCTGCTCCGCGGCGTCCGACCGCATCCGGTTCGCGTCCTCGCGCGCCTCGGCGCGGGCCCGCGCGGCGTCCTGCTCGCCGGCCGCCAGCGCGTTGGAGGCGTCGGTGCGCAGCTGCTGCGCCTTCGCCGAGGCGTCCGTGACCAGCTTCTCGGCCTGCGCGGTCGCCTCCGCGACCAGCCGGTCGGCCTGCTCGGCGGCCTCCGTACGCGCCGTGTTGGCGTCCCGGCGGGCCTCGTCGAGCACCCCGGCCGCCTCCGTGCGCAGCCGCTCGGCCTCCTCGATGGCCTCCGCAACGGCCCGCTCGGCAAGCGTCTTGGCGGCCTCCGACGCCTCCTGCGCCTCGCGCCGGACGCGCGCCGCGTCCTCCGAGGCCCGCTCCCGCTCCTCGTAGGCGTCCTTGCGGACCCGGTCGGCCTCCTCCTGAGCCTCCGACGTCGTGCGCTCCGCGGCGTGTTCGGCCGCCGACCGCAGTCCGGCGATCTCCTCGGCGGCCTGCTCGTGCAGCCCCGCGACCGAGTCCCGCACCTGCTGCGCGGTCTGCTCGGCCGCCGCCATCAGCTCGCCGGCCCGCCGGTCCGCCTCCTCGACCAGCCGCTCGGCCTCCTCCTGCGCCTCGGCCACCCGGGTACGGGCCGAGGCCAGCAGCTCCTCGCTCTGCTCGCGGGCCGCGGTGCGCTCCTGGTGGGCCTCCTCGCGGGCCTCGCCCAGCAGTTGCTCGGCCTCCCGGCGGCGCCGCGCGGCCTCCTCCTGCGCCTCGGCCAGGGCCTCGGCCGCCTCGGCGCCGGTGCGCTCCGCGGCGGCCGCGGCCTCCGCGCGCACCCGGTCCGCGGTCTCCTGCGCCTCCGACTTGAGCCGTTCGGCCTCGGCCGCCGCCTCGCTGCGGAGCCGTACGGCCACCGACTCGCCCTCGGAGCGCGCCGCGGCGGCGTCCGCGGCGGCCTCCGTGCGCAGCCGCTCGGCCTCCTCCTCGGCCTCCTGCTGGAGCGTGCGGCGCCGCTCGGCGGCCTCGGCCTTGAGCCGTGCGGCCTCCTCCTGGGTCTCGCGGCGCAGCCGTTCGGCCTCCGTGCGGGCCTCGCGCAGCGACTCCTCGGCGGCCGCGAGCCGCTCCTCGGCCTCGGTACGCAGCCGGTCCAGTTCCGCCTGGGCGTCGGTGCGCAGCTGCCCGGCGGCCTCCTCGGCCTCCGCGCGCAGCTTCGCGGCGCTCTTCTCGGCCTCCGACGTCAGCTCCTCGGCGGCCTGGGTGCCCTCCAGCAGCAGCTGTTCGGCCTCCGCACGCGCCCGCTCCAGCGCGTCGTCGGCCTGCCGGCGCAGCGCCGAGGCCCGCTCGATGGCCTCCGTCCGGACCCGCTCGCTCTCCGCGACGGCACCCGAACGGGTCTCCTCCGCATCGGACTTGGCCTTGGCCAGCAGCTCCTCGGCGGTACCGGCCGCCTCCTCGATCTGCTGGACCGCCTCGCGCCGGGCCTCGCCGCGGATCCGCTCGCCCTCGGCGACCGCGTCGGCCCGCAGCTGCTCCGCCTCGCCGCGCAGCCGCCGCGCCTCCTCCTGGAGTTCGACGGTCTTGGCGCGGTACTCCTTGGTGTCGTCCTTCGCCGCGCCCTTGAGCTGCGCCGCGGTGTCGTGCGCCTCCTCGCGCAGCCGGTCGGCCTCGGCCTCGGCCTCCTTGCGCAGCCGTTCGGCCTCCTCGGCGGCGGCCTTGGTCGCGGCCTTGGCGTCCTCGGACGCCTTGGTCAGCATCTCCTCGGCGGCCCGCGCGGCCTTCGCCAGCTGCGCCGCGGAGTCCTCGGCCGCCTTCGACCGCGCGGCCTCCTGCGCCTCGGCGAGCAGCCGCTCGGTCTCCGCACGGGCGTCGGCGCGCAGTTGCTCGGCCTCGGCCTTGAGCGCCTCGGCCTCCTTGGTGGCCTCGCCGACCAGCCGGGCGATCTCCGCCTTGGCCGTACGGGTGCGCTGTTCGTTCTCCGACTCGGCGGCCGACAGCCGCTTCCCGGCGCTCTGCTGCGCCTCCTCGACCAGCTTCTCGGCCTCGGCGCGCGCCTCGCGCAGCGCCGTGTCCGCCTCCTGCAGCCGGGCCTCGGCGGTACGGGTCAGCTCGGCGGCCGCACGGCGCGCCTCCTCCGACTCCGTGCCGGCCGCGGTGCGCAGCTGCTCGGCCTGATCGGTGGCCTCCTGGGCCTGGTTGGACGCGGCGGTCAGCAGCCGCTCGGCGTCCGCGCGGGCCCGGCGCAGGAGGGCATCGGCCTCGGCGCGGGCCGCTTCGGCCTCCGAACCGAGCCGGGCCCGGGACTGCTCGATCAGCCGCTGGGCCTCGGCGCGCGCGGACGCCAGGGCCGCTTCGGCCTCCGCCCGGGACTCCTCCATCAGCCGGCGGGCCTGCGACTCCGTGCGGGCGCGCAGCTGTTCGGCCCAGGCGACGTTCTCGTTGACGTGCGATTCGACGGTCTGCCGGCGCTCGTTGAGCTCCTCGTCGAGCCGCTGGCGGCGGCTGACCGCCTCGGCGTGCAGCTCGGCCTCCAACCGGGCCTGCCGCTCGGCCTGCTCCTGCAGCAGCCGCTGGGTCTGCGCCCGTGCCTCACGCAGCTCCCGCTCGGCGTCCGACCGCAGCTGATCGGCCTGGATCTGCGCATTGCGCAGCAGTTGTTCGGCCTGGTGACTGATGTTGTCGTAGGCAGGACGGGTCGCCAGATTGCGACGCGCCTCGTGCAGCTTGGCGCGCAGCACCTCGACCTGGTAGCCGAGGTCGTCGGCGTGCTGGACGGCCTTGTCCCGCTCGGTCTTCAGCCGCTCCATCTCGGCTTCGAACTGCGAGAGGTGGTCGTCCTCAGCCCACTTACGCTCCTGGCGCTCGTTGCCCCGCACTGCGCGGTCCCATCCGTCCCCTGGTCATGGTGGCGGCCGGCTCCGGTCCTGCGGTGCTGGTCCCGTACACGTCACGTCGTACCCGACTGGCACCCATTGGAGCTGACCCTTCTCCGAAGAAATGGTGTCAGATCATCGGCAGAGTATGGACCGAGCCCCACTCCCGTACCCCGGCCGAAGCTGCACTCTACCGGCCGGGGAACGTGAAGGTCAGTGGTCCGTGGTCGCGGAGGGTGCGGCGGTGACGAGTTCGGTGAGCACGCCGTGGCAGTCCTTGGGGTGCAGGAAGGTGATCCGCGAGCCCATCGAACCCGTCCGGGGCTCGTCGTAGAGCACCCGGACGCCCTTGCCGCGGATGGCCTCGGAATCCCCGTCGACGTCCGCGGTGCCGAAGGCGATGTGGTGCACGCCCTCGCCGTTCTTGGCCAGCCATTTGCCCACCGCGGAGTCCTCGCGGGTGGGCTCCAGGAGCTGGAGGTAGGAGGCCCCGCCGTCCGAGGTCTCGTTGATCTTCAGCATGGCTTCCCGGACACCCTGCTCCTCGTTGACCTCGGTGTGGAACACCTCGAAGCCGTACGTGGCACGGTAGAACTCGACAGTCTTGTCGAGGTCGAAACAGGCGATCCCGATGTGGTCGATTCGCGTCAGCATGGTTCCAGTGCACCCCTCTCACGACTGGTTACGCAACGTGCGCGCGATCACACCTGCTGGCCGGTGACCCGGCGGGTACCGCTCAGTACATTGACGGGAACCCTCGTTAACTTCCCTGCAAAGGAAGGCCGCATCGCATGTCTGACACCAACGGCACGAACGGCACCACCTCAGTAATCGTGGCGGGAGCCCGTACCCCGATGGGGCGGCTCCTCGGATCCCTGCGGACCTTCTCAGGCGCCGACCTGGGCGGCTTCGCCATCAAGGCGGCGCTGGACCGGGCGGGCATCGGCGGTGACCAGGTGCAGTACGTGATCATGGGCCAGGTGCTGCAGGCCGGAGCGGGGCAGATCCCGGCGCGCCAGGCCGCCGTCAAGGCCGGCATCCCCATGAACGTCCCCGCGCTCACCGTCAACAAGGTGTGCCTCTCCGGACTGGACGCGATCGCGCTGGCCGACCAGCTGATCCGTGCGGGTGAGTTCGACATCGTCGTCGCCGGCGGCCAGGAGTCCATGAGCAACGCGCCGCACCTCCTCCCCAAGTCCCGGGAGGGCTACAAGTACGGCGCCGTCGAGATGCTCGACGCGATGGCCCACGACGGCCTGACCGACTCGTTCGAGGGCATCGCCATGGGCGAGTCGACCGAGAAGCACAACACCCGGCTGGGAATCGCCCGTCCGGAGCAGGACGAGATCGCCGCGGCCTCGCACCAGCGGGCCGCCGCCGCCCAGAAGAACGGCCTCTTCGAGGCCGAGATCACCCCCGTGGAGATCCCGCAGCGCAAGGGCGACCCGGTCCTCTTCAGCAAGGACGAGGGCATCCGGGCGGAGACCACCGCGGAGTCGCTGGGCAAGCTGCGCCCGGCGTTCGCCAAGGACGGCACGATCACCGCCGGCACGTCCTCGCAGATCTCGGACGGCGCGGCCGCCGTCGTCGTGATGAGCAAGGCCAAGGCCCAGGAACTCGGCCTGGAATGGATCGCGGAGATCGGCGCGCACGGCAACGTCGCCGGCCCCGACAACTCGCTGCAGTCCCAGCCGTCCAACGCCATCAACCACGCCCTGGGCAAGGAGGGCCTGACCGTCGCCGACCTCGACCTGATCGAGATCAACGAGGCGTTCGCGGCGGTCGCCGTGCAGTCAATGAAGGATCTGGGGGTCTCCCCGGAAAAGGTGAATGTCAACGGCGGCGCGATTGCCCTGGGTCACCCGATCGGGATGTCCGGCGCCCGCATCGTGCTGCACCTGGCCCTGGAACTGCGCCGGCGCGGCGGCGGGACCGGCGCGGCCGCGCTGTGCGGTGGCGGCGGTCAGGGCGACGCGCTGATCATCCGCGTACCGGGTAAGTAAGCGGCAGCCCGTACGCGTGTGCGTACGGGCTGCCGAGTCGCGTACCAGCGAGCCGAAGGAGCCGAGCAGCGATGGTGGACGTCCCCCAGCTGGTGGAACAGGCACGGCAGGGCCGGCCGAGGGCGGTGGCCCGGCTGATCTCCCTCGTGGAGGGGGCGGCGCCGGAGCTGCGCGAGGTGATGGCGGCGCTGGCGCCGCTCACCGGCAACGCCTACGTGGTCGGGCTGACCGGCTCACCCGGCGTGGGCAAGTCCACCACCACCTCGGCCCTGGTCACCGCGTACCGCAGGACGGGCAAGCGGGTCGGCGTGCTCGCCGTCGACCCGTCCTCGCCGTTCTCCGGCGGCGCGCTGCTCGGCGACCGGGTCCGGATGAGCGAGCACGCCTCCGACCCCGGCGTCTACATCCGCTCGATGGCCACCCGCGGCCATCTGGGCGGACTGGCCTGGGCCGCTCCGCAGGCCATCCGGGTCCTCGACGGGGCCGGCTGCGACGTGATCCTCGTCGAGACGGTCGGGGTCGGCCAGTCCGAGGTGGAGATCGCCTCCCAGGCGGACACCTCCGTGGTGCTGCTCGCGCCGGGCATGGGCGACGGCATCCAGGCGGCCAAGGCCGGAATCCTGGAGATCGGCGACGTCTACGTGGTCAACAAGGCCGACCGGGACGGCGCCGACGCCACCGCCCGGGAGCTCAACCACATGCTGGGCCTCGGCGAATCCCGGGCGCCCGGGGACTGGCGGCCGCCCATCGTGAAGACGGTCGCCGCCCGCTCCGAAGGCGTCGACGAGGTCGTCGAGGCGCTGGAGAAGCACCGGGCCTGGATGGAGGAGCACGGCGTCCTGGCCGAGCGGCGCCGCGCCCGGGCCGCCCACGAGGTCGAGACGATCGCGGTCACGGCGCTGCGCGAACGGATCGGCGACCTGAGCGGCGACCGCCGGCTGGAGGCGCTGGCCGAGCGGATAGTGGCCGGCGAGACGGACCCGTACCGGGCGGCGGACGAACTGGTCGAGGGCGTGACGAACGGGGGGTGACTTCCCCCGTACTTGGCCGTCCCGCCGCGGGGCTTCCTGCCGGTGCCCCTCCGGCCCGTCCCCTCCCGTTGGGGAAAGGGTGCGAGTCGGTGGGGGCGGACGCCGGTGGTCCCCCGATCGGTCACTCGGCTCAGTCGTCGTCGCCGTCGTTGTCGTCGTCCCCGTCATGGGCCGGGGCGGTGCTCACGGCGCCGGTGTGCGGGTCGACGAGCAGGTGGTGTTCGGTGCCGTCCTTGGTGACGGTCTCGACCTCCCAGACGGCCTGGGTGCGGTGGTCGTCGTCCAGTTCGACGGAGGTGACCGTGCCGTGCCCCGCGGCGGACTCGCGGGCCGCGGTGGCGGCGTCCGTGCGGGCGTTCTTCAGGGCGGCGCGCTCCCTGGCGTGATCGTCGTCGGCCTCGCGGTCGACGTGCTGGTTCCGTACCCGTGCCGTCCGCGCGTCGAGGGTGACCTCGTGCCACTTTCCGTCCTTGCCCAGGACGTCGGCGTCCCAGACCAGGCCCGGGCGGTCCTGGTCGAGGTCCAGGCCGGAGATCTCGCCCGGGACGGCCTTCAGGGCGGCGGCCGCGGCCTGGGGAGCGGTCACCCGGGCGGCGCCGGCCTCGCGGAGGTCCTCGGTGTCCTGGTGGGCGTGCGCGGCCGCCGGTGCCGCGGCCGGGGCGCCGTTGCCGCTCACCGCGACGGCGGTGACCGTACCGCCCGCCAGCAGGGCGGCCGCGGCGGCGGTGGCGATGACGAGGTGGCGCTTCATGTGCTCTCCTCCGTAGGGGCGAATGCTGTGCCGCCACAGTGGCCGACCGCACCTGAAGCCGAGCTGAAGCCGGCTGAAGGGCTCTTCAGGTTCCGGATGGCAGGCTTCGTCCATGCTCCCGCCCGTCACCCACCACCGCCCCGACCGAGGCGCTGCGCGCCGCCCCTTTCGACTGTTGATCGTGGAGGACGAGCAGCGGCTGGCCCTGTCGCTGGCCAGGGGCCTGCGGGCCGAGGGGTACGCGGTCGACGTGGTGCACGACGGCCTCGAAGGGCTGCACCGTGCCGGCGAGGGCGCCTACGACCTGGTCGTGCTGGACATCATGCTGCCCGGCATGAACGGCTACCGCGTCTGCGCCGCGCTGCGGGCGGCCGGGAACGAGGTGCCGATCCTGATGCTGACCGCGAAGGACGGCGAGTACGACGAGGCCGAGGGGCTGGACACCGGCGCCGACGACTACCTGACCAAGCCGTTCTCGTACGTGGTGCTGGTGGCCCGGGTGAAGGCGCTGCTGCGGCGGCGGGGGCCGAGCGCCGCGCCGGTGCTGCGGGTGGGGGCGCTCGCCGTCGACCAGGGGGCGCGCCGGGTCGAACGGGACGGTACCGAGGTCGCGCTGACCGCGAAGGAGTTCGCCGTACTGGAGCAACTGGCCCTGCGGGCGGGGGAGGTGGTGTCCAAGGCGGAGATCCTGGAGCACGTGTGGGACTTCGCCTACGACGGCGACGTCAACATCATCGAGGTGTATGTGAGCGCGCTGCGGCGCAAGCTCGGCGCCGGGCACATCGTGACGGTGCGCGGCGCGGGATACCGGCTGGTGGCCGGTGCGTAGGGCGGCGGGCCGGGTCCTGGGCCCGGTACGGGTCCGGGCGGCGGCCGGCGCGACCGTGGTGGTGGCGGTGGCGCTGATCGCGGCCGGTACGGCGGTGCTGCTGGTGCTGCGCGGCAATCTGCAGGACCAGGCCGGGCTGCAGGCGGAGGTCGCGGCGCGCGAGGTGGCCGCGCAGATCGCCACCGGCACGGCGTACCCGAAGCTCGATCTGCCGGACGGCGAGGACCATCCGGTGGTGGTCACCGGTGAGGACGGGCGGGTGCTGGCGGCCGGCGAGGACGTACGGGCCGTCGACGGCAGGCCGGTCAAGGGCGCGGCGGCGGGCGGCGGGAGTGTGGGATCCGGCCGGTCGGGTGACGATGACGGGGACGACGGGGACGACGACCGGGGCGGGCTGCGGCCCGGCGAGGTCGATCAGGACGTGCACCACCGGGACGGGACCGCCGACGTCGACGGGACGGTGGCGGCCTACCGGTTCGCGGTGGTCGAGGCCGAGGACGGCCGGGGCGAGAAGGCCGTGGTGCGGGCGGGGTCGGCGCTGGCACCGGAGCGGGCCGCGGTCGGCTCGGTGCGGACCGCCATGCTGACCGGGCTGCCGCTGCTGCTCGTGGTGGTGGCGGGGGTGACCTGGCTGGTCACCCGGCGGGCGCTGCGGCCGGTCGAGGGCATCCGGTCGGAGATGGCGGCGATCACGGCCAGTACGGATCTGAGCCGGCGGGTGCCGGTGCCGTCGTCCCGGGACGAGATCGGCCGGCTGGCGCGTACCACCAACGAGACGCTGGCCGCGCTGGAGACGAGCGTGGAGCGGCAGCGGCGGTTCGTCGCGGACGCCTCGCACGAGCTGCGCAGTCCGATCGCCAGCCTGCGCACCCAGCTGGAAGTGGGGGTGGCGCACCCCGAGTTGCTGGACGTGCCGGGCGCGGTGGCGGACACCGTGCGGCTGCAGCGGCTGGCGGCGGATCTGCTGCTGCTGGCACGGCTGGACGCGGGGGAGCGGCCGGCCGCTGCCCGGGTGGACCTCGCGGCGCTGGTGCGGGAGGAGCTCTCGCAGCGGGCCGGGGAACGCATCCCGGTCAGCGCCGGTGAGCTGGGGGGCGTCGAAGTGGCCGGTTCGCGCGGCCAGTTGGGGCGGGTGCTGGGGAACCTGCTGGACAATGCGCAGCGGCATGCGGCCGGCGAGGTACGGGTGGCGGTGGTGCGCGCGGGGGAGTGGGCGGTGCTGCGGGTCGAGGACGACGGGCCCGGGGTGCCGGCGGCGGACCGGGAGCGGATCTTCGAGCGGTTCGTCCGGCTCGACGACGCGCGGGCGCGGGACGACGGCGGGGCCGGGCTGGGACTGGCCATCGCACGGGACGTGGCGGTCCGGCACGGCGGCACGCTGGCCGTACGGGACCGGGCGGTCTTCGAGCTGCGGCTGCCGGTGGCCGGCTGAACCGGGGCGGCCGCGGCCCCGGGCGGGGCCGCGGCCGGGCGGTCAGATCGAGCCGCGCTGGGCGCGGAGGTGTTCGGCCACCGGGGTGAGCGAGGTCCGGAGCGCCTGGAGGTCCTCGGCGGCGAAGAGGTCGATGAAGTGCTTGCGGACCGAGGCGACATGGTGCGGGGCGACCCGGCGCATGGTGTCCCAGCCCTCCTCCGTCAGCACGGCGTAGAGGCCACGGCGGTCCGATTCGCAACTCTCGCGGCGTACCAGGCCGGCGTTCTCCATCCGGGTGATCTGGTGGGAGAGACGGCTCTTGGACTGCAGGGTGCTGGCGGCCAGGTCGCTCATCCGGAGGCGGTGGTCCTCGGCCTCGGAGAGGTTGACGAGGATCTCGTAATCGTTGTTCGTCAGGCCGAACGGTTGCAGATCGCGCTCCAGTTGGTGCATCAGCAGTCTGCTGACGTCCAGATGAGTGCGCCAGGCACGCTGCTCCTGGTCGGTCAGCCAGGGAGTGTCGCTGTCGGTCGTCATGGATGAATTCTACCTGTTAAAAGTTGAATAGTGAATTAATCCCCGTGGGGTGACGACGACCGGCCGGAGCCGGGTGTGGGTCAGACGTTCGAGGTCACCGTCCGCAGACTACCGCTCACAGCCCGAAGCGGCGCTGGAGGCTCCCGAGGTTGCCGGGCAGCTGGGGCAGTTGTGAGCCACTTTGCGGAACGTGTCCGCCACCGCCCGGAACGCCTTCCTCCACCGGGACCGCGCCGGTCGCCAGTTCCGGCATCAGCTGCTCCGTCGACTGCAGCAGGACCGTGCCGGCCCCCACGAACTCGAACTGGTGCTCCTCGCCCGAGGCCCCTCCGATACCGGTGTGCGCCCGCAGCCCGCCGAGGAATCCCCGCAGGTACTGGTGGTCGTAGTGGTGGCACGGCGACGGGCAGTCGGCCCAGCCGACGAGCGCCTGCGGGTCCACCCGGATCGGCGGCTCCATGAAGACCACCGGCCCGTTGGACGCGGCCACGAACTTCCCCGTCCCGATCAGCGTGAGGAACCCCGGGATGATCGACTGCTTCAACGACAGAGATGGCTGAAACGCGAGCAGATTGCCCGAGCGAATAGTGAGGTTGCCCTCATCGAGATCGTAGGAATTCACATCGAAGGCACGGTCCGCGAGCAGCATCTTTCCCCGGCCCTCGGCAACGACCCAGTCCGCGGCGTGCAGTGGCGAATGGAAACTTCCGGCGATCAGTCGGTCCAGCCGGCCGTGCCCGATGCCCTGGAAGTCGATCTGCCCGTAGTAGGCGATCATCTTCCCCTTCTGCAGGAACCACTGGCCGTTCAGATCGACGCTGAAGGCGTACGGATTGACGTTGTCATCGGCGGGGAGCGAGGCGACGTCGTGCACAACGGGACCGGTCACAGCTTCTCCTCCGAGGCCTGGACGTAGACGGTGCCCTGGCCCGACAGCTCCAGTTGGAAGGCCTCGCCCGAGCCGCGGCCGACCATGTCGCGCCAGCCGAGCGCGGTGGACAGTTTGTTGCGGACCTCGCCGCGGTGCGCGACGTACGCCTGGGGATCGACGTGCACCGGGCGCTGCGGGGTGATCGGCAGCTCCAGCACGCCACCGTGGGCCATCACCGCGGCCGAGCCGACGCCCGAGAGCGTCGTCGTGAACAGGCCCTGGCCGGTGACCTGGCCGCGGACCATGCCCATCACACCGCCCTGCGCGCCCATGAACATCGTGCCCTGCTGGAGCGAGCCGTCGAAGGCCAGCAGCCGGTCGGCCTCGACGTAGAGCGTCTCGCCGGTCAGGTCCACGACATGGACGTGATGACCGCCGTGGCCGAACATCACGGTGCCGCTTCCTTCCACGGTCATCAGCGGGGTCGCCTCACCGGCGATCCGCCGCCCGATCATCGAGCCGATACCGCCCTGGCCGCCCTGGATGTTCGGGGTGAACGTGACCTCACCGCGGTACGCGAGCATCGCCCCGCGCTGGCTGAACATCCGCTGCCCGGGCGTGATCGCCGCCTGCACCATGCGGGAGTTGAGCGCTGTGAACGGCATCAGACCTCACCGCCCACGGTGTTGCGCTCGCTGGGCTGGACGTAGACCAGACCCTCGCCCTCGAAGCGGATCTGGAACGCCTCGCCCGAGCCCTCCCCCATGAACGTGCGGAAATTCACGCCCGACTGGAAGTGCTGGTGCAGCTCGCCGGTGTGCGCCACATAGGCGCCCGGGTCGACCTGGAGCGGGTATTGCTTGGTGACCCGCAGCACCACCGCGGGTCCGTCCGAGGTGATCGCCGCCTGCCCGCTGCCCTCGACGGTGGTGGTGAACAGGCCGTTGCCCTGGGAGGCACCGCGCAGGCCGGTGAACGTCGTGCCGGTGCGCAGCGCCGCGTCCGTGCAGAGCAGATTGCTGGCCTCCACGTACAGCTTCTCGCCGTGCAGCTGCACCAGATTGATCTCGCTGGCGCGGTCGGCGAAATAGCAGGTGCCGTGCCCCTTCACCTCCATCACGGCCATCTGCTCACCCGTGAGCCGCCGGGTGACCATGCCGCGCAGACCCTCGCCACCGCCGGTCATCTTCTTGAAGGACATCTGGCCGTCGTACGCGACCATCGCCCCGTTTTTCGCCTTGACGGCATCGCCCGTCATGTCGACGGCGAGCACCTTGCTCCCCTGGAGCCGAAACTGAGCCACGCGTCAGACGGTAACGGCCACCGGCCGCGCGGGGCAGGCCCTTTGCGTCTGACATGGGCCGGATTGCGCCTGGGACATGGGCCGGATTGCGCCTGGGAGGGCGCGGAGGTCTCGCTGACATCGGGCTGGGGGTCGGGGGCCGGGGCCCCGGGGCGGGGCTCGCTGCCGGGTTCTTCCTGCCGACCCGCTGCCGGCTCGGGGCGTGTGCCGGTCAGTCCCGGGGCGGCCGTCCGGGTCAGTTCCGAGGGGCATCCCGGTCAGTCGCGAGGGGCCTCACAGTCAGTTCCGAGGGGCGTCCCGGTCAGTTTCGGGGTGGTCCGGCTCACGTCCCCCCGGCGCGGTGATCGCGGGCGCGGCTGTAACAATGGGGCGACGCTTGTGAACCCTTGCACAAGCCTGCTCCTCCTCCGCCACCCGAACGAGGTTCCCGTGGACATCAAGACCGCCGCCGCCCTGCACCGCCTGCGCCTGGCCTCCGTTCCGGAGGCCATCTCCTTCCCCGCGCTGCTGATCTTCGGCACCGGTTTCCGGCTCGCGTTCGACTACGACGCCCTGGTGATGCCGCTCGGCCTGATCCACGGCCTGCTGTTCATCACCTACGTGGTGATGCTGCTGGACGTGTGGAACCGCACCAAGTGGCCCTTCAAGCGCGTCGCGTTCTTCTTCCTGCTGGCGATCCTCCCGTTCGGCGGCCTCTACGGCGACAGGGTGCTCAAGCGCGAGGAGGAGGCCGGCGTGATCGCCGCCCGCGCCCGCAAGGAAGGGATCGTCAACGCATGATCGTCGCCTTCTCGGTGAGCCCGCTGGGCGTCGGCGAGGACGTCGGCGCCTACGTCGCCGACGCGGTCCGGGTCGTCCGCGAGTCCGGCCTGCCGAACCGGACGGATGCGATGTTCACGTCCATCGAGGGCGAGTGGGACGAGGTCATGGACGTCGTCAAACGAGCCGTCGCGGCCGTCGAGGCACGAGCCGGACGGGTCTCGCTGGTCCTCAAGGCGGACATCCGCCCCGGGGTCACGGATGGTTTGACGTCAAAGGTGGCAACAGTCGAAAGGCACCTTGCCGGGGGCTGACGCTTTGCGGCGCCCCGCACGTACCCGTCTGTGGCGCCGCGGGTCGTCTCGCCGTTGCGCTTTGCGGCGCCCCGCACGTAGTTGTCTGTCCCGCCGTCGGGGTTGCTCGCCGTTGCGCCTGCGGCGGGCTGGGTGGGTGTCGGGTGCGGTGACGGGCCTCCGGGGCCGGTTGTGTGGACTGCTGACGCTTTACGTCCACACAACCGGCCCCTCCGGCCCGTCCCCTCCCGTTGGGGGGAAGGGAATGCGGTGCGTGGGGGTGGACGTTGGGGCATGCAAGGGAGCCTGAGGACCCCTACGGGATGGTCGAACAGATCCCGTAAGGGTCGCGAGGGCCCCCTGCGGGGCCACAACCAACCGGGCCGGGCGAGGCATTCCCAAAACCTCACGACAACAGGTGCTCGATCAGCGACGCGCGCCCCCACTCATCCGCACACTCCCCCAACGGGAGGGGACGGGCCGGAGGGGCCTTGTTCGTGGACGTAAAGCGTCAGCAGTCCACGAACAAGGCCCCGCAGGCCCGTCACCGCAC